>DBDJ01000012.1 GCA_002293525.1 Lachnospiraceae bacterium UBA935
GCGGCAGCCTCGGCCCCGGCTGGAACCATAACTACGAGATATCCGTGGAGACCAACGAGAAAAAGAACTCCGCCACGGTCATCCTCTCCGACGGCCGCGAAGACATCTACAAGCAGGCCCCGGACGGGAGCTATGTCCCGTTCCGGTTCTGCGGGAGCGTGCTGGAAAAGACCGAGGAAGGATACCGTTACACCACCAAGGAGCAGGCCCGCTACCTGTTTGACGCCGCCGGCCGGATGACCCGCCAGGAAGACCTGGGCGGGAACGGCATCACGTTCCTCTATGAAGAGGCGGGAGATATGGAGACCGGAAAAACCGCCGCAGAATCTTCCCCATCTTCCCATAATGCCTGCCGCCTCAGCCGTGCCGAAGAAGATACCGGCAACAGCCTTGCCTATGCCTACGACGGCCAGGGTTATCTGGAAGCCGTCACCGACCATGCCGGGCGGCGCGTCGGCTTCTCATACCAGGACGGCCGCCTCCACACCGTCACCAATGTGCTGGGCGGCATCACGGCATATGCCTATAACAAAAACGGCAAAATCGAAAGCGTCACCAGCCCCCGCGGCATCACCACCGTCACGAACCGCTATGACCGCCGGGGCCGCACCGTGAAGCAGAGCTTCCCCGACGGCGGCGAGATGGGCTACGAATACCTGGACAAAGAGCGCACCGTCGTCCTTACCGAACAGAACGGCAACCGCATCCGCTATGTCCATGACGAGCAGAAACGGCATATTAAGACGGTTTACACCGACGAGGCCGGCAAGCCCGTCTCCGAGGAAAGCTACGAATACAACAGCAAGAACTGCCGGACCAAATATACCGACCGGAACGGCAACCGGACCAGGTATAAATATGATATTCGTGGAAATATAATCGAAATTATTGACCCTTTACGGCAACGTACTCAATTTATTTATAATGATAAAAATAAAATTAAGCAGTTAAAGCGGTCAAATAATTTGATTTTAGATAATCATTATAATGTACAAGGCCGCATTATCAGGAGTAATAATAGTTTGAATCAGAAGAAGGAGATATCTTATGATAAATCAGGTCTTCCCAGACAAATCTTCTTACCGGGCGGAAGCTCTATTATGTTGGAATATGACCGCAAAGGAAATCTGACCAGTTTTTCAGATCCTGATGGTGTAGTGACTGCTTATACTTATGATAATTTGAACCGGCTAGTTGCTACTACCGACGGAAAGGGTAACAATACCAAATATATGTTTGATAATCGAGATCAGCTAATAGGTATCGTCAATCCTGATGGGAGTGCTAAGAATTATTTCTATGATAAAAGTGGAAATATTGTCAAGGTAAAGGATTTCAATGGAGCAGAAATTTCAATTGACTATAATGTAATGAATCAGGTGGAAAAAATAACCGACAGTCAGGGACGAGAAATCGTTAACAGATATGACCAGATGGGAAATATATCGGAAAAAATACTTATGTCAGGGGCTGTAATCTCATACCTTTATGATAAACATAACAGATTGAAAAGGAAGGAGATAAGGAAAGCGCAAGGTGAAGAGCCAACCGCAGTATTTACGTTTTACTATGATCCGTCCGGGAATTTGCTGGCAACGCTGGCTGGTGACGGTAAGAACACTATCTCAGAAACTCGATATGAATATGATGCTTTAAATCGGGTAACAGCTGTAGTCAGTCCGGTTGGCGGCAGGACAGCTTATACATATCATGGCAGCAACAAACAGGTTGCCAGTATTGCTGATCCGTTGAATAATCTGAGAAGCTATAGCTATGATGAAGCCGGGAAACTGACAGCAAGAACCGATATACATGGCAGCACCACCCGCTATAAGTACAACGCTTTGGGTAAGCCGGAGGAAATCATTGACGGAGCCGGACGTACAACTAAGTATATATATTCCCCTGGCGGCAGGGTTACTAAGATGATCTTTCCAGACGGTCAGGAATTATCATACGAATACAATTGTCTGGGACAGGTATCGGCTGTTATTGACAAGAAGGGGATGAGGATAACCTATTTCTATGATAATATGGGAAGAATTATAAAAGCAACAGATAGTAACGGGCGGGAAAAAGCCGCTAACTATGATGTGACGGGAAACATCACTTCTGTCATTGATGTTGATGGAAGTACTTCTAATTATGAGTATAATTTAAGTGGAAAACTGTCTGCCCTTACTGATTCGATGGGTAATCGGACAGAATATGGTTATGATGCCAATGATAGGCTGATACATGTCTGCCAAAAGGGTAAGAATGGCGAGAATTCAAGGGATATTTATTACCAATGGAATGCGCTCGGATGGCTGGAAACGATAAGGGATGCAATGGGGAGAAAAGAATTTTTTTCCTATGATGCTATGGGTAAAATAGTTAAAAAAATTGACAAAGAAGGTTTTCAGACTTGTTTTGATTATGCAGCGGATGGTAAAATAATAAATATTAACTATGCCGACGGGAATAAGACAGAATTAGAGTATACCCCGTTGCGGCAGATATCTTGTATTAAAAACCGGCTCGGAGAAATCAATATTGAAAGGGATGTGACCGGCAGGGTGGTTAAGGTGGTCGATCATACCGGTCAGGCAGTTAATTATGAATGGGGAATTAACGGAGAGCAAAGAAGCATTACCTATCCGGACGGAAAAAGGATAGTCTATCAATATGATAATCTTTTACGGATGGAGAAAATGTTGATTCAGCGCTTTGGAGAGGAGGATATAGAAACCACATATCATTACGGATCTAATGGAAAACTTCGAACCAAAATAAGTCCTGCGGGATTGAAAACTACGTGGAATTATGATGATATGGGTCATCTGCTGGAGCTGATACATGAAGACGGGGAAAAGATCTATGACCATTTCACCTATGATTATGACCGGAATGGAAACAAGATATTGATAAGGAACAAGCGGCTGGGACTGCCGGAAGAAGAGGAATTCAAATACAATTATGATATTCAGAACCGATTGACTGGAGTGGAACAGAACGGGAAATTACTGAGAAAATTTCACTATGATTCCTTTGGGAACCGTCTATTTATGGAGGATTACGCTAAGGATATCCGTCATGATTACACTTATGATATCCTGAACCAGTTACTGACAGAGGAAACGAAGGCGATAAATGACCGAGATCTGACTAAAGAGAACACTTTTAGTTATATCTATGATCAGCGCGGAAACTTAATTCATGAGAGTCAAAACGGCGAGCTTACGTGCAGTTATTCCTATGATGCTACGAATCGGCTGGAAAGTGTTTCAGATGGGAAGAGGAAGGTTGCCTACCGTTATAATGGTTTGGGTCAGCGTGCCGGAAAAGATGATGAAGAATACCTGCTGGATTTGACCCGGCCTTATCACAATTTATTGGAAATCCGTTCTAACGAGCGGCTCCAAAGCTTTTACTGGGATTCAGATATCGCTGTTGTGGAAGAACAGAACAAAGGAAACACAGGATTTTTCCTGACAGATGAAATGGGAAGCCCAATAAGGTTACTCTATGCTAACGGGGAAGGTACTGCTTATGCGTATGATGAGTTTGGTAATAGCCTGAATGTCAACCAAGAAGAGCAGAATTCAGAAAAATCTGTTACATTTACAGAACCGGGAAAAACACAGCCTTTTGGTTTTACAGGATACCGGTTAGATGAGGTGAGTGGCAATTATTTTGCTCAGGCTAGAGAGTATGTGCCAAGACTTGGACGATTTACTGCGGAAGACCGCAAAAGAGGAAACAAAGCTTTGCCATTTACGCTGAACCGCTATGGATATTGTTGGAATAATCCGTTAAAATGGGTTGATCTGGATGGCATGAGTCCGACCGCAGCGGAAGATATCAACATATTAGAGGAACTTTTGCTTTGGTTGTTTGAAGAGGAAGCCGAAACATTTTTCAATTATGAGCCTGAAGAATCACATTTTTCTAAATATGAACAGTATATGGATGAATTAGCAGAGACAACTAAAGACAATATATTAGAAGTTGATAGTGATTGGGAAGCCATTAAGGGCTATATAGATAAGGACTATATAGATAATGTAGTAGATGCGGAGGCAGGAACAGGTGTCGGGATAGGCGGATCTGTATACATAGGCTCGGTAGCTGCAAAGGCAGGATTCAAACCAATCTATGGTGTTGTAAATGAGCATGGTGAACTCGACTTTAAATCGGGAGTAAATGTATCAGGTGATATACTTGGATTAACAATTGGAATTGAACTAGTTTTTAATTGGTCGGATGTTAAGTTCGAAAATGTGCTTGGCATAGAAAAATTACAAGTCGGCGAATCTGCCAAATTGGAATTTGGAGGAAGTTTTTATTATATATATGGTGTGGAAGCTAAAGCATCCATTGATTTGGTGGAACTTTTGAAGCCGTTTATTCAACATTTTAAGAATAAGGAGTGTAATAGTTCAAATTGACGTTTGATAGTAAACTCAGTATTGTAGACAGAAGCGGTAAGATCGATGGGGTCGGCCTTGTACCTGAACAAATAGGAACATTAAAAACATGGCGTCAGTTCAGCAAAGGTCAGTGGCTGTTTTTATGTATAGCTGTATTGGAGTTTTTGTTCACAGTCTATGCAGGGAGTCTGTGCGTGAAAAACAAATCAAGATTCCGGATCATCTTCAGTACCGCTAGGGGCGATACTATTTTACGTAAGGTACTTAATTAAAAAATACCATAAGGGGCAGGTGGAATTTCAATGAAAAAAGCTATAGGCGGTTTGATTATATTGTTATGTATTATTATGAGCCTGGGTTGTAAAACGGAAGTAAAAGCTGCCAGCGAAAACACACCTCAGGTTTCTGACGATATTATGGAGCAGTACTTGTTATTGGTGCTGGAAGCATTGAGTAATAATGACATCACAGTAATCGAGCATTTATTTGATGATGGTATGACAGCATATGTCGAAAGAAGTCGATATGATGAAACACTATTTTATGTATGGGATGACAGAAACTGGATTGACTACCAAAAAGTGCATCAGGTTGATGAGCCGGCGCAGGGTATTTTTCCAAGTTCTGTCAGATATTACTATGAAGTTGAAACCGATAAAGATACTATCGTTCTTTTTTTCTCTATTACCAGTGAAGATACAATGGATACAGTCGGCTTGCTTCCTGATAAGATAGGTTATATAAGCACATGGTATGAGTATGAATTGATACATTGGATTTTCTTGGCGATAAGGCTGTCTGTACTTGGCTTCACACTCTATGTTTCCTATCTATGCGCCAAGAAGAAGCCGAGACTGTGGGGATTTTTAATATTTCTTATTTTATTTGTCAATATCGGTATCAAAATAAATGTACTGGGCGAAGGGTATTTTGATTTTTCTTACTTTATCCATCCTATCAGATCCACCAGGATTATTACTTATCAGGGTGTGATAGGTGAAATCCAGTTTACGTTCCCGGTGGTTGCAATTCTATATTTTATTAAACATCGCTTCCGGATCAAGTCCATAAAGCTTGAAATCAATGATGCTGAATAAGCTTGCGCATGATGAGTTCGGAGTTCCGAGGCCAGGACTGTTAAATCTGAATCTCTATCCATGTGCTCCAGGCAGTGAACAATAAGAAATAAAGAAAAAGAGTGATTTCTTGAAATTAACCCTTGACAAGAGGTTACTTCATAACAGAAAGGTGATTTTGTAGTGAGGAAAAGATATTTTGTATTGTTTCTATTTATATCTATTATATCTATTTTATTATCTTCATCATGTGCGTTCATATTTGAAGACAGCAATACAGAGGCAATGGCTCGGTTCGAACAACTATTAGACGCCCTTGAAAGACAAGA
>DBDJ01000043.1 GCA_002293525.1 Lachnospiraceae bacterium UBA935
GTCAAAGACGGGATTATATAATAAGTGACAAATTAGGAACATAGCTGAAATAAAACTAATGAGAAAATAAAGAAAATGAGGAACATCTGCGAGGTATTTACAGTGTTTTCATTATAGCGTATAAGTAATGCAATAGCTTCACGATGATATTTTGAAAAGAGGTGAATATCATTGGAAAAAGATCCATTTAAAGAATATATACGGAAAACGGAACTAGGGAAAAAGAAAGACTGAAATTTATACAGAGAAAAGATTTCCGAATGGCAAGAAGCTTATGGAGAAGTTGGTTGCGACATATGTGGAATATTTAGGGCAAAAAGAGCTGGCTTCAACAAAATTTTGGGAATTAGAAAAGAGAATCATTAATGAAGGTGATATACTGATTTTACTAAGGGATTAAAGGACATGAGAATGAAAATAAGTAAGATAACAGAAGACAAAAAGATATATATTGACTTACTATTGCTGGCCGACGAACAGGAAGAGGTGATAGATAAATACCTTGAACATGGTGAAATGTTCGTTTTAGATGACGACGGAGTAAAAGCGGAGTGCGTGGTCACACAAGAAGGCGAAGGTATTTATGAGCTGAAGAATATTGCCGTCTTACCTAAGTTTCAGCGAAAAGGTTATGGAAAAAGCATGATAGAATTCCTGTTTTCCGCTTGCACTGAACATGTTTGTTGGGACGGGTGACGTTCCCTCTGCGCTTTCATTTTATCAAAAGTGCGGTTTTAGGGAATCACACAGAAAGAATTTCTTTGTGGATAATTATGATCATCCTATGTTTGAAGCGGGAAAACAATTGGTAGACATGGTTTATCTGAGACGGGATATTACAAAGAAATGGTAAAGGATCAGCAAATATTAGTCTATGCTGAGCGGGTTGAAAATAAAGGATTTCTTTCTTAATAAAAAGCGCAACCTGTATGAAGATTTTGACTTGGTTTGTGGAGATATTTATATCCAGATGTTTCATGAGTGGACAAGTAAAAACAAATTAAGTTTTGGATGAAAGAAGAACGGCTTTGGATTCACCTATAAGGTAATAAGTTATAGTATATAAGTTCTCGGTAAAAATGAAGCAAGAGATGTTCATCGAGGTCATTTTCATGACTTACAGCTATATTCACGGACTAAAACCTCCTAAAACCGTACTATAAAAAGGAAAAGCCAAGTTTTAGATAAAGTGGTGGCCCCCGAGCCCTCACCCTGCTCTATTTTCGATAAACTTAATGATCCAACAGCTTAAGTACCTCACTCGTCGACATCCCCTGTTCTCTGGCGATTTTCGCAATGTCCTCGTACTCGGGCTTGGATTTCGTCACACCGAATCCCTGCGAGGTTTTGATCCGCACCTTTCCATAGACTGTTTCGGTTTCCGTCAGTTCTCTTTGCAGTACATAGCGGCGGCTGGAATATTCCCTGATTCCCAGCGTGGCTGTATGCTTGAAGATCAGTGGTAGTATTTTGTCTTTATCGTTTGTACGGCACATGCAGGTAAGACTCAGCCCCACACGGCCCTTTTTCATAACGATCGGCGTTGTGTAAACATCAAGTGCGCCCTCGTCGAATAAAAGCTGGGCGGCAAAAGCCACTGTCTCTGGGGTCATGTCATCTAAGTTGCATACAAGCTCGGTGATTTCCTCGTTGACAGCATCAGCTTCACCGATAAAGGCGCGGACGCAGTTGGCCTTTTCAAAATCCTTCCGGCCCATGCCGTAACCGATCTTGTCAACTGTCATAAGCGGCATTTTGCTAAAATCCTTGGCAAAGTGCTTTAACAGGGCCGCCCCGGTCGGGGTACACAGTTCTCCGCTGACAATATTGTCGCTGTATACGGGGGTGCCCTGCAAAATGTAAGCAGTCGCAGGAGCGGGAACCGGTAAGATGCCGTGTGCGCAGCGGACATGACCGCTGCCGACATTCACTGGAGAGGCAATGATATGCTCCGGCGCAAGTTCGTCGATCAGCATACAGACACCGACAATATCGGCAATCGCGTCAAGTTCTCCCACCTCATGGAAGTGGATTTGCTCGGCCGGCACACCATGGACATGGCTCTCGGCTTCAGCTATCTGCTTATATACTTCAATTGCATTTTTCTTTGCGGCAGCGGAAATATTAAGATGTTCGATCAGATGTCCGATCTCATGTAAGCTGTTATGACTGTTGCTATGGTTATGATTATGCTTATGATCGTGGCTATGATCATGATCATGATCGCGGCTATGTTCATGATCGTGGCTATGATCATGGTCATGTTCATGATCGCGGCTATGTTCATGAACATACCAATGCTGTTGTTCAAAGTTGACATGTTGATAATCTGGGCCGAATCCTTCTTCATGGCCATTTACCTCAACCTTGATATGAGTGCCGGTAATGCCGCATTTCACCGATGGCACGACGCTGATCATCACTCCTGGAATCCCGATACTGTTCAGGCGGCTTAGGAAGTGGCTGGGATTATCGTGTAGTTCAAGCAGTGCTGCCATCAGCATATCTCCGGCAGCACCCATGTTGCATTCTAGATAAAGTGTTTTCATGCTGGCTCCAATGTGATATTTATTTCAGTTACGTTTTCTCCTGTAAAGGCTTCGATTTCTTCCGGTGTCAGCCAGTTTCGGATTGGCTTGATTGAATTGGAATAGACTATTAAGATGATCAAAATAGTAACAGCAAAAGACGGCGGGGTTCTTCCTTTCTACAGGCAGAAGAAAGCCTGATGATAGTTGGCAAAAGCCTGATATCCGACTTTGCCGATGTTCTGTATGGGAGAGTTATCTTATGGGACGGGGATGGTTACTTTCCGGTGAACTGCCAGTAGTTTTAATGCAAAATTCAGGGTTAGGATTGTCATTAAACGCTATAGCATCTCTGGTGATACCGTTTGAAATCGGTATGCTTTATATTATCAGTGTCCGTGGGTATGATGACAAGGACACAGTTGAGAACAAAATAATGGGCTCACTTACTATGACATTGCTGAATGATTTGAAGATCGAATCTAAGATACTGCAAAATGATAATTGCCATGAGATTGCCGGCTGGGCAAAAGAAGTAGTCACAAATGGCAATTGTGCCTCTATATTTAATCCGAATATAAGAAGAGAAGAAGGATGGCAGTTTCTTAATGAATCCTGGCAATGTTTTTGTGGCCGGGGAGCAGAAAGCAAAGAATTTTTTTCATATAATGGTAGACAATAATATGTATGAATCTACGGGAGGGCAGAAGACCTGTCATATGGATTGGGATTTCGCTGAGATGGCAAGACTGGCAGGATATCAGACATGCTTCAGTTGTAATGGAATAGCCGGATTCAGTGAAGCATTAAGATCCGTCTATGGAGTCAATAAGGGATCAGTGTTTTTTCACTTGATAGTGAAAGAAAAAACGCAGGATATTGCAGACCGAATCAGTATTTCTTTACCTGAGATCAGGAAACGACTGTACAAGATACTAAAAGGTAAGGACGAATCGCCATGATCTTAAGATTTTATATGGATTTTTAATACGTCAGATGCTAAAATACAAGTAATTGTTTATTTGGAACAATTCATGGAATCTAAGGAGGTTCTGATTTGAGCAGACTGACATTTAAAGAAGCAGTGGACTGTACAGGCGGGTCAACTGCATACACGGGGGAAGACTTTCCTTTATCTAATATATGCTTTGATTCACGCAAAAATGTGAAAGGGGCGGCGTTCGTTGCCTTGGTTACCGAAAAAGATAACGGCCACCGTTATGTTTCCGTTTCTGCCCAAAAAGGCGCCCGGGCGGCCATCGTATCAGAGGATGTGAGCACCGACATCCCGACCATAAGGGTTGCAGATACGAGGAAAGCATATCAGGACATTGCCACCTATTGCCGGAACCAGTTTCATGGACCGGTGGTTGCCTTGACCGGAAGTAACGGCAAGACAACGGTTAAGGATATGCTGGCAGCGGTATTAGCCTCAAAATATAAAGTGCTGGCGACAGAGAAAAATTATAACAATGATCTGGGCGTGCCCCAGACCCTGCTTAAGCTTGATCATACTTATGATGTTGCCGTGGTTGAGATCGGAATGAACCACAGCGGCGAGATCCGCAGTCTCGCCAACATAGTAAAGCCCGATATCGCTGCTGTCACCAAGATCGGAACTGCCCACATGGGCAATCTGGGCGGCACCAGACATGCTGTGTTTCATGCCAAGATGGAAATAGCAGAAGGCTTATCAAACGGCGGGACGCTGGTTTTGTGCAGTGACGATGATCTGCTGGCTGACGTTACCTCCGATCGCCTGCAGGTTCTTTTCTGTGGCTTGCGGGAGGAGGAACGTAATTTCCTGTATGCAACGGATATTACTCAATGCTGGGATGAAAGCGGCTTGGGCCTCAGTTTTTCTATGCATTATCAGGGAAACAGCTATCCGTGCTCATTGCCGGTACTGGGGCGGCATAACGTGCAGAATGCCTTGCTGGCCTTGACCATCGGAATCAGGCTGGGCGTTCCGGCTGACTTGGCGATCAAGGCGATACAATCATATCCGCGCAGTTCCATGCGGCTGGAAACAGCAACGGTCCGCGGCATTCGGTTTATCAAGGATTATTACAACGCCAGTCCGGACTCGACCATGGCCGCTATCGATACCTTGTCAGAGATAGGCGGCGGCAGTACCCGTATCGCTGTCCTGGGTGATCTGATGGAGCTGGGGGAAGCGAGCGGAGCGCTGCACCGTGAGCTGGCCGAATATACCCGGGGCCGGGCAGACCGGGTCTATTATGTCGGCGCATATGGAAACGAGTTTCTGAAGGGCAGGAGCGATGCTTCCTGTTTTGCCTCAAAAGAAGCACTGGATGCCGCGCTCTCATCAGCTGTTATTCGGGAAGAGATAAGCAGCGGCGATATCGTCCTGATCAAAGGGTCGAACGGGATGAAGATGTGGGAACAGTATGAACTGCTGTACAAACTGCTTGAACGCGGCAGCGCCGTAGCGGCACAGACCCGTCTTCTGGTAGACGTAGATGCCCTGAAACATAATTATGCTGCTATCAAACAGTATGTGGGCAGCTCCGTGAAGGTCGTGCCGGTGATCAAGGCCGACGCTTATAGCACCGGGGCGAATCTGCTGGCGGATATCTACAGCGACTGCAGCTTTTTTGCCGTAGCCGATCTGCGTGAAGCGGAGGAGCTTCACCGGGTGATGAAGAATGCCCGGTTTCTGATTCTTTATCAGGCTTTTCCCTACGAAGCCGATTGGATTGCCGAACGAAGCGATTACGTAACGATGTCGGTCGGAGAGCCTGAGTTTGCCATGGCTCTCAATAAAGCAGCTGCCAAAGCCGATAAAATGCTGACAATCCATATCGAAGTGGATACCGGCATGAGCCGGCTGGGGGTTCTGGCTGACGAATGTGAGCAGTTGGCGGCGGTCATCGCAGCATGCCGGAATCTGACGGTCGAAGGGATCTATACGCATTATTCCAGTGCCGACATGTACGCACCTGAGGATTTGGAATACACGGCCATGCAGACAGATACATTTAAGCGGGCTGTCGCTATGATCGAAAACCGGATCGGCACGGTTCCTTATAAACATGCCTGTGCCGGGGCGGCAATCTTCAATCCCGAGGCAGAATTATTCAACATGGTGCGGCCGGGGTATATCTTGCGTGGTTATTATCCCTGCGAAGAAATCAAGGATAAGATCACCTTGAAGCCGGTCCTCACATATGTTACCCGGATTACCCAGGTCAAGGAGTTCGCGGCCGGCGCAAGCATCAGCTATGGCCGCACCTTCGTCACGAAGCGGAAGACGCAGCTTGCGGAAATCCCGGTCGGCTATTCTGACGGGGTCATGCGCAGATTGTCCAATAACGGGGCCTTTGTGATCAAGGGACAGCTGGCACCGATCGTCGGGAACGTGACCATGGACTACACCATAGTTGATGTCACCGACATCAGCCCGATGGTAAATGCCGGGGATGAAGTCGCCATCTTCGACAATGTCAATATGACCGTTGAGCGGATGGCGGAACTGTGCGGAACGATAGGCTATGAAATCATCACGAATATCAAAGATAAGGCTGATCGGATAGAAGTATTTTAGATTATCGGTTAATCTTAAGGTTAATCGGTTTCGAATGCAGTTATTTACGAGTTAAGAAGGAGGCTGTTCTGCTTGGAACTAAAAGAGATCAAGGCGCTGGAGGTTTACGGAAAAAAGTCGGTGTATTTTGGCGGAAGCCAGAGCTGGTATATGGACAACTGGATGCGGATGTCCGGATGCGCGCCTACGGCGGCGTCCAATATCGTCTGGTATCTGTCCCGCACCCGCAGCGGCCTTAAGTCTCTTAGCGGAGCAAAAGATTACAGCCAGGAAGCATGCCGGGAGCTGATGACCCGGATGTTTTCCTATGTAGAACCGGGACGGGGCGGGGTCAGGAAGCCGTCCGTTTTCACCGCGGGACTGACGCGCTATGCCAAGGAAAGATCGTTTGCCGCCCAAAGCGATATTTACTATATTCCTTCGCATTTTAAAGGAAGACCCTCCTATGCAGAAGGGGAGCATTTTCTGCAGGAGGCGCTGCGGCGGGATCTGCCGGTAGCTTTTCTCAATTATTCCGCCGGCGACCAGAAACAGATCGAGGCCTGGCATTGGGTGACGATCATGGCTTACCGGCCTAAGGAAGCGAAAGCGGTCATATCCGACCTAGGGATCAAAAAAGAAATCTCACTGAAACAGTGGTGGGAAACGTCGTTCTGGGGCGGGGCTTTGGCTTGGGTTGACGTGCAATGATTCTGACTTTCGCACAATTGACTTACTGTGCCCATTCTGTTCATTCTGTTATCACCATGTTCCGGGTGAAAATCCAATATTAAATCATGAAACAATCCACATTAATTGATATTATATTTAGAATTACTCAAATTTAATATATAGCTTTTTGTTATTGATGTATCGAATAATATATTATAAAATTGATTTAGGTACAGGATATGCCCCTGTATTTGCTCATTGATTATCAGATTGCAAACAGAAAGCGAGGATAGGTGGACAGATGTTTCGTTAGCAAACCAAACATCCAACAAGAAGGGAGATATTACAAATGATAAAACACATGACATCGTACTTTTTGATATTAATATTACTGATTGCCACATGGAGCGTGGCTGTATCCTCCGGCCCGGCTTATGCGGCAGGACAAGCTGCGGCCCAAAGGGCTGCCGGCACCTTGCCGTTTGAATTTGCAGCGGCGGCCACGCCAGGGAAAGCCCCGGGGTTCATGGAGGCTCCCTATATCGACAGCGAAGGCTGGATTCATTTAAAATCTTTGACGGATCAGTTCATCTGGCTGGAAGACGGCCCGTCTTTTGCCGACGGGGAATTGGAGTTTGAGTGGAAGCTGTCATCCCGCAGCAGCAATATTTCCTTTACTATCTTAAGCCGCTTTTCCGGTTTGCAGCCCGGCGCGACGGGACACCCCGTATTTGCCGGGGCGCAGTACATCAACAGCGGCGACTGGATGACCCAGTACTGGCTGGGCAGCGGAGAACTATATTCAGCCATCGGCAAGCCGGTTCTTAACGGAGCAGCAAACACCGCCGCCATTCCCATGGCAGCTCCGGAGGTACATCTGGTCCGCGTTGCTTTTGCGGGGACGACAATGACGGTTACCATCGACGGCGTAGAGCAGGGAAGCCTCCCGGTCAGGAGCGATCTCCCGGTGGCTTCCGGCAAACTGGGTTTCCGCAACCATAACGGCAATGTTCAGGATTTCATGCTGCGAAATATCCGCATGAGGGCAAGCGGCCAGACAGAATGGCAGTATTACGGGGACAATTCTTCTATGCCGGATCCTGTCCCCTTAAGCATCATCACCGACATTGAGGAAGTTAAAAGCGGACAAAGCATCAACTTTGCCGCCTCGACTAAATCGGTAAGTTGGATTGTGGAAGGCGGCGGTGCCGGCACTTCCATCAATGAATCGGGGCAGCTGACGGTGGGTGCCGACGAGCCGTCAGGGACAATGCTGACAGTCAAAGCTTCCCTATGGTCACATCCACAAGTCATCGTTGCTGAAACAGTACAGGTAGTGGACGATAATGATGCCGGCAGGGTCGTATTCGGGGTGCTTTCCGACATCCATGTGGGAACCTCGGACAGTTCCAGCTCTGCTTATCCCAACAACCAGCGCTTTGCGGCGGTGCTTGACTGGTACGGTAGGCAAGGTGTGGATGCCGTAGCATTGGGCGGCGATCTCAGTGACTTCGGCCGGACAAACGACTGGAACCAGTTTCAGGCCGTTGTCCAGAATCGCTTGGATTCTCCGCATGATCCCGCCCCTGACAAGCCGGTGATGGTGGCGGCAATGGGAAACCATGATGCCTATGGCGGCGGTACGGGCGCCTTTGTCCAGGCGACCGGCCAAAAGACCAACGCGGATTATGTAATAGGCGGCTACCATTTTATTACGGTTAACCCAGGGGCGGTCATAAGCGGTGAGAATGCAGGAGTCGCTTCTCAGGGCTTTAACACGGTCAGTTCGTCGGCAAGCTATGATAATTCGTTTGCTCAGGCCACCAAGAACTGGCTGCGGGCGCGGATTGACCTGGCTAAAGCCGAGGATCCCGCCAAACCGATCTTCATCATGTGTCATTGGCCGATCCAGAACACCTTTTATGTTTCCGACGAATGGTATACCAGTAGTTTCGGTAACAACGACACCAATTATTTCTTTAAAAATGACCCTCAGGTAGTGCTCTTTTCCGGTCATATCCATAGTCCGAATCAAGATCCCCGTTCTATTTGGCAGGGCGGCTTCACTTCCGTCAATACCGGGTCGATGCACTACATGGAGATGGAAGGCTCCGGCAGTGCCGGCCAGTCCTATCTGGGATATAAACAGGACGGCGTAAGCGCCAATTCACATCCCCGCAATCCGGTTAATCCCGCAAGCGAATCCAATGTTCCGATGATGCAGGGCATGATCGTGGAAGTCGAGGGCTCGGAAGTAACGATAAAAAACTATGACTTTGACGCCACAGCCGGACCGTCGGGCCAGGCGGAACTGGAGCAGGTCTGGACCTTCGACGTGTCCCAGCCCGCGAACTTCCCCTATACTGCTGCCCGGCGCGAGGCCGCCAAAACAGCTCCCCTGTTTGATGACAGCAAGCCGGCCGGCACAGCGGTAACCGGTGAGATCGACGTTCAATCCCGCCCCAACGATCAGACCAAAATCGATGTAACCTTTCAGCAAGCCACAATGCCGGATGGAATTCCCAGCAATGCCGGTAAGGAGGTAGTCCATTCCTATCAATTCGAAATCAGGAATCTTCATACCGGTGTCCTCGTTAAAACCGCCTGGCAGTGGTCCGATTTCATGTGGCCGACCCGGCTCAGACAGGAATACTATACCCAGACGCTGGGAGGTCTGCAGCCCAATGTTGAATATGAGCTGCGCATTTACGCCTTTGGATCTTTCCAGCAGCAGAGCAGCCAGTATCTGCGGGAGACTTTCACTATCGGCGGGAATCAGACATCCTCGCCGGAGTATGACCTCTCCTTTAACAATACCTTGGATAACGGGACGGGGGAGCCGGCATTGGTGCAAGTCTTAAGTACGGCCAGTCCTGCCAGCCTGACCAGCGGGACAGTAACAATACCGGAATATGTGGATGCTGGTGTGTCCGGTCAAAAGGCTCTGCGTCTTGCCGCTTCCAGTGCCGCCCCGAAAACAAGCACCTATATTGATCTGGGCAATAGGTTCAACTATAACCAGAGTTTTACCTTCGCATTTGATATCTATGTAAATGACGGGTATACCAATGACGCGGCAATCTTTAGCAATAAAGACTGGACCAGTGGAAGCAATGCCGGCTTCATCGTAAGCGCACACAGTAGCGGCGGCATCCGGCTAAATTATAACGTCGGCGGCGGAAGCCGCTCAGATATCACCTTGGGAAATAAGAGCACTACGGTCGGGCAATGGATCCATGTCGCCGCTGTCTTCCGCAAGGAAACCAATACCATAGACGTATACCTTAACGGCGCTAAAATCAGTTCCAATACCAGTGTCAATCTGAGAAACGGCATAAGCGGCGGCGTGAACACCTATATCGGACAGACGGTGGAACCGTCAGGACAGTTCGCCAATGCCGGGAAGTACAGCATCGATTTCAAGATCGCCGACTTCGTTCTTCAGTCCGGTGCCATGTCTGATGCCCAGGTTCTGGCCTTGGCCCAAAGCTGACATCCCTTTCCGGACTTTGATGGCCTTAAACAGCCGCCGCCAAGATTTATCGATGCAAAACCGGTCGGTACCTGATCCGTACCGGCCGGTTTTGTAGAGTTTTTAATCCTGCTGCTCGTCAGCTTGAGGATGCGGAAATCTAGTAAATTGGCAGCAATTTGGAAGATGCTGATAAGAGATTTGGTATTGTAGAAAGAACCAGAAAAAAACCGTATT
The DNA here is from genome assembly GCA_002293525.1 of Lachnospiraceae bacterium UBA935. GTDB lineage: Bacteria > Bacillota > Clostridia > Lachnospirales > Lachnospiraceae > UBA935. The sequence goes on from DBDJ01000043.1 coordinate 10,457, forward strand.
GGTGGCTCGGGCAATATGACGATGACCGCTCACGCCAGTCAACTGATGGCAAAGATCACTGCAGTAGCCGTTTGTTGCCGTTTGATGCACTTTGGCTAGGCGGTAACATTACAAACAGACCATTGGTTTCAGAAAATTGTAGTCTTTATAAGTTGACAGTTCAGGAAAAAAATGGTAAAGTGGGTTTAACGTTAAACTAATCAAAAGTAATGAAAACCCGTCCCACGGGAAAAGAAATATCAACCAAGTTTAACGTTTAACCATTTTAATTGCGAAATTAAGTACGCTACGGCGTACTTCAATTGAAAGGAGAGGAAAATGAAAAAAAGGTTATTAGTAACGTTGCTTGCGTCAGTCATGATTCTTACTAATCTGGCCGGCTGTGCGTCAGACGGCGGAGATACTGCAACAAATGAGGATGAACCGGTGGTCGAAGAACGGGCCGTCGAAGAACCGGCGGTCGAAGAGCCGGCCGAAGAACCGGCCGAAGAGCCGGCTGAAGAACCGGTGACTGTCACGCTGGGAATCTGGCCGGAAGATACTCTGGTAGAAGATATCGCTGTCCATGAAGGCTTTGTGGCCACCTTGGCGGAGACACATCCGAATGTAACATATGAACCGGCTTACTACCGGTATGCGGTTGACACTTTCATGCCGATGGTAGAATCGGGCAATGTACCTACGATATTTGAAGCATGGTTCACCGAGCCGCAGAAGCTGATCAAACAGGAAGCGGTTGCCGACATTACCGATCAGCTGGCCGCGAGAGGCTGGCTGGATGCCATCAGCCCGGCCATCAAAGAACTACTGAGCGATGCAAACGGCCGGGTTTACGGGGTTCCCCGTGACGCTTATGCCTTGGGCCTGATGCTGAATGTAGAATTATTTACCGAGGCCGGCCTGGTCGATGACGCTGGCTATCCGTTATATCCCACGACCTGGGAAGATCTGGCTGAAAAAGCCGTGATCATCAAAGAGCAGACCGGTGCGGCCGGGCTCTGCCTGTTAGCTAAGGACAATTCCGGCGGCTGGCATTTTTCCAATATTGCCTGGGCTTTTGGCGCAACCCTGTGTGTTGACAATGGCGACGGTACTTTCACGTCTAACCTGGCTTCCCCGGAAGCGATCGCTGCGATGGAATATGTCAAATCCTTAAAATGGGAATATGATGTCCTGACCGCCGACCCTACCAATGAAGACTGGGGAACCGGCTTCACGGCGCTGGGAACCGGTGCCGCCGCGATGTATATCGGCGCTAACGATGCGGTCAACCAGCCGACTCAGGTCAACGGGCTGCCGCTGGAAAGCCTGGCCCTGTGTGCGATACCGGCCGGTCCGGGCGGACAGTTCTCCTTGATGGGAGGAACCCCCTATATGTTCTCGAAAGACGCTACTCCCGCGGAAATCGAAGCGGCCCTGGACTATCTGGTCGTCTTTGGCAAATCGCCTGAGGTCACCGAAGCCTCCATCGCCGGCATGAGAGCCGACAATCAGAACAAAGCCGATAACGGCGTCCCGATCATCCCCCGTTTCGCTTGCTGGGTCGGCCAGGATATCCTTGATGCCGAGGCACAGATTATTGAAGAGCTGGGCAACGTCGATACCGGGATGTACCAGAGCTACTTTGATGCTACGAAAGCCGGCGGGCTCAGGACGGAAGAGCCGGGCCTGACCCAGGATATGTATGCGGAGCTTACCAAAGTCCTGCAGGCTGTCCTGACGGATGAAGACGCTGATACGGCGGCGCTGATGGAAACTGCTAACAGCAATTATCAAGCGCTTTTGGATGCGATGTAAGACGAAATTACAACGGCAAAGAATTTATTGGAAATAAATAGAATAGTTTGCAGATGCTGGGTTTTTGAAAAAAAACCCAGCAGTTTTCTAAAAGCTGCTGCCGCAGACAATCTGGCCGGAGCGGACAATAACTGCAAAGGAGGAAATGCCAAAGGAGAAATACCAAAGGAAGATATGCCAAAGGAGGATATGTCCATGAAGACAAAAAGCAAGTTCCGCAAAAAAGATCTGGCCGGCTGGCTGGTCATGGTGCCTTCGCTCATTTTATTTGCTTTCTACATCTGGCAGCCGCTCATCGAAAATATCCGGCTGTCGCTCTACACCGCCAAGCGGTATGAACTGGTCGAATTTGTCGGTCTTGACAACTATGTCAGGGCGGTCAACAGCCCGGACTTTATGGCGGCCTTCAGCAATACCTTTGAATATATTTTCTGGTCTTTGCTGATCGGGTTTCTGGTTCCGATCATAGTCGGCATCCTGATCTCCGAGACGGTTCATTTCAAAGGACTGTTCCGGGTGGGGGTTTATTTTCCCAATATCATGCCGAGCCTGGCGACGGTCTGGATCTGGTCTTTCTTTTTCACACCGGGGGACACCGGGGTATTGAATATCCTGCTGGGTAAGCTGGGGATTGAGCCGCTGATGTGGCTGACCGATCCCGACATGACGATACCGCTGATCATCGTTTCGATGACCTGGAAAAGTGCCGGTGCGACAGCGCTGATCTATATGGCGAATATCAGCTCGATCAACGCCGACCTGTATGAAGCAGCGACGATTGACGGTGCCGGTATCTGGCAGCGGACCAGATACATTACCCTGCCCAGTGTCTTTGGACTGGCCAAGACCTTGCTGATTCTGCAGGTGATTTCCGTGTTCCAGATCTTGCAGGAGCCGATGGTCATGACCAACGGCGGACCTAACAATGCCAGTATTTCGATTATGATGCTGATGTACCGTTATGCGTTCCGGGACTTCAACTTCCCGGTGGCAGCGGCGATATCGGTTATGATCTGCCTGGTCTTAGTGCTGCTGAGCGGGCTGTATATGAAGCTTACGGCGGCTAAGGATGAGTAAGGAGGGGAAGACGATGTTTTTTGACAAATATAAAGAAAAAAAAGACGGCGCCATCAGAGGCTATGACATCCATTCGCCTTCAGTGAAGCTGCTGAGTGTCATCCTGGTCCTCATCTGCCTGATGATCGTGGCAGTATGTGCTTTTCCGGCGGTCTGGGTGTTGCTGGCGGGGTTTAAGGATATTCGGGAATTCCGCAACGACGTGACGATATTCCCCAGTTCTTTTGATTTCAACAAGCTCAAAGAAACCTGGGATGCGCTGAAATTCCAGAGGTATTACCTGAACTCGCTGATCAGTGTCGCCGGTTGTGCGGCGGCGGCGATTCTCTTTAACGGCCTGATGGCCTACAGCTTGGGGGCACTGCGGCCGAAAGGATATAAGCTGGCATACGGGCTGGTGATGTGGAGCTTGTTGATTCCTTCCATTACCAGTATCGTAGCGGTTTTCCGAAATATCAATATGATCGGGCTGAATCAGTCCTTTGTGCCGATCTGGCTGGCTTTTGGTGCCAATGCCTTTTATGTGGTGCTGTTTAAGCAGTTTTTTGAAGGGATACCGCAGGAACTGGTGGAAGCGGCGCAGCTGGACGGCGGCGGGGTACTGCGGATCTTCACAATGATCATGATACCGCTGTCGCGGCCGATTATCGTGGTGGTGGCAATCTTTGCGATAACGGCGGCCTGGTCGGATTTTTTGCTGCCCTATCTGGTCCTGAACGGATCGGGGAACGAAACCGTGATGGTAAAGCTCTTTTCCTTTAAGGATACGCCTACGGATGCGGTCAGTGTGCTGCGGGCAGTGCTGTTTTCCATTATTCCGCCGACGCTGATCTTTGCAGTGTTTCAGAGGCAGATTACGGACGGTGCGGCTGTGGGGGCAGTCAAAGGATAGGAGGTGCTGTTATGGAGCGCCATTTGAGGATATGTTGCGGAGCGCCATTTGAGGTTAATTATGGCTGGTTATCACAGCAACGACAGGAGAGGACAGGATCATGGCCAAGGTCGGGGATAAACATTTTATTGAGGACGAATTCAGGATTATTGAGGAAGGATTTCAGCCGTCTTACGGTGAAGTGTCAGAATCAGTTTTTTCATTGGCGAATGAGTATATGGGGATCCGCGGCAATTTTGAGGAAGGCTATAGCGGACCGGGCCTGCGGGGAAGTTATTTTAACGGCATCTATGAGGAATATCGGCAGCAGGAAAGCGGATATCGGGGGATATCCAATATTACCGAGTACATGGTTAACAGTGTGGATTATTTTTGCTGCCGTCTGGAATGGGACGGCGAGCTTCTGGATCTTGAACACAGCCGATTCCGGGATTTCCGGCGGGTGCTTGACCTGCGGAGCGGTATCTTGACACGTACTTTGGTCTGGCAAGCAGGCGGGAAGGAACTGGAAGTTTCCTTTGAGCGGTTTCTGTGTATGGATAAGATCCGGCTGGGCGGGCAGAAGATCCGGCTGAAGGCGCTCGACTTCAGCGGCAGTATCAAAGTGTCAATGATTCTGGATTTCACCCCGGTTCATCGTTCGGCCCGGGAAAACAAGTGGGAATGCCGCGAGCAGGAGGTTAACGGTACTTATCTGTCGATATCCGGTACGACCAGGAGCACAGGGCAGAAGGTGACGGCCCAGGCCAGGGTGTTCGGCAATATGGCGGAACCGTCAGGCTGGAAAAACGAAAAGCAGGTAGGGATTACCGGGACGGTAAAGCTTAAGCAGGGGGAAGCAGCCTGTGTCGGCAGGATTGTAAGGAATCTCGTGGACAGAAACAATTCTGTCAAAGAAACCGTATCTGATGATCAGCGCTATATCGAGTCAGCTTCTGGCGAAGATGACTATAAGGAACTGAGTGAAGCCAATATCCGCTGGTGGGAACGGGTGTGGGAAAAATCGGACATCCGGATTGAGGGCGATATTGCCAATCAGCAGGGGATCCGCTTCTGTATTTTCCAGATGTTCCAGACTTGTCATGGCAGCTTGCCGGGAATGAACATCGGCGCCAAGGGGCTGACGGGGGAAGCATATAACGGAAATGCTTTCTGGGATACGGAAATCTATTATCTGCCCTTTTATGTGTTTCAGGATCATCAGGCGGCCCGCAATCTTTTGCTGTTCCGCTATCTGAGCCTGGATTCGGCGATGGAGCGGGCAAGGGAGCTGGACTGCGAAGGGGCGTTTTATCCTGTCGCCACCATCAGCGGTAAGGAATGCTGTAACCTGTGGCAGCATGCGAGCTTGCAGCTGCAGGCTTCGACGGCAGTCGCATATGGGATCTGGTTTTATGAAAAGCAAAGCAACGACTGGGATTTCGTAGTCAAATACGGGGCGCGGATGCTGGTGGAAATCAGCCGGATGCTGGCTACCAGGGGCGATTTTTCGGCGGACAAAAGCCGGTACGGTTATTACGGGGTGATGGGGCCGGATGAATTTCAGATGATGGTCAATAACAACTACTACACCAATTCTCTGGGAAAATTCACCCTGGAATATACCTTAACGGTGCTTAACCGGATGCAGACTGACGAGCCGGAAGGGTGGGCCGAACTGATGGCAAAGGCCCATATTACCCAAGAAGAAAGATCGCGGTTTGCCTTGATTGCGGACCGGATGTATCTGCCCTATGATCCGGCAAGGGGACTGTTTGAGCAGCACGAAGGTTATTTTAACCTGCCTCACGTAGATATCCACCAGATTCCGATGGAGGAATTCCCGCTTTATCATCATTGGACGTATGACCGGATTTACCGGAATGACATGATCAAACAGCCGGATGTCCTGATGGCAATGTTTTTATTTCCTTCCTCCTACAACGATGAGCAGCTCCGAAAAAACTATGAGTATTACGAAGCCCGCTGTATTCATGAAAGCTCGCTGTCCCCGTCGGTTCACTCCGTTCTGGCGGCGCAGTTGGGGAAATACGAAGCAGCCTATCAGTTTTTTGCTTTTGCTACGCGGATGGACTTGGATAATTATAACCGTAATACCCGTGAGGGCCTGCATACGCCTTCTATTGCCGCGGCTTGGATCAACATTGTCTATGGTTTTGGCGGGATGCGGTCGGACGGGGAATTATTAAGCTTTGCGCCTTCGATCCCGGAGCAGTGGGACGGCTATTCCTTCCGGATCACCTGCCGGGAAGATGTGCTGGTCGTCAAGGTGAACCGGGAAAAGGTGCGTTTCAGTACTTGCAATGGGACGGCAATGCGGATCATTGTTTATGGGCGGATTTATCAGATGGAAAGTGCTGGTATTGTGGTGGAGGTGGAAGGCAAAGGAGATATATTACGTGCTAAAGCTGGGATGTGAGGCAATGTAAAGAGCGGGGGGGGCTCTGGTTCCCGAGTTCCCCCCAGCTGCTCTTTTTTGTGATTGTCAGGTTGTGGACATGATAATGCGGGGATGAAATGGTAGGGATATGAATAGACAGAATATGGATAAGCAGGATAGGAATAAACGGGATAAGGATGACTGGATGATCAGCGAAACAGCTTATGATCCGCGAAGGAATACCGACAATGGCAACCGTTACCTGATCGGCAACGGTTATATGGGTGTCAGGGGCACGTTGGAGGAATTTACCAAGGAGCAGCTGGCAGCGGTGAATCTGGCCGGGCTGTATGATCAGGTTGGAGATGGCTGGCGGGAGCCGCTGAACGCCCCGAACCCCTTGTATGTGGAACTGACTGTCGATGATGTGAAGCTGACGGTACTGGAACAGCAGCCGGCGGAACATGAGCTGAAACTTCATTTCCGGGAAGGGGTCTTGTACCGTAAAACCAGCTGGGATGTGGCTAAAGGCCGGGTCAGGCTGGAAACGGAACGGTTTGCGGATATGGAAACCCCCCATTACCTGTATATGCGTTATGCGGTAACGGCTGACCATGACTGCCGCTTGAGTATCTTGACGGGTATTGACGGGGATGTCTGGGATATCTATGGCCCGCATTACCGGCAGTTCCGGATGGAAGAGGAGGAAGGCAGCCTCTGTGCCGCCGCTTCGATCCAGGAAGACCGGATTACGGTCCGGATCCGGGAAAAACTATGGCTGCAGGCTGGCAGAAGGCATAAAGAAGGGGTTATTGAAGAAGACATTATCAAGGAAGGGGTCATCAAAGAAGATATTGTTGAAAAAGGCTTTATTAAAGAAAGGGTTATCGAAGAAGACATAGCTGACGGTACTGTCAAAATATCAGACGTCATCGTAGAGGACCGGAAAATAATGCGCAGGCTGACCTATGCCCTTTTGGAAGGGGAATGGCTGATACTGATCAAAGCGGTACATATAGCGACGGATCAGGATGAGGAGCCGAGGATGCCGGAAATATTTGGCGGCATGAGATATCTGTATCCGCAGCGCAAGGCTGCTCAGCTTGCCAGCTGGCAGGAGTTCTGGGAGAAGGCGGCGGTGACGATAGAAGGGGATGACAGGGCAATGCGGGCTCTGAATTATTCGCTCTATCAGCTCCATTCAGCCGCTCCAAGGCATAGCAGCCACCTTTCCATACCAGCCCGCGGACTGTCCGGCCAGACTTATAAGGGGGCTGTTTTCTGGGACACGGAAATGTTTATGCTGCCCTTTTTTCTTTATACAGAACCGCAGGTGGCACGTAGCCTGATCCGCTATCGTCTCGACACGTTGCCGGGGGCGCTAAGTAAGGCGTTTGAATATGGCCATGAGGGGGCATTTTATGCCTGGGAGAGTCAGGAAGGGGGATATGAGGCCTGCTCTGCTTACAATGTGATCGACGTGTTCACCGGGCGGCCGATGCGGACCTATTTCCGGGATAAACAGATCCATATTTCAGCGGCCATCGTATATGGCATCATGAAATACACCGAGATCAGCGGTGATGAAAGTATCTGGCGCGAAGGCGGTCTGGAGACCGTCATCGAATGCGCCCGCTTTTATTACAGCCTGCTGGTAAAAAAAGTTGCCGGCGATGAATTTGAACTCCGGGACGTCATCGGCCCGGATGAGTATCATGAACGGGTCAACAATAACGGCTATACCAACCGGATGGCCAAGTATACCTTTGAAGCGGCCGTCTTGCTTTTAGGACAGCTGGAGAAGGAGCCGGGTGGCTGGCCGGATCGCGAAACGGCCGAACGGTTCTATGTGCGGTATCCGGTAGCAGAACTAAAGGAGCAGTTTGCTGAGGCCGCACGGCGGATCTATCTGCCCAGGCCGGATGAAAAAGGGATTATCGAGCAGTTTGACGGTTACCGCCGTCTGGAAGACGTGAGCGTGGAAACGCTGCGAACCCGTCTGCTCAACGAAAAGGAGTACTGGGGAGGCGCCTATGGCGTTGCGGCGGAAACCCAGGTGATCAAACAGGCCGACGTGGCGATCTGGCTGACGCTGTTTGCCGATGAACACCGTGAGGAAGTGTTGGAAAATAACTGGCATTATTATGAAGCCCGAACCGAGCATGGTTCATCCTTGAGTGCCTGTATCTATGCCTTGCTGGCCTGCCGGTGCCGGATGCCGGACCGCGCCTATCCTTATTTTCTTAAGTCGGCGCTGGCTGACTGGAAAGGCGGCGGTAAGGAATGGGCCGGCCTGGTTTATATCGGCGGTTCCCATCTGGCGGCCGCCGGCGGCGCGTATATGAATGCGGTCCACGGCTTCGCCGGGATTTCCTTTCAAGATGGGAAGCTCAAGATCGCTCCCTGTTTTCCGTCACATTGGCGTAGGATGAAATTCTCCCTGCAGTTTTTGGGGGAGCGGAAGATCATTGAGATCATAAAAGAAAACGGGGAATATCAGATACTGGTTAAGAAATGTTAAAGTTTACGGACGCTTTCACGTCGGACCAGATGGACCGGCAAGGTAATATGGGTTTGCGGCGGCCGCTCGCCTTCCAGCAGGCGGATCATCATTTCCACGGCCAGCGCCCCTTTCCGGTTCATATCCTGGCGGATGGTGGTCAGCGGCGGAGTAATTAACCGGCTCAGGATGATGTCGTCAAAACCGACGACGGAGATATCCCGGGGAACCATGATGCCCTTTTCCCTCATGCAGGTAATCAGATTGGCGGCCATAATGTCAGCAGCCACTACCAGGCCGGTCAGGCCGGGGATGGTAAGCAGCCGGCCGCACAGCCGCTGGCAGGATTCAAGATCCATCTCGTCGTCCAGCACCAGTTCCGGGTCAAATGGGATGTCATGATCGTCAAGGGCTTTCCGGTAGCCATGGAAGCGGGCATTGATCACCCCGCCTTCCCGCAATGGCGGGCAGACAAAAGCGATCTTCTGATGACGGTTCTCGATCAGGTGCGAAGCCGCCAGATAGCTGCCCTCAAAATCTTCCAGGCCGATGTTACAGATCCGGGTGTCCGTGATATAGCTGTCCACCAGAATAACGGGAATCTTAAGAGCGGCAAAAGAATCATAAAAGGAGTCTTTGAAGATACCGGTAAAAAACAGCCCGTCGACGTTCCAGTTCTGCAGGAAAGCCATCAGCTCGCCTGCCGTGGCAACCGTCCTGAGCATCAGGTAGTAGCCGTTTTCCCGCAGTACCCGCTCTAAGACGCCGATAAATATCGAATGAAAGGGATCTTCCATAAAATTAGAATCATCTTTGGTCACCACATGGTTGATGAAACCGATCACCCGGGAGGAACTGGAGACCAGGGAGCGGGCCGACATATTGGGGACATAGCCCAGTTCTTTGATGGCATCATTGATGCGGGCGATGGTTTCCGCCGACACCCGGTGATGCTTGCCGTTGATGACATTGGAAACTGTGGTAAAGCTGACGCCGGTGGCTTGAGCAATATCTTTTATCGTTACCATTTGTACTCCTTTACATGACAGTGATGCCATGATGACTGAACTGTAACAGTTATTATTATTTAATCTGAGGTATTCCGCATAAAATCAGTTCGATTTTAATAAATAAAAGTATAATACATGATTATAAAATTAAGAAATATTGATTTAACGTTAAACTTCATATAGCTTGCCGGAATCAGCAATTGCTTAACAACTTATTACGTTATTAACTGTAGTTTACCATCTCTGATAAGATAATTCAAATATAAAGTAAAGGGATGACGGGATGAAAAGAGAAAATAAAAACCGTGTACTTACGATCATCTTACTGCTGGCTATCGTTGTCAGCGCGGCGGCGGTCATCCGCCAAAAGAACCGCCCGGGGGAAGTGAATATGCTGGCCGAGGCCAAACTGGTTTTATATGAAGGGCCCAAAAGCCTGAAAGCTGCCGGAGCGGAGGATCTGGAGGCTGCTTCGGAAAACCAGCGAGATTTGTCGCTGATGCGCTGCACCGATACGCTGATCCAGGTGAACGGCCAAGACTGCTTTGTTTACGACACCAATGTCAACCATACCAGGCAGTGGGTGAGCAGCTATACGCCGCCGCTTTCCCGGACGCCGGTGGCTTACTTTGATTTCTCGGAAGCGGCCCGGATTACGGTTTCGCTGACGGAACGGGACATTCATACGGTCAAGGTCAGCCCGATGCACTACGGGATCGTTCCCGAAATAGATCCGGAGGGTAAGAGCGTGACCTTTACGGTCACCGAGCCGGATACCTATACGGTTACATGGAACGACTCGCCGGAGCGGGCCGTACATATCTTTGCCAATCCGCTGGAAACCGACCTGCCGGACTTTAATGATGAAAAAACCGTCTATGTCGGGCCGGGGGAATGGGATATTGAAAGTATCATCTTGGAGGACGGGCAGACGCTCTATCTGGCCGGCGGCGCGGTGGTACACGGCATCGTTAATGCCAACTATGCCGAGAACATCACGGTCCGGGGCCGGGGGATCATCGACGGTTCCAAGCTGCCCGGCTGGAAGGGCACGCTGGCCTATATCCCGCTGAAGTTTGATTTCTGCAATAACGTCACCGTTAAGGATGTGATCGTCTTGAACCCCAATGCCTGGGTCTGTCAGGGCTATGCCAGCAGGAACGGCTTGATCGACGGGCTGAAAATCATCTCGCCCCGGCCTAACGGAGACGGGATTTCCCTGCAGTCCTGTCAGGATTTTACGGTGCAGAACTGCTTTGTCCGTTCCTGGGACGATTCGCTGGTGGTCAAGAACTATCTCGGCAATTCCGCCAACCTCACCTTCCGCAATAATCAGCTGTGGACCGACCTGGCGCAGTCCATGGAAGTAGGTTATGAAACCAATAAAGGCTATCTGCCTGATCCGGTCATCCACAATATCGTGTTCGAAGACATTACCGTCCTGAATAATTTCCATAAGCCAGTCATTTCCATCCATAACGGGGACAATGCGGATGTTTATGACGTTGTTTTCCGCCGGATCACCGTGGAAAACGGCCGGATGGGAAGCGGTGACGGCAGCGAGATGCCCTATCTGATCGATCTTCATGTCGGGCAGAGTACCAGCTGGTCGACCACGGATGAGCGCGGCACGATCCGGGATATTATAATCGAGGACGTGACGTTATTGGCGGGTAACGATGCCGTTTCTCGGATTCAGGGATATGACGGCGAGCACCGGGTGGAAAATGTCCGGATCAGCAACCTGAATATCTTAGGACAGCAGATCACCGGTTTTGATGACGGACATTTTGAGATAGACGAGGCGACAACGGCTGGCCTGGCCATTGAGTGAGAATAAAAAAGGAGCAGATATGACAGGAAATATTACAGGGCGCGTCAATATCATACTGGCGGCGGTGTTGCTTTTATTGATTGCCTTCGGATTTTTTTACCATCCGCCGGCGGTCTTGCAGGAGATGAAGGAAGAAAATCTGACCGTAGTGACCGCGCCGGATCAGACGAAAAGCATGGAACATCCTGATTTTGTCAAGGAAGAATTTATTCCGGTTATTCCGGCGGGAAGCAATATAGCTCTGGGGATGCAGGCAGCGGCCAGCAGCTTTGAAGCGACTTATACCCCCCGTAAAGTGACTGACGGCAATGCCGGCGGAGTATCTTATTGGGAAGGGGCGAAAGACAGTTATCCGAACTGGATCGAGGTCGAGTTTGAGGAAGCGAGGTCAGTACATGCGGTGCGGGTTCTTTTGAATCCGCAGAACATCTGGGGGCGGCGGGAGCAGACCTTTTCGGTCGAAGTAAGCAGTGACGGCGAGACTTATGAAGAAGTCGTGGCAGAAGCGGCTTATGTCTTCGACCCGGATCTGGGGAACGAAACCGTGGTGGAATTCGGTCAGGCGGAAGCCAGGTATGTTCGCCTGATCTTCACAGCTAATTCTGGCAGCGGCGGCGGGCAGGTGGCGGAACTGGAGGTATATGGGGAATAGAAGATCGACCTTTGCCTCTGTTCAAACTTCGCAACTATGACATGAGCGATTGCAAAGATATTCGATTCTTGCACCATCATCACATAAGTACTAAGTAGTTTATGACCATCCGTAAAAGGAATTGTATAAAACGACGAAAATCAATAGTATTAGTTGACAGAAAATCCCGAATAGAGTAGAATTTGCATAAAATGTTAGATAGAATATTATTATACATTATATTATTGTTGATAATATAATAAATAATGTTTGTATATTCTATATTTATTAAGTTATTATTGATATTTGATAAGCATTAGAATAATACAAATAGCAGAGTAAGTAATTGCGGTTTACAATAGCAGAATTTTGAAAATGAAATTATTACTTAGGAAGATTGGAATACAGCGCTTATCACGTTAATTCCCGACGCTATATATTATATGCATACATATAGAAAGAATAATTACAATGAAACATAAATACATTAACTCAAAACAGATAACAATCTTGTCGGTACTATTGATAATGATAGTATTAATGACTATAGTGCATTTTGATCATAGCATATATAATGTTGCGGTAAGTTTTTTTATTGTCGTTTGTGGAATAACTTTTGTGCCAGTTATAAAAAAAGAATTGGGTTACAGTGATAATCTGCAGATATTTATATATTATGCACCTATGTATATATGGGCAGCTGACCGTATCCACGCAGCTGAGAACTATCAGGTCATTCAGACAAATTTTGTGCCCTACGTTGTTGGCATTGCCGGAAGTACCATTTTGATTGTCTTGCGTTATCGTGATATTAAAAAAAATGTCGGGAATCCAATGAATCAGTTGCCGATAGAAAAATCATTTTTCTTTCGGCAACTGATGCACATCAGTATTGCGATATTAGCTGAGGAAATTTATTTTTCAGGTTATCTGGTTAATGCTCTTCGGGAATATGATTTGGCTGTCTCTGCGGCAGTCAGTGCCGTCCTTTTTCTGCTGGCACATATTTTCAATCGATGGGCGGCTTCTATGTTTAGATTTAAAGATTATGTGTTCATTCTTTTGCTTGGGTTGCTGAAAGGAGCAGTTTATCATAATACGAATGCTTTATGGATTGTAGTCATCATGCATGTGATTTATAACTCTTCTGATATATATATCATGTTCAGGAGGCTGTTTATAAAAGAAAATCAAACAGTGATGTTTTTTAATGATTATTAAGACACGGATGGAAGAGGGTCAATCATGTTTGGTATTAGTATAGCAGTAGCAAAGAAAAACCGACTGATAATAAAAAGAGCATATCCCTGGTCCTTTATGTGGTCCAGAGTTTCCGGGGCTTTCTTTGCCTTGGCAGTACCGATAATGCTTTATTATTTTGTATTTGGACAAACTGTTTCCGAGGATTTCAAAGCATTTGCGGATGGAAGCGATTACCTGAATTATATTGTTTGGGGTGCCGCCATGAATGTTTTATCATTTTCGACCCTAATGAATGTGGGAAGATGTTTAATAACGGAGCTGCGTGAGGGAACACTTGATAACTTTTTGATTTCGCCGGCATCCAGAGCCGGGTATTATCTGGGAACCTATGCTGAGCAGTTGCTGCGGTCATTATTGGAGGCGTTGCTTATCATTATATTCGGTTTTATTGCCGGGGCAAGATTTGCACCGGAAAATATCCCTGAGGTTTTTGTGTGTATTATCATTTCATCAATGGCTTTTTTTTCATTATCAATCCTTGTATCAACCATCATGGTCTATACGCGGGATACTTATCTGGTTCAAAATACGATTTTTCTTTGCATGAGCTGTATTTGCGAAGTGGCTTTTCCAATAGAGTTTTTGCCCGGATGGGTGGGTCGTATCGCCAATATTTTCCCGTTGACCCCGGCGCTTACGATTACGAGGGCCTGCCTGTCCGGCACTTTTAGCCTGGAAGATTACCGTAACGAGATGATCCGGATCATCGTACTGAGTATGGTGTACTTTCTGACCGGTTACTTTGGATTTATAAAATATGAAAAAAAATTAATTGAGGAAGTATTGGCATAGGAGAAAAAGGATGATAGAGGCAACTGATTTATACAAGAATTACCTGATTAAAAGCGGACATATCTGGAAGCGAAAAAAGGAAAGTAAAGAAGCGGTCAGAGGAATAAGTCTTGCAATCCGGCCGGGACAGATTACGGGCTTGCTCGGAGTGAACGGGGCAGGCAAGACAACCACTATTAAAATGCTTACAACCATGATTTCCCCTACGTCAGGGACGATTGTCATCGATGGCATTGATGCAGTGACCAATTTTATGGAAGCTAAAAAAAAGCTTAACCTGATTACCGGCGGGGAGAGAAATATATACTGGAGACTTACCGCAGTAGAAAATCTGGAGTATTTCGGCAGTTTGTACGGGATGAAAAAAGCAGAATTGAAGAGTAGGATTGATGAGGTACTAAAAATTGTCGATTTGGAAGATCAAAAAGATATTCCGGTAGAGAAGTATTCCAAAGGCATGAAACAGCGGCTGCAGATTGCCAGAGGACTGATTAACGATCCGGCTTATCTGTTTATGGATGAACCGACACTGGGGTTAGATATCGTCATCACAAAAAGCATCCACGACTACATAACAAAGCTGGCAAAGAATGAGAATAAGGGGATACTGATTACAACCCATTATATTTTCGAAGCGGAAGAATTATGCGATTTCATTTATGTGATTGACGGAGGAAAGATTATCGCAAGCGGTACACCACAGGAAATCAAACTTCTTTACAGACCCAAAAAACGTTTCCGGATTACGGCGGCCATGCTGACAGATGAAACAGTGAACACCTTAAAGAAACTGAATGATAATGATATGGAAATTATAATCAGCCAGGAGTCACATTCTTTTGAAATGAAAACCGAACGAAGCAATGTCCAAAAGATAATCGGGGTGTTAAGAAAGCATGATATCGACATCAGCAATATCGAAACTGTTGATCCGACCTTGGAGGATGCTTTATATGACATGGTTTCCGGGGAGAGAAGAGGATGAAGATGTTTTTATCAGTATGCAGAGGTGAAATTAAGAAACAGCAAAGGAATTACTTCAATTCCTGGTCAACCTATATTTCCCTGCTTGTCTGGCCGGTGTTGACTTTGGCTGTTTCCTATTATTCTTATCTGAGTTTTGATTTGGAAGTATTAACAAAAATCGGGATTCATTCGGCAGATGATCTGGCTGTTTTTTTGCTTACCGGTGCTTTATGTTACAATTGCTTTTGGCTGATGGTACAAAGTGCGTTTTTTATGTTGAATGAGCGGGAAAATGGCACTCTTGAGATGGTCTTTATGACACCGGCATCGCGGATGGGAATTTTATATGGGAGATCTTTGGGGGTTTTCAATCAAGGCATTTGGTTTTTTGTATTTTATATGGTCATGGTCATGGTGATCAGAGGAACGGATGCCGGCACCGTGACCGGCTTACCCGCAGTTTTTGTTTCGCTGCTAGTAAGCGCGGTTATTTGGGGCGGATTTATGAATGCCGTATTTATTACGTCCCGTGATGCAAGTTTTTGGTTTATTTTGTGTGATGAACCAATGAAGCTTTTGTCAGGAGTACAGTTGCCTGTTACGGTAATGCCTTTTATCTTAAGAGCGCTTTCGGTCATATTCCCGCTTACCTATTGTCTGGATATAGCCCGTTCATTCTTTTCCGGTGCTGTGCCGGAAGATACGGTATGGCTTAAGTACATAATGATCAATTTGCTGCTGATCATGCTTACGGGCCTAATTTTAAGGCTGGCAGAAAAGCATAACAGGACGACCGGCAACCTGCAGTTTTATTAACACAAGCTATTTTTCATTATGATAGATAGCAAATATAACAGGAAAGGAGGTTTTATCATGTATCAGAAACCGGAAATCAAAAAGGTAGATAATGAGCAGATTGTCGCCCGCATTTGTGCCTTGCTGGTAGCCTAGTATCTATCTGATATAGAAACAGGATTGAAAACAGCTACATCTTTTCTTTCCTGTTTCTATACAACAATTCGGCGTATGACATGATATTGATTGCGATGGTAAAAAAGAAACTGGGGGTTTTAATCAGCAAAATTGACGGAGTTTATTATGCGTCATATGAGTACGAGGTTTATGAACTCAATGAAGTGGGGGCACGCGTTCTAGACTTGTGCAATGGTAAGAATACCAATGAAGATATCATTAACAAGATCAGCGGATTCTATCAGCATGACAAAGAGCTAATAAGTCAGGATGTCAGTCAATACATTGATCAGTTACTGTCTATGGACTTGATTGCTTCCTGTTGATATGGAAAGGAAGACGAATGCATAAAGATAAAATATTAAATGACAGACTGGTCGAATGCCAAATGACGGCGGAAGACATCATTGATTATGTCAGGAGCTATATATGTTTAAACAGTGAGGATGCCATCATCGTATATATTTCATTGTTCGACGGTCTGGGGAACAGGAATTCAGATATTGATGTCTATGTATTATCAAGTGAAGAAAAACAGCAGAAAACTTTAATGGCTAGAATCAGCAAGGCTGTTTGTGATATAGAATTCTGGACATTCGAAAGCATGGAAAGAGCTGTTGCCAGTGCCAGAACGATGAAAGATCCGGTAACCTTAAAACTGTTGCAAAGAATAGAGCGGGGTGTCTGCATATATGGTGATTCGGAATGTTACAAAATGCTAATTAAGAACCTTAGCGGTATAGATTTCAATAAATTAATATGTGAATATTTTGTTTCGATTGCCGGCGGTGAGTATGATGATGCCGTTAAGATGGTAAAAAACCGGAATTACATGGCGGCTTTAAGCTGCGCCCGAAGAGGGATTGACAATCTGATCGCGGCGTTTAATGCCAAAAACGGGTTTGCCAACCTGAATCTAAAATGGAGCTCTACGATTTTGATTAACCACGATGGTTTTGGAAACGCAGAAATAATGTCAGGATATGTGAAATATCAGATTTATTCGCATATCACAGAAGCATCGATTTCCAGAGAAGTTGAAGAAATGCTGGATTATATTTCTGACGGACTTACTAAAGTAGCCTTGGATTAAGGGTTTGTTTGAGCAGCCTTTAACGCAAGTTGCGCTAAGGAGCAGTCTGTGATAGGCATGATAGGCATAGGTGTAAAGATGACAAATACAAAAAATGAATGTATTTATTTAATGGGAGGCAGTTGCTGTAATATCGAGATCGAATCTTCAGATGTATTGGTAAAGAAGATACAGGAGTCTGTGTCAGGTGTAGAAAATGGATATAAAAAGTTCTATTTTGAAGTGCAGCATATTTATAACGAGAGTAAGTTATTTCCTGAATTATATCCGAAAATCTATGAAATAGACAGCAGTAATGACAAATATTCGGTAAAATTTGAGTTTTGCTTTCAAGGAAAAACCTTGGCGGATATCTTGCGGAATGAGACATATGATGAAGAGTATTTTGAAAAAAGCCTAGAGGTCATCCTTGATAAATTATTTCATGATTATTATTCCATTCCAAGAGAAAGTAAACCGAGTCCCAATTATATTATACAGTGTTATATGGAAAGAATAGAGAAGCGCCTTCATGTAGTGACGGCAAAGCAGTTCAGGAATAAATACCAGTGCAGCGAAACCTTGGTAAAGATGATACGATATGGGGTTTATATCAATGATCAGTATTATCCGTCCATTCTAGAATACACAGGGTATCTCAGAAAAGACAAAGAGCTGCAGAGTAAGTTAATGATCACGCATAACACGTATTCGCATCATGACCTAATTCCGGCTAATATTGTTGTTGGGACGGATAGTCCGGAGCATATTACGGCATTTCGTTTGATAGACCCGAGAGGAGAGGGTGAAACAGGAACTGATGTGAGAAATTTTATGTATGATATGGGAAAAATACTGGTCGGGGTAGATACATTAGATATTTTCCGTATTTTTAACGGGAATATTGCAGAAAAATTATATTCATTGGAATGTCTTGATCATGATGACGATATGCTAAGATTTCATTTTGGTTTTCACACTGGTCATCCGATTGTACGGAAATACATGAGCGCGGCCAATAGCTTTTTTGATATTATGCAAAGGAATGGCTATTACTGTGATTTTGTAGGGGAAACACCGGAACAATTATATATGAAGTATCTTTTTTCTTTTGCGAATATGTTTCATCCTGATATACCCTGCAGGATAATATTTGAACGTGAGGAATCTATTCCAATCGCCATGTATCTGAGAGGAATGATGGTTTACCGCGCATTTATGG
The DNA here is from genome assembly GCA_002293525.1 of Lachnospiraceae bacterium UBA935. GTDB lineage: Bacteria > Bacillota > Clostridia > Lachnospirales > Lachnospiraceae > UBA935. The sequence continues at coordinate 28,865 of DBDJ01000043.1, forward strand.
ATCAATATTATGGAATGGATCCCCTTCGTTTACCAGGAAATAAAGAAGCTGTAGAACTCTGGCCCGATAGTAACAACTCTATTGACAGACAATAAGAAAAACAAGTAATCCACTGGATGAGAGAGGTAACATGGAATGATCATTGAGAATTTTAAGCCCCTGTCATTAGATTTTGTTTTCAGAAGGACAAGCATCTCTTTTGATGCCTTTGACCTGAGGCTTCAGATTGACGAAAAATATGTGGATATGCAGGTAGCCTATAATAGCGATCTTATTCATGCCGATAGGAATCAGATTGTTTATTTGAGCCATCAAAACAAACAAATAAAAAAACGGCCGATTTATCTGTATTCCCGAAACATATATGAACGAAAGATAGGAAATGATTTGGTTCATATGGATTTTCTTATATACAATAACGATATTGTCTTTGACGGTGTCTGTGTGAACCGGTCCAAGGGCCATGTCAATGACGTTGACGAAATGGAAATATTTCAGGTCTTAAGAGGCAGGATATTTTGTCTGTTTATAGACGTAGACAATAAAAAACACTACGGGGTATTTGAAGAAGGGGATTATTATCATGTTCCGAACGGCTGGTATCATTGCACATATATTCTGGATGGCCCGGCTATAGTCGCCAATTTTTATATGAGGACATTCTGGGAAACTGATTTAGAAAAAAAACCATATTTTGTAATGGAAAATAAGATTTCTATTGAAAAAAAGGATGGTGAAATAACCATCAAAGAAAGAGGAGGGGGAACGATGGGCATGGGAGAAATAGCCGGGAAATATGCTGAATATAGGGATATATCCAATGATTTCTACAGTAAAATAAGTAAGTATTTAGATAAAAGCATTTTTGAATTATTTTTTTCAGATTGTTACATTGATCTATAAGACGGTGTTATCGATGCAAAAGTACTGCGAAGGGAAGTAATGATCATGTACATATTAGGCATACATGGCTTTAGTCACGACGCCAATGCGGCGTTATTGGAAGACGGAGTTTTGATTTCTTTTTATGAAGAAGAAAGATTATCAAGAAAGAAACATGATGACGGCTTTCCTTATCTGGCAATCGCTGCATGTTTAACAAAAAAAGCGATCAGTTTGGACGATATTGACATCGTTGCGATCGACATGCTTTCCGGTATGGCGACAAAATGCAGCGATGAAATCAAAAAAATGGGGTACAAAAATAAAATTGTTTTTGTACGGCATCACGATTCACATGCTGCCGCCTCTTATTATGCATCAGGGTACGAAGAAGCAGCGGTATTGATTGTTGATGGGCATGGAAGCAATGCTGATGAAGTATTTCTGCGGGATAAACATTATCTGCATTCACAGGGGGATCATGCAAAATATGAGTTACAGTCCTTTTATCGTGGACATGGCGGAAAATTACGATTAATTGACAGAACAATCGGTAGTCAGGATTACCGGAACGGTATTGGTATATTATATACTTTGGCGTCCTACTTAATTGGTTTTGGGGAGTTTGGAGCGGGTAAGGTGATGGGGCTGTCACCATATGGCGAACCGGATCATGAGTATTCTGCGGATATTCTGAAAATTTTCGGCGAAAAGGATATCGTATTGAAAGGCAGAGACAGCATTACCGACAATATGACTTATTATTGCAAAAAATATTTTAATTCAGTAAAACCCAGAGTAGCAGAGCCGTTGCCCGATAAAACTTATACGAATTTGGCCTACAAAGTTCAAAATGAATTGGAGAAAAGTTTGATTCATCTGTGTAATTATCTTTATGAAATTACGGGATGCAAAAAATTATGTTTTGGCGGCGGCGTAGCGCTGAACGGCGTTGCCAATATGAAAATCCTGGAACAGACAAAGTTCGAGGACATCTATATTTTTCCAGCCACTTCCGATACCGGGGTGGCGATCGGCAATGCGGTTTATGTCTGGAAGGTAATGATGGAACAAAAGAATAAGTTTCAGTTTGAAAATGCTTATTGGGGAACAGAGTATCCGGACGAAAGCATCGAACAATTGATAAATAATTACAGAGAAAAACTTCTGATACAGCGGGTTGACAATATCTATGATGAAGCAGCAGCTTCGTTGAGCAAAGGTCGCATCATCGGGTGGTATCAGGGCAGAAGCGAGGTGGGGCCGCGGGCGCTGGGGAACCGCAGTATTCTGGCTGATCCCAGACCTTTATGGATGAAGGATAAGATCAATGCAGAAGTAAAGCATCGCGAAGCATTCCGGCCATTTGCGCCATCTGTTTTGGAAGAACATTGCCATGAATACTTTCAATTGGACAAACAGAGTCCTTATATGTTATTAATGGCCAGTGTAAGGAAAGAAAAAAAGGCCTTTATCCCTGCCGTAGTCCATGTGGACGGAACGGCCAGAATTCAGACGGTTAACAGTAATCAAAATGAGAGATTTTATGAACTGATAAAGGCTTTCTATAAAAAGACCGGCATTCCCCTTTTGCTTAACACCTCTTTTAATGTCGCCGGCCAGCCCATTGTCGAGACGCCAAAGGATGCGATAGAATGTTTCCTCCGCACCGGGATCGATGAACTGGTTATAAACCATTATTATATAAAAAGGAGATAAAGAATGCATAGACAGATTACCCATCAGAATATTAGGACAGAGATTCAGTCAGCAGTAAAGGACGCCGGTTTTATCGGCAGGTGCGTATATTTCGAAGAACCCTATGACTATGAAGTATATTGTTCGGATCCTGGGTGTTCTAAGCATATCATCAAATTTTTAGAGCCATATTATAAATGGGATTATCAAAAAAACATATCGGCCCGGGAGACGTTCCGGATCAAAGCTTCTATAAAACCGGATCTGGTTTTCTGGGCAAAGAGTTACTTTACAGACGGGGAAAAAGTGGCGGTTAAACTGCCGACGTTAAGTCGCTTTGATACTTACTCGCGGAAGAAAAGCGATGAAAAAACGGCGATTTATTGGATTGAAGATACTGACACCTATATTCTGATCGAGAAAGAAGAAATATTCATTGTTGCTGCCAACGAAAAGGGGCTAAATATTAATGTGATTCGTGTGATCCGTGATACAACACAGCTTAAGTTTCAAAACAACGGAGGGGTTTTCTTTCATTCAACGGCTTTTTGTGATGCGGCGAACGGAGTTGTGATCATGGGAGATAAAGGAGCGGGAAAAACCACATTATTATTCAAATATATCATGAATTATAACTTTCAGACAGTATCATTAGACCGGAGTTTTTTATATCAAAACGACACTGGCATAAGCTTATATGGCTGGCCTAATTCATTGAATCTTGGTATGGGAACGATTCGGGCGAATTCTGATCAGCCGGAAATGCAGCAGCTGTTAAGTCAAGGAAACGAGCAAAAATATAAAGACTTCGATACCGAATTTCAGTGGAATGATAAGGACAAAATTCACTTAAACCCCTATGAGGTTTCATTTCTTCGCAGACAGGATCAAGCCTGCTTAAGGGCCATTATTTTTGCCAGCTTTGAAAAGAGCGGAAAAGAAGCAGTAAAACAAATTACAGATCAGAGACTGTCCGCTTTATTAGAGGAGAATTGCTATTCTCCATATGACCCGAACTTCAAAAATTGGCATGAGCTGGTCACAATAGAGAAAATATGCCATAAATACAAAGAAAATATTGTTCAATCTATTATCAATACAGTCCCCTGTTATGAGATGATATATAATGCCGACACAATTCCGGAAAATTTATTGGCAATCAACGATTGATTTTGAGTGCGGCAGAGCCGCAGATGGGTATAAATATGTATAAAGTAGTCTTAGTTATGGCTTTCTTGAAAGAACATAAATGGAAATCACAATTAAATCTGCGCGACAACCTGGGAATCGGATATTTATCCGCAATGCTTAAAAAGGCAGGCTATCAGGTCGATGTTATCAATGCGGAAATGCGATATGAAGAGGAAGAAACCGTAACCCGAAAGATAATGGCAGGCCATTATGATATGGTGGGTTTTACCTGCTCCGCGCAAAGGACATATCAACCGACTGTTACCATATTGAAACGAATCAGAGAGATGGGATATAAAAACCATGCTACAATCGGCGGAGTATTTGCCGCGACTGCAGCGAGGGAGATCATGGAGGAGTGCCATCACCTTGATTCGGTTATCGTAGGCGACGGTGAATATACTATTTTGGAATTGGTAAAAGCTCTTGAGTCAAACCGGGATTTGACTGGAATAAAAAGCCTGGTTTACCGTACTCACGGGGAAGAAATTGTTGCTAATCCGAGACGTGAAAGATTGACGGATCTTGATTCACTGCCGTTTCCCGAACGCGATGAGTATAACTGCTATAAACAAGAAATCCAGTCAGGAGAGCTGTTTCTCAGAGTAATCGCCGGGCGGGGCTGCAATGGCACCTGTACATTTTGCAGCACCGGGAACCTGCAAGCTGAAGAAAACCGGCGTGTTGTACGTACTCCGGAAAATATCCTGGAAGAATTAAAGGAAGGTGTGGAAAAATATCATTGTCATCATTTTCGATTTAGTGATGATTTATTTTTCGATAAAAGCAAAAATTCTCAGATCTGGTTGAGAAGATTTTTGGATTTATTGCGAGAGGCCGATTTAAATATTAAATTTGATGTTTGTATGCGAGCGAGAGAAATGACTTATGAAACAGTGAAGGAAATGTCTGATTTGGGTTTGAATCGTGTCTTTATCGGGGTGGAGTCCGGCTCGGATCGTGTACTGAAGCGTCTGAATAAGAATTGTACTGTCAGAGACAATGAAAATGCCATTGCTATTATGAACCAGTTTCCGCACATACAGACAGATCTGGGTTTTATCATGTTTGAGCCGGAAATGACTTTAGATGATTTAAACGATAGTTTCCAATGGTTACGTGCCCATAAAGAAGTAGCATCCAAACATAATTTATATAATAAACTCAATGTTTATTATAAGACAAAGATATATGATACCCTGAAAGCAAAAAAATTACTGAAACCAGCTAAATTCTGGGAGCGTCATAATTATCGATTTGAAGATCAAAACGTCAGTAACATCCTGAAAGTGCTGGAAGAACTGAAGTCAGAAATGATGGAATATAATCAAAAAGAAGTGGATCTACATCTATTCAGGCGACAGCTGGCGGATGTTTCGGGGGCGCTGGATGAAGCAGATGCTGCCATTCAATTAGTTCAGGAACAGGAATTGAATTTCTGGCTGACTGTTTTTGAAGACTGCCTGAACAAAAGTAAAAGGGGTGAAACAATAAGCGCGAATCATTATAGGGAAGATAGACGGCAATTGTTAGAAGAAATTGATCATTTAACAGTTAAAATAAAAAGATTTTTCAGTGAGGAAATAGAAATTGGAAATACTGATTGATACCCATATACATACTTTGTTTAGCGGACATGCTTACGGCTCCATCATCGAAAATGCCCAGGCGGCTAAGGCGGCAGGGCTTACAATGATGGCAATCACAGATCATGGTCCAGGCATGCCAGGTAGCTGTCATAAGTATTATTTTTATAATTTTAGCTGTATACCGAGAGAAATAGGGGGGGTAACAGTTTTGATGGGAGTTGAAGCCAACATCATGCTGGAAGATGGAACGTTAGACTTAGATGATAAAAGATTAAAGAAAATGGATTTGGTAATTGCCAGTTTGCATGAAAAATGCCTGAAAGCCGGTGACTGTAAAACCAACACCCGTACCATGACCAATGTCATTGCCAATCAAAGTATTGATATACTGGGACACTTGGATGATGCCAGATATCCGGTTGATTTGGAAACTATCATCGGTATGGCAAAAGAAGCCGGTAAATGGATAGAAATAAACAATAGTTCTCTCGATAAAAACAATCCAAGGTATCAGGAAGGAAATATGTCGTTGCTCTCCTTAATCGAAGAATGTAAAAAACAGGCGGCTTTGGTATCGCTTGGAAGTGATGCCCATTTTCCGACGCAGGTCGGAGATTTTTCGGCGACATTAAGCATATTAAAGGAATTACACTTTCCTGAATATTTAATAGTCAATCATAACCGGAATTATTTTGAAGTCAAAATGAAAAAAAGCGTCAGACATAGGGAGAGGGATTGAAATGTCATATATGATACTGTTGGCAGGCCTTCCGGCCGCGGGAAAATCAACTTTTGCAGGGTATTTAAGCAAAGAGACCGGCATACCGGTGCTTTCAAAGGATTTTATCAAAGAAAAACTCTTTGATAGATTAGGCTTTCAGTCAAGAAGTGAAAAAGTAAAATTGGGAGACGCAAGTCGTGACATCATGTATGGGCTTGCGGAAAAATTTATGGAAATAGGAAATCCGGTGATACTTGAGAACAATTTTGAAAGCGATGGAAGAGATGAGCTGATGGAATTGATCAGCAGATACCAATATCACAGTATCACGGTTTTTTTTGGCGGCAACATTGAAATGATTTATGAAAGGTTTATTAAGAGAAATCACAGCGCCGAGAGGCACCTGGGACATGTTATAAATACATGTTATCCCGCCGTCGGTCCTTGGGAGCCCATTCATGATATCTCCCTTGAAGATTATCGGAAAATGATAATGGAAAGGGGCATACAGGACTTTACAGTTGGCGGCGATTTCATATTCGTAGATACGACGGATTTAAGCAGTATAAATAATCAGGATATTCTACTACAAATAAAGAATAAGTTAAGCATTTGAGTGTAATTCATATGCTTAGAGGAGTATGAATGATCATTGTTTTTGAGGGTTTGCATGGTTGTGGAAAAACAACCCAGATTCATTTATTAAAGAAGTGGCTTGAAGAAGAACACGGAAGTCAGGTGAATATATCGGAATGGAATTCGCATCATCTGACGGGAACAGTAACCAATACCATAAAAGATCAGTATATTGAAAATACCGTTATTATTTCGTTGTCTCATGCGCTTGATTTATATTTAAGGCTTCAAGACTTAAAAGACGCCAAAGATCAGATTGTAATTTTTGACCGCTATTACTATTCTCAGATGATCCGAGATTCGATCAGGGGCCTGGACATGTCATTTTTAACTGGTATATTCAGATTCATTCCAACACCGGATATTGTTTTTTACTTAGACATTGCTCCTGAAGATTCATTAAAAAGAATAGAAGAAGCAGGTATATTCAGAAGTGAATATATTTTGGGCAGTAATATTTTTGATAACCTGGATAAAAGAGCAAGCACTTGCCGGTACTTCACATTGCAAAGAGAAAAATATATTGAATTATTTAAAAATGAAAGAAATTGCCATATAATAGACGCGAACTTAAGCATACATATACAGTTCCAAGAAATATGCCGTATAATAAAATCATTAATGCCGTTTTATGACATTTTTAATTTTATATAGAAACAGAAGTCTGTATATTGTTGCATATTAATCTTAACTATTGTAATATTTCCTGAGTTTTGCAGTACAAAGC
>DBDJ01000028.1 GCA_002293525.1 Lachnospiraceae bacterium UBA935
GCCATCGGCCAGCTTTGTGAGATTGATTCCCATAAAGCCAAGGAGGCCATCCACCATTTTGCCCATTATCTGCGGGGCAACCTCGATTCTCTGGGACAGCGCGAGCTGATTGATTTTGCGGATGAACTAACCCATGTGGAAACCTATCTGGCCTTGGAGCAGCTGCGCTTTGGCGACCGGCTTCAAGTCTGCTGTGATATAGAGACAGAATGTTTCATGCTGCCGCCGCTGACCGTCCAGCCGATCGTGGAAAATGCCGTCCGCCACGGACTGGAAGGCCGGAAGCCCGACGGCACTGCCGTCGGTACGGTCACGGTAAGCGTCAGAGAACTGCCTGACTGCCATCAGATCACCGTCAGGGATAACGGGACCGGATATGACCCGGCCCGGCCGGAAACAGACGGGCAGCGGCATATCGGTATCGAAAATGTCCGGGAGCGGCTGGCGCGTTTATGTGACGGCCGACTGGAGATTAACAGCAGACCCGGTGCGGGAACGGAAGCTGTGATAACGGTACCTAAGGAAATACTGCGTCCGCGTTTTCCTAGGAACAAACCGGAAAGGATCACGGAGAGATTAGGAGGACAGCCATGAATATCATTGTTATGGATGACGAACCGCTGGCCTTAGCCGCACTGAAAGATGCCATCCGTGAAGCACTTCCCGCCGAGACACCGGTCGGCTTTGACAATGCCGAAGATGTCCTTCGCTATGCCAGACACAGACCTGTCGATGTGGCCTTTCTAGACATCCGGACGGGCCGCATGGACGGATTTTCGTTAGCAAGGCAGTTGATCCTGCTTAGTCCGACGATTAACATCATCTTTGTCACCGCCTACATGGATCATCTGGACAGAGCCTTTGAGATCTATGCTTCCGGCTATATTAAGAAACCGGCTACGGTAAAGCGGATCCGTCAGGAAATGTCCCATCTGCGCTATCCGCGCCATGAGGAATCCCCGGTCCTGCTGGTGCAGGAACTGGGTCCTTATGTATTCGACCATATTAAACAGCGCGTCTATCACAACGGCCGGGACACCTTGCTCAAGCCGAAAGAATTCAGCCTGCTGTGCGTATTGGCCGGCTCTCCCGGCGTCTTCTTTTCCCAGAAGCATCTGCTGCAAATGGTCTGGGGCCTGGAAGCAAACGGCGATGTACGCACGGTATATGCTCATGCTTCGCGGTTACGGATCAAGTTAGCGATGCATGAAAGCGGCCATTATGACATTGAAGCCCGCCGCAATGTAGGATATCGTCTGGTCACCCCGCAGACGGAGCAGTATTTTTTAGCAGATTAAATTTTATATACGAATTTGAAATTTTGGTCTACTTTCGTTAGTTGGCTCGTTTTTATGTTACTATCAGTAAAAAACACAAAAGGAGAGCAACATGAACGAAGAACAATTGAACGATCAAGTGATGGAAAATCAATTGACAGAAGAACAAATGACGGAAGAACAAATGACGGAAGAACAAACGACGGAAGAACAATCGTCGGAAGAGCAAATGACGGAGGAACAAACGTCGGAAGAACAATCGTCGAGTAGCGGACAGTATATGTCTGAATCAGTATTCTTTGATTTGAGCGGAAAGGACTCTGTAGACATTCCACCAGGGTATAAAGACCGGTGTATGGCCGCTTGGATGAGTTTTTTACCGGACTCAGTCAAACTGGGGGAAATGTTTATACCCGGCACACATGAAAGCGGTACGTATAGCATGCAGAATGAAAGAAAAGCTCATTTTCAAACCTATAATATCACCTCTCAATTATTAAATGGGATGCGTTACCTTGATCTGCGGATACGCGGCCGCTTAACGAATTCATCTAAGCCGGATGATCCCCGATCCTGGTCTTTAGAAATAGTACACGGTTCTGTCATCGGCCGTGAGTTATCCGTTCTGCTCTATCAGATCAAGCAGTTTATTGATGCCGTTCCGGAAGAAATTATCTTGCTTGATTTTCAGGATATTTTGGGTGATCGAGAGAAGCATCCGGGAATGGCGGAATTAGCTGCCATCACAATGCTGGAAGCGATCTTTCATGAGAAAATCTTTGCAGAGGTAACCGGTAATTTATCGGAACTCACATTAGGTGAGCTTCGAGCCGAAGGTAAGCGTCTGATTATATTCTGGGGCTCGAACTATACCCACAACAAAAATTATTTATTTTATCGTGTCGATCATCTATATTCTCCTTATGATGAGAAAGTTTACCAAAGTGATTCAATCAATCCCATCCTTAACTACCTGACCGATCGCTCCCGTGAAAGATGGTATGAGCAAAATCGCCGCCGCATGTTTGTCTCACAGGCCATATCCACCCCCGTGATACGTACCCCGAAAGAATTAGAAGAACGGCACGGCAAAGCGCTAAATGGCTGGGTGACCGATGCTATCAAAAATAAAATGGCCCTCAACATTGTCATCCGTGACTATTTTGATTGGTACCCGCAATTAATCGGGCAGCTCATCATGTCTAATAAAGAAAAAGTTGAATACAAAAAACAAAATATGTTCGGATTAATAACTGCCGCCAAACGAGATTCTCGTTTGACAAGATTAGCACAGGATACTTTTTATTACGAAAATGTTCAGTCAATTTTTGTCAATAGACGAGTATGTTTGCGAGAATATGTGTCTCAGGAAAAAATACTTAAACCAGATATCGGAGGGTATAACCGCAATATCGTCATCTTTTCTGCCGAAATTGACGGAAGGCGAGGGCGCGGCCATGTCGATATTATAAACACCAAATCACCAGACGGCGGGATACTGTTCAGCAATTACGCAGAATTTCAGGTTAAGATGGATGACCGCAATCAAGGCGTAGGAACTTGGCATATTCTTATGCAGTCGGCGACGATAGAACCTGATCTGTTTTTTGGTAAAAAGCATATTTATTAGGAGCTGCTCATCCTCCAGCTAGACTTACCTTCCAGTAAAGATGCAGGATCGTCATATTACCCACCGGCACAGATGCGGGTGGGTAATATGATGATCCTGACTTCTTACCCTGCTTTATCGCGATCCAGATCAAGTCATAATGAAGTAAGCCGAAATTGAAATTTTGGTCTGCTTTCTTACAATAGCCCATTTTTATGTTAATATTTTTAGAAATATTAACTTTATTTCTTACGAAAGGAGTCATATGGAAGATAACACTACCAGAAAACGGTTCGGAGACGACTTGACGCTGTCTCCTGAATCCAAAGAAAAGTTCCGGGTACTGAATGATGAGTTTGAATCTGTTGTATCCGGTATCAGAAAGTACTATCCCAAGCTTAGGTGGTTTCTTGAGAAAGACCCGCTGTTTGCCGAGAATTACCAAAAAGCCCAAGACCATGATGAAGACGCCGTGCAGTTTTGCGCCAAACGGCTTAAAGCCAGCGAAAGGGATATTGCCAATTATCAAAGAATGCGGCAGATCAATCAGAAATTGCTAAGCCTCTGGAGAACCGAGTATGCCAAACTGACTCAGGAAGCCAAGCATGACGGGCAGAATCCGGCAGCCGACGCCGTACCGGCAGAGCCGTCTGCTGACGGTGAGCAGCAATTAACCCTGCCCGGATCCATCATGGAAGTGCAGGTGTATCTGACTGATATCAATCTCATGTTGAAAGCGTTATCCCTGACAATGCCGGCGCTGGAGTTTTCGGAAGAATCCGTCGGTTTTGTCAGCTTACGGACCGGCGTTCCCAAGCTGCAGCTGGTGAGTGAACAAGAAAAGGCTTTCTTTGTCCTTACTATACCGGTAATCCATGGCCGGGTTGAAAACGCTGCGAAGCAAGGCGAAATCTTTTACAGAAAATCAATTACCTATAAAATAGATGCCACCAAGGTAATCATGAGCGGCGATTTCTTCACGGGTAATAAGGAAGAAAAAACCTGGGAACTTTCTTTATTGTATCCCATAGATGACTTATCCATTACGACTGACATCGCTTCCCCGCTGCGGGAAACCCTGATACAGCTGCTTCGTAGTCATGCCAAACGATATAACGGCAAGAAGCTGCTGACTCTGGACATTGACGATCTTTATATCTGGAACCAGCTGCAGCCGCTGCGGAATTTTCTGTCCTGCCGAATCATTTTCGTATGTAAGACTGGTTTCTCGGAATTTATCACGGCTAAAGTATATAATTTGTATCAAAAAGCGGATTATGAGCCGGTTCCTCGTAGAGCTTACAAGATCATCTTCTACACGCAATATCTGTACTCTCTGATCGGGGGTATCATTATGAACTTTTTTAAATGTAATCTTGATGAATTCAACGATTATTTTGTATTGTTACCGAATCGGCTTGATATGAAAATCTTCAAGACGTTTGATCGTATGGTGAAATATAATGGATTACATAAAGTCAGCATTGACAACATATCCCTGAGCTTTCGTGATTCTGGTAAACTTGCCGTAAATATCCACTGCATCGTCGAAACGAGGCTGAATCAAATCTGTTCCTTGAGTATTGTTGACATAGTCACTTTCAAGCCAAGAACTATCAATCACGACGGCTATCAGCACCTGGTGCTTGATGTGGATTTCGAGCGTGATATCCGCGCTTACGAGGACTGCAAAGATATCGTATTAAATCTGGCCAATATCACCATGGATGAATTAGAAAATGATATAAGGGAACTGCTTTCGATCCGCTATATGTGGATTTATTACCATCTTCTGAATTGGACCGCCTTCAGCCTTCCTTCACCGATAAGTAACGACTTCTTGCAAGACTATCAGATTGGCGACATCTTGAATCAGGAACATGATGAGTGCGAGCAGCGCACAGATGGGAGTTTATATGAGAAATAACTTGAGTCACGATAATAATACTGCAGCCGCTGCTGAACATGACAGCGTTGCTGCTGCCATCAAAGAGCTCTGGGATCAGTTGGCGCCATACCATAAGCCGCTGTGGGATAAACTTGCCTCTGATCCGGATTATCAGCTGCGATTCATCGAAAATACCGCTCAGGCTTTCGATGAACTCCCTGACCTGACCCCGGAGGCCCGGCAGACGGTCCAAGAACTGCTGGCACTGGCTCCGGTTTCTCCCCGCCCGGACGTAGCCGATAACCGTCGTGCAACCGATACCGGAGCACAGGATATCCCCACGGATACCGCAAGCCTGGACACCACACCGGACAGGAAGCTGACCTTTGCCCTTGACCCTGACAAACTGAATCAACTGCTGAAGCTGCTGGTATTTGTTCCTTTTAAAGAGTTCCGTTTTAATGGAAAATTAAGTGATTATCCATACGATCTGGAAATCGACTGCCAATTTCAATTGACCGATATTAAGTTGGTCAACGGAGTTCCTTCATTCCTTGTGGTCGTCCGATCGGGTCGCTACCGGCTTGCGCATTATAATGATATGTTTTATGACCTG
>DBDJ01000029.1 GCA_002293525.1 Lachnospiraceae bacterium UBA935
TGAACGGGAGCCGGGGCGGCTTTCGGGGCTGCGGGAGCGGGGATGGCCTTCGGGGCCGGGGCCGCTGCCGGGGCAGTTCCAAATGCGGTATTTTCTTCTACAGTTACGTCATATACATTTCCGTTTACGGTAATGGTATAATTTTTCATTTTGTTATCCTCCTATGCCTGTTTCCATTTGGTGGTATTTATTTTTCTGATGCTTCTTACCCTGAATCCATCCGTAGCTGCCAAGCCTTGGCTTGCGGCAATGGCGGCAGCGATTACCGCTACCAGTTCGCTGTCGTCTGCCAGCTCTTCTTTCTCAATGATCTGGGCGATGGCCTGATCCATCGACTGGCTTCGCGCTTCTTCCTGGCTGGCTTTGCCGGCTAGTTTGGCCTGAAGCTTAGGGATCAGGGAAAATTGTGATATTATGACAGCAATCAAGATCAATATCGAAAACGTGGTTCCCATGCCAAGAAGCATATTCAATAATGCCTTGACCATCAGTTCTCTGTCGCTGTATTGAATCTCAACGCTGTGATTCGTTACATTATTCGTTGTATCATAAGTAAACACTAATTTCGCATCATGGTCGGAACCGTTAACATAGATCGTGATAACCGAGTCGGTCTCATTGATTACCGAATCTATTTCGCTGATTCCTTCATAAGTGCCGATATCCACTAAGGCGTTCTTCCAATCGGTAGCTGCCAGAAAGAACCAAGAATCTTCGGAGAACTGGCTGAAAGCATCTTGATTTACTATTTCATTCAAAACATCCATATATTGGCCGGCAATGTCCTCCGCAGCTTCTTCAGTGAACATTTTGGGACCCTCCGCCTCCGTTTCGGCGGTTTCGGTGCCGCAGGCTGTCAACTGGAGACAGGCAGCTATACCTAATATTACAAGCAATTTTTTCATATTAAGTATCATCCTTTCTAAACTGTGCCGTGCTTTTTGGCCGGACGGTCTTCGCGTTTGGCAAAAAGCATCTCATAAGCTCCGATCACATATTTTCTGGTATCGGCCGGTTCGATGATGCTGTCCACATAGCCTCTCCCGGCAGCACTCTGCACGTTATTTTGCAGGGCCGCATATTCACCGGCGCAGTTTTCTATCGCTTCGGAGCCTTGTCCGTCGCAGATGATCCTGGCAGCCAGTTTGGCATCCATCATGCCGATTTCGGCCGTCGGCCAGGCATAAGTGACGTCGGCACCGATCGCCTTGGAGTTCATGGCCACATAAGCGCTTCCGTAGGCCTTCCCGATCACGACGTTTACTTTCGGGACGGTGGCGTTGGCGAAAGCGTATGTAAGCTTTCCAACGGCCTTGGCTATTTTCTTTTCGGAAACGGGGTCGGCCTGATAACCGGTTACGTTGGTCAAAGATAGGACAGGGATCTCGAAGGCATCGCAGAACTGGATGAATTCAGCCGCTTTTTCACTGCCGTCAACGGAAAGTGCGGCATCATAGCGGTCGGTAACTTCCCCTTCTTCGTTGTAGTACTCAGTACGGTTGGCTATTGCTCCGACGGTCACGCCGTTCAGCTTGATAAAGCCGGTAACCATGTCCTTGGCAAATTGTCTTTTCGTTTCAAAGAAGATACCGTCGTCCGCAATCTGGGACAGGGCGATTGCCGTATCGCCGGCACAGTTGATGATTTCCGGGCAGGGTCTGTTGAGGTCATCCTGGCATTCGCAGTAAGACAGGTCGTCTTCATTGTTGGCGGGAAGCAGGGAAACTAACTGCCTGATTTCTGCCAGTATCGTCGCTTCATCGGCTACGGCATCGACGCTGCCCGCTTCGCTGGCCTGAAACTTGGCGGCCGCGGTGTTGTTCTTGCCGATCTCGTTGCCTGCCAGGGCATTGGGCGCATTGACGAACAGTTTGGCCTTGGTTCCTTCCATAAAAGTGAAATCAGTTAAAGCGGGAATGATGGCCAGGCCGCCGCCGCAGGTTCCGAAAATAGCGGTGATCTGAGGAATCACTCCCGAACTCATAGTCTGTTTCAGATAAATCTCACCAAAGCCGTTCAGGGCGTCAGTGGCTTCCTGCAGGCGCAGGCCGGCCGAATCGATCAGGCCGATCACCGGTGCTCCCACTTTTAATGCCAGGTCATAAAGGCGGGTAATCTTCTTGGCATGCATTTCGCCGATGGTTCCGTTCAGCACAGATGCATCCTGGCTGTACACGTACACAAGACTGCCGTCTATTACTCCATATCCGGTGATGACACCGTCGGAAGGAGTCGGGGTCTGTTTCAAGTTAAAATCAGTAGCTCTTGCCGTTACCAAGGCACCGATCTCAACGAAACTGTTTTCGTCGAGCAAAGCGTTGATTCTTTGACTCGCCTGTGAAATCGTACTCATTTTTCTGCCCTCCATTTTATATTAACTAAAATTTGACGTATAAAATTTATACCTGTAGTAGTATAACATAAAAGGAGTAATTATCCTAGGAAAAATTTGAATTTCTGTTTTTTTTTGTCAATATGCTCAGGAAATGCTGATTCAGGCGTTTCCCGAGCCGGGTTTGCGGGGCAAAGTGTCTTTGTATTAGGGAAACGCTGATGCAGCGTTTCCTTAGATACAGAAACGCCGCAGCAGGTAGGCGGCCGTCCATGGAAAAGTGAGCTTATCTACGGAATTTACCGTGGTGACGGGATATTCTTTGATAATCTGCCCGTCCAGCTGATAGCTTACCGTGCCGACCTGCTGGCCGGAGGCTATGGGAGCTTCCAAATGGTCCGCCAGTTTGATCTGCATTTTGACCTTCTCATCTTCTTTCAGCAGATACAGCAGCTCTTTTTCATTGCCCGTGTCCATCCTGATTTCGGCATAGGCGGTCCCGAAAGGATGGTTGCCGGCCGGTATCCCTGAATCGACGGCCATCCTCTCCAGAACGGGCGGTGACAGGATGTTGCGGTAGGCGTAATTTTCCAGGCCGTATTCCATCAGTTTGCGCGTGTCCGACCATTTGTAGGTCTTGTGATTGGGCCAGCCGCAGGCCAGCAAAGCCACGACGTACATCCGGCCGTCGCGTTCCAGGGAACCGACGTAGCAGTAGCCGGCCTTGGAGGTAAAGCCGGTCTTACCGGACAGGGCTCCTTCCATCATATTCAGGAAAGCATTGTGGTTATTGACCGTATGGTTGCGGCTGCCGCTGGTAAACTCGCTGGCGTTTTCTCCTGTGCGGTAGCTGGTGAACTGGTGGGAGGCGGTGCCGGTGATTTGGAGAAAACTGTCTTTGCGTGGCGAAGCGTTGATGCAGTAGGACATGATCGCCGCCAGGTCCCGCGCCGTGGTGGAATGGACTTTCGTTCCGTCCACGGTGGTCGCGTCAAGGCCGTTAGGCGTTATGAAGCAGGTATTATGGCAGCCGATCTCCTTGGCTTTGCGGTTCATCATGACGGCAAATTCTTCCATGCTTCCGGCTACATGTTCGGCAATGGCGACGGCACTGTCATTGTGCGATTCAAGCATCAGGGAATAAAGCAGGTCCTCCAGCCGGTAATATTCGCCGGGGCGCATCGACAGCTTGACCTTGGGCATTTTGGCCGCAAAGTCGGATACTTCCACATAATCTTCCAGGTTGCCGTATTCCAGTGCCAGGATACAGGTCATTATTTTTGTGGTGCTGGCCATCGGCAGCATTTCCGAACCGTTCTTCTCAAACAGAACGCGCCCGCTGCGGGCATCCATCAGGACGGCGGCACGGGCGTAGAGACTGATATCGGTACGATTATCTTCAGGAGCGGCCAAGGCTGACATAGGGGTGAAGATGATACTGGCAGTGACAAGGAAGAGGGTCACTTTCTTTTTCCACGTAATCATTGTATTCCGCATATGGTGTCCTGTTTTTATTTCTTATTTATATAGTATTAGATAGCGATTCTATATATGTCCGGCTTTTTTCTTTTACAGGAAACTCTGTGCATCCTCTTAGACATCCAGCTGCACCTTGATCTCCTGCTCTGCCTGCTGCTTGAACTCTTCGATCTGCACCGGGTTCATTTTGGGCAGTTCGTCCAAGGACTTGACGCCGAAACTCCGCAGGAACTCTTCCGTCGTTCCGAATAACAGCGGCCTTCCCGGCGCATCCATCCGTCCGACTTCACCGATAAGGCCGAACTCGATCAGCCGGTTTACGGTATGGTCACAGTTGACGCCACGGATCTTTTCGATTTCCAGGCGGGTGATCGGCTGTTTGTAGGCGATGATTGACAGGGTTTCCAGCAACGCATCGGTAAGGACATATTTTCTGGGGGTCTTGGCGATTTTAATGAGGTATTCGTACATGGTGTTCCGGGTACACATTTGGAACGAATCTTCCAGCTCCATCAGGGTTATTCCTCGGTTTTCCCGGTCGTACTCCGTTTTCATTTCCAACAGGATGTCCCGGGTGGCCTTACTGTCTTCCTCGATTACGGCAGCTAGCCGGTCGACTTCTACCGATTCTCCCATGGTAAACAGGATTGCTTCCAGCACTGCCCGCGCTTCTTTCCGTTCCACTGCTTTCCTCCTCAGCCCGCTGCCCGGACTTCGTTTGAAACTATAGTAATCTCACTGTAGGTGTCTTCTTGGTGAATCTGGATTTTGCCCATTTTCATTAATTCCAAGACAATGAGAAAGGTGACGATGATTTCCATCTTGTTTTTCTGCTGTTCTAATAGGTCGATAAAGGCCAGCTTCCGGCGGCTGTGGATGAAGCCCTCCACATAGGCCATCTTCTGTTCCATGTCCACTTCATCTTTCTCCACCTGGCTGAAGGTGCTGCGAATGGGGTCGATTTTGTCGGCCTGGCGTTTCATCATGGTTTTAAACAGCTCATGAAGCTGCTGAAGGGTCGATTCCCCGATCAGCTGTTCGTAATCAATTGGGGTCTTGTACTCCTGGACTTCCTGCGGAAGCGTCATGATCTTGAAGAGGTTTTTGCGGGCATCGGTCTGTCTGTCCTTGAGCTCCAGAGACATGTATTTATACATCTTGTACTCCAGAAGCTTCTGTACCAGTTCGGCCCGGGGATCCTCTTCTTCCCCGTCTTCGTTGACTTCGGCCGGAAGCAGCATCCGGCATTTGATGTCGAGGAGCGTCGCCGCCATCAGCAGGAATTCACTCATGACATTCATGTCTTCGGTTTCCATCTGCCTGATATACTGCAGATACTGTTCCGTTATTTCCACGATGGGGATGTCGTAGATGTCCACTTTATTTTTTTCGATCAGGTGCAAGAGCAGGTCCAGGGGACCTTCAAATACTTGCAGCTTTACTGTCAGTGCCATGTGATGTTCCTCCAAAATACTATGAGCCATAAAAGCTAAGTGGTCGCGGGGTCTGATCCGGTTTCGGTACAGATGGCTATTGTCCGGCTTGTCCCCAGCCGGCTCGCCCCCGCACGGAGCATTGCTGCTGCGGTTTCCCGGTTCCCGATCCCGCCGGATGCCTTTACTCCCAGACGGTTCCCGACCGTTTCCCGCATCAGGGCTACATCTTCGATAGTAGCGCCGCCGCCGGCAAAACCGGTGGAAGTTTTGACAAAATCAGCTCCTGCCGCTTCGGCCAGCTGGCAGGCTTTGATCTTTTCCGGATCGGTGAGGAGGCAGGTCTCTAGTATCACTTTCAGCAAGGCCGGCCCACAGGCTGACTTGACTTGGGCGATATCGGCCTTTACTGCCGGATAGTCACGGGACTTAAGCGCCCCCACGTTGATAACCATGTCGATCTCATCGGCTCCTTCCGCCACAGCCAGGGCGGCTTCGGCGCATTTGGCTTTCGTGCTCATCTGCCCTAAAGGAAAGCCGACCACCGTGCAGACCTTTACCGGTGTCCCGTAAAGGAGATTTTTTACAAAAGCAGTATAGCAGCCGTTGACACAGACAGACTTAAATCCATAGGCAATGGCTTCTTCGCACACCTGCTTCACTTCATCGGCCACAGCATCCGCTTTTAATATCGTATGATCAAACAGTTGGGGGGATAGCATCTTATCTTATGGCCTCACTTTTCGTCATGTTCTCGTGCGAAATCGCTTTCGATAATGCTTATAGTAACATGATAAATTTCAGAAGTCAACGTATATCTAGTAGGTAGGCAACACGATCAACACTATATATATGAATTCCTCTGCAAAATATGAGTTCGCAGATTGACGAATCCATTCAATACGTTCACAAATCAAACATCCCATATATCTATCCTACTTAATGACGCAAATGAATTACCACAAGTTCCCCCGGATTCATAAATCTTACCGGAAATGTATGGGTTCCCAGCCCCCTGCTTAACACCATGGTAGCATTTTTTTCCGTATACAGGCCGCCGTCATATTCCGGAAACAGCTGTAGCCTGGGAGAAATCACGCCTCCTATGCCGGGCAGCCGCACCGCCCCGCCATGGACATGGCCGGAAACCACCAGATCCACGCCCCATTCCGCATAAGCCTTAAAATATTCCGGATTATGGGCAATTAGCAGATTCACCCGGTTCTTATCCGGTTTCCCTAGCATTTTATCCAGATATTCTACTGTGACCTTTTTCTTGCTGAGCCTGCGGTAGTATGACCTGTCAATATCCAGCCCGTAGACCGCCATGTTTACATTCGGAAGATAAATGCTTTGGTTCCGCAGACGTTCCAGCGGCAGCCGGGCTACTGCGCTTTCGTATCTCTCCGCCAGGTCGCCGTAATGCGCGGGATTAAGGGAAATCCGGTATTCATGGTTCCCGTTCGCATAATATACCGGATATCTCTCTGCCAGAATCCCCAGCAGCTCTGTCGCCGGCCGGCAGTCTTGTCCTTTCGCTGCCGTAAGCATGTCTCCTGCCACTAAAATATAATCCGGCGCTGCCAGTTCAATCGCTTGTAATAAAGCTTGGTTTCTCGTCCCGTAAACCTTGTTGTGTAAATCAGAAATCAATACTGCCTTAGCATTTTTCTTCAGGTGCGATGCGCAGAAATAATATTCCCTGATTACAAAACGATGGGTGTCGGCAATGACCACCCCGATGATAAAAACTATGAATATCAGAACAACAACAGTAATCACGTGAAAAACGCTTGTCTCCATCTTTATAACACCTTCTCTCTCCCTTGTCGGCTCGTATTTGATTGTATCATACCCAGCCGAAAAAGACAAAATATAACCGGGCCGCAACAGAATCTATTTCTGATGCGGCCCTTGACTGCCACGCGGCGGGCAGCCTGTCATACTTTTATGGTGCGGTTTTGCGGATATTTACCGGTTTTCACTGAGATACAGCTGTACCCGATTCTGAATAATCCCTGCGGCTTCCGTGGCGGTCTTCTCTCCGGCAAAATAACTGCCGGTTTCTTCATACAGGATATTGAATATCTGTGTATTACCGTTGGTGATCGTGTCCGCCCGTCCCAGCAAATCCTTGAACTGACTGATATTTTCTTCCGTTGCCGGAGCCTCGGCGTTCTCCGTCGCTATTACACAGAGATTTTCTATGGCACTGTTTTTGACAGGAAAACTGTACATAAAGTTGCCGGTTTCGATACTCTGGTTTTCGTCCGATAGAACAAATTTTATAAATTCCCACACCCCGTCCTTGACCTTCGAATCCGCATTCATCCCCAGTCCCAAGGCCGGCGAGAGGACAATCCCGTTCCCTTCCTCGGTCGGAAAGCCAACATAAGTCACCGGTCCGTTATACATGCTTTCCATGGTCTGTACCGTCTCTACATTCCAGATATATTGATGGCTCAGAAGGTATTGCCTATCATCTCCCTGACCATTCGGATCAGGGGTCTTGAAGGTTCCGGCAAATTCCATTAACCTGATAAAGTCTTCATCCTCAAAATAACTTTCACCGCTCTCCCAGTTCACAAAGCGGTCTAAATTACGGCTGAGTAACTGCGTCAGCGCCGACGAGCCATCTCCGTAGAAAAGCTGGGCATCCGGATGACGTTCTGCAAAAGCTATCATCTCCTCGACATTCCACCGCTCAATACCCTCAAGGGTTTCGGTACTGCCGACTAAAGCTTCAATAAGAAAGCTGTTAGGAATCCCGTAAAGTTTTTCATCTTCTTCATAAATAGTCAGGGCACTTTCCAGATAGTCTGCCCGGTTAAAACTGTCATCCTCTTCCATATATGGATAAAGATCCTCTAAAATCCCCTTTTGGATCAGATTATGATAATCGCCTGTCGACACCTGGATCAGATCCGGGCTTTCCTCACCTACCAGAGAACTGTTAAACCGCAACAGGGCTGCTTCGTATTCACTGAAATCAGCCGGGGAAAAGTCTTCTACGACAATCCGGTACTTAGGGTTGCTTTTATTGAAGTCAATAATCGTTTTGTATTCTGACTGCAGTATATTGTAAGCATTAAATCTTATGATTTCTTTTTTCGGCAGCTCACCGGCAGTCGTCGGGCGAAAACAGGCCATCTCTGTAACGATGGCGTAACTGCTATTGTCATAGGCCTGGTTGACTGTCCAAAAAGACTGGTCGATGATACCGAACGAAGCGACCGTACCGACTAAAAAATCGCTTTCGAGGTAGTCAAGAACTTTACTGCACTCTCCGGTGGCAGCGTCAAACTCATAGATACCGACACCATTATTAACCAAGATGCCGGTAGCTCCGCCGGCCGCTAAAGAAAGCGTGTTGCGGTTCGCTATGCCCGTCAAGGTAACAGTCGCGCCAAGCGTGCCGTTGTCAAAATTATCTTTTCGGAGGACAGCGATTTCAACACCGTAACTATAAACATACAGGGCATCTTCCACATAAAAAATACTGTTTGCCGTCTGGGCAATGTCAACTTTGCCCGACACCGCACCGGCTTGATCAACAAGCAGAATGACCGACGTATCCATCGCGGTCGTCGCCACTATGTAGAGATTCTCCTGCCCGTCTCCGGCCATCAAACTGACGGCAGTACCTCCGGCCGCTTCTACCGCCGCAGTGATGTCCGTTTCGTTGAGTTTCTCACCATCTGGTGTCACTTCATATAAAATAAAGCAGTTTCCGGCCTCGTCCGCTTTTTCCGTAAGGACAACCAGCTTTCCTTGCTGATAAGCCATACCGGCGACAAACTCACCAGTATCCACATCAAGAAAAGAAACCTGTTCCTTGCTGCCGGCGGCGATATCGGTCCGGTGCAGGATGATTTCCGCTGCCGTCTCGTCTTTGACTACAGTATAGAGGATGCCTTCGTTTTCTGTCGAAACCGACGTCCCACTGTTTGCAAAATCGACATCTTGATATTCGGTCACATAAACAATGCGGTCAGGATCATCGGCAGTAGTCGGCGCACCGCTGCCACATGCCGTGACAAATAAAAAACAAACAAATAATACGGCTGATAAAAATATTTTCTTTCTTGCTTGCCTGCGATTCCGCTCTGCCTCATAGTTCCTTGTACTTGCGCAATCCGCCTTTACCCCATTAACCATTATTACCCTCCTCCTGTGTACCCGGATTTTATCGACTACCTGTTAGCATACTAACATATTACTCTGTTGCATGTCAATTATTATTAATTATCTTGCGTTAACAGATTTTTATATGATGATTAAAAACAGGTCTGACTATTATTCAAATAATTGCAAAAATAATTACAAACTATAACTACTGTTTTACTTTCAATTACCCATGTCGTATAATAGGACATATGTATGATTCGTGCCAAGGCGCACAGATAGGAGTTGATATGAAAGTTAACATCAGTCAGTTAAGCAAAGAACTACAAAAAGGCTTGGCGGAGCTTTCCGGAATCCTGCGGTTTACCGTTGATCCGGAAGGAATCTTGCTGCGGGCGGAACCGGAAGCCGGACATGCCATAACGATTACATATGGGGAAAACTGCTGTACTGTCACTTATCAGAAGCGGGTGCAGTTTTTCAAGGCCTTTGCGCATATCCTGCGTAACGAAAATGCGACGGTGACTTTAAAGCCGGCCTTTTCCGATCTGGAAATCATGGTGGACTGTTCCCGTAATGCGGTGCTTTCTGTGGACGGCGCCAAGAAGCTGATCCGCTATCTGGCGGTCCTGGGCTTCGAGGCTTTGCAGCTTTATACGGAAGACACCCTGACGATACCGGAATATCCCTATGCCGGCCATATGCGGGGTCGCTATTCCCTGGAAGAAATCGCTGCCATCAAAGAATACGGCGACTTGTTCGGCATCGAGCTGGTACCCTGTATCCAGACCCTGGCCCACCTGAGGCAGACCCTCCGCTGGCAGGCGCACAGTGACATGCATGACATTGACGACATCCTGCTGATCGGGGAAGAAAAAACCTATGAGTTTATTGAAAGCCTGATCAGGCAATGTCGGAAGATGTTTACTTCGGACCGTATCAATATCGGCATGGATGAAGCCTATCAGGTCGGGATGGGGCGGTATCTGCAGAAAAACGGCTATACCGACCGTTCCATGCTGATGGTAAAACATCTGCGCCGGGTCGTGGATATCTGCCGCAAATATGGTTTTAAGCCGATGATGTGGTCGGACATGTTTTTTTACCTCCAATTCAAAGGCGATTACTATGTAGCCGAAGGCAAGTTTTCCGAGGAAGTAAAGCGAGAGATCCCAGCGGAGCTGACACTGTTATACTGGGACTACTATTCCTGCGATCCCGGACGGTATGCCAAGATGTTCGGGATGCATCATGACTTGCATGACAAGACCGGCTTTGCCGGCGGGGCATGGCGGTGGATGGGCGCGGTGCCGAATAACAGTTTCAGCCTTCAGGCGGTGGACGTCGCTCTGAACGAGGCCGTCAAGGCCAAGGTATCTCAGGTCATCGCCACATTATGGGGCGACGATGGCGGCGAGGCCGCAGTATTATCCGTGATGCCGGCATTACAACTATATTCGGACATGAACTATTACGGTGACCGAACCCGGCTGGAAGATAATTTCCTCATTACCACCGGCCTGACGCTGGATGACTTCATGCTGATCGACGGTCCGCAGGCAATGCCTGGCCGTAATACTGCCGTACCTTATGCCAATCCGCCGAAATATATGCTGTTCCAGGATGTGATGATGGGACTGTTCGACTTACATGTCAAAGAAGAAAAGGATGCCGCTTATCTGAAGCAGATCGCCGTCAGAACCGCTGACCTGCTGGCCGCCTTGCCGGAAGACTCGCCGTGGAAGAACTTGTTCAGGGCCCATGAAGCCTTATGCGTCGCCTTGAGCCGTAAATGTGACCTGGGGCTGCGGATCCGGAAAAACTACGCCGCCGGATCCAAAGAAGAGCTGCGGCAGATCGCCATCCGGGAAATACCGGCACTGATTGCTGATATTCGGATCTATTATCAGCATTTCCGGACGCTTTGGCTTGATTTCAATAAAGTCTTCGGCCTGGAGATCCAGGACATCCGTTACGGCGGCCTGATTATGCGGCTGGAGTCGGCCGCCGGAAGGCTTGCTGATTATCTGGAGGGGCGGCTTATGGATCTGCCGGAACTGGAGCAGGAACTCCTGCCTTACAGTGATTCCGGCCAGACCGGTAGCGACGACTGTTATACATCGGAAGGTTACTGGCGCCGGATCGTGTCGGCCTGTCCGATCAGCGGTATTTAGATGTTTAAGAGGGGGAGGGCTCGGGGTTTTTATCGGCTTCTCGGACAGCGAAATTATTTTGTTTGAACATATTTAGGGAAACGCTGATGCATCAGTGTTTCCTTAGATAATAATTATACGATAAGACAGTTCCGGCATCCTCATGGGATGCCGGACGAAAGTAAGAGGTGAAATTATTATGTCAGTAGAAAGAGTCAGAAAATATTTTGAATCGTTCGGCATCAGTGACCGCATCCGGGAATTTGATGTTTCTAGTGCCACTGTCGAGCTGGCCGCCCGGGCACTTGACTGTGCCCCGGAACGGATAGCGAAAACCCTGTCCTTTACTTTGCGGAATCAGCAAAGATATATCCTTGTCGTTACTGCCGGGGACACCAAAATCAATAATGCGAAATTTAAAGCGCAGTTTGGTGAAAAAGCAGTCATGCTGGCCTATGACGAAGCAGAGGCGGTTACCGGCCATGCGGTCGGCGGTATCTGTCCTTTTGCGGTGAATGAACAGATGGAAATCTATCTGGATCTTTCATTACAGCGGTTCGAAACCGTTTTTCCTGCTTGCGGCAGCAGCAACAGTGCCATTGAAATGACGATAGCCGAGCTGGAAAACTATTCGGGTTTCCTCCGCTGGGTCGATGTTTGCCAGGTCAAACCAGCAGTTTCCTGAACACCTTGCCGACATAGTCCTTGTAGCCGGCCTTTTCGACCGTCATGTCTGCATAAATGGTGACGCTGCCGATCCGTTCCCCGTCAAGGCGGTACACGGCCTCGCCGATGGGATCGCCCCGGTTGATCGGCGCAATCAGCTGTTCCGGCAGGTTGACGGTTTTCTCCACCAGACTCAGGTCGCTTCCCTTCGTATCCAGATAGCGGAAGGGGCCGCTGTAACAGATGGCAGCTTCCTCCTCGACACCGCCCGTCACCGGCAGCGGCACCAGCATATCTTCATTGGGGTCTTCGTACATGGCACTGACCCCATAGCCATAATTTAACAGCTCCTTGGTTTCCTCAAACCGTACCTTATTGCTGGGAGCTGCCATAACTACCGCGATCAGCTCAATCCCGTCCCTACTTGCTGAAGCGGAAAGGCAATATTTTGCCTTGCTGGTCGAACCGGTTTTAAGCCCTGTTGTCCATTCATACATCTTTAACAGCTTGTTGGTACTGGCAAGGGTGAATACCGAAGAACCCTGAGCGGTATTATGGATGATGTCTTCCATCCATATTTGGGTATAGTCTAAGACCTTGGGGTATTTGGTAATCAGTTCCCGAGACATGACAGCAACGTCTTTGGCACTGGTATAATGGTCATCCGATTCCGACAGGCCGCTGCAGTCTTCAAAATGGGTATTTGTCATTCCCAGTTCGCGGGCCTTTTCGTTCATCAGCTTCACGAATTCGGCTTCACTCCCGGCAATGTATTCTGCTACTGCCACGCTGGCATCGTTGCCGGAGGCGATGGCAATGCATTTGATCATGGTGTCCAAGGTCTGGATTTCCCCTTCTTGCAGAAACACCTGCGAACCTCCCATCGACTTAGCATAGGCACTGGTAATTATTTCATTTTCTGGCTTGATCCGTCCGCTTTCCATAAATTCAAAGATAATGAGCATCGTCATGATCTTGGTAATGCTGGCCGGACTTAATCTTTCCGTGGCATTTTTTTCACAGATGACCTGGCCGGTAGAAGCTTCCAGCACTATGTAAGAGGGGGCTTCCACCTCCGGGGGCGCCGCCCATGCCGTCAGCGCCGAAGAGTAAAGCAGGGACAGGCTTATCACAAGGCATACTATATACCTGACATGCCTGGTACGCATAGTCAATTGAAAGCGCTTGTTCATAAAATTAGCTCCTGATAGTATTCATTACCCATAACTATGCTTATTTCCGGCGGTAAATGCAAGTACTAAAAAAACAGGCGAAAAGAATCTTAAGATACCGGACCGATATGAAAATGTGCGCCCTTGGGCGCATGAAAGGAGCATAAAAAAGCGAGCAAGCTCGCTTGGAAGAACGCAGAGCGTTCTTCCTGAATGATTCACTCTTGCAGGAGCACTCTCCTATAGCATAAAAAGGAAGAGGCGAACCTCTTCCCTGTAAATTTTCCTGAAATAACTAATGTAAATTAGAAAGCATTATTTAAATAACAACGTTTTAATAGAAATAATACCTATAAATACCGCCGGATCGTTGCTTTGATTTTCTTAATCCGCTCGATCTCTTGGAATTTATTCAGGTACTTAAGCGTAAAATCAAAGATATGTACGATCCGCCAGACATAATCCAGCACCACCAAGGTCAAAACAATCTTGCAGACCCTGATGCCCAGTTCATAGTCATAGAGGTCTATGAACCGCATGATTCTGCCATGCAGGAAAAAAATGATTATCAGCGCGTAAAATCCCCAGGCAATCGTACTTTCCAGGCATATGATACCTTTGTAGTTCCACGGTTTCTCGTGGTAATCCCACCAGACTTCCCCGAATAGAAACAGCATCAGTTTTCCGACCGAATATTCAAACACGGTCGCCGTCAATGCCCCGATCAGATAGAGCAAAAATGCATTGTTACTCAAAGGGTGCAGGATCAGATAACCAGCAATGGCTCCTACGCCGTAGATCGGGCAAAAAGGCCCTTTACCAAATCCCCTGTTCGTAAGCTTTCGGTTGCAAATCGACATATAGACCGATTCTACAAACCATCCTATGACACTGTAAATGACAAAGGCCATGACTAGATGATAAAGATCTGTTCCAAACATTTCTTTGGTCCACATATTTAAGCACCTCGCAATTGTATTGTATGACTGATCGAACTTCTGACCTTCCTATGACATAGTGTGCCAAGTATGTACAGAAGAAAGAGTCTGCTCAGCAGACTCTGCAAAATTAATTGTATTTACGTTTTCTTGCCGCTTCGGATTTCTTCTTACGTCGTACACTGGGTTTTTCGTAATGTTCCCGTTTACGAATCTCCTGTTGAATACCCGCTTTTGCACAGCTTCTCTTAAATCGACGTAAAGCACTGTCCAAAGTCTCATTTTCTTTTACGATTACGTTTGACATCTACACTCTGACCTCCCTTCAGTCCCTCCAAGCAACTTGACTGATCGGGTTATTCTTTGATTCTGTATGCCTTGGTACATTGATACGCATATACCACTTGTTATTATACCATATTTTTTATGCAAGTCAATCATTTTCTTTAATTAACTGTTTGAGAACTGCTGCGGCTTCCTTAAGGGCGCTGTCAATTCCGGCCGGGTCTTTTCCTCCGGCCTGCGCCATGGCCGGGCGTCCGCCGCCGCCGCCGCCGACCAGTCCGGCTATGCCTTTGATCAGGTTTCCGGCATGGGCTCCTGATTTCACGGCTTCTTCTGTAGCCATAGCTGTCATGTTTACTTTCCCGTCTTTATCGGAAATGAGCAGGATTACCCCTTCGCCTATTTTATTTTTCAGCTGGTCGCCCAGATCCATCAGGCCGTTCATATCCACGCCCGACAGTTTTACTGCCAGCAATTTAACGCCGTTTATCACCTGTACCTGATCGGTCACGTCACCCAGGGCTTCCTTGGCCGCTTTACTTTTCAGTGACTCGTTTTCGCTCTGCAGCTGTTTGATCTCGCCGGTCAGGCTTTCTATTTTTTCTTTCAGGGCCGCGGGAGTCGTCTTGGCGGCTTTGGCTGCGGCTGCCAGGGTCTGTTCGACTTCCTCGTAATAGCGGAACACCCCGTTTCCGGTAATTGCCTCAATACGGCGTACCCCGGCGGCGACACCGCTCTCGGACAGAATCTTAAAGACGGAAATCTCACCGGTATTACGGACATGCGTACCGCCGCAGAGCTCTGTCGAAAAGTCGCCCATTCTGACGACCCGGACAGTTTCTCCGTATTTTTCTCCGAACAGGGCCATGGCTCCGGATTTCTTAGCCTCTTCTATCGTCATCAGATCCGTAATGACGTTCAGTGCGGCGGCAATCTTGCTGTTTACGATAGCTTCCACCGCTTTTAGTTCCTCGGCCGTCATCGCGGCGAAATGACTGAAGTCAAAACGCAGCCTTTCATTGTCTACCGCGGAACCGGCCTGCTCCACGTGCGTGCCCAGGACGGAACGCAGCGCTTTTTGCAATAAGTGCGTGGCACTGTGATTCTTACAGGTGTCCGCCCGGTAATCCGCCGCCACCTGCAAGGTGGCTTTATCGCCCAGACGCAGCATTCCTCTGATTACTGTACCGATATGGCCGACTTTGTCACCTGTCAGCTTGACCGTTTCCTGCACGGCAAACTCGCCGTCATCGGTGCGGATGAGGCCGCGGTCGCCGTTCTGTCCGCCCATAGTCGCATAAAAGGGTGTCGCATCCACAATCACCGTCCCGCGTTCGCCGTCAGACAGAGCCTGGACGACTTCGGTTTCGGTTGTCAGGGCGGTAACTGCCGCTTCCCCCGTCAGGCTGCTAAAACCGGTAAATTCCGTCTTGAGCGCCGGATCCAACGTCTCGTAAACCGTCGCGTCGGCACCCATATAATTCGTGCCTTTTCGGGCTTTCCGGGCTTTTTCTTTCTGTTCTTTCATCAGGGCATGAAAGCCCTCCATATCAACGGCAGTACCTTTTTCTTCCATGATCTCGACAGTCAGGTCTATGGGAAAACCGTATGTATCGTAAAGCTTAAAGGCTTCCGCTCCAGCTAACTGCTTAACACCGGCCTGCTTCATGGTATTTTCCATCTCGGACAGGATATGCAGGCCCTGGTCAATGGTATTGTTGAATTTGTTTTCTTCTTGGGTCAGGACGTTGAAGATGAAGTCCTTCTTTTCTTCCAGCTCCGGATAGCCTTCTTTGCTGCCTTCTATGACCGTGCTGCTGAGCGCGGCCAAGAAAATCCCGGGAATGCCCAGAAGCCTGCCATGGCGGGCAGCACGGCGGATGATGCGGCGCAGCACATAGCCCCGGCCTTCATTGGCGGGCATGATTCCGTCGGATATCATAAAGGAAGCCGAGCGGATATGGTCGGTAACGATACGGATGGACACGTCCAAACGGTATTCCTTCCCATAGCTTTGGCCGGAGATCTCGCATACCTTGTCCTTCAGGGCCTGGATGGTATCAATGTCAAAGATCGACTCCACGTCCTGAACCGCCGTAGCCAGACGCTCCAGTCCCATGCCGGTGTCAATATTCTTCTGCTCCAGCTCGCTGTAATGGCCTTTCCCGTCCCCGGTAAACTGGGTGAAGACATTGTTCCATATCTCGATATAGCGGTCGCAGTCGCAGCCCACAGTGCAGTCCGGCTTGCCGCAGCCGTATTTTTCGCCGCGGTCATAATACACTTCGGAACAAGGCCCGCAGGGACCTGAGCCGTGTTCCCAGAAATTATCCTCCTTGCCGAAACGGAAGATCCGTTCTGCGGCAATGCCGATCTCTTGATTCCAGATCTCAAAAGCCTCGTCATCCTCCAGATAAACCGAAGGATAAAGGCGATCTGCTGAAAGTCCCACTACTTCCGTCAGGAATTCCCAGGTCCAGGCCAGTGATTCTTTCTTGAAATAATCACCGAAAGAAAAATTGCCCAGCATCTCGAAAAATGTGCCGTGCCGTGCTGTCTTACCGATATTGTCGATATCTCCGGTGCGGATGCATTTCTGACAGGTGGCCGCTCTTTTATTCGGCGGGATGACCTGACCGGTAAAATAGGGCTTTAAAGGCGCCATCCCGGAGTTGATCAGCAGCAGGCTGTTATCATTGTGCGGAACCAGGGAAAAGCTTTTCATCACCAGATGGCCTTTGCTCTCAAAAAAATCAAGAAACATTTTCCGCAGTTCATTGACACTATACTTTTTCATTATCATTAGCCCTCCCGATTATGAAGATTGCGAATATTTCTCAAAGAATAACTCTGTATTATAAAAACATTCCGCATGTTCCCTTAGTTTTTCTTCGTCCCAGTCCCACCATTTTATATGCTCTAAAATCTCAATTTGGCTTTCAGTAAACCGATAGTTTATAATCTTGGCCGGAACCCCGGCAACAATCGCATAAGGCGGTACATCATGGAGAACAACGGCACCTGCGCCGATTACCGCGCCGTCGCCGATTTGCTTCACCTTACTCGCATTGATAAAGCTGTTGGCGCCTATCCATACATCATTCCCAATCTTGACCCTATTCCATTTGACGCAAGTCTCTGAGTAACGTTCATATAGCTTACGCTTCTCTGCGGAATCAATAAAGGACAATATCCCCATTGATAAGTGCTTCATACTATGGTCACCATTTATTTGCGACGTACCGTTGATAGAAACAAAAGACCCGATTGATTCAACAAAATCATCTAATTTGATTTGCACTCCCAAAGTATGCTGCCACGTTTGATAGCCATAAGAATATCGTCCTATACGTATATTATCCCATAGAACATCATAATTTAAGGCTTCTTTCTTCCAACAATAATAATCAATCTTTTCTACATATCCAAATTCCTTTAGCTCTTTTTCTATTTCCTCATAATGTATTGACGCTATGATTATATAAAAGGAAGATGGCGATAATATCGTTTTAGGCTTAACTGGCTTATTGAAAAATGATTGTTTCTGTGGGTAATCATTGGATACCGAAAAAGAAAAATCAATATTAGAATTCTTTAATTCCGTTGCTACTTTTGTAGCCACAGCACCATTCCCCCAGATAACAAGTTCCCTGTCAAATTGGTCATTAACGAAATCCAAATGAAATCTCAAACGTTGCTTCATATTTACTCCTGATAAAAATAGTTTTACTTATTCAAATAC
The DNA here is from genome assembly GCA_002293525.1 of Lachnospiraceae bacterium UBA935. Classification (GTDB taxonomy): domain Bacteria; phylum Bacillota; class Clostridia; order Lachnospirales; family Lachnospiraceae; genus UBA935. The sequence goes on from DBDJ01000029.1 coordinate 18,326, forward strand.
AATATATGACAATGCCTCGGTCGGCCCTTCTGCCCTGGCGGTATTATTGTCCGTGTCGGCAGCAATGCCGCTGCTTACGTATAAGATTCGGCCAAAGGTCTCAAAGGAAACCGGGGAAATATTCATGGTTTCATCAGTTATCAGAATATAGGTCTTATCGGCATTCGGTATCTGCATTCCATTAATTGTATTGGCCATATCCTGAACATCAAAAAGGGTCCGATCCAGATCCGCGCCCATTTCCGCCGCCTCAGAGACCTTTCCCATAAAAAAAACCGAACCCATATAATCCGCATAATAATCGCTATCGGAAAAAGTCATCACGACATTGATAATGCCTTCCTCAGACTTCACTTCTTCGAGCATGATACTGTCTGCACCTTCTATCTCATTGAAAGCCGCGATTTCCTCCGCAATCATGTTCTCCAGCTCGCTTAACTGATAATAGGCTTCTTCAAAACTGTCCGTCATAACTGCGGTCACACTGCCGTCCTTATGCACGGAAATCCATGTCTCTTCCCTCAGGCCTGCCTCCGGAGCTTCACGGCGGCTACATCCGTTCAGGCTCAATAACGCTGTTGTGGCCAATATTACTATGATTATACTTTTTTTCTTACACATACCGACCCTCTCTCCCGCTATTTCTGTTCGCTCCGATTATCTGCAAACAATAACCTTCCGCTCCCATGATATTCAATCTATTATATATGACTGAGAAAGGTTTTTCAACTACAATATTTCATGATATCCAACAGTGATATCTAACAGATATTTCATTCAAAGAATATTGAAAAGAGGAACATAGGCTCGAATGTATGCAGTATTACAGATGCGCAAAATTGATTTAACCCTACAATGTTTCCAATAATTCCAGGCTCTTAAACGTTCTGTCTATATATGTCTTCCTGTAGATATCGGATATTTCCCTTAATTGCGACAATACACTCGGTGAAACCGTAAAGGAATACAGTTTTTCTATTCCCGAACCGACGATAAACCCCATCGTATATCTGGTTGCTTCCTCCCAGGATCTTTCTTCGGGAAGTCCCGGATATTCCCCGTTAAGAGCCAGCGCCTTGATTTCAAATATGTATCTGATCAGCTGGTTTTCCAGAGCCGGATGGATCAGTGCTTTTAAAGACTGGTAAAGCAGGTTGAGCATCATTTTCTCGTCGTTATTCTCTCTGGTATAATAATCCATGACTTCCAAGAAATACATCCCATAAAACGCCGCTTGGTAATTCTCCCGCAGCCCTTCAAAATAATTGCGTATCGATGCTTCCGTTACCGTATAGGAATTACGTCCCACAAAAAGGTTAAACTGGCCAAAACAAAAGGGATTGGTAGCCGCCAGCAGCCTGCTTCCCTGCCTTCTCGCCCCTTTGGCGAAGGCGGCTATCTTCCCTCTTTCTCCGGTCAGTATGACGACCCTCCGGTCATATTCCCCGATAGGCTCCGTCTTTAATATCATCCCGGTAACGCTCACTGTTTCCTGCATAAGGCTCAGCTCCCTTTGGGGTTTCCGTCTGTTTATAATCCAAATAGTCCCGGATACTTCCCGAATTCATAAAATGATCCCAGCTTTTTATTTCGTCCATGCCTTTTCCCCCGTACTATTGTTTAATTGATCACGATAGCGATATTCTGCTGCTATCTATTATTAGGGTTGGCATTTTAAAATTATATATTCCTGTCGGGACTCCTTTTTGGACGCTCTCGTTATTTTTTTTGATCCGCGGTATCCAGACCGAAATTCCTGATCAGATAGTCGCTGTCGCGCCAGTCTTTTTTTACTTTTACCCACAACTGGAGGTTGACCTTGCTTTCCAGCATTTTTTCGATTTCCCATCTGGCGTTAGTGCCGATTTTTTTCAGCTTTTCGCCGTTTTTCCCGATGATAATGCCTTTATGGGAGTCTTTTTCACAGATGATCGTGGCTTCGATATCCACGATGCGCCCCCGCCAGTGCATTTTTTCGATGGTCACGGCGATTCCGTGAGGTATCTCCTCTTCCAGGCAATGCAAAGCTTTTTCGCGGATCAGTTCTGCGGTGATCTGGCGCTGGGGCTGGTCTGTGACGGTATCCTCATCAAAAAAGGCCGGCCCGTAAGGCAGGTATCGGAAAATACAGGAAAGCAGGGTGTCTGTGTTATCTTTTTTTAATGCCGATACGGGGACAACCTCAGAAAAATCCAGCTCTTTCCGATAAATATCAATAAACTTAAACAGCTCTGTTTTATTGACGGTGTCAATTTTATTGATGACCAGAATGACCGGAAGCCTGGTATTTCGCAAAAGTTCTATAATATTGCGTTCGCCGGCTCCGATGTAATTGCTCGGTTCAACCAGCCAAAGGATCACGTCTACTTCCTTAAGGCTCTGCGTGGCCGACTTGACCATGTGCTCGCCTAATTTGTTTTTGGCCCGGTGAATGCCCGGCGTGTCGATGAATACGATCTGCCCTTCGGTGCCGGAATATACTGTCCTGATCTTGTTTCTGGTCGTCTGCGGCTTGTTGGAGGTAATGGCAATCTTCTGGCCGATCAGGCAGTTCATCAAAGTGGACTTACCCACGTTGGGCCGCCCGATCAGTGACACAAAGCCTGATTTATACTGGGTTTTTTCCATATCCATATGAATTTATCTTGTCGCTCCTTCCCGTTTCTTCACTGTTGTCCTAAAAGCTATCGGAGCCGCCGTCATTCTGGTGGCCGGAGCCGTTGTTCTGGTGGCCGGAGCCGTTGTTCTGGTGGCTGGGGCGGCTGATGTTCTGGCTTTTCCGGCGTTCCGATTTCCGGATGCTCAGTTTGACAATTAGCAGGATCACTGCCACAAAAACTGCGATCACAAAAAGATAAGGAAACGCTACAATGAGGAAAATCATCAGGTTCTTGAAAAACAAGCCCAGATTGCTCCAGCTGTTGGCAAAGCCGGTGCTGATTTTCTCCCATGTGGTCTGATCCTGTACCGGTGTCAGCTGCCAGACCTCAGTGATATTCAGGGTAATGGTACTGTAATCGATCAGGTTATCAAAAGTACGCAGCTGGGATTCCATGCTTTCGATCTGGTAGCGGACTTCCGACAGCCGGTTTTCAATGACGATGATGTCCTCAATATTGTCTGCTTGTTCCAATAAAATGATCAGACGTTCCTGTTCTGTCTGCAGGACTTTTTTGTGGCTTTCCATGTCTACATACTGCAAGGTCACGTCCTGCACTGTTTCATTGCGGTTCAGGACATTGGAAACTTCCGCCACGTTACTGACAAACTGGTCGTAATTGTCTTCGGGAATGCGGATAGTCATCATGGCATAGCGGCTGCTCTGGCTGCCTTCATAATACCTTGATTGATTGCTGGTATTGAATCTTTCCATGTACCCGCCGAGTGCCGCGACCTGCTCTTCTACTGTGGCGATCAAGGCATCGAATTCTTCGGTCTCCACCGTCAGATCGGCACGGCGGATCAGTTTGCGGGCCGACAGGTCATTCACGGCGGCGGCTTCGTCACCGAGGCTCTGGGCCGCAGCCGGGGCTTCACCGGCGGTCACTTCCGTCTTGACGATGTCCATGTCCATGGGCTGTTCTACGGTGATCTCATCGATTACGACTCCTTTCATATCGTCGCTGCTGTAGCCTTCTGCGGCCCCCGCATACTTGTCTACTATATTGACCGATGCATCGCCGCCGGAAGTGCCACATGATGTCAGCATCAGGCTCGCTAACACCAGAACATACCATAATTTCATTATCTTTTTCATAAACTCTCCTCCTTGCAATCATCTCCTGTGAGGGGGCGGGCTATCATGAGCCGTCATCTGCTCCGCCACAGTGCGCTAAAACAGAGGTTCCGTTTTCATAAATGCCTTGTTGTTTTCCCTGATAACTTCTTCACTTCCTACGACGCAAAGACATCCGTCTTTCATGAAGGCTTCCACATAACGGTAAAGACCTCTTAGGACGTCCTGATCGACCCCCAGGAGTTCGTCGCGGTTTCGCTGCATCTCGCTTAGGGTAAGCCCGGTCATATAACCGCTCAGGGAGTAGGAGCCTTTAGCTGCCGGCGTCATCGGAAGATCCAGGTCGCTGATCGCGCCGATCACGAACTGGGTAATGCTTCTTTCATCCCCCTGGAAGTTCTTGATATACGCTGCTGCCTTCTCATAAACATCGATGGTCCTGCCCAGATTGGGATCACGGTAGGATACGAAATAACTGTCGCCGGACTTGGTAAAGCCGCACATACAGCCATATGCTCCGCCTTTTACGCGTACCTGGTTCCAGAGATAATCATAGCCCATCATCACCTTGAGAACCCGCAACGCCCCGGTAAAAGGCAGGCCTTTGGTAATAAAATTACCGGCGCGGCAGACATACTGCACCTGTCCTGCCGTCATGAAGCCTTCGTTTTTCTTCTGCGGGTCAATCATAAAGGAAACGGCATCTATGGGTGTCTTATACAGCTCCTTGCGGAACGCGGCAATGTGTTCCGACAAGCCGGTGCAGCCTTCTGCCGTTGCCGTATAATCTACCATCAGATTTTCCTCTCTGAATAGATACGTTACCAGAGTCTCCAATTTATGGATCAGATCTGATTTTTTTTCATCAAAACATTCTTCCAGGTCTTTCAGCAGCCGGTATTGCGGAATACCGGTGATTTGCTCCGTGAGGCCGGCGGTCTGGGAAAAATATGACAGGGCACGGATCATGGCCAGGCTGTGAGAGGAACTGCTCATCGCGTTTTCCATCTTGGACTTCGTTTCCGCAATGATCTCATAGAGTCGTTTGCTATCCTGAAAGCGGGAATGCAGCAGAATCTCTTTGACAAGCTCAAACACCTTGGGCATGTTTTCATACATAAATTTCACTTTGATTTCCAGGACGGCCTTAAACTTGGTGATATCGCCGGCGTCCACATAAGTATTGACGCTTCCTTGGATGCCGCCGGTCCAGATATTGATTTCATTGTTTAGATCGGTAAAAGAATAATTTTCCGTATCCACCAAAGACAAGGCTGTCTTCAGAAGCCCCAGATAGGGAATGAGTTCCTGTGGAAGCTTTTTGATGTCAAAAATAAACTTAAGGTAACCGATGCCGTTGGTAAAAATATCATGGAACAGCAATGTCGTTCCCCCGACATCTCTTACCTCATTGACGAAATCAACGGCTTCTTTCCTGATGTCTTCCCGGGCCAGAAGGGGGATCTTCTGCAGATCTTCCAATGAACTCGGCTCTTCCTGATAAGCTTCCAGATCATTGGCGGCGTCAATGATCTTTGCTGTCTGCTCCTGATCCAAGGTTTCCTTATAACCAGCCAGTTCGGCTTTTAGCTTAGCGTCTTTGACGGCGGTAAGGCCGGCCTTGGGCATCACCTTCAAAATCGACTTGTGGGTATTGCCGATCAGGTATTGGCGGATGAGTTCTTCAAAATAGTTGCCGCTCATGGCCCCTTTCAGTAAAGTAAAGGTGTGGTTGGCTTCGATATGCATGAATGGCGAGCGGTCGTCATATAGCCAGCTGTCCATCGCCTGAAGCCCCATCATCAGCCCCTTGGGATAAGAGCCGAAGTCGGCTTCCCGGTAGCGGAACTCGTAGTAATTGATCCCGGCCGCCAAAGCTTTTTTATCGATTCCCTGTGCGGCCAGGTCGGCCAGGACACTTTCAATCGTCTGCACAAATTCTTCCTGCTGCCCGGCCTCGGCATCTTTGGCAATCACACAGAAATAAGGCTGTAAAATGCCGGTTTCCATAACACTGTAAACATCCTTGCCGATCCGCCGGTCAAGCAGCGCCTGTTTAAGCGGGGCACCTTGGGCGGTGCAGAGGGCATAGTCCAGAACCTGCAAGGCAATATAAAGCTTAGCATCGGTACTGGTTCCCATGCAGATGTTGTAGGTCAGGTAGGTGCTGTTTTTTAAATCTTCCCCTTCCATGACCGGATACTCTTTTGTCAGGATGCGGGGTTCGGCGAATTTTTCCTGCAAGTCGATGGCTGAATCAATGGAAAGCTCATCAAAATGAGAAAGATAATATTCATCCAGGAAAGCTAACTTTTCTTCTATATCCATATTGCCGTAGAGATAGATATAGCTGTTGGAAGGATGGTAGTAACGGCGGTGAAAATCAAGGAACTGCTCGTACGTCAGCGTCGGGATGATGTCCGGGTCGCCGCCCGATTCACAGCCATATGCCGTATCCGGGTAGAGGGAACTTAAGATTTCCTTTTCTACGATGTCATCCGGCGTTGAGTAAGCCCCTTTCATTTCATTATAGACAACGCCGTTTATCGTAAGCTCGTCTTCCGGCGCCGCCATGTCATAGTGCCAGCCTTCCTGCATGAAGATTTTTTCTTCCTGATAGATATTGGGATAAAAAACCGCATCCAGATAGACATGCATCAGGTTGGCAAAATCTTTGTCATTGCAGCTAGCTACCGGGTAGACCGTTTTATCAGGATAGGTCATGGCATTTAAAAAAGTGTTCAGGGAACCCTTGGCCAGCTCAATGAAGGGATCCTTAACCGGAAACTCTCTTGAGCCGCACAGAACCGAATGTTCCAGGATATGGGCAACGCCGGTGCTGTCGGTAGGCGGGGTCCGGAAGGCAATGTAGAACACTTTGTTTTCATCGTCGTTGGAAAGGATGGTAAGACGGGCTCCGGTTCTTTTGTGGCGTAAGATTATGCCTCGTGAATTCAGATCTTCAATCGCTCTGTCCTCGATGACTTCATAGGCTTCTGATTTTATTGTTTGATTACTCACTGATTTTCCTCTTTTCCAATAAATTCATTATTTGGAAATTAGTATACCACGATCTCAAAAGAATTACCATGAAATCTTTATTTGAATTATTTTCGCTGTAAGCTATTATCGCTGAAATTAAGGCCATTTACCGGTTCTTTACCCACCACTCCGCCAGCCAGAAGAGATGATTTTCATTTTTCTGGCCAAAGGGCGAAACAAACTGGCTTATTTCAATCGTTCGTTCCACATCGCCTCACAGGGCCAGTCATTCCGGCCTTTGCCACGTTGATCATTTTGCTTCAAACGTCCTTGAGACTGTGTGCCGCTTAGCCGGCGCACATAAAAGAACCGGACGAAGCTTGCGCTTCAATCCGGTTCAGTGTAAAAGGGGAATTTTACCGTAGTTTAGTGGTAGTGGGATTCTGTTTCCCGACTACATTCATAGTATAACAGAGAAATTATTATTTGGCAAGTAAAAATATGACGAAAATATTGCTATATTTGCTATTTATTTGACGGTGTTTCTGTACAAATTGACGAAAATGTCTTCCGGGTTCACACATGGAAAGACATCAGGCCCAGCCGCGAGATCATTATCTCTGTAATCAGGATGCCATCGGCATCTTTTTGTTCCGGAGCGGTCTGGGACAGTTGCTTCAGGGTCAGGATTTTCTCTTTATACCTGCGGTCGCCTCTTCCGGCACGGCTCTTTTTATCAAGAAGCAAGCTGACCTTGACCTTTATCTTAAGCTGCTGTAATATGCCAAACAACAGGCTGCCGTTTTCCAGATGGCTAAACTGGCCTTCCAATGTTGTCTCCGCCTTTGTCTCCGGCAAGATATAGCGTGATATGATGGTCTTAAGCTTGAACGGCACGGCATCCTCTTCCAGCAATTCTGCGTATGAATATTTAGCCCCCAGATAAATATGCCCGGTGTCCATCATGACATACTTAAAGCTATTGTCTTGTTGCTCTCCATTCATAAGCTGCTCGACCCTCCCGGTTTCTCTTCTATTTGAGTATTATAAAAACGAGTATTATAAAAGTTCTCCAATAAATATGATAAATCAAATGTATTTGTCAGTCGCGATATTTCATTCTGCCAAGATGTCCTCTATTGCTCCTCCGCAGATCTGCAGTGCATCCTTGACCATCTGTTCTGAAAAGCCGCCCTCTTCCGAAAGCTCCTTTGGTGTTACCTTTCTTCCCAGCGCCTCTGCCAGTTCTTTGGCGGCCTCCGCCACCTTGCTTACCTGATCGGCCATCTTGCGGTCGCTTTCCTGCATTCTTGCAGTTCCGGCAATCAGTTCTTCCATGGCATCCATAAGCATTTTGATCAGCATGCTCTCCGCTTCTGCTGCTGTTTCCACACAGCCAAGCATAGCGACACCGGAGGTCAGGGCGACATTCCCTTCACCGATCAGGTCTTCCAGATATACGCCCTGATCGGCATAGAGTTTCGCGATCCCCACCACTTCCGGCAGGTAGATTTTCACCAGCCGCTCACGGCCGGTCTGGTCTCCGGCCATCGCCGCCAGCAAGGCGGCCTCTTTTTCCCCTGCCGTATATTGTCTTAGCGCCTGTAACCCGCTCAGATAGTCTTCCAGATAATCTTTCTCTGCTTCTGACAGGTAGTCATCCGGATCAAGATCTTCGTCCACACCGATTTTATGGCTTTTCAGATAATCATAGATCATGGAAAACTGTTCTTCCGATAGTTCCTGAGCGGCAAAGGCTGACCTGATCTGTTCGTCAGCAATACGCATCCCCTGTTCCTTTGCCAGCTTCCGGACTTCCTCCAGGGCTTTGGCAAAGCGGTATTCCTTGTCATGATTCGTCGCTGTCATAATGCACCGTACCATACCTTTCCGGGCTGCGGTCGGCCTTTACATGGGAATGGGTATAAAGATGCCGGCTGCAGTACTCGTAATTGCCTTCACATTTGGAACAGAAACGGAATTCCATGGTGGGATCCTGTTCTTCAGTTATCCCGCATATCGCACACCGATGCCTGGCGATGCGCGTGTCTTTCTTGATTTCCTGCCGAAACTCGTAACGGCGCTTCACCTGCTTGGGTGTCATCCTGACGCGGCCGCGGGAACGGATAAAGAAAATGACAAAATTCATTAAAGATGCGCCAATTGCAAACTTATTGGGTAGGGGGCCGGTAAACAGCTCAAGGCCAAGGATGACGGCATAGATAATACCCAGTACTTTTACTTTGATCGGAATAACAAAGAACAGCATTACCCTTGCTTCCGCAAAAGTAGCTGCATAGGCCAGGAAAATCGACATATTCACATAGTATGTGCTGAAAGTTTTGGAGTTTATGATATAATAACTTTCGATGTCGGCAGCAAGAAATTCGTAACCGCTTGCCTCAGCGCCATTTACGAAGATCATGTTGCTAAATAGACCCGGTGTGGAAATACAGTCATAGACCAGCAATAAAAACGCCCCGATCACAGTAAAGACCATGCCGGACAGCAAATAGACATTATACCGGTAAGTTCCCCAGGCATGCTCCAGGCTGGTTCCGATCGAATAGTAGAAATACAGCATAATAAGAATAAAAAACAGGTTCGACTCTAAAGTCGGCGGTATGATGATCCAGGTAAACAGCCGCCATATCTGAAAGTCAAAGATGATGGCATAGGGATTCAGGCTAAGGTAATTCAGGAAGGAGGAATTGATCATATTAATCACGAAACCGGCAGCATAACATAGGATCAAAACCATGGAGATGTTTTTGATTGCATATTTTCCGAATCTTCTTTCAAATTTACTCATAATGCTCCTATCTGCGTGCTGCCTATCATCTGGCGGCGCCCTTTGACGCTCTGGATATTATTCACGTCTTTCACACACATATCTGTTAACTAAACATCATATATTCTAGCATTACATGGGTCATAAATCAAGTGTCCAGAAAATACTGTGAGAAATTTAATGGAAATTTTATGAAAATAAATCTTATGATCCAGCGAACATGCAAATTCTTTTGGCAGATACATAATTTAAAGTAAGTATTATATTTCCTTTTTTTACAATTTTCTTTATTATTTGCGGAAATACAGGTTTTTAGGGAAAGAATAGATACGGTTTTGACCCTTCCTTATTTACCCACGTTGATTTTTGCGGATTTCTGTCGTATAATGACGTAGGTTGGCAGTCAAAGCTCACATGGATAAAGTTGATAAGGGGTTGAGATTATGTATACACTGGGTATCGACATCGGTTCCACGACAGTCAAAATAGCTATCCTGGACGGTAATCATGCCGTCCTGTTTTCGGATTATGAAAGGCATTATGCCAATATTCAGGAAACGCTTGCCACGCTTCTTAAGAAAGCCTACGGCGACCTGGGGAATATCGACGTCCATCCGATGATCACCGGTTCGGGCGGCCTGACGCTGTCCAACCATCTGAAAGTGCCGTTTGTGCAGGAAGTGATTTCCGTGGCTTCGGCCCTGAAAGAACTGGCGCCGCAGACGGACGTGGCGATTGAGCTCGGCGGCGAAGATGCCAAGATCATCTATTTTGAAGGCGGTAACGTGGAACAGCGGATGAACGGCATCTGTGCCGGAGGAACCGGTTCTTTTATCGACCAGATGGCCTCCCTGCTGATGACCGACGCCGCAGGACTGAATGAATTTGCCAAGGATTATCATTCTTTATATACGATTGCCGCACGCTGCGGCGTCTTTGCCAAGTCGGATATCCAGCCGCTGATCAACGAAGGGGCAACGAAAGAGGATCTGGCCGCCTCGATCTTCCAGGCGGTGGTGAACCAGACCATTAGCGGCTTAGCCTGCGGCAAGCCGATCCGCGGCCATGTGGCTTTTCTCGGCGGCCCGCTGCATTTCCTGTCGGAACTGAAAATTGCTTTTATCCGCACCCTGAGGCTTGATGAAGGCCATATCATCGACACCGAACTTTCCCATCTGTTTGCCGCTATCGGCGCGGCCCTGAATGCGGGCGACGTCACCTACAGCATGGAAGCCATGGTAGAAAAGCTTAGTTCGGCCATCAAGATGGACTTTGAAGTGGCGCGGATGGAACCCTTGTTTGCCAATGAAGAGGAATTTGATGAGTTTATTGGCCGTCACAGCCTGGCCAAAGTGAATGTCCGTGACATTGATACTTACAGCGGCGACTGTTTTCTCGGCATCGATGCCGGCTCCACCACCACGAAGCTGGCCCTGATCGGCGAAGACGGTTCCCTCCTCTATTCATTTTACAGTAATAATGACGGCAGCCCGCTGAAAACGGCCATCAATGCCATCAAGGATATCTATGAGCATCTGCCGGCCGGCGCCCATATCGTCCGCTCCTGTTCTACCGGCTACGGTGAAGCGCTGATGAAGGCCGCCTTCCTGTTAGATGCCGGCGAAGTAGAGACCGTCGCCCACTATTATGCCGCTGCCTTTTTTAATCCAGACGTGGACTGTATCCTGGATATCGGCGGTCAGGATATGAAATGCATCAAAATTAAAAACAAAACCGTTGACAGCGTACTGCTGAATGAAGCCTGCTCTTCCGGCTGCGGCTCATTTATCGAGACGTTTGCCCGGTCTTTGAATTACAGTGTCGAGGATTTTGCCCAGGAAGCGCTGTTTGCCCATCATCCCATCGACTTAGGGACCCGATGCACGGTATTTATGAATTCCAAGGTCAAGCAGGCCCAGAAAGAAGGCGCTTCGGTTGCCGATATTTCCGCCGGCCTGGCTTATTCGGTAATTAAAAATGCCTTGTTCAAAGTAATCAAAGTAGCCGATGCCGCCGACCTGGGGAAAAACATCGTGGTCCAAGGCGGGACTTTCTACAATAATGCCGTGCTGCGGAGCTTTGAAAAAATAGCCGGCTGCCAGGCCGTCCGCCCGGATATCGCTGGGATTATGGGAGCCTTCGGGGCCGCCCTGATTGCCCGCGAACAGTATAAAAACGCCGGCCAGCCGGACACTGCTATGCTTCCGATTGCCAAGATCAATGCCTTGCAGTTTGAAACCAGCATGGCTAAATGTAAGGGCTGTACCAATAACTGCCGGCTTACCATCAATAAATTCACCGGCGGCCGCCAGTACATCTCCGGCAACCGCTGTGAACGGGGCATCGGCAAGACGAAGAATGAAGACGGGATTCCTAACCTGTTTGAATACAAACTCAAAAGGCAGTTTGCCTACGAATCCCTGCCGGCCGACGAAGCACCCAGAGGCACCGTCGGCATCCCCAGGGTACTGAATATCTATGAAAACTATCCTTTCTGGCATACTTTTTTCACCAAGCTGGGTTACCGGGTAATCCTGTCGCCCAATTCCAGCCATAAGATCTACGAACTGGGGATTGAATCCATCCCCAGCGAATCGGAGTGCTATCCCGCCAAGCTGGTCCATGGCCATGTGAAGTGGCTGCTCAACCAGAAAGTAGACTTTATCTTCTATCCCGCGCTTTTTTATGAGCGAAATGAGTTTGAAGATACCAACAATCATTATAACTGCCCGATCGTCGTTTCCTATTCGGAGAATATCAAAAATAATATGGAAGAGTTCGGCCGCGGGGAAGCGGTGCTGCGCAATCCTTTTATGTCCTTCCGTGACCTTGGCACGATATCCAAGGCCCTGGCCGCAGAATTCACGGAGCTCCCTGCCGAAGCGGTCCTGAATGCGGCCCGGCTGGGCTGGGAAGAACAGATGAAAGCCCGGGAAGACATCAAGCACAAAGGGGAAGAAGTTCTGGAATACCTGAAAAATACCGGCAGGCGCGGGATTGTCCTGGCCGGCCGCCCCTATCATATTGATCCGGAGATCCATCACGGCATCCCGGAACTGATTACCTCTTACGGCATTGCCGTGCTGACCGAAGATTCAGTTTCCCATCTGGCCAAACCGGAGCGCCCGCTGTTAGTCTCCGACCAGTGGATGTATCATTCGCGGCTTTATGCTGCGGCAAGCTTTGTAAAAACCACCGACAGCCTGGAACTGATCCAGTTAAACTCCTTCGGATGTGGCCTGGACGCCGTGACCACCGACCAGGTCAACGACATCCTGACCGGCTCCGATAAGATCTATACCTGCCTGAAAATCGATGAAGTCAATAACCTGGGAGCGGCCCGAATCCGAATCCGTTCGCTGCTGTCTGCGATCCGCATCCGTGAACAGCTGAATCAGGAGCGGCAGATCCGTTCCTCAGCCACCAGCCGGACGATATTTACCGAACAGATGCGGCAGGATTATACGATTCTCTGCCCGCAGATGTCGCCGATCCATTTTGAACTGCTGGAACCGGCCTTCCGCGCCTGCGGCTACCATTTTGTGGTGCTGTCCAATGATAACCGGCGTGCGGTCGATGTCGGTCTGAAATATGTCAACAATGACGCCTGCTACCCTTCGCTCCTGGTCGTCGGCCAGATCATGGATGCCCTGCTCTCAGGAACCTATGACCTGAACCGGACTGCCGTGATCATGACCCAGACCGGTGGCGGCTGCCGGGCCACCAATTATGTCGGCTTTATCCGCCGTGCCCTGGAAAAGGCCGGAATGTCCCATGTCCCGGTTATTTCCCTCAGCCTGATCGGGCTGGAAAGCAATCCCGGGTTCCGCCTGAGTGCCGATTTATTGGCCAGGGCTGCTTACGGAGCGATCTTCGGCGATATTTTCATGCGCTGTACCTACCGAATGCGCCCTTATGAGAAGGAAGCCGGGGCGGTGGATGCCCTGCATGCAAAGTGGCTGGAAAAATGTCAGCGCTTTTTATCCGGAAAGCACCAGAATTTCTTTACCTTCCAGAAGATGTGCCGGCAGATCATTGCTGATTTTGACAAAGTGCCGATTACCGATGTGCAGAAGCCCAGGGTGGGCATCGTCGGCGAGATCCTGGTGAAATATGCCCCGGCCGCCAATAATTATCTGGTAGAGCTGCTGGAATCGGAAGGGGCTGAGGCGATTGTGCCTGACTTGATGGATTTTCTTCTTTATTGTTTCTATAACCAGATTTACAAGGCCGAATATCTCGGTACCGGAAAAAAGGCGGCTATGATTGCCACGATGGGGATCCGGGCAATCGAGTTTGTCCGCAGCGCTGCTGTCCGGGCTTTTGCCAAGAGCCGTCATTTCAGCCCGCCGGTCAGTATCTATAAGGTAGCTGACATGGCACGGTCGATTGTTTCTATCGGCAACCAGACCGGCGAAGGATGGTTTCTGACCGGGGAAATGGTCGAGCTGATCCATAGCGGCGTGAATAATATCGTCTGTGCCCAGCCCTTTGGCTGTTTGCCGAATCATGTGGTGGGGAAAGGGGTTATTAAGGAGCTGCGGAAGCAGTATCCGTTGTCCAATGTTGTGGCGATCGATTATGATCCCGGTGCCAGTGAAGTGAACCAGCTGAATCGGATCAAGCTGATGCTCTCGACGGCGCAGAAGAATCTGCGGCAGATCTCATAGGATCATATGAAAAGATGTATGGTTAATTTGATACTATTTCAATATCATAGAGCATATAGATGAAATGCGTATTCATTAATCTGGCCTGACCATTTTCAATCAGATAAACATCCAGATTATAATTTTCGCTGCCAAGCTCTTGCTCTAACAGAACAACATAATTCCTGCCGTCAAACTCTTCCACGAATATTTGCATCACCGCCCGGCTTCCTTCATAGACTCCTAATTTACTTCGAAAGTCCGTGACTGGTATATAGTTTCCTTCCTGATCTGTTTCATATATTGTATAAGTCATATGATTCGTAGAATTGACAGAAGAGGAATACCATGTCTGTCGACTTATGATCTCATTATTTCCATCGTTATCTATGTCAACGCTTTTATGTATATCCATGGTCTCTTCTTCAAGATAATTCTGATATAAAAGGGCCAGTTCAGCCTCCGATACATCCTGTTCATGGCCCCACTGTTCATAATACATCCAATTATCATCATTCAAGTATACCGTGCTGGACATCAGTTCTGTTATCATCCCTTCCATCTGTTCAGCATGTGTATCCGAAAAATCAGGATTTTGATAAGTATGGATATAATTCCTATGCTGCCTGTTATCATCCTGGGCAATCCGATAACCCTCTTCAATTTTTTCTGAGCCGAATGCATAGATTTCAATGCCCGTATAAGCACCGTCATAATTATAAGTAAAATAGGCCAAATATTTCTTGCCTTCATATTCAATAATCTCAGGATGGCGTGCAAATATCTCATCAAAGAATAAGATCCTGAAAGATCCGTTTTCATCCCTTTTGGCATATCTGATATAGGAATTGCCAATGCTGCCCCCTCTTTCATAAATAACGAGTTCTTCCTCTCCGCACCCATCCATGTCGGCAAGATAAAATGACCCGTATTCCACCATAAACTCAATGTCCTGACCTTCAGAAAATTCAACTTCTGAGGCACTGACCTCACAGTCTATGCCATATTCTTCTATAAACAAAGAACTGTCATATGCAAAATAATGCTTCTGAGCTTCTTCCAGAAGCCCGGAGGGAATGAACCGGTTATCTTTCGGTAATGTCCCGATATTGATGATTGCGGACCGGCCTTCTGAATCAAGATAATTCATTAAGATTTCTCTGGCATCCGTAACCATAAGCTTATTAAAGCTACGTGATGATAGCATATAATATAATTCTGCCCGCTCCTGATCTATGTAGAAATCTTCTGTCTCATATATATGAGCCAGGTTGCGCCAGCCTTCACCGTCATGACCGCCGCCGGCTCGCAAGAAATACTCCGCAGCGGTTTCCATATCCTTTTCAACTCCCAATCCTTCCCAATACATATAGCCCAGTGCTGTCTGTGCTCCCGAATGCTGGTACTCTTCCCCGGCCTTATGAAACCAATAAAATGCCTGTTCATAATCCAGAGCGGTTCCCTCGCCATGCTCATACATCCAGCCGACGTTGTACATATCAAATACGCACCCATTTTCCGCAGCTTTCAGCATCCAGAAAAAAGCCTGCTCATAGTCCTGTTCCACTTCAACACCATAATAAGTTTCTCCATAGTAATAAAGCGTACCAAGGCGTGACTGAGATTCCGGCTCACCGGCCTCACCACGTTTAAGCAGTTCGTCAAAAGAATCCTCAACACGAAGGAATCCGTCTGCAGCTTCCTCCACATCTGTAACTAGGGATTCTTCTATCGTTCTATCGATGAATTCTTCTGGGGATGGATCAACAGTGGGTTCTTGTCCATTCGCATTCGATATTCCTCCGCTGTCGATAAGCTCTGCCTCATCATAAGAATTACCATCCGTAAACAAGCATGAGCATAATAACAACGTTGTTACGATCAATAAAAACACCCTGATTCTTTTCATCCTGTTCATCCTTCCAAGCTGTAGACATAATCAGTCTATACCCTAATCTGTCTTTGCAGTTAAGTCCCACCCGAAGAAGCGGTGGATGGTACTGAGATATTTTTCAGTGTCTTTCAGGAAGCTGCTGCAATGCTCCGCGCCTTCTACCAGAAGCAGCTCTTTAGGGGCCCTGCAGGCCTGATAGTTCTGCAGGGTCATTTCCATTGGTACCAGGCTGTCCGCTGTTCCATGAACGAATAGAACCGGTATGCGGCAGAGTTCCATGGCTTCCAGCGTTGTGGTTTCGTTTAGGCTGAAACCAGCCTTTTGACGGCACATGCGGTTGATTTGGTTGACGGTCCAGGTACCGACACGAAAGGATGCCTTGGCCACTTTGGTTACCATGTCGTAGGGGGACGTAAAACCGCAGTCTGCGATTACCCCTTTCACTTCCTGCGGCAGTTTCATGGCTGTCGTCATCAATACAGTGGAAGCCCCCATAGAAAGACCTGTGAGATAGATGGGCAGCGGAACCTTTAGATTGGCTTTGTGGTCATGAGTAAGATAATGAATCCAGTCCAGGCAGTCATAGCGTTCTAACACGCCGAAGCCGATATATTTTCCTTCGCTAAGGCCGTGGGCACGCTGTTCGACCAGTAGCAAGTTGCAGCCGCAGCTACGTAGCTTCTGTGCCATAGCGGCGAAATCGCGGATCCATCCGCTCCGGTAACCGTGAAACATAAGCAGGGTACGCCGGGCTGCCGCTGCCGGCAGATAGTGTCCGGCCAGAACGAAACCGTCCCGGCTTTTGATCTGGATCACTTCCGGTTCCTGAGCTTGGATCCAATCTCCGTACTCACCGGCTTCCCTGACTAAGCGGGTGAAAGGACGGGCTTTTTTGTAATGACTGAAATTGAGCGTCCTTCTGCCGATAGCGATGTTCATAAAGATCCGGTGGGTGATTTGGATTACCGAATAAGCGGTCACGGAAAGGCATAATGCCACGGAAATAATATATTTCATGATAGTCTCCTCAGATTAGAATAAAAGAATCTGTTCTGCTATCTATTATTTCCCTAGTCTCCTACTATTATTAACTTGATTTTAAATTATTGGGATTATTTATTGCTATATCTATTGTTTATAAGTATCTAATGTTTATACGTATCTTATGCTTTATACAAATCTGATGCTTTATACGTATCTAATGTTTTATGCCATGTCTCATATTTTATGCCATATCTAATGCTTTGAGGCCCTTCACATCAATGCAATCTGTAGCTCTCCTGCTTGATCTGTGGTGATGCGGATGGTTATGTCACATCTGTCTGTCACTTGATAAGCCTGAAAATATTTTTCTTCCAGCGGGATCCACCTGTTCTTAAAATTATGGCAGGCTTGTTCCCCGTTGCGATGCCGGATACGTTTTTGTTGTTCTTCAGGTGAGATGTCGGCGAATATTTTTAAAACATATAATTCTTCCCATTGGGGCAGCATGGAATAAGCACCCTCGATTATCATAAGCGGTGCCGGTCTGACCGTGATGCTGGCTTGATAGTCCATGGTATGGCAGTCGAAGATCCGGTAGGAAAAACTGCCGCCGCGTCTGAGCGGAACAGCGACTTCTTCCTCGAAGCGTTCATAATGCACGTTAACCCTGTCCTGGCCGCGCAGATGGCCCGGCAGGTAGAAATGGTCCATTCGGATGACCTGACCACCATATTCTGCCGCAAGACGGTCAGCCAAGGTGGACTTGCCGGCGCCGCATCTGCCGTCAATCGCTATGCACGCAGGGTTCTTGAGGGAGACTACGTTTTTAGCCTGAAGGTAATCCTTAAATTGTTTCATAAAAGCAGCTCCGATTCATGAATCTTAGGTTATCTGTTCAGCAGGCAGCCTAATTACGGCTTTGATCAAGCAGGCCGGTTCTTTTCAATGACATAACAATAACCGGAATAATAATAATCTGCAGGATAATTCCGGCAAAGGTGCCGGCAAAGATATTATAAAAAGATGCCAGGGCAACTGCCTGTCCGAATGCAGCTGATATCAGGACATTGATGATACGGCCGGTTATCATCGCACCGACCAGGCTTACATAGATGTAGGCATTGCGTTTGGGTAACAACTGGTACAACAGTCCTGAACAGGCACCGTAAACCGCCAGTTCAAAAGCCATCGGTACGGCAACGACCGGCATCGGCGGCATGCCGAAAAGCAGGAATCTAAGCAGCGGTGCTATACCGCCCACGACCAGTCCATATTGCCAGCCACAGGCAAAGCCGCATAACAATGCCGGCAGATGCATTAAGGAAAACAGCGTTCCCAGCTCCCGGTTGTTTCCGGTCAGCAAGGGAAGAAGCAGGCATAAAGCCAGACACACACCGGCAGTTACCATCTTACGAATGTTCATGATCACAATCTCCTTACGATATAAATTGAATTACATGCAAAGCATGCATTTATCATACTAAAATCAGGCTCAGCTGTAAAGAATTATCTCAGCAGCATAATTTTTATTTTTTTGTCACAACCAGTACTGCCGCGCTGTCTAATAAGTAAAGAACAAAAATCAAAAATATTCCATTATGGAGGACAAGACTATGAAAACACTTTTACTGACCCTGCTTACCGGGATAATATTCGGAGCATTGGACATTCTTCCCATGCTCCGAATGAAGCTGGACAGATTTGCCATCATATCGGCATTTGTCTTTTATCTCATCATCCCATTCATCATTTACAACACCGATCTGTTCGGGATGGCATGGTGGCTGAAAGGCGGAGTGATTACTCTTCTGCTGGCGCTTCCCGTCATTATTTTAGTCGCTAAAGACGGCATGAGCGCAGCCATGCCTATTCTTGCGATGTCGGTTATTCTGGGCACGCTGATTGGCGTTGTCGGAAAATATGTAACAAAATTACTATGAAAACTGCCGTAAATTGAATAAAAATATGATTAGCTGGCCAGAGGCCGGGAAATCACACTATTTTCCCGTCCATGTATGGCACTTATTCTTAAAAAGCTTGAAAATTTTAACCGATCTAAATTATTCAACTGTCAAATGAATAGCATCAATGCTTTATCTAAGTCCTAACGAAAAAGTGGTGGCCTCCGGCCCCCGAGCCCCTCATACTTTAATACTAATAACATGATCAGGTATAGGTATAATAAATTCATTTGTGCAACAAGATAAAGTGTGAGATTGGAAATTCTAATTACACACTTTATTTTTATACGTTGAGTATGATAAAATTTAAAGATGATGACTATCTGTCTGGTAATGATCAGCCCGAATTACAGGAGGTAAATATCTATGCAAACTGATCCTTTTCACTTGGTAGACAAGGCACTCGACGGTGATAAGCAGGCGCTGGGGGAACTGCTGCTCTCGGTGCAGGATATGGTCTACAATCTTTCGCTGCGAATGCTGGGAAGCCCTCACGATGCCGAGGATGCCTCGCAGGAAATCTACCTGCGTATCATCACAAAACTCTCCAGCTTCAAAAAGGAAAGTGCGTTTTCTACCTGGGTGTACCGCATAGCCACCAACCATCTGCTGAATTACAAAAAATCCATGTTCGCTAAGATGCCGCCGCTCAGCTTTGAGTATTACGGCGCTGACATTGAGTCAGGATGTATCAAAAACAGCGGGGCGCTCATGGCCGGTGTGGACGAGGATTTGCTGGAACAGGAGCTGAAAATGTCCTGCACCAATGTCATGCTCCAATGCTTTGACCCTGAAAGCCGTCTTATTTATGTGCTGGGTACGATGTTGAAGGTTGACAGCAAGGTGTGCGGCGAGATTTTGGACATCACGCCGGAAGCTTACCGACAGCGTCTGTCCCGGCTGCGGCAAAAAATGGCCGTATTCCTCAGCGAATACTGCGGCCTCGCTTCCTCACCCAAATGCAGCTGTAAAAAGCGGGTGGGCTATGCGATACAAAATCATCGGCTTAACCCCGTCAGTTTGGAATATACACAATTGAAGCCGGATGAGAAGTTGAGATACCTTCAGGCAATGGATGAAATGGACGCTCAGTCACAAATTTTCGCGAATCTGCCGACATACCGCTCTCCTCAGAAAACAAAGGATTTTCTGCTGGAACTCCTGCGTTCAGAGGACATGGAAACGATTCTTCGTACCGGAATACAGTAATCTCTAAGGCAGCTAACAGGGAAAGGGGGTAACCGGATGAACATTATTGCTGTGGATGATGAGCATGCATCCTTGCAGGAACTGGAAAATGAGCTAAAAAAAGTGGCGGACAAAGCCGAAATAAACCTTTTCTCTTCAGCACGGGAAGCGCTTTCCTATGCCCGGAAAAAGGTGGTTGACGTGGCTTTCTTAGATATCGAGATGGCAGAGATGAGCGGGCTGCATCTGGCCAAGAACCTTAAAGAACATTACGGTGATACCAACATCATTTTTGTGACCGCCCACAGCCGTTATATGTCAAATGCCTTCCAGCTGCATGCCTCCGGCTATGTGATGAAACCGGCTATGGCCAGTCACATAGCTAAAGAGCTTGAAAACCTGCGCCGACCAGTGAGGCATCCCGATGTCGGCATCCGGATTCAGTGTTTCGGTAACTTTGAGGTATTTATGAACGGCCAGCCGGTTGCTTTTGGGCGAGCAAAAGCAAAAGAAATGCTTGCCTATCTGGTTGACAGGCACGGAGCCGGCGCCACTAATAAAGAGATTGCCGCAGTTTTATGGGAAGACGGGCCATATGACCGCAGCCACCAGAAACAGCTGGATAACATCATCTGCGATCTGCTGCGTTCCCTTGACAGAGCGGGAATCAGCTCGATTATTGTCCGGACCACAGGGACTTATGCGGTAAATACCGCAACAGTGTACTGCGATCTGTATGAGTATGAAAAGGGAGATGCCTATGCTGTTAACTGCTATCATGGCCGGTACATGGAAAATTACAGCTGGGCGGAATTTACGACAGGTCGCCTGGACAGGCTGAGATAACCGGCGTGTTTGGCACTGAATCGTCCTTGCCCTCATTTATTGGTTATTGTATTGTGATTGTCATCGACTGCCTGTTATTGCGGAAGAATAAAGAAAAGGCTGATTTGTCTTAGCCATTTAAGATGCACGAAGCGGACACCCCGCCATGTGGAGTGTCCGCTTCGCTCCCCGTTATTGGTTCAGCAGGCAGTATCCTGCGAGTTACTTTACGGTTGATAAAAATTAAATTTAGTCAAATAAATAGGCATAGAAAGATATATAATTTTCAGAGAAACCGCCGTGACTAGTCCCATGTTCATATTTATGTCCTCGAAAAAACATAGAAAAATAATAAAAGGTATCTGGATCAGAATCATTTAGGAGATAGAGACATAATTTGTCATGCTTAATTTCATTTAACGCCAACATATTTAACATCAGACGCGAATATTCACTTATGGTAATAAATAAATTATTGCTATCGTTTTGAAATGCCTGCTTGGAGGCAAGCTCTACACAATCTATGAACCGTTCTTTTTCACTTCTATTGACATCTATTTCTGCCATTAAAGCTTCTGCTAAAGCATCCAGAGCCTTAAAATCAATTTGTTCTGCCAGTTCCTTGTTTTCTTCACTATTTATTAAATTTTTTATATCATCCATATTATATGGCCTCCGAATTTAAAATATATTTTATAATTTTAAGATGAGTTCCCTGCTTTAATTAAGCCTTGTTATTTCTTATCCTGTCTGAATCAGAAGGAATATAAATAAAATATGTAATTGGCTTTGTTTGACCGGCAATATTCAATAACATCGAAGTACTTACATCCTTGTTCGTATTTTTGAAAAGGCGCATTGAGACGATCCTTTTTTTCTCTAACAACATAGGCTACAACATTATCAATGTTGATCGGACTTTTATACTTTTTGCATAATTCAGTTAGGTTTTCATTAAAGATCTCTTTCATTTTATTCACATTCCTGTCGCAGTGAGCCGTAGCCAAGATCGCTGCAACCTTCATGTAATCAATAAAACATTTTTCTTCTTCATTATGTGGGTCTTCTTGTAATAATTCTTTTTCACTCATATGATTACTCTCCTATTCTTTTTGTGCAGATAAATATAGCTGGTTGTCGGCTGTTCAGAAGGTACTGAGCATTGCGTTCAACCGAACAAATAAGCATGATAAGAAAAATAATTTTCGGAATAACCGCCATATTCACATGACATTTCATATTTACTTCCACGCGAGAACATATTGAAATAGGTATATTCATCCTCTCTGGAATGACATCTGACATGGACGCATAGTCTATCAGACCTGATTTCTTCTACTATTAATAATTTATACATGTAATTCATAAACTGTCTGCAGGAACCGGCCGCGCTCGTGTTGTTGGTCCCGAATGCCGCCTTGGAGGCAGCCTTCACACATTTTATAAATTTTTCTTTCTCACTTTCACCCGTTATTTCTGCCTTAACAGCATCCATCAACGCATTCAGAGTCTCAGTATCAATTTCGTCTTCTAATGCCATGTTTTCTTCCTCGTCGTATGGAGTTTCTGGGTATGGATATACATGGAACAGGTAATTGGCATTATTAATCCGGCAGAAATGCTCGACACTATAGAGCTTAGCCCCAGTTACTATTTCATGGAAGGCCGGATTATTGTCCTGTGGTTTCTTAAAAACATATCCTACAATATTTTTGATGTTAATCGGGCTTTTAAACCTTTGGCAGTATTGGGATAAGTGCTCGTCAAAGATATCGCGCATTTTTTCCACACTGCGGCCGCATTGCGCTGTAGCTAATATTGCCGCAGCCCGCATGTATCCTAAAAAACGATCCTCATCCTCATTGTCGGCACTATTTACCACCTTCATTTCTTCCTGTGATAATTCTTTTTCACTCATTGATTTCCTCTCCTATTCTTTTTGTTAGATTGTTTGTAGTTTCTTATTATTTTGTAAAATAAACAAATAATCTTATTATCCCTCCTTCGGCCATGACTGCATTCTTTTATATCATAATATCTAACGCCCATCAAATCCCCATCAGATCAGCCAAAATTTTTACTAAACATTTCACATGTAATGATTGAGATTTTTATTCACACATGTTAGAATTAACATAAATTATATAAGTTTTCACTGTTGATTGTTCGTCCGCGAACGCGGACATGGGGTATGAACATGACTACATGGAACGCTACCATAATCAGTGTCATGTCCTACAGATGGGAGCCGATGACATCGGTTATACTGATAACCATAGCCGGGAATGGCTGCGCCGTTCTCATCCTCACTATGCTGCTGTCTGGTATTCTGCTGAACGGGCACGTACCTAACCGGCTTTACCCGCATTTCCTGGCCATGGTACTATTGTCCCTGGCGGGAAGCCTGTGCGAGCTTTCCGCGGTTCTATTGTACGGGACACCCGGCCGGGCCGCCTATATTGCCATCCGCCTGCTGGATATCGGCAGTTATACGTTCGGCAATCTGGCTCTTATCGTCTTTGAATTATATCTCTTCGCCTTTCTTACTTTGCAAAAAACGTTTCCGGTTCCACAGAAGCCTTTCAAGGCAGCGCTTTTCTTGGCAGGGCTCAATACTCTGTTTATGATCGGTGCTGAGAGCCAAGAGGTTTTTAACCGTCTGGATGGGCAGAACAACTTAATCGTCGTAAACATCTGGGGGGCTATGATATTACAGGTCATTTCTTTGTCGATCTGTGCTGTCATGATCCTCAGGAACAGAAAACACCTGCTGCCAAAGGAATGGCTTACCTTGTTGATTTACATGCTGGCCCCACTGATGTGTTATGTGGCGGAACTAAGCTGGCCCGGCCTATGGATATCTTATCTTGGCGCCACGGTATCAATTTTCCTGATCTATGTAAACCTGCAGGTGGAATTGAGCCATAGGCTTAAGGAACAGGAACGGGAGCTGGACGAAAGCCGCCTTTCGATCATGCTCTCTCAGATCAAGCCTCATTTCCTGTATAACTCTCTTACGGCCATCGGCCAGCTTTGTGAGATAGATTCCCATAAGGCCAAGGAGGCCATCCACCATTTTGCCCATTATCTGCGGGGCAACCTCGATTCTCTGGGGCAGCGCGAACTGATTGATTTTGCGGATGAGCTTACCCATGTGGAAACCTACCTAGCCTTGGAGCAGCTGCGCTTTGGCGACCGGCTTCAAGTCTGCTGTGATATCGAAACAGAACGTTTCATGCTGCCGCCGCTGACCGTCCAGCCGATCGTGGAAAATGCCGTCCGCCATGGACTGGAAGGCCGGAAGCCCGACGGCACTGCCGTCGGTACGGTCACGGTAAGTGTCAGGGAACTGCCTGACTGCCATCAGATCACCGTCAGGGATAACGGGACCGGATATGACCCGGCCCGGCCGGAAACAGACGGGCAGCGGCATATCGGTATCGAAAATGTCCGGGAGCGGCTGGCGCGTTTATGTGACGGCCGACTGGAGATTAACAGCAGACCCGGCGCGGGAACAGAGGCTGTGATAACGGTACCTAAGGAAATACTGCGTCCGCGTTTTCCTAGGAACAAACCGGAAAGGATAACGGAGAGATTAGGAGGACAGCCATGAATATCATTGTTATGGATGACGAACCGCTGGCCTTAGCCGCGCTGAAAGATGCCATCCGTGAAGCACTTCCCGCTGAGACGCCGGTCGGCTTTGACAATGCCGAAGATGTCCTTCGCTATGCCAGACACAGACCTATCGATGTGGCCTTTCTAGACATCCGGACGGGCCGCATGGACGGATTTTCGTTAGCAAGGCAGCTGATCCTGCTTAGTCCGACGATTAACATCATCTTTGTCACCGCCTACATGGATCATCTGGACAGAGCATTTGAGATCTATGCTTCCGGCTATATTAAAAAACCGGCTACGGTAAAGCGGATCCGTCAGGAAATGTCCCATCTGCGCTATCCGTGCCATGAGGAATCCCCGGTTCTGCTAGTGCAGGAGTTGGGTCCTTATGTATTTGACCATATTAAACAGCGCGTCTATCACAATGGCCTTGTTAATATTTAAGAAATATTAACTTTATATCTTACGAAAGGAGTCATATGGAAGATAATACTACTAGAAAACGGTTCGGAGACGACTTGACACTGTCTCCTGAATCAAAAGAAAAGTTCCAGGTACTGAATGATGAGTTTGAATCTGTTGTATCCGGTATCAGAAAGTACTATCCCAAGCTTAGGTGGTTTCTTAAGAAAGACCCGCTGTTTGCCGAGAATTACCAAAAAGCCCAAGACCATGATGAAGACGCCATGCAGTTTTGCGCCAAACGGCTTAAAGCCAGCGAAAGGGATATTGCCAATTATCAAAGAATGCGGCAGATCAATCAGGAATTGCTAAGCCTCTGGAGAACCGAGTATGCCAAACAGACGCAAGAAGCCAAGCATGACGGGCAGAATCCGGAAGGCGAGGCAGTACCGGCAGAGCAGTCTGCTGATGGTGAGCCGCAATTAACACTGCCTGGATCAATCATGGAAGTGCAGGTGTATCTGACTGATATCAATCTCATGTTGAAAGCGTTATCCCTGACAATGCCGGCGCTGGAGTTTTCGGAAGAATCCGTCGGTTTTGTCAGCTGCCGGACCGGCGTTCCCAAGCTGCAGCTGGTGAGTGAAAAAGAAAAGGCTTTCTTTGTACTTACTATACCGATAATCCATGGCCGGGTTGAAAACGCTGCGAAGCAAAGCGAAGTCTTTTACAGAAAATCGATTACCTATAAAATAGATGCCACCAAGGTAATCATGAGCGGCGATTTCTTCATGGGTAATAAGGAAGAAAAAACCTGGGAACTTTCTTTATTGTATCCTATAGATGACTTATCCATTACGACTGACATCGCTTCCCCGCTGCTGGAAACCCTGATACAGCTGCTTCGTAGTCATGCCAAACGATTCAGCGGCAAGAAGCTGCTGATTCTGGACATTGATGATCTTTATATCTGGAACCAGCTACAGCCGTTACGGAATTTTCTGTCCTGCCGAATCATTTTCGTATGTAAGACTGGTTTCTCGGAATTTATAGCGGCTAAAGTATATAATTTATATCAAAAAGCGGATTATGAGCCGGTTCCTCGTAGAGCTTACAAGATCATCTTCTACTCGCAATATCTGTACTCTCTGATCGGGGGTATCATTATAAATTTTTTTAAATGTAAGCTTGATGAATTTAATAATTATTTTGTATTGTTACCGAATCGGCTTGATATGAAATTCAACAAGTCGTTTGATCGTATGGTGAATTATAATGGCTTACATAAAGTCAGCATTGACAACATATCCATGACCTTTCGTGATTCTGGTAAACTTGCCGTAAATATCCACTGCATCGTCGAAACGAGACTTAATCAAATCTGTTCCTTGAGTATTGTTGACATAGTCACTTTCAAGCCAAGAACTATCGATCACGACGGCTATCAGCACCTGGTGCTTGATGTGGATTTCGATCGTGATATCCGTGCTTATGAGGACTGTAAAGATATCGTATTAAATCTGGCCAATATCACTATGGATGAATTAGAAAATGATATAAGGGAACTACTGACGATTCGCTATATGTGGATTTATTACCATCTTCTGAATTGGACCGCCTTCAGCCTTCCTTCACCGATAAGTAACGACTTCATGCAAAACTATCAGATTGGCGACATCTTGAATCAGGAACATGATGAGTGCGAGCAGCGCACAGATGGGAGTTTATATGA
>DBDJ01000001.1 GCA_002293525.1 Lachnospiraceae bacterium UBA935
ATGAAAATGATGCGTTTATCCTAGCGGTCAATCAGCGGTCAATCTGCGCTGCTGGTACCTTTACTGGATTCAGCATATTGGTAAACTTCAAGTGTTTATGAACAGTAACCGCGAAAATTTTTATGAAAACGATGAAATTTACCTAACTAATAAACAGATAAACATCAATAAGAAATATTAATACCAATAGAACATATATAACAATAAACAATTTATAAACAAAGTTAAAATTTGACAATTAGCTTAAATTATAATATAATTAAGCGAAAATAGCTCCAGGTAATAAAACAATAAGGATGAATATATAATATATTGAAATTGCTGAACATTGATGAGCTGGGTCAAAAAGAATTAGTTTACAATTACATTGACGCATTGGTTGATTATCACACTGAGCAAAAGAGGAGGATGAACAAAATGAACTTGCATCGTACCAAAGACACAAAAAAGGATACATCTAAAAAGCTGAATAAGCTCGTTGCCAGAATGGCCGTGCTATTCGTGCTGGTATCCGTTTTTTCCCTTCCGGTTCAAGCGGAAACCGTAGCGCCATGGTCGGCGGGCACTTCTTACACGCTTGATGATCTGGTGTCCTACGGCGGCAACAATTACCGGTGTCTCCAGAGCCATACGGCCCTGCCGGGATGGGAGCCGGCCAATGTTCCGGCATTGTGGGCTTTCCACAGCATCGGTGAGCCAGCCGTAGAAACCGTGGCGACCCCGGTTTTCAGCCTGCGTGGCGGAACATATGCCATAGTTCCGCCGGTAACCATATCCAGCCCGACGGCAGGCGCAGAAATCCGTTATACGACTGACGGCAGCGACCCGACAGCTTTATCCCCGTTATATACCGCCCCGCTCAGTATCTCGGTCGATACCACGTTGAAAGCCCGAGCCTTTAAAGCCGGAATGACGGAATCCGCCGTTGCCGTCGCCGTTTATGTGATCTCAGATATTCCCGTACCGGTAACGTGTGAGAAGCTTCTGGTCGGATATTGGCACAATTTTGACAACGGGCTGGTGCCGGTCATGGAACTGGGCGATGTCGATTCCGACTGGGATGTCATCAATGTGGCCTTTGCCGATATCACTGGCAGCGGATCCGTTTCTTTTACCCCGTTCAATGCGTCGGAGCAGGATTTTATCGCCGACGTCGAGTATTTGAAGGGCCTTGGCAAAGAAGTTGTGCTGTCCCTGGGCGGCCAGAACGGTGCGGTCAGCCTGACAAATGACACCGTTACCGACACTTTTGTCCAGTCGCTGATTGCTACCATTGACAAATATGGCTTTACCGGCGTGGATGTGGATATTGAGACCGGTATTTATCTGGGTTCCGGCGATACGGATCCCGCTAACCCGACGACCCCGAACATCGTCAATATGATTGAAGCCCTGAAAGCGGTCTGCAGCTATTACGGCTCCGATTTCCGGTTGAGCATGGCCCCGGAGACCGCTTATGTCCAAGGCGGCATTACGGCTTACGCCGGCCCATGGGGGGCTTATCTGCCTATTATCCACGCGATGAGAGATGAACTGACCTACTTGCACGTACAGCATTATAACTGTGGCGGCAATACTGCTCCGGATGGCCGGACTTACAGTCAGGGAACGGCAGACTTCCATGTGGCCATGTCTGAAATGCTGTTAAACGGCTTTACGGTTGCCAACGGTTCCGGTACCAGGTTTGAACCGCTCCGTGAGGATCAGGTGATGTTCGGTATCCCGGCGGCCGTAGCGGCAGCCCCGAGCGGCGGCTATACCCCGCCGGCCGAGGTCAAGAAGGCCCTGAACTATTTGATTTACGGGATTCCCTACGGTGGCCAGTATCAGCTGCAGAATCCGGACGGTTATCCTTGTTTCGCCGGTCTTATGACTTGGTCGGTCAACTGGGATGCCCAGAACAATTATGAGTTCACGGATGAATATGGTGCGTTCTTTGATAATATGGACTAGGTTTGTCAGATTAACTCTTTTACTTTTAAGGATTTTGTGGTAAAATGTCCGCAGGCAGACGTGTCACCGACAGGCTTTCAAAGTCACAGGTGACAGCGTACTTTAATGCCGGAGGAGGTATTATCATGAATCCAGGACAAAAAATGTTCTATGACTTTTTTATGGAGCGTACCCAAGGTGACAAGATAGAAGCAGCTAAAATTCTGTTGGAAGAAGGCTTTGTGCGTCAAGATAAAGGCACTTTCGATAAGGCCTATCTGGATGAGGTGATGCCTCGGTATTTTGAGCTTATCAAGCCAGATGCTGTAGAAGAGTTGAAAGAAGCGATGAACAACTTTTCTTCAAGATTATAAATCATTGCTAAGAACAACTGATTAACGCCGTGACACACATGAATATGCCGATTTTATTTGAAACAGGTTATGCCTGTTCTAATATGTGCGCATGCGGAAGCACAAGAAAATATCCGTAAATAAAGCAAAGGAGTATATGCATGAGAAGTTTTACTACATTGGATTTGCAGTATGCACATCGTTTTTATGGGTTTCAGGGTGAAGCTCAGTACCTGCACGGTCATACAGGCATACTGACGCTCGAAGTTGAAGATACCGTCAACGCCGGCGTCAATATGGTATTTCCCTGTAACGAGGTCAGGAAAACCGCCTGGGAAGTCCTGCAGAATTTTGACCATGCCCTGGTTCTGAGAGAAGATGACCCGCTGCTGCCCGCGATTCTGGGAGTCTATGAAACGCAAGGGATTAAGGACGGAACCCCGGTCAACAAACAAAAGGGCCCGGCGTTTAAGACGGAGCTTGCGACAGCATATCCGGAATGCCGCCTTGTCGTTACGAAAGAGACCATGACGGTGGAAGGTATGATCAAGATCGTCTATGAACTGCTGAAAGACAAACTGAACATCGTGAAAATCACCTTTACCAGCGGCGTCAACGGCGCCAGCCAGGAATACGGCAGCGAAGCCCTCAAGGAAAAAGACCGTTGCCCGTTATGCGGCATCCTGCTAAATGAAAACGGCGTATGTCCCAAGTGTGGATATAAAAAATAGTCCTGCATTTATTACCGTTATTACAGAATGATAAGAATGGCCTGCGGCAAGTGTGCTGACAGTTACGATGTGTCGGTTCACTTGCCGCAGTTTGTCCAGCGTATCCGCTGTTTTCTACAGTTTCGCTGAAGCGGCAGTGGATGCTGAATGATCTTTTCGTCATAGAGCCCGAGCGAAAAAATGGGATTGCGACGGAGCTTATGCATAAGGTATACGAGCATTTCCGGGACAAGTCAAAAGGCTGTATTCTGGTTACATCCAAGTCGAACGCAGTTGCCCAAAAGTTCTATGAGAAGCTTGGCTGGGGGCGAATATGATTTTTATACCTATTATTTTTAAGCTGTTTTGCCGACCAGGATTTCTTCATTGTTGATCGGGAGATTCATAGACTTATTCGCATTTTTATTTTGATTTAGTAATTTATTATTTCCGATTTTCTATTTTATATTTTCGATTTTCTATTTTATATTTTCGATTATTTATTTTGCCTCTTGCATATCTGGAAATTTG
>DBDJ01000022.1 GCA_002293525.1 Lachnospiraceae bacterium UBA935
TCCATGCCAAGTCTCTTTCGTAAATGGAACCTTCACATCATATTCCTCATGCTCCTCCATGTCGAAGTATTCATAAGCCACATCCGGAATCCCAATCGGATGCCTGGTCTCACCGTTGCCTGACCAGTTCGGACTGTACTTCAGAACAAGTTCTTCACTCTTTCCGGCGATCTTATCCTCAAAGGGTAGCCATGCCATATAAAGAATCAGAAGTTCTCCTTTTGGTTTTAACATATCTGCCAGCTTAGGCATCACACGTTCATGATCAAAATACCAGAAGCATTGGCAGGCAGTAATTACATCAAAGCTTTCCTTGGGAAAATCTATCTCTTCTGTAGGAACCGCTTGAAAATCAATCTTCATGCCTGCGACATCGGCCAGACGCTTTGCTGCTTCGATCTGTTCAGGCGAAATATCCGTTCCCGTCCAGTGTGCACCATATCGGTACATATTACGCGGCAACACACCGGTACCTGTTCCGAGATCCAGCACATTCTGCCTTTTCTTGCAGAGCCCTCTGTCCACGATCTTCTGATAAAACTCTTCTGGATAGATATCCCTGTATTTTGCGTACTCCTCTGATGTCTTTCCCCAGTCAAACGCCTTGCCGGCATCTATCCGCTTATCTGTTAATTTCATAATAACCAATCTCCACTCACAATAACTGCTCACCATAAAACCATAGAACGGATTTCGTATTACCTTCATCCTCTAAAACATTCTCAATATATCCAATTTCAGGCTCAAGCAATAGTTGATTAGTTCTTGGCGAGTCATAGATTGTACCCTCCTCTAACTCGTTTCTCATAAAGATGAAACTCCTATTGTCGGTACTAAGGACACTTATCACATCGGTTGAAGAACCTTTATCATAATGAGTTCCAGCGGCTGTTCACATGGCGTGTTATCCAGTATCAGACATCCTCTGTCCACGTATCCGAGCTTCCTGTAAAAATGCTGTGCTTGCTCGTCCGCTTGCGTTGAAGTCATAACCATTTTGTACCCAAGTGAGCACATTTCGTTTTCCCAATAAAGCATTGCCTGTCTGCCGAAGCCCTTTCCCTGATGGGAATCCTCAATGTAAATAAGCGTCAGAAATGGCGTGTTGTCCCAAAACAGATTATAACGCATGAGTCCAATGGGATTGTCGCCGTTGCTGATTATGTAGCCACGATTGTCGCGGACTTTCAAGGCGAATTCACTCTCGCTTAAGTATTTATCAAGCGAGAACCAAAACGGTTTATCACTTTCAGAAACATATCTGATGCCAAGCATTTTAAGAGTGCCTTCAGCCGAGCGGATTTCATGGCTATGAGGTTTGTGGAAATACTCCTTAGACAAGAGCGAGTAGTTATCAGGATGACGATATTTGTTTCCCATCACTTCATGCTCACGGTAATCCCGCAGCAAATTCATATCAATCTCCGCAAGATATACCCCCTCATCTTCAGGTGCTTTGAGAATACACATATCCCTTACTCTCGGCTCATTACGAAGCCAAGCCACACCGTCAAATACAGTGGAATGTCCATTGCAATCCGGCTGTCCTGTCGGATAATTGCAGGTGGCAATGGCAAGCATATTTTCATAGGCTCTGGTACGAAGGGCTGACAGCCTGTTGATCTCCATAGGGCAGGCGTTAGGTGCCAAAATCACTTCAGCCCCCTTAAGCATCAGGATACGAGCGCTCTCAGGGAATTCCCTGTCAAAGCAGATCATAGAACCGACCATTACCCTGTCTCTTCCAATATCCAACTCCGCAACGTAGAAATCATCTCCGGATGTCAACACTTTTTCTTCATCAAAATCACAGATATGAACCTTGGAATAATGAATCCTCTCTTTTCCATTCTTGTCAAACAAGATCATTGAATTGTGGAGGTTTGGTTCATGCCATTCAAGAAAAGTAATCCCGACAGCAATTTGAAGTTCACCCGCAAGTCTTTTGAATTCTTGTATAAAATCACTGTCCGCAGTTATAGACAGTTTCTTCAGCTTGTGACTGTCCTGCGGAAGCTCATACCCATCACTCCACATTTCAGGGAACAAGGCTATATCAGCCCCCATTTCTTTTGCCTTGATGCAGGCTGCTTTACCCTTTTCCAGCTGCCCGTCCAAAGTCCCTTCAGGCAACAACTGTAACAGTGCAATTCTTAAATGCATTTTGAATTACTCTCCATAGTTACATTTTTCTAATTGGATGTCTTATAACGGTTTTCCATTTTTCAGGAGCTACCTTTCTTGCATCAGAGAGATAAATCTCATGATGCAATCTATCGTTGTTCATATCATTTACATATCCATTTTGATCTAAATAAGCATCCATAAGCGCAACTGTCGCAGGTTCATCATCAAAAGGTCCTATGTGCATAATCTGCACACATAAACCTTCATCAATCGAGAGGAATTCCGCTGACGAACAATCAAGTTTCTTCTTTTTAGCTGCTGTTTCTTCTGCCCAATTGAAGTCATCTATACTGATAAAATCTGGCAGTCGAATAACAGAAATCCAATTAAAAGTGTCTTTATTAGAATAATCAACTCCAACCACATCATCCTGCCACCAAAAACCTTCCAGTGGTGGAACAACATATTCATAAAACCCTTCAATTCTGTGATCTGTCTTATAACTCATCTTCAAAGTGTACGCTACCGCATATAAGACACTGATCGCCTGCTGATAAGCTCCACCCTCTTCATTTGGATTCCCCTTACCTCTGACACCAATATAATTTGCTTTCGGAACAGTCACTATCTCTGGTTTGTTCTTGGGCATATAAAACTCTTTGTATTCTTTCTTAAAATCAAAAGCCAATTTTCTCCACCTCCTGTTATTAATTCCTGCTTTATTTTGGGTTTTGTCCCATATTTCTTTCGGCGATGCAACTAACACCTCTTTTACATCTGCCTCACCAACTACCTAAGAAATTTTACGAAACTTATAGCGGCAATGAAAAACTCTCAACGCTGTTGCGAGAATTGACATGGTCACATAACCTCCTAATCATGTCTGGCGGTAAGGACTATAGTCTACTTTTGACATCATTTGCGTCTAATACTTCGCAACTCTTTCTAACAGTAAAATGAGTCTACTCCTTTAGTGAGTTATCATTTATGCCCTCCCCTAAACATATACAAAAGATTGCGGTGCTGTCTTGATTCCATAATCAAGTAATTCTTTAGGGTACTCATATTTTACAATATTTATTAATTGGTATGCTACAGCAAAGACTCTATTGTCGTAGTATTCGTCAAAAAATTCCTTATTGATTCCTGCTTTTTTTTTGGTTTTGTCCCATATCTCTTTCGGCGATGCAACTAACAC
>DBDJ01000016.1:0-25943 GCA_002293525.1 Lachnospiraceae bacterium UBA935
TTTCGGTTATCGGGGGCGGACGGCATGATGCCATGACTGCGCATGCCACAGTAGTGTTCACCCGGTATATGATGCTGGCTGTGGGAAATCGTGAGATACAGGATGAACGCTCACTCGGGGAATTGTTTTTACACTTTACCGATGAACTGTCAGATCTGACCGGGGTTCAGGCTTTTCATATGCTGATTGAGATACTGAAATCAATACTTTCGGAATATCTGGAATTACCTGAATCAACATTAAACGATATGGTCGATGCCTACATGAAGGCAATTCCAGCTCCAATTCATGAACGTTTGAAAGCAGCCTGATCTGGTTAGGATAATGATGATTAAATTATTGCCAGTTATTGAATTTTCAAGGTGCATAGACAAAATTTATGTGCGAAGTTTGAGTTGATTATAAAAAACATAAAATTAAGCTTGCCATTTTAAATGTAAAACAGTATAATAAATTTTGTGGCTGCTTACGTGGCTCAACTGGTAGAGCAACGCATTCGAAATGCGTAGGTCGTGGGTTGTAAGGGGGGCATAGTGGGGATAAGAGGTTAGAGAAGGTTTACGGTAAAAGAGAAAGTTCGGGATATGGCTTTTGAGAATATGCTTCCGTGGCTCAGTTGGTAGAGCGACGCATTCGTAATGCGTAGGTCAGGGGTTCGAATCCCCTCGGGAGCTTTATAATTGGAAAAAGGGAAGCATGTTTCTTAAATAAGAAATATGCTTTTTGAAATTTGAAATGGAAAAGTATGTTTTGATTCAGCCAATCCGAGTTAGAATGAATGAATAAAGATGGAATACATTATTTGGATTGCTTATATTTCTATAAAACTAAACATAATGAGCAAATAAATGAGTTGAAAGAGTATGTTAATGATTATCTTAATACTATTACAAATATTAGAATCCTGCAAAAATGGAATTGGTTAAAATCCGATTTGGAAAGAGAAAACAAGTTCATACCCCAATGAAAATTCAGGGTGTATACTAAAGCCAATAAAGAACTTTATCGCATGCTTGGATAGACTCAGATATTTACGCTGAAGTTTCTCTGTATGCATAAAGGAATACTTGAATCAATATGTCAATACATCAGGAGTTCTTCATGATCACATGTTCCACCAGATCGGCGACATGTTCACAGGTATCGCAGGCCGTCTCCATCACGTTGTAGATCTCTGTCCAGACCGTAGTGGCACGGGCATCTTTCTGAGAAAGATACAGCTTTCGTACCGCTTTGATATACAGAGCGTCGCCCTGTTCTTCCAGCCGGTTAAGTTCGATAACGGCTTCCAGCAATGATTTGGGTTTCTTAAAGTTTTCAAACTCCTTGAATACATGCAAAAGTTTATCACAGCACTTTTTAATGATGCCGGCAAACAGGATGGCATCATCTTGGATATGTTGGATATTAAACATATATATTTTAAGGAGGACGTCTTCTATGGCATCGGTGACATCATCAATCTGATCGGTGATAGCCATGATATCCTCCCGTTCGATCGGAGTGATAAACTCCCGAACCAATTCACCGACCAGATGGTGTTTCTGTTCGTCTGCTTCATGTTCAATGGCATGAAGTTTTTTCATATCTTCATCAAGACGTTCAACACGAAAATCAGAAAGAATACGCTCCAGTTCCCTTGCCGCACGGCAGGAAGTTTCAGTCAGGTCCTCCAGCATGGAAAAATAGTTATTGTACTTTTTTTTGGCCATCAGGTCATACTCCTTTTAAGCATTCAAAATTTCATCGAATCAAAATAAAATCATATATAATCAAAATATAAATAAAAATAATTTCGACATCAAATAGCCCACCAGCCCGCAGCCGGGAAAAGTCAGCGCCCAGGCCAGCAGCATCTCCTTTACGATGCCCCAATTCAGGGAGGAGAGACGCTTGGCGGCACCGACGCCCATGATAGCAGTGGTTTTCGTGTGGGTCGTGCTGACCGGCATACCGGTCAGAGAAGAGATCAGCAAACAGCCACCGGCCGCAAGATCGGCAGCAAAGCCTTGATATTTTTCCAGCTGCACCATATTCATGCCAACAGTTTTGATAATGCGCAACCCGCCTACGGATGTTCCCAGAGCCATGACACCGGAACATAAAAGCATCAGCCAGAGCGGTACCGTAAAGCTGCTGGCTTCACCTTGTCCTTTGGCAAGAAAGATGCCCAGCAGAAAGACTCCCATAAACTTCTGGCCGTCTTGGGCACCGTGCATAAAGGCCATCAGAGCCGCACCGGTGATCTGAGCGCCTTGAAAAAAATCTCCGGTTTTTCTTCGGTCTATCCGCCGACAGATACGTTCAATCAGCTTCACAGTGACGAAGCCGAGGCCGAAGCCGACCAGCAGGGAAAACATCAGGCCATATAGCACTTTTATCCATTCCGCGCCGTTGATGCCGTCAAAACTGCCGTGAACCGCAATCGCAGCACCACTTAAGCCGGCAATCAGGGCATGGCTTTCGCTCGTAGGGATACCGAACCACCATGCCGCTGTCGCCCAGAGTACGATGGCAAACAGCGCAGCACAGAGTGCCGTCAATGCCTCCTGAGCATTACCGCCGAAATCCACCATATTATAGATGGTCATGGCAACCGAGGCGTTCAGTGCCGTCATGGCCAGGATACCCAAAAAGTTAAAAATAGTGGCCATCAAAATGGCTTTGTCCGGAGGCAGCGCACGTGTTGAGATGCAAGTAGCAATAGCATTGGGAGCGTCTGTCCAGCCGTTGACTAGGATCACGCCTATGGTCAGTAAGGACACAATGGCAAACGGAGGGCTGGCAATCAGGGACTGTATAAAATTCGAGAAATCAATACTCATTGTTTTCCTACCTTGATTATTAAATTAGATATATTTTAATATTTATATTTGGCAACTACGGTGAAACAGGCTGTGACACATGGAACAGTATAGCATATATCCTGATGGATTTCTACATTACTTTTTTGAATATTGAAATATTTGAATGTCGCCTGAGATATAAAAAAGTCGATTTCTCTGAACTGATAAATACAAACAGAAGAATTTCAAGGACTAGGTCAGCATCTTTGATTATTTGTTGAAAGATGATAGCATTCCCGATATAATAGGAATAGATTTTATAGGAATAGATTTCATAAATATAGATTCTATAAAAATTGATTCCAAAATAGATTCCACAGTAACCATAGTTGTTTATGGCAGATAAAGGAGTCAGAGATTATGGCAGAAAAATGTTCGGAACTGTCCGTTGGCAGCAAGGCAGAAAAAATAAACGATAAAACCTACGAATTTGAAGCTGTTATTCAGTCTGCCGATACTGCCGGTGCTTACATTGCTTTTCCTTATGATATCCGCGCCGAATACGGCAAAGGACGGGTTAAGGTTCATGCCACATTTGACGGCGTGCCTTATGATGGAAGCATTGTTAACATGGGAGTTAAAAATACGGATGGATCGGTCTGCTATATAATCGGTATTTTAAAATCTATTCGT
Organism: Lachnospiraceae bacterium UBA935; assembly: GCA_002293525.1. Taxonomy (GTDB): domain Bacteria; phylum Bacillota; class Clostridia; order Lachnospirales; family Lachnospiraceae; genus UBA935. The sequence continues at coordinate 3,480 of DBDJ01000016.1, forward strand.
ATAAAAATCGGCAAGCAGGCAGGCGATACTGTGAAAGTTACCATCACGGAAAGAAAAAGCTGACAAAAGTAATGGATGCTGTAATAAAGATAAACAATGAACAAAAATCATAAATTAAAAAGGAGAAATATCCCATGAAACCCAGAGTATTTACTACCGCTTTTTCAGGCATCTATCCTATGTATATTCAAAAAGCGGAACGAAAAGGGCGCACCAAAGAAGAAGTTGACAGGATTATCTGCTGGCTGACCGGCTATGATGAACAGGGGTTACAGGCGCAGGTCGATAGCGGTGTCGATGTTGAGACATTTTTTGCCTTGGCGCCGCAGATTAACGAAAATGCCGATAAGATCAAGGGAACTGTCTGTGGAGTTCGGGTCGAGGAAGTGGAAGACCCTCTCATGCAGAAGATACGCTGGTTGGACAAGCTGGTAGATGAACTGGCTAAAGGCAAGACAATGGATAAAATCCTCAGGGCATAGACTGGTACCGTCCCGGTCTACTTTCTTAGGAAATGTATTTTTATGTAATCCGGTGCAATTCACACTTTATGCAACTCACATGCTAAAAAAGCAACTCACGGAAAATCTGTTGAATAAAAATACCGTCCGGCTATAATGAGTTTATCAAGCGAACTTAGTAATCAAACTGAGTTAATGACAAGGAGGTATTTATTCATGGGAAACATCATATTTTTCTTTTTAGCGGTAGTAGAAACAGGGTTGATGATCTGGTCACTGGTTAAGAATGCAGTTCATGTAAAGGAAAGAAGTATTGTAAGAATCGGAGAATTTATGATTTTGTCCGTCTTCATGCTGACAGGGGTTCTGGAATGGGGTTTCCGCTATTATATCATCATGATGATATTGTTCTTCCAAGCCTTAGCAGGAGTCATCAAGCTGGTGAAAAAGAACCGAAAAGAAGTTGCGTTTCGCATCGGCCGGACGGTCGCTGGCAGCTTCGCAAGGGTCTTCGGGTACTATATGGCCTTACTGCTGGCCATAATCTTCCCGCAGTCGGAAGCGATTACACCGGACGGATCAATGAGCGTAGCCTACAGTAAATTTACCTGGGCGGATGAAAGCCGGATTGAGACCTTTGCGGCAAGCGATAGTGAAGAAACGGCTCCCAGCCGTAAGCTGACCGTAGAATTCTGGTATCCCGAAGTAAGCGAAGACAGTGAAGAGGCTTATCCGTTGGTCATCTTTTCTCACGGGGCCAATGGATTCTCCGGAAGCAATCTTTCCACTTTTCAACAACTGGCTTCTCACGGCTATGTAGTGGCGAGCATCGGTCATACCTATCATGCACTTTATACACAGGATGAAGACAATATCATTACGACGATCGACATGGAGTTCTTTAATCAGGTTATGTCATTGTCAGCGATGGCGGACGACGAGCAGAAATACAATCTTAACCAGGAATGGCTTAGGCTTCGTGTCGATGATGAGAATTTTGTTCTGGATACGGTACTACAGTATGCTATGGAGGCGGAATCAACAGACCCCTTTAACCGGATCGACACGGATAAGATCGGCTTGTTCGGTCATTCGCTCGGCGGTGCTTCTAGTGCGGTTCTGGGGCGGACCCGTGACGATATTGATGCGGTAATTGATATTGACGGTACTATGTTGGGAGAAGCGATTGGCTATCAAGACGGCGAGGTGATTCTGACAGAAGAATCTTATCCGATCCCGCTCCTGAATCTCTATGCAGAAGATCACTACGAGGCGGCTCAGGCAGAACTTGCCAACAAACCTGATAGCGAGTATTATAATTTCCATGCGACAGAACATGCCGTAGATGCGTATGAAGTGGTTTTGTTGGATGCCGGCCATCTTAATTTTAGCGACTTACCCTTGTTTTCGCCCTTGCTGGCCGAGGCTATGGGGGTTGGGACGGTCGATGCCCGCTATGGGATCGAAACCATGAATCACATAGTACTCACGTTTTTTGACAGTATCTTAAAGGCAGGCATCACGCCGGATTTACAGAAGGAATATTAAATATATGCGAGTAGTTATGAGACGGATTCAGAATAAAGCGGAAGAGCAGGTGGTTCTGGAATGTGTAGAAATGACCAAGGAGTTTGAGAATATCAAATGGTTTGTCCAGAACCAGAACCGCACGCTGAGCGGATATCAGGATGAAAAGATGTACAACATACCGGTTGAGAATGTCCTTTATTTTGAGACCGTGGATGAAAAAGTTTTCGCCTATACCGGAAAACAGGTGTATGAAATCAGGCGGCGGATGTATGAAATCGAAGCCGAATATCGGGAACTTCACTTTATCCGCTGTTCCCGGCAAGTCATCCTGAATCTGATGAAACTGAAATGCATCAGCCCGGAGATCAATGGTCGCTTCATAGCCCATATGAAGAATGAGGAACAGTTGATTATTACCAGGCAGTATGTCTCCGACTTGAAGAAAGCGGTCATCGGCGAGAGGAGAAAGTAACATGGAATTCAGAGCCATTATGAATATCAAACAGCTTATCATTAACTTCATGCTTATTTCGGCCTGCATCACGGCGGCCATGGCCATCATGGGGGTGATATTCCTGCCCGATACCAAAGTAAATTATGCTAGTTTTTTTGTACCGTTCCTATTTGCCGCGGTCAGTATGTTTCCCTCCCTTGCCTATATATCGCGCAAGATCCTTTCGAAGTCTCAGATGATCTGGCGGATGATCCTTCATTTTTTTCTGCTGGAAGCATCGGTACTGGGTTTTGCCTATCTTTTGGGGGTATTGGCCAGTGCCGGGATCACGGCGGCTTTAGCACTATCCGTGCTGATCATTGATGTCGTAGTGACGGCATTGACGATGGTAAATACCGGCCGGGTGGCAACAGAGTTTAATCTGGCGTTAAAAAAAATGCAGGAAGAGCTAGAAGAGCCTCCTGTTAGTTAGAAAGTAGGGAAATATGGTTATTACAAAGGCCGGAAAAGAAGATATACAAGCAATCCTAAGTCTGCAGTATCTTGCCTATCAAAGTGAAGCCAAGCTGTGCAATAATCCCGACATACCACCGTTAACCCAGACTTTAGCGGAAGCGGAAGCGGAATTTGAATCGGGCGTGTTTCTGAAAGCGATTGATGATGAGGGAAATATAATAGCATCGGTAAGGGGACATTCGGATGACGACACTTTGTATATCAGCAAATTGATGGTTTCTCCCGACTTACAGGGACAAGGAATCGGAACTGCACTCCTGAATGAAATCGAACGACTGTGCCCCCATGAAATATTCGAGCTGTATACAAGCACAAAAAGCCAACGGAACATCAGGCTTTATGAACGGGCAGGATATGTTAAATATAAAGAGTTGGATGCCGGTGACGATCTGCGCTTCGTATATTTGCGTAAGACTAGTTGCTGATCTTGCCTTGCCACAAGCAGCAGCGGTAATAGATCCAGCTGGCAAAGGAACACAGTGCCCAGCCTACGGGGATGGACCAGGCCATTCTCCGCTATGTGCCAGCGGCAGAATCCGATAAATTTTTCCTTCGTAAGCCCGTAGCCTTCCGGATGGATTCGGCTTCCCGGCCGTTTCCGGGTAATTACCCAACAACAGTTCTTGCTTCTGATTGCCGGCAGAACCCTGTCCCGGCAGCCCTTGCAGGCCGTTTTTCTCATGCCGGCTCAGATTGCAGATGATCCAATAGGTCTCCCCGTTCAGACTGCGGCTGTAAGATAAGATATCCTTCTTCTTTCGATGAAAAAACTGGATATCGCCGTAAACCAAAGCTTCATATTTTTTTCGGATGCCGATCATTTCACGATAAAAGGACAGGACGGAGCCGGGTTCGGCTGACTGCGCCTCAGCATTACAGTATAGTTCATCGCCGTCGCTTTCGATCCAAGGGGCCGCCGTCGAGAAACCGCCGCCGGGTGCAGCCGTCCACTGCATCGGTGCGCGCGCATGGTCCCGGCTGCCGGCCAGAATATGCCGAAACGCTTCCTCTTCCGGCATAGCGGCACTAAGCTCACGGTATTTATTCAAGCTTTCCACATCCCGGAAGTCTTTGATATCCTTATAATCTTTATTAATCATCCCCAGTTCCTGGCCTTGAAAGAGAAACGGCGTCCCCTTCAGTGTCAGCTGGACGATGGCCAGCATTTTAGCCACTTCCTGCCGGTACTGATGGCTGTGGTCTACCTTGGAGACCATCCGAGGGTTATCATGATTGTCAAAAAAAAGTGCCATCCAGGAAGTATCCGCGTAATGCTCCATCCAGTCGATGATATAAGCTTTGTAATAATTCAAGTCATATTCATACTGATCAAAACGGACATGGCCGCTTGTTTCCAGATGGTCAAAAGAAAATATCATATCAAGCTCGCGGCGGCTTTCATCCGTCAACAGTTTCCCCGTTTTCATACCGATTCCCGGGGTCTCGCCGACAGAAAATGCCTGATACGGCGCAAAAGCTTCCTGCTGCATCTCCTGAAGATAACGGTGCAGGTTCGGTCCGTAAAAATAATGCTCGATTCCCGTGAATCCCATCAGCTTCCCGATAAAACCGTCACCGTCCGGCAATGTCTGATCCGCCGCCCTCGCTTTAGAAATATAGTTGATCACATCCAGCCGGAAGCCGTCCACTCCTTTTTCCAACCACCAGCGGATCATCCCGTAGACATCCTGCCTAAGCTGCGGATTATCCCAGTTCAGATCCATCTGCTTCTTGGAAAACAAATGGAGCCCCCATAATTTCTGTTCGGGATATTCGTTCCACGCACTGCCGCTGAAAAAAGATGTCCAGTTATTGGGCTTGTCGTACAGAAAATAATAGTTCCGGCATGTCGAAGCAGGAGAGGAAAGAGCATCCTTGAACCAAGGGTGCTCATCCGAGGTGTGATTTACTACCAGATCCATCACCAGCCGCATCCCGCGTGCATGAACGCCCTTTAGCAAAGTATCAAAGTCTTCCATCGTTCCGAACTGTGCGTCTATTTTATGGTAATCACGGATGTCATAGCCATTATCGTCTCCCGGCGAGTCGTAGATCGGAGAGAGCCACAGCGCATCCACGCCCAGCGCCTTCAGATAATCCAGCCGCGACAGGATTCCCGGCAGATCTCCGATACCGTCGCCGTTGCCGTCCATGAAACTGCGCGGATATATCTGATAGAAAACTGCTTCCTTCCACCAGGCGGGAGCCGTGTCCCGAGACGCGTCGCGTTCCTGTGAGTCATGCTCGAGCCTATCCGGTGACTGATTCAACAATGTAAGCAAGGCTTTAAAAAATTCACCGCCCAGTTTCTTCCCGGCCAGCTTATTCAATAATCCCAATGAAATATTTCCCATTAAAGGATTGAAAATCAGTCGTCGCGGCAGACCTGCCTGCAATAAGATCTTGCAGATTACATCATATCCGAGAGGGTGTTTATAAAGATCCCGCAAGCTACTTTTCAGAGTAAACATCTTAACCTCCTTATCCGTCACTTTCGGCCAGTTCACCGCGATCCGTCAGTTCACTGAGAATCTGTTCGTGCATCTTACGGTCAATTCGGTATTTGCTGCGGTACAGCAGGTAGCTGCCAAGGATGCAGAACATCGGAAACAAAAGCATGGCTGCTTTCATCATCAGTAAACCTTCATCGGTCACATCGGCAGCAGAGTTGGCATCCTTGATACCGGAAACAATGATGACTGCGCCGACGATCCCGCTGGCAACCGCGCCCCCCATCTTATTGATAAACGGCTGCAAAGAGAAGGAGATTGAGTCATTCCGCTTACCCAGTTTCCAGTGTCCGTAATCGACCGAATCGGCTAAGAACATCAACATCATGATCTGCACAAATGCCTGGCCGACAAACAGCAATACGCCGGAGATACCGATCAGCAGCATATTATTATTGGGAGAGAAGAAGAACAGCAAGTAACCGACCAGCACTAGGATAATGGCCAGGCTGAACAGGGTTTTCCGTTCATACTTTTTGGCAAATATCGGAAAGACAATCAAAGCAGCAATCTGTGAAACACCCAGAATCGCCGCAAAAACAGAATACATTCCTTCATCACCGTAAGCATATTTGAAGAAGTAAAGCCCAAAGCTTGTCGTTGTCATATAACCGATCATAAACAATGCCATCGCTATTGCCGTAACTGTCAACTGATCATTTTTAAATATAACAGCCAGCAGCTCACGGAGTGAAGTATGTTGTTTCTGATTCTTGATCTGATTAGGTTCCCTGACTCCAAATAAAGTAACCGCCTGCCCGGCCCACATGATAACCACGACCAATACTGCAAACAACAGATATGCCTGCGGAAGGCCGCCAAGGCCGTCACTCCATGCCGTCGTAATCGGCACGATACCGGCAACTACGAAAAACAGGCCTACATTGGCACAGATCCGGGCTATCGAACCGATTTTTTCCCGTTCATCCTGCATCAGGCTGAGCGACGGCAGCATCGACCAGTAAGAAATATCATTGATGGTAAAACTGATGCCCCATGCCACGTATAAGATACCAAATACAATCAGATAGGACGTACCGCTCAGTCCGAAATCAACAAACAACAGGATCGTAAGGATGCCGGAGAGCAGCGCACCCAAGGCGATCCACGGCTTGAACTTGCCGAACCGGGACCGGGTATTATCTACGATCAGCCCCATGACCGGATCGTTGCAGGCGTCAAACACCCGCGCCGCCAGAATAATACCGTTGACCCACCACAAGACATTTGTAGGTATATTGATAACATCAGTCAGATAAAACATAAGGAACATACTGATCAGAGAGTAAACCATATCCCTGCCGATCGTCCCGATCCCGAAAGTAAAGCGATTTTTTTTATAATATTGATTCATAAGCCATACCCCTCCTTTGCTTGACAGCCTTCAGCGACTACCAGATAAAGATTGGAACCAAAATCCCCCAGCAGCCGCGTATTGGCATTATAATGACTACCCATAAATTGATTATTCAGTAAAATCCCATTTTTCAGCAGACGACCGTCACCGCGATAGGCTTCAATGCAGTCGTCCAGCGCATATACACGGTTGACCAGCTTGAGCAGCAGTCCGTCCGGATTCAGCGCAAACGGTAACACATGTTTAATCAGTCCGCCAAAACGCTTGACAAACAGCCGCTGCGGCTTCGTGGTAACCCGGTAACATTGCCGGTCATCCAGATCTTCAAGGGTCAGAATATCGTATTCCGGATTAGCCTCAGCCAGAATCTGAAAATGCCCGGCCAGCACTTTTTTAACATCCTCATCGCTGCATTGCCATTGCACCGTACCCTCCCGCACCGGCAAAAGACGGCGGAACCGCCCGAACTGCAGGGTCTTGCGATGCATCTTATAAAAGGCAATCTGTTCCCGGATTTCCGCCCGTTCCGTCCGAGAAAGGTATTTCAGTTCCAGCTCATATCCCAGGCAGCCAAAGCAGGAGACATGAAACCGCGTTGCCAGCGGGCTTAAACGCAAGGTCTGCTGATGGGGTGCATCCGACACATGGGCACCGAAAGTGGAGGGCGGATACAGATAGGACAAACCGCCCTGAATCGCCAGCCGCTCAATCGGGTCGGTGCAGTCCGAAACCCAGACCTGTGGGCCGAAACTCAGCATACCTAGGTCAAAGCGGTTGCCGCCGCTGGAACAAGTCTCCAGCAGGATCTGAGGCCGCGGTGTAAAGATCCGACTCAGAATATCATAGAGTCCCAAGATGTAACGATGAAAAAACTCGCCCTGCCCGTTCACCCATGTTGAATAGGCATCACTGATATGTCGATTCATATCCCATTTCACATAGCTAACCTGTGCATCGTCGATCACACCGCCGACCGAAGCGACGATATAGTCCCTTACCTGCGGATTACACAGATCCAGAACCATCTGGTTCCTTCCATAAGAAGGACGTCGTCCCGGTATCCTAACAGCCCAGTCGGGATGCTCCCGGTAGAGCTCCGAGTCCTCATTGACCATTTCCGGCTCAAACCAAAGCCCGAAATCCATCCCCAGCCGATTAAGCTTACGGGAAAAAGCAGCAAGACCGTGCGGAAATTTTCTTTTATTCACCTGATAATCACCAAGTCCGGCATTATCATCATTCCGCTTCCCGAACCACCCGTCATCCAGAACAAAAAGCTCAATGCCGAATGTCCGGGCCAGTCGGGCGGTTTTCATCAATTTTCTTTCATTAAACTTGAAAAAATGGGCTTCCCAACTATTGTAAAGAACCGGACGTTCCCGTTCCTGCCAATATTCCGGTACAATATGACGATTGATAAAATCATGAAAATGCCGGCTCATCCCATGGAATCCCTGATCGGAACATGTCATGACCGCTTGGGGAGAGGTAAAGGATTCGCCCGCCTTCAGCACCCATTCAAAACAATGGGGATTGATTCCCAACATCACCCGCACCAGCCCGTGCGGAGACAGTTCGGCACAGCCAAAATGATTTCCGCTGTAAACTAAGTTGAACCCATATACCATGCCATGATTTTCATCCGCCCGCGCATCGGCCAGAATAATTCCGGGGTTATGACGGTTGGAACTGGCACCCGTAGACGAACTGTTGACATACATCCCCGGCATCAGCTGCCTTTCATGGCGGTGCGCTTCCTTAATCCAGTCACCGTCCAGAGTAATCAGCCGATAACCCCGGTTCGGCATGTCGAACATCATGCTCATCAGACGGCGGATGACAAGGGCATCAGCTGTCTGACCGGATAAACCGGATGAGCCGGAATCACCAGATGCTTCATCAGGTTCCCGGGCAAGATTTTTCAGTACACAATGCCTTGCAATGACATCAGTCTGCGCAAAGACAGTATAATAAAGGCTCAGAGAAACCAGACCGGCCTGATCGCTCATAATAAGCTCCAGTGTCTGTCCTTCCTCAGCTTTGGCATACGGCAGTCCTGCCGGCGGCACACAGCCGTCTATAATATGATAAGATTGATAGGTAAAGTCGCTCGTAAAGCTTAAGTCCGGCATTTTTATTTCCGATGGACTGAAGCGGTAGTCTCCTTTGCCGATGCCGGACCATTCCAGACAAAGGTGATCGAGACAATACAGCGGATCGGAGGGTTCATAAAGTACCGAAGCACCGATCACGGCGGAGCGTTTCAAGGCCAGAGCCTCCACCGGCTGCCGCGTAAGCCGCGGCCCATAATAAATATGTTCCGGATGCCCATAAGGCGTAATACGGAAAATATAGGAAGTACGATCCGTATCCAGCCAGAAAGCCTGTTGTTCCTCATCAAAAGTAATCAGCCCAGCACTCATAAATGATAAGCCTCCCCGGCAACATATTCCTGATAAAGTGCTTCCGTCACTCCGCCTTGGACAATAATCTCACTGTAAAACCGACCGCTTTTTTTGACTGTTCTTTTCTGTGTCTCATAATTAACATGAACTATGCCGAAGCGGGCGCTTTCCCCTTCCAGCCATTCGAAGTTGTCGCAGAAACACCAGTGATAGTAACGCTCGACCGGAAGCACATCCTCACACAGTACTTTCAGATGTTCGTATATGTATTTTGACCGAAATACGTCCTTATTGTCACAGGTGCCATTTTCGGTTACATAGATCGGACGTTTCAGGACAGCATATAGTTCTCGGGCGCATTCCACGATACCCGGAGGATAGATTTCCCAGCCCAGATCATTCTTGACAGCATTCGGGGCCATTCCGTCGCCGATACGGCTGACCGTGGATCTGGTATAATAATTCAGCCCCAGAAAATCCGCATACTGGCCGGGGGGAATATCCAGAATATTCCGCAGGGGCGGTAAAAATTGGCCGGTCAGGCAAGCTTTGACGACAGCCCCCTGAAACATCCATTTACTGATCCTTGCAAAAGCACCATGCAGCGGGTTTTTCCGGTCAGCCGGGGAAAATACTCGGGCGGCATGAGCATATCCGACTTTCGTGTCACGATAGCCCATTTTCCTCCGGAGCCGGTGAATCATATTGTAAGATCGGATATGGCACGCCGCCATAACCGACATTACCTTGGAAGCCAGCATAACCGAATCTTCGCCCGGCGGAAAGCCGCCGTCATAATACCCCAGCGTCGCATACACATTGGGCTCATTGATGGTAATATACTCAGAAACCAGATCCCCAAAAGCCCGGACGGCAAACGAGACAAAACGCAAAAAAGCCGGGATGTTCTTTTCATCGGCAAAGCCGCCCCGTCTTTCGAACCACATCGGATTCGTAAAATGATGCAAGGTCAGAAGCGGTTCAATGCCGCATTTTTTCATGTATTTTAACAGCCGCCGATAATACCTTACCGCCTCTTTATCCCATGCGCCTTCTTCCGGTTCCAGCCTGGCCCACTCGATTCCCAGCCGGTAACATTTGATTCCCATGCTGTGCATCAGATCAATGTCTTCCCGCCAAAGCTCCAGATGGCGGTTCGCCCGGCCGGGACTTGAACCGTCTTTGATCTTTCCAAGCCGATACCAGTCATTCCAGTTATGATCGACATTCCCGCCTTCAATCTGTGCCGGTGCGCTGGACACCCCAAGCTGCATCCCGGGCAATAATCGAAACATCATAGTATAATCCTCCTTCCAATGGCCTGCAAATAACATTCTGATTATATCACAATAGCATAAGTAATCACAAGATGCCATGGATATTATTACTGTTCACAGCCCAATGTCATTAAATATATGGAGTAAGCGGAGCCCTCCGGTTCCCGAGTCCCCCCCGCTTCTAACTTATAATCTGGGAAAAAAGTAGCATTCTTTCAATACCTGTGCTACTATACGTATAGGTGAAATTTGCATAACAACGGAGGACAAGTATGGGAACAGAAGTGAATGTGAAACAATTGTGTGAAGAGAACGGGATCCAGATGATTGATTTTAAGATGATTGATCTGGATGGAAGATGGCGGCATATCACGATTCCGGTGAGCCGGTTTGATGAGAAACTGTTCCAGTACGGAATCGGTTTTGACGGCTCGAATTACGGCTATGCGCCGGTGGAAAAAAGCGACATGGTATTTATCCCCCGGCCGGAATCGTCAGTTATAGATCCTTTCGAGGAGGTTCCCACGCTGTCTATGTGCGGGGATGTCTATATCATCGAAGCAGAAGAGAACATTCCGTTTGACCAATACCCCCGCAATGTCAGTTTGCGGGCTGTCGAATATATGAAAGGGAGCGGAATCGCCGACCGGATGCTGATCGGGCCGGAATTTGAGTTCTACCTTTTAGACCATGTCGCCTACGATATCCAGCCGCAGAACACCTTTTTTTCTATTGATGCGGCTCAGGCCGTCTGGAACCGGGGCATGGTCAATAATGCCGGCTACCAGATCCCTTATAAAGGCGGTTACCATATCGGTGCGCCTCACGACATGGGCTGCGACCTGCGGAGCAAGATGTGCCTGATGCTGGAAGACTGGGGAGTCAAGGTAAAATACCATCACCATGAAGTCGGCGGTCCCGGCCAGATGGAAATCGAAGTAGAACTCGGCGATATGGTCGATATGGCAGATGGAACCATGCTAGTTAAATATATCGTTAAAAATGCCGCCGTTCAGGCAGGAAAGACAGCAACTTTTATGCCCAAACCGATTTATGAGGAAGCCGGCAGCGGTATGCATGTACACATGTTGCTATATAAAGACGGCGAGCCGATTTTTTATGATCCTGAAGGGTACTCGGGCTTAAGCGAGACCGCCCACTATTTTATCGGCGGACTGTTAAAGCATGCCGCATCCTTATGCGCGTTTACCAATCCTTCCACCAACTCATTCAAACGTCTCGTTCCGGGTTACGAAGCGCCGGTAACGATCGGTTATGCAACGGCGAACCGCAGTGCCGTCGTCAGGATACCGGCTTATGCCAAAGCACCGGAAGCCAAGCGTTTTGAGTTGCGCTGCCCCGATGCCACCGCCAATCCCTATTACGCCTATGCCGCCATCCTGATGGCAGGTCTGGACGGCATCGAAAATAAAATCGATCCCCGGGAAAACAACTGGGGTCCTTATGACTTTAACTTATATGAATTATCCAAAGAACAGCAGGCGGCCATCCATTCCCTGCCCCGTTCTCTGCGGGAAGCCTTGAAAGCGCTGGAACTGGATCACGATTACCTGATGAAAAATAACGTTTTTCCGGAAAGACTCATCAATATATGGATAGAAAGAAAACGCAAGGAACTGATCCGGATCGAACAGATCCCTCACCCGGCTGAATTTGAACAGTATTACGATCTGTAAACCTTGTATCAACGCGACCTAGATTAGCAAAGCAAGAGGTACTGCCATGAACTTACGCGACCAATATGGATCAGAGCACTTAGACAACATATTTATCTTCGTCATGCGTTCGTATCTTCGCTCTCAACATAGCGGCATTCCCACCATAGAATACCCGAGAGTCAAGCACGACAGTGACCATGCAATAGCGGACGATTATTTATTAAAGGCCGTTATACTGGTAATTGACGGTCAGCCTCCCGAGATTATTGATGCTATTCTTGAAGCCGAATATCAATCCATACTGGTACAAAACAATCTCTCTGCCAACCAAATACTGGAATTGCACATAATAAGACTTATCGTGCCGCCGGTTCTTCAACAACGTAATATAGATGCCTTAGAGGCTTATACAAACCTCTGGAGGGACGATGCCAATATCTACGCGCAACGGACTTTCTATCCCAACCTGTCTGACCAAGAGCGCGAACGTTTGCATGTAAATCATTTCTTGCCGCCAAAATCAATGTGGCATCTTGATGATTTTTAAGATAACATCTAATTTATCGGCAAAGCTAATATACCTAAGGAAGCCGATTGCACCAAAAGGATAACATTATTTTTACAAAGCACTGCCGTGAATTAGGCTGTATAGCCCAAATTTACGGCATTTTTGCCGGATAGGCTATCAATCAAGTGAGTCTGAAATCTATAAAAATTTTGCCCCAAAACCCCTTGACAAAAATTTATCAAAGAGATATAATAATGATATCAAATACATATCAATTTAATAGAGGAGGGCAAGCGATGTCACAATCCAATAATCAACCACAAAGCAAACTCGAATACGAAGAAAGAGAGGCAAAAACACTTCCCGGCATGGCTATGTTATTGCTCAACATACTGCTTATGCTAATAAGCCTTATAGCGCTTATCGCAGTAGCATCCCTTATGACAGGCAGAAGTGATTTCAGCACATTTATCGGGATAGCAGTCATCGTAATCACATTGCTGTATTTATCTATAATCGGCCCGATCCTCTTTGTAGGACTTAAGATACTGGGCCCCAACGAGGCATTGGTCCTTACCTTTTTCGGTAAATACTATGGAACCTTACGCGGCGCCGGATTTTTCTTCGTCAATCCCTTTGTCACCGCCATCAACCCGGCAGCAGAAGCCGCAACCACCACCGGCAAGACCGGAGCTCCTGAATCAGCGGTCAAAGTAGCGACGGGGTCGTTTCAGTTCGACATGGGAACCCTGCGGAAAAATAAGAAAATATCTCTTAAAGCCATGACCCTCAGCAACGATAAGCAAAAGATCAATGACCAGTTGGGTAATCCGATCATTATCGGGATTGTAGTCATCTGGAAGGTGGCCAATACGGCCAAGGCTGTCTTCAACGTAGATAACTACAAAGAGTTCCTGTCCATCCAATGTGATTCGGCCCTAAGAAACATCGTCAGGCTTTACCCTTATGACTGTACCGGCGAAAATCTCGACGGTTCCGATGAGAAATCTCTACGCGGAAGCAGCGACGAGGTTTCCCAGAGACTGAGAGAAGAAATCCAAGAAAAGGTAGAGATAGCCGGCCTGGAAATCGCCGAAGCACGGATTACCCACTTGTCCTATGCTCAGGAAATTGCCGCTGCGATGCTGCAGCGTCAACAGGCATCGGCGATTGTGGATGCCAGACAGATGATCGTAGACGGTGCGGTTGGGATGGTGGAAATGGCACTGGCCAGGCTGAGCGACAGTAATATCGTGGATTTGGATGAGGAACGCAAGGCTGCCATGGTAAGCAACCTATTGGTAGTCCTGTGCGGGAATAAGGATGCCCAGCCGATCGTAAACAGCGGAACCCTGTATTAAATGTTACTGCTCTCAGGAAGTAACTATTCCACCGTTGAGGAGACAAAGATTTGGAAAATAAAGAGAATGGTAAAAAACAAGTGCCGCTACGTCTGTCAACTTCGCTTTGGCGGGAACTTAACGCATGGGCGGAAGACGATTTCCGGTCCCTGAACGGGCAGATAGAATACCTGTTGACAGAGTGCGTCAAGAAGAGAAAGGGAAAATCCGAACAGGAACCGGGAAACTGATAGAAACTGATAGAAATAGTAAGACATGGGTAAGATATGACACGAAAGATAGGATAAAACACAAAGGGCGCCGTATTTTTGCTGTTAAGCGAGAATCATGGCGCTTTACTATTATACGAATAAAGAATCAAAATAATGAAGTGAACATTAATGACATAATAGCGGAGTTTTCATAGGCCTTATGGCCTATTTATAATATCATTTTATGATTTTCTTTTATTTCTGTGAACAAAAAAGATTGAAAAGAACCGTAAAATGTGCTAACATCAAGTTCAGATTTGACTATTGGAGGATGTTTTATGGCACAGTTATGGGGCGGTCGTTTTACCAAATTAACAGAAGATGCGGTTTTTGCTTTCAATGCCTCCCTGCCTTTTGACAAGAGGTTGTTTGAACAGGATGTCGAAGGCAGCATCGCCCATGTCGTAATGCTTGAGAAACAACGAATCCTGTCTCTGGCAGAAAAGGATCTTATCGTAAAGGGCCTGGTGGGTATCCGCGAGGATGTTCGGAACGGCAAGTTGACGATTACACAGGAACACGAGGACATCCATAGTTTTGTGGAAACGGTTCTGACGGAGCGGATTGGCAATGCCGGTAAAAAGCTGCATACGGGACGGAGCCGCAATGATCAGGTTGCTCTGGATATGAAACTATATATCCGTCAGGAAATCGTGAACATGGCCGGCGTGATCTATGATCTGTTAGAAACGCTGATGAATCTGATGGAAAACCATCTGACTACTTATATGCCTGGTTTTACTCATTTACAGAAAGCGCAGCCGACTACGGTTGCTCATCATATGGGAGCCTATTTTGAGATGTTCAAACGAGACAGTGATCGCCTGCACGACATTTACCGGCGAATGAACTATTGTCCTTTGGGCTCCGGTGCTTTTGCCGGAACCACCTACCCACTTGACAGGAGCTATACCGCGTCTCTGATGGGTTTCGAGGGACCGTCGCTCAACAGCATGGATGCGGTTTCCGATCGGGATTATCTTATTGAGTTTTTAAGTGCTCTGGCAACGGTCATGATGCACCTGAGCCGTTTCAGCGAAGAAATCATCCTGTGGAATTCCAACGAATACCGCTTTATAGAGATAGATGATGCCTACTCCACCGGAAGCAGCATCATGCCTCAGAAAAAAAACCCCGATATCGCCGAATTGGTCAGAGGCAAGACCGGACGTGTATACGGCGCCTTACTGTCGGTATTGACGACGATGAAAGGCCTGCCCTTGGCCTATAATAAGGATATGCAGGAAGATAAAGAGGTCACCTTTGATGCGATTGATACGGTGAAGCAGTGCCTGTATCTTTTTAACGGTATGCTGAAAACCATTTCCTTTCAGGAAGACATCATGGCGGCCAGTGCCATGAACGGCTTTACCAACGCTACGGATGCCGCCGACTATCTGGTAAACAAAGGCGTACCCTTCCGTGATGCCCACAGCATCGTCGGCCGCCTGGTACTTTACTGTCTGGATCAGGAAACCGCCATCGAAGGAATCCCCCTGGATGAGCTTAAGACGATCAGCGACGTGTTTGAAGCGGATGTCTATGAGGCGGTCAGCCTCAGGACATGCGTGGAAAAGCGGCTGACTCTCGGCGCTCCCGGGAAAGCGTCCATGCAGGAAGCCATAGCCATCAACAAAGAGTTTCTGGCGCGTTATTGGACCAAGGCACCTTCGGCACCGCGAACTACATAGATTTCAACAAAGGAGAGATATTATTATGAGTGAAAAATTAAAAGCAGGAATATTAGGAGGAACCGGTATGGTGGGGCAGCGCTTCATCACCCTGCTGGAAAATCATCCATGGTTTGAAGTGGCCGTGATTGCCGCCAGTCCCCGCTCGGCCGGCCAGACATATGAAGCGGCGGTGGGAGAACGCTGGAAAATGTCCACGCCGATGCCGGAAGCCGTAAAGAACAAGATCGTCATGAACGTAAATGACGTAGAACAGGTGGCAGCCGGCGTTGATTTCGTTTTCAGTGCCGTGGACATGAGCAAAGAGGAAATCAAGAAGATCGAAGAAGATTACGCCAAGGCAGAAGTACCGGTAGTATCCAACAATTCAGCCCACCGCTGGACCCCCGATGTCCCGATGATCATACCGGAACTCAATCCCGGTCACATGCAGGTAATCGAATCCCAGAAGCAAAGACTGGGTACGAAAAACGGTTTCATTGCGGTAAAACCTAACTGCTCCATTCAAAGCTATACCCCGGTCTTATCCGCATGGAAGGAATTTGAACCGACGGAAGTCGTCGTCACCACTTATCAGGCCATCTCAGGTGCCGGCAAGACCTTTAAAGACTGGCCGGAAATGGTTGAAAACGTAATTCCCTACATTGGCGGCGAAGAGGAGAAAAGTGAAAAAGAACCTCTGCGGATCTGGGGTGAAGTCAAAAACGGCATCATTGAACCGGCCGAGTCACCGGCAATCACCTGCCAGTGCATCCGGGTTCCGGTATTAAACGGCCATATGGCGGCAGTTTTTGTAAACTTCAAACATAAGCCCACGGCAGCACAGCTGATTGAAAGACTCAACGTTTTCCGCGGCGAACCGCAGCGGCTGGATCTTCCCAGTGCCCCCAAGCAGTTTATCCGATACTTTGAAGAAGAAAACCGGCCCCAGGTCAAACTGGACGTTGATTACGAAAACGGCATGGGGATTACCGTCGGACGGATCCGCGAAGATTCAATATATGATTTTAAATTTATCGGCCTGTCCCATAACACGGTGCGCGGCGCGGCCGGCGGCGGAGTTCTCAGTGCCGAGCTGCTGAAAGCCAACGGATTTATCAGTTCCCGGCTTTAGTCCCGGCAAGCGGTCTTGATGTGACCATTTTCAGGGGCAGAATTTTATGTCTTATAAGGGGAGGGGGTATCCATATGGACGAATTACGCTATCAAGTAGATTTGCTGAATGCAATCAATCAGAAACTGACCAATGATGAAAAAATGTATCGGCTGATCTGTAATACATCCAATAGTGCGTTTATTTATCAGGATCTTAAAGAGAATGTCATCCGCACGGCCGGCAACTGGAGTTTTTATTTTGATTTTACCATCAAAGAATTCAGTGACATCACGATTCTGTTCGGTTATGTAGAAGAAAACTATATAACGGCGCTCCGTGATTTGCTGGATCTGGAAAAATTCGGCCTGAAGCGTGACAGCGCCATTATCAAGCTCCGTGATTCCCAGATCTGGGTAGAGTGTGAAGCCGCAGTCATCTATGACGATTTCGGTATTCCGCTCGAGAAAGTACTGCGCTTTAAGAATATTACCAAACTGAAAAACCAGAATGACGAACTGACATATATGGCCTATTATGACGTTCTCACCGGGCTTTATAACCGCAATTATTTCGTCCGGCTGCTGGGTGACTTTATCAGGAAAGCGGAAGCGGCAAATGACATCATCTCGGTTATGTTCATCGACATCGATGATTTCCGGAAAGTAAACGACAGCATGGGGATTATCATCGGAGATGAAATCATGCAGCAGTTCGGCCAGTTCCTGAGCGAGTTCAAGAGCGAGCAGGTTCTGGTGTCACATTTTAACGGGGATATTTACTGTATCGCCATCTATAACCCCTTCGGGAACCGCAGCGTGGAAGCCATCCACAAGGCGATTCAGAAGCGGCTAGGCTTGCCGTTCAGCCTAAGCACGGGCCAGGAAGTCACGATTTCGGTAAGCGTGGGGGTCGCGGAATATCCCGAAGCCGCCCGGACGACACTGGAACTGATCAACTGTGCCGAGATCGTCATGTTTAAGGCCAAATCGTCAGGCAGCGGGACGATTCAGTTTTTTGACGCCCCGATCCTGCAGGATTTTCTTAATAACGTAGCAATTGAAAACAAATTGAAGGAAGCCGTGTTTAACCAGAACTTCATCCTTCATTTCCAGCCCCAGTATACCAGCAATGATAAAAAGCTGCGGGGCATGGAGACCCTGATACGCTGGCGCGATTATGACGGCAAGATGATCAGTCCGATGACATTTATCCCGATCGCGGAAAAAAACGGGGCGATCATCCCGATCGGCACATGGGTGATCGAAGAAAGCATCCGCATCTATTCAACGTGGAAAAAAACTTACCGTCAGGACATGATCCTGTCCCTCAACATATCGGCGATCCAATACGCCAGAAACGATTTCATTGATACCGTCCTTAGCATCATTTCCAAATATGACGTGGATCCGCGAGGGATCGAACTGGAGATTACGGAAAGCGTCCTGATCAATGATTTTAAGGACATAAGAGAGAAGCTTCATATTCTGAGGGAATATGGGATCCGGATCTCGCTGGATGATTTCGGAACCGGGTTTTCCTCGCTGTCTTATCTGAAAGGCCTTCCTATTGACACCCTGAAAATAGACAAGAGTTTTATCGACACCGTCATAACTGACAGCAACACCCGTATCATCACCGAATCCATTATCTACATGGTCAAAAAACTGGGGTTTGAGACGGTGGCGGAAGGTGTTGAGACCGAAGAGCAGTTTGAATACCTGAAATCAATCGGCTGCGACTGCATCCAGGGATATTTATTAGGGCGTCCGATGCCGCCGGGGGACCTGGAAAAAGACGTGCTTCAGTGTCTGTGACGGAAAATCAAGGGGATTATTATGATAATAGGGCGAACTTCAGAAGTGAAATATTTAAACACCTATTATGACCGAGCGGGAAGCCAGATCATTGTCATTTACGGGCAGAGAGGCATCGGGAAGACGGCGGTCATCAGCCAGTTCATCCAGGACAAGCCGAATTATACCTATCGGGCCCGCTCCTGTTCTGAAAGAGAACAGCTTTATCAGTGGGGCAAGGAACTGCGGAAGCGGGGAATAAAGACTCAGAAATACCCGGCTTTTACGGATATCTTTGATGCCGTGACCGAAACCGGAAGGGCGAAAAAAGTCCTTGTGATCGATGATTTTCATTATATCGTTAAAAATAGTCAGTCCTTCATGAAGGAGCTGGTTGCTTTTGCCCATGACCAGTGGAACAGCGGACAGCTGATGGTGATCCTGTGCAGTTCTTCGATCGGCTGGGTGGAAAACAGCATGGTCGGGAAGATCGGAGAAGCGGCTTATGAACTTTCCGGGTTCTTGAAAATAAAAGAACTGGGCTTTCAGGAGATGTTTGATTACTTTTCCGGCTTCCGGATTGAAGAATGTGTGGAGGCCTATGCCATCTTAGGGGGCATCCCGGGGATCTGGCAGTATTTTGACGATAAGATCAGCATCAAGGAAAACATATGCCGGAACATCCTGTCCCCGCGCAGCTTTTTACACAAGCACGGGGAGCGCATGGTAGCCGAGGAATTGCGGGAAACCGGGGTCTATAACACCATTTTGGCGGCCATCGCCGAAGGCAACCGCAAACTCAACGACTTATACCTGCATACGGAGTTTTCCCGGGCCAAGATCAGCGTTTACCTAAAGAACCTGATGGAACTGGAACTGGTGGAAAAGGTATTTTCCTATGATGCGGAAGGAAAAGAAAACGTCCAGAAGGGCGTTTACCGGATCAGAAACCACTTTGTCAATTTTTATTTCACCTATTTTTATCCCAATATCAGCGCCCTGAACAGTTTAAGCTCGACTGAGTTTTATACCCGCCACATCGCGCCGACATTTAAGAGCTATGTCGCGGATTATTTCCGGATGGTATGTACCCAGAAACTGGATCAGTGGAACAAAAGGAACCGGCTGCCGATTATCTATGAGCAGTGCGGGGAGTGGGTCGGCAAGACCGGAAATATCGACATCGTGGCACAGGATGATAACGCCAATACCCTGATCGGCCTGTGTAACTGGGAAAAGCCCATGATGACATATGAGGATTATGAATGGCTTCTTTTCAGTACTGGCAAGGCCAAGCTGAAGCCGAACCATATTTATTTGTTTTCTGTCGGCCATTTTGATGAAAAGCTCAGCTTGGAGGCCAAGGTCAAAGCGAACATCAAACTGATCGGCGTCGATGAATTTCATTAATGATTGTTCCTGCGGCATGACATAGCTCATGTGGCACGGAATAAGTTTAGGATGGTCTATGGGAAAAAGCCTGTATATAGCAGAAAAACCGAGCGTCGCCAGGGAATTTGCCAAGGCGCTCAAATACCATACTACGAATCGAGACGGCTACATGGAAGCGGAAGAAGCCATTATAACCTGGTGCGTGGGCCATCTGGTGACCATGAGCTATCCGGAAGCGTATGACGTGAAATACAAACGCTGGACCTTAAACACCCTTCCTTTTATCCCACAGGAATTCCGATATGAAGTGATCGGAAATGTCAAGAAACAGTTCAAGACCGTCAGCACCCTCCTGCACCGTCAGGACGTGGACATCATCTATGTGTGCACGGATTCCGGACGGGAAGGGGAGTACATCTACCGTCTGGTAGAACGGCAGGCCGGGCTTACCGGCAAGGAACGCCGCCGGGTGTGGATTGATTCACAGACCGAAGCCGAGATATTGCGCGGCATCAGGGAGGCGAAGAACCTGTCGGAATATGACAACCTCGGTTCCGCCGCTTATCTGCGGGCCAAAGAGGATTACCTGATGGGCATCAATTTTTCCCGGGTTCTGACGCTTAAATACAGCGGTTCGATCAAATCTTACTTGAAACTGGATAAGGCCGTTGTCTCCGTTGGCCGGGTCATGACCTGCGTCCTTGGCATGGCAGTGAAGCGGGAGCGGGAGATCCGCAGCTTTGTCAAAACGCCGTTCTACCGTGTCATAGCCCGGACCAAAATCGGCGGCCGCGACTGTGAAGCGGAGTGGAAGGCCGCAGAACATACCCGCTACTTTAATTCCCCCTTACTATATAAGGAAAACGGCTTTAAAACAGAAGCGACGGCACAAGAGCTGATTGCTTATTTGTCGCAGCCGGAACTAAGGCCGCTGGCAGTAGCGAAGAACGAAAAGAAAAAAGAAGTCAAGACACCGCCCCTGCTTTACAATCTGGCCGAGCTGCAAAACGACTGTTCCCGCTTTTTCCGGCTGAGTCCGGACGAAACGCTACGGATCGTTCAGGAGCTTTACGAAAAGAAGCTGACCACCTATCCCCGTACCGACGCCAGGGTATTGTCGTCGGCAGTCTGCAAGGAAATAGCCGGCAATATCCGGGGCCTGACATCCTATCCCCCCTGCGGTAGCTTTGCGGCGGAAGTACTTCAGCAGGAAATGTTCAAGGGGCTGGCTAAAACACGGTATGTAAATGACAAGCAGATCACCGACCACTATGCCGTCATACCGACCGGTCAAGGGTTAAATAATCTAAGAAACCTGACACCGACGGCGGCTTCTGTCTATGAGATCATAGTCCGGAGATTCCTCAGCATCTTTTATCCGGCAGCGGTTTATCAGAAGGTCAGCCTGACCCTGGATAATAAAGGGGAGAAATTCTTCCTGAGCTTTAAGGTACTGGCAGAAGAAGGTTATTTAAAGGTTGCCGGTCATGCTTATGGGAGGAAGAAGACGGAAAGTAAAGCGGAAAGCAACGCAGAAAGTAACGCGGAAAGTAAAGTTGATAATAACAAAACGGAAGATATTGATATTGGCTGCGACATGGATTTTCTGCAGGTATTGTCGGGTTTGAAAAAAGGGATGGAACTGGCGGTCAAGAAGCTGGAAATCAAAGAAGGCGAGACAACCCCTCCTAAGCGGTACAATTCGGGCAGTATGATACTGGCGATGGAAAATGCCGGGCAGTTTATTGAAGATGAGGAATTAAGGGCGCAGATCAAGGGGAGCGGGATCGGCACTTCGGCCACCAGGGCTGAGATATTAAAGAAGCTGGTGACGATAAAGTATCTGGCGTTAAATAAGAAAACCCAGATTATTACGCCGACGCTGATGGGGGAAATGATATTTGATATCGTCAACCATTCGATCAGGGCCCTGCTAGATCCGGCACTTACGGCGAGCTGGGAGAAGGGCTTGACGATGGTAGCGGAGGGGACAATATCTGAGGATGAGTATATGCGGAAGCTGAGCGATTTCATATCGCGGCGGACGGACCAGGTGAAGCAGGCGGTGAATCAGGGGGAGATGTTCCGGTTTTTTGATGAGGCGGCGGCGGGATATAAGAAGTAGCATGCACGGTTTTGCGGTTATGCGGCCTTGCGGTCATCGTCATATTGCCCGGCAAAGC
>DBDJ01000016.1:25967-54571 GCA_002293525.1 Lachnospiraceae bacterium UBA935
GCTTTGCCGGGCAATATGACGATTCGGTATTCCAACTGGCAGTTAAAAACAAATAAAATATAATTATTAATTACTATAAACGGGAGGAATTATGAAGGCTTTGAGAATTGAGGGTTTGTATGATTTGAAAGAGACGATTGCTGCTGAATTGATGAAAACGGAGGAATATCCGTGGCGGATACTTGGGAAGATAAAAGATTATATTTTGGATGTGGGGGGGAGGCTTGATCCGGAGCGTTTTGAGCGGGTGGCGGCTGATGTATGGATTGCCAAGTCGGCGCGGGTTGCTTCGACAGCATATATTAATGGACCGGCAATTATTGATGAGGAGGCGGAGGTTCGCCATTGTGCTTTTATCAGAGGGGCGGCGATTGTGGGGAAGCATGCTGTGGTGGGGAATTCTACTGAGCTTAAGAATGTGATTCTTTTTAACAGGGTTCAGGTGCCGCATTTTAATTATGTGGGGGACAGTATTTTGGGGTTTAAGTCACATATGGGAGCAGGGGCGATTACATCGAATGTGAAAAGTGACAGTAGCCTTGTGCGGATTAAGCTTGAGGGGGAATATGTGGAAACGGGCTTGAAGAAATTTGGGGCGATGATCGGTGATTATGTGGAAATCGGGTGTAACTGTGTTTTGAATCCCGGAACAGTGGTCGGGCCTAGGACGAGTATCTATCCGCTTTCGGCAGTGCGGGGGGTTATTCCGGCTGACAGTATATATAAATGTCAGGGAGAGGTGGCTTTGCGGAATATTGAATGTGACTAGAATGCGGAAAGCGGAAAAGTTACCGTCCAGCCCTCCGTCCCCCGAGCCCTCCCCCGCTTTCTTTTCTATAAACTTTCGTTAGGGAGTGAACAGTGAACAGTAACAAGTAGTTTACAGCGAAAATAATACACGCGAAAATATTCACTCCAAATAAGACTGGATTTTTTGCCGTAAGTGTGCGAAAATAGTTAATGTGTGCGGAAACGTTTCGATAGACTGTTGCGACGCACTCAGTAATACATATTGAAAGGAGATTCACATGATTTATTCGAAAGAAGTGGAAGAGATGTGTAAGGTGGCACAGGGCGTATGCCATGGCTGTGCTCCCATACCCGAAGAAGCAAAATGGGTGAAAGCCAAAGAAGTGAAAGATATTTCCGGCCTGACGCATGGCGTGGGCTGGTGTGCGCCGCAGCAGGGTGCCTGCAAGCTGACTTTGAATGTAAAAGAGGGGATTATTCAAGAAGCATTGGTTGAGACAATCGGCTGTTCCGGGATGACGCATTCCGCAGCGATGGCTTCCGAGATCCTGCCGGGAAGGACGTTGCTTGAGGCTCTGAACACAGACCTTGTCTGTGATGCAATCAATACCGCCATGAGGGAATTGTTCCTGCAGATAGTTTACGGAAGGACACAAAGCGCATTTTCGGAGGACGGGCTGCCGGTAGGCGCCGGACTTGAGGATCTGGGTAAGGGTCTGCGCAGCCAGGTAGGTACGATGTATGGTACTCTGGAAAAGGGGCCGCGGTATCTGGAGATGGCAGAAGGATATGTGACCGGCATTGCTCTCGATGAAGAAGATCAGATTATCGGTTATCAGTTTGTCAGTCTCGGCAAGATGACAGATTTTATTAAAAAGGGTGACGATCCGAATACCGCTTGGGAAAAAGCGAAAGGCCAGTACGGACGGGTGGCTGATGCGGTGAAGATTATCGATCCCAGGCATGAATAAAAGAAGGAGGAAATAGAAAATGGCTTTATTTGAATCATATGAAAGACGAATCAACCAAATCAATGAAGTACTTAACAGCTATGGAATTTCTTCCATCGAAGAAGCTGAAAAAATAACGAAAGATGCCGGCCTTGATGTCTACAAGCAAGTAGAAGGCATCCAGCCCATCTGTTTTGAAAATGCCAAATGGGCTTATGTTGTAGGTGCCGCAATAGCCATTAAGAAAGGCTGCCGCCGGGCTGCTGACGCAGCGGCGGCGATCGGCGAAGGACTCCAGTCGTTTTGCATTCCCGGTTCCGTGGCTGACCAGCGCAAGGTAGGACTAGGACATGGGAATCTTGGCAAGATGCTGCTGGAAGAAGAAACCGAGTGTTTTGCTTTTCTGGCTGGGCATGAATCCTTTGCTGCGGCGGAAGGCGCGATCGGGATTGCTGAAAAAGCCAATAAGGTACGCCAGAAACCTTTGCGCGTGATCCTGAACGGCCTTGGCAAGGATGCGGCGCAGGTGATTTCCCGGATTAACGGGTTCACTTTTGTGGAAACAGAGATGGATTATTATGCGGGTGAGGTCAAGGAAGTTTACCGCAAATCCTATTCTCAAGGACTGCGTGCGAAAGTCAACTGCTACGGTGCTAACGATGTGACCGAAGGTGTCGCTATTATGCATAAGGAAAAAGTGGACGTGTCCATCACCGGCAATTCCACCAATCCGACCAGGTTCCAGCATCCGGTTGCCGGTACTTATAAGAAAGAGTGCATGGAACAAGGGAAGAAGTATTTTTCCGTTGCCTCGGGCGGCGGTACGGGACGAACCCTGCATCCTGATAATATGGCAGCCGGCCCGGCTTCCTACGGCATGACGGATACTATGGGCCGGATGCATTCCGATGCCCAGTTTGCCGGATCGTCTTCGGTACCCGCTCACGTCGAGATGATGGGCCTGATGGGTGCCGGGAACAACCCGATGGTCGGGATGACAGTGGCTGTGGCAGTTTCCGTGGAGGAAGCGGCGAAGGAAGGGCGGTTCTAGTAAATAAAAGCCATATTTGTTTTTAGATTGATTAGGAGTGACCCATAACATAGAGGGGAGGTCACTCCTATATTTGTTAATAAAAATGCAATATCGTGTTAGGCTATAAAATGTGATGGGAGAAAGAATTATGCTTTGTTTAAACTGTGGAACCCAATTAGCGGAGGATAACAAATATTGCTATAGATGTGGAGTAGCTACCGGGTCGGGAGTTAATGAGTCATTCAGTCTGAAAATCTCAGAAGATATTTCTGATCCGCCGGATGGAAGTGATGATCACGTAAATTATCATGACGGCTTACGGCTTAGAACAAGGCGTGCTGAGAGAAAGCGAAGAATGAGTCTCGGTCATGTTTTAGTTGTAATATTCTTGTTGGGAAGCATATTCTTTTATTTACGTTATACAGGTTTTGTGTTTCACGGAACATGGAAAAATAACGCCGGTATTAAGACCTTGGCAGCCGGATCAGAAAACCATGGTAGTTTTACGATTGGAGTCAAGGAAGATGGAACAGTAATTGCTACCGGTGTTAACACTTATGGTCAATGCGATGTATCAGAATGGCATGGGATTATTGCAGTGTCGGCATCGGCCATTCACAGTGTTGGTCTGAGAGAAGATGGTAGTGTAGTGGCAGCCGGAAATAATGAATGGGGTCAGTGCGATGTATCGGAATGGCAGGACATTATCGACGTTTCGGCAGGCGCTTTTTGTACGATAGGTCTGAAAGAGGACGGTACCGTGCTGATGGCTGGGACATTCCTTGCGAGTCCAGAGGATCTGACAGATTGGAGTGACATAGTATCAGTGGCGGCTTGTACAGATCATGCGATCGGTATAAAAGCAGACGGTACAGTTGTGGCAACGGGAAATAATGACCGAGGACAGTGTGATGTGTCCGCTTGGACTGATATTGCCTGTATATCCACAACAGAAACACATACTGTCGGTTTGAAAGAAGATGGGACGGTCGTTATCACGGGAGAATATGATTCAGGTGCTGGTGACAGAATAGCAAGTTGGCGTAATATTGTAGCCGTATATGCCTATTTCGGCCAAACATGGGGATTAACAAGTGGCGGGAAGCTGGTTCACAGGGGCGAGTGCTATCAATGGGACAGGAAACAGACCTTATTTTTCTCCCCAAACAGGGTGAGTTCTTGGCGTAATATTGTATCCTTGGCAATCGTAGACACTCATATGGTGGGGTTAAGACGTGATGGTTCGGTAGTAGCAGCCACCCCCTTGACATATCAGGTAAATATATATGGTGAATGTGATGTGGAAGACTGGACGTTAAGAACTGAGACAGCAACTAGAGCAAATGAGCAGGCTAAGATACCTATATTACTAGACGAAATAGCTGGTGGTGGATCAGTTATGGAACATGCCTCCACGGCTCGGTATAGCCTTGTAGAAGCCGAAAAAAAATATCCAGAAGATTTTGCCATTTTACTTGGTTATGTGGAAAAGGAATATATTAACAGATACGGTATAGCCGAAAGTACGCAGATTGATACAAGGGCTATTTTCTACAATGACAGTTCGGTACCGTCGCGGGTGGCAGTCAATGTCGGTGTCTATGGTATTGCGGCGGGTGATTTTGACGCTGACGGAACACTGGAAATGATTTTAAACTACGCTTGTTTGAATGATTATCCGGAAATCGGGACTGCCCTGGGAGAATACGGCTTCTTTTGTTACTCGTTGCTATTGGACATAGAAAGAGATAGAGATACGAATGAAACTAGTGTTTCCGAAGGAAGGATCGGGAGGCAGTGGCTAAGCTATTTAAATCCATATGACTCTACCATGTCGGAGGGTCCTACTGAAGACATCATGACTCTTTTCAATATGGATGGAGAACCATATTTCGGTCTCCAGCATGAAATGCTGGATGAAGAAGGTGTTGAGAGAAATCTGAACTTTGCCTATGCAATAATCCAAATAACAGATGATGAAGCTGGGCGCCTTAATAATACCCATGCACTCTATATGGCTAGAACGAGGTACTATACTTCTGAGGAATATAGCGAAGAAGGATTTTGGCAGACAACAGTCACCAGAGGTGACGAGGAGGATATTATTTATCAAAAAGGACGAGGCTATGAACCGGTTACAGATCGTTTCACGGATTTTGAATCGGCCTTAGCGGAGTTAAAGAGATTGGCAGCTGAGGACGGATATCTGAATCCGGACATAAAATCACAGGAATTTTTGATTTACCACTTTAACAGTGATATGGATGTTAATGCCTATGAACCGAATGATGGGTATCTGAAAATATCTTACCAGAGTGATATTGATGATAGTTGGATGCGGTATTTTTCCGATCAAGCGGATACTATGACAGAAATACCAAGACCAGGTATCGACAGTGATATTTCGTTTCATAAGCAGGCAGATGAACTGACACCATACGATGTGGTGGTAAATGCATATCAGCAATATGAAAACGTGGGATTCGAAGCTGGATATGCCGGACAAATCCCTGATGCTGTTATAGAAAATGTAGAGAGTTTTTATATAGATCCGAATGGAATGCACTTTCAGTATGCTTTGGAAGATTTAAGCGGTGATACGGTTCCGGAACTTATTATATCTTTAGCAGTAGAAAATTTTGATAGACCTCAGATCCTAGAAGTCTATACGATAGATGCTATGGAGGCTGTTTCATTGGTTTATTCGTCTCTTAAGGAAGACCTGAGTATTCTTACAGACAATAAGATATGCCTGTCATATTATCATTGGCAAGGCCAATCAAGATTTCGATACTATGAGTTTACAAATGAAATCGAGTTACATTTTATCGAGCAGATCTATGTATATTATGATGAATCAACAGACGAAAACGTGTTTGGGGTGAATTACAATGAATCCGATGATTTTTATAATTATGAAACCGTGACTCAGGAAGAGTTTGAAGCTATCAGAAACAAGTATGCCCAAGAAAAATCATTTGATTGGCGGCCACTTGGTGATTGGTAATTTTAACGCTATCAAATAGCTAATAATTCGAAAAAGTATACGTGTCTATACTTTTACATATTCTGCTAGTGCTTCCGGGTCATCCACCAGATCACTCTCGATTTCCTGTGCGGATTCTGTCCAAGTAATTAATTCAGCCATCATAAAGGTGTAATCCGTCACATCTATATGTCATCTGGATTATTAACATATTTATGCAATAGGTCGATGTTTTCATTCATCCAAGCATCAGCGTCAGCCGACAACCCCGTCCCCGCCTCTGGTCCAGATAATATTCTCGCGGATCATCGTATCGATGTCTATGCCGATGATTTCAGAAGCTCTTGCTTTGGCAACAGCTTCTTTTTCCGTTCCCAGATACTTATAAATTTCATAGGCAGCTTTATGGTTTCCGGCGGTATCTTCAATACCCAAGTCCAGGTTGCTCAGCATCTCGTGGGGATCATCGGTCAGCCGGTAGAGCATGAAGGCATCAACATCCGGAAGCGAGGCTGCTTTCAGATAGCCGTAAGCGATCGATGCTTCCTGATTCTCAGCCCCGAAAGCCGAAGTGTAGCCGATCTCAGCCAGGGAAATGCTTCTCACCTCGCCGGCCGGATTCAGGAAGGCCGGCTGGTGCATATAGTCAATCAGGATGTCGATATTCTGCATGGTTATATAAGGGGTCGTGATGCCTTCCTTTACCCAGACGGCCGGGCCGTTCCAGGCATAGGGATCATACAGGGGGGAATTATAAGGGTGGTAGGAAAGCCCCCAGTCGATATTGCCTTCCCGTAACATATAATAGTTAAACTGATCCAGATATTCCTTGGCCAGGAAACTGCCGGGGTTAGATTTGCGGTTCCATTCCTGGTCGATAGAATTGTAGATTCTTGCGTTACCGTTATTGCTTTTGATTTCATTATAAAAGATCCGGAATGCCTTCACGTACATATTTACATTTAGATCCAAGGAAGTCGAGCTGCTGTACCACCATGAGGTACGGGCATTGGTTTCATTACCCAGGATCCAGTTGTCGACCTGTCCGCATCCTTGGGTGCCGCTGTATCTTTTGCCGAGGAAAGCCCCGATTGCTTTCAGCTGTCCGACGCCGGCTTCATTGGCAGTATTAAGGGCAAAGCCAGGACAGTCCCCGCCCAATGCCAGCGGGTGGATGAGATCCTGAGCATTGGCGCTGCTGCCGCCGTTATTCAGGATCACCAAAGTCACCTGGATACCGCTGTTATTCAGGTATTTAATAAAGGAATCATAATTAGCGATTACCGTTCCGTTAAAATAATAGGTGGCACCGTTATAAGGGAAGGCAATGCTTCCGGCAGCGGAACCGTCCGCACAGATGTCTCCCAGATTGATATTGTAAATCACCTGCTGGATGCCCAGGTCCTGCATGCTGCCGTCATTAATCACGGAACCGGGAAGAATCCCCTTGATGCCGGTGTCCCTTCGTGCCGATGTGTAGGCGGCGATACTCTCCGGATTGGTAATATAGTGTTCATCGCTGACCTGTGTCAGCTGCCCGCCGCTTTTGACGGCAATCAAGAACTTCCGGCTCAGATTGGAATCAGAAGTTCCATAGGCTAACGGAAAGCTGACGGAAACCGCTTTGCCGATGTCGGCGGCAGCGACTACTGTTCCGGCAGTACCGTCCTGATACACTTCATTGGCATAAATATAGTATTTTCCGTCATCGCTTGCCGGAACGTTGGAAGCACTGATACTGCATATGACATCTGATCCGGATATCGTGCAGGAATCTATAGATACGGTGCGGCCCGCCGCTTGAACTTCAGATGGTGCGGATCCCGCAGGAAAGACGGAATAAAAGACAATTACTGCAAGTGACAGTGCGATGATTTTTAGTCTGCTCATAATGTGTTCCTCCATAAGAAATCGGAATTTCTAAAGAATGATTATTCATAATGTACATTTTTATTTTATCTTATCATCAGTCGGCAAAATGGTCAATTTATTCATGCGCTTTTATTTTTTTCCTTAAGTAGGGGCTGACAAAAGAGAAACTGGTACGCTCCGGCTTTTATGATTTAGCCACAGCGTACCAGTCGGTGCATGTCAATTACTGAAAGCGCTGTGTCCATACATAATGATACGATTTTTCCTTTAATAATCATAATATCCTCCCTTTTATTAATAAAATTGAAGATATCACAACATTATTAGTTGAAATATTCAAGTAATATATTTAATTTAAATAATATATTCATGTATATATTTAATAAAATATTCAATATTGCAAAAAATGCATGAAATATTCAGTAGATGCTTGAAGTGTTAGAAAAACATAACTAACTCATAATATATCAAGTTTCCGCATCGCCACACCGCCCCGGCCGGCCCTTGATCCGGATAGTATATAACTGTTAAGTAGACAAAAAAACCGTAGATTAGACATAGCGGGTTGTTTTTTCAAATCAATGATTTACAATAAATAGGATGGTATAAATACAACATAACATATATTACGTAATCATTTTAATCGTTGCTACAACACGTAAATATATTGTTTAATTTTTTAAACAATATAACAAATGATGTCAATAAAGATATTGTACAAAGGATGCATTCAGGGTGAAGGGAGGAAGTCACATGAGTACGGTTCTAGAGTTGCGAAACAACAATAAGGTGTTAAATCATCTTAAGATGATAAAAGCAAAGTCAGCCCAAAATGAATACAGGGATAGGCAAAGGATCGGCATGGTAGAACTGCATCTGACTGACAAATGTGATCTCAACTGTATTTACTGCAGTTACGGAACCAATATAAAACATAAGAATCAAATCTATCATGATTTCCCATTTCAGTCACTGGAACGTATCGCGGAAGCAAGCCCCAAGGCCGTAGTAATTGCCGGCGGCGGTGAGCCGACAATGTATCAAGACGGCGATAAGGACATCGATGACGTGATCAGTTTTTTCAAAGAACAGGAAATCAGCGTCGGTGTTATCACTAACGGATGTAAACTGGTAGACTGTGATCTTTTCGGCGACGATGACTGGATCCGTGTTTCATTGGACGCGGATACTCAAGGAACTTTCAATCAACTTAAAAACGGGAACTTTGAAAAGAGGCTGAAGACCATTGTATTCTATGCCGGAAGCCGGTGCCGCAATGTCGGGATCGGGTTTTTGTACAATAGATTTTCTTTGGAAAAAATCCCCCGTTTCATTAAATCTATGTACGATATGATTATGAATGAGCTGGGAGAAAACAGCTTGTATAAAATCAATCTTCAGTTCCGTCCCACCTGCCCGATCGAGAGCTGCGAATGCCCGTCCGGAAATTATGAAGGCAAACTCCTGCTTACCCCCGACCAGTATTCCTGGTGGGGTGAAGCGGTAGACAATGTCCGGACAGAAGCGGAAGAGCTGTTCCGTGATTCTGGATTTTCCGATTTTGTTCATCATCAGACCAATTTTTATCAGATATTTGAAGAGCGCAAGAGTGCCTATGATTTTAAGCATTGCTATATGTCGCTGGCAAAATGGCTGATCAAAACCAATGGGGACATCTATTCCTGTGTGATGAAGGCTACCAACGACAGTAAAAAACTGGGAAACATCATAACAGATCATTTTGATGCCATCTATGAAAATGAATTAAAGTACTTTGAGCTGGAAAAAAACTATTGCAGCGGTGTCGAAGAATGCTGCCGGATTACTGGAGTGATTAACCAGATCGTACAAGATAATTATGAAGTGATTTCAGATGACATTGAATACGGAGATTCTTATTTTTTCTAAGGAAACACTGATGCATCAGCGTTTCCCTAATGAATAATGACCCGGAGGAGGCAAAAAAAGTCTAAGGAACAATAACCTAGCGGCAATAAATTTTACTAAGGAAAAATAACTCAGAGGTAATAAATTTAAAGAAAGGATCACAACCATGAAAAGAACAGATCACAAATTTCCGGCCTGGCCTCAGTTCAATGAGCAAAGTTACATGGATATCATTGAACCTTTAAAATCAGGAAAAGTGAATTATTGGACCGGAAAAAAGGGGAAAGAGTTTGAAGAAATGTTTGCCGCCTACAGCGGCGCCAAAATGGCCGTCTCCTGCACCAGTGGGACTTCGGCAGTACATATTGCGGTTGCTGGGCTGGGAATCGGACCCGGGGACGAAGTCATTGTCCCGTCCTATACTTTTATCGCCACCTCGTTTGCGGTACTGCAGGCCGGCGCGATTCCGGTATTCTGTGACACGGCGACCGATCATACCATGGATCCGGCCAAAATCGAAGCCTTGATCAGTAAACGGACAAAGGCCATCATCGTTGTCCATTTATACGGTATTGTCTGTGACATGGATGCGATCCTGTCGGTAGCAGCAAGGCATCAGTTATATGTGATCGAAGATTCCGCACAGTGTCTGGGCGGCGTCTATAAGGGGAAAAAAGTCGGGACGGTCGGACATGTGGGAACCTTCAGTTTCTGTCAAAGCAAGCATTTTACGACTGGCGGTGAAGGCGGCATGGTGATTACGACCGACGAGGAAATCGGCTGGAGCTGCCGTGCCTTCCGCGACCATGGCTTCGACGTGAAAAAGCGCTTTGACTTATTGTCGCTGGAAGAAGAAAGTGATTATGTCCATAACTCGGTAGGTTATAATTACCGGATGACGGAAATACAATCAATTATCGGCATCAATGAATTAAAGCGGTTTGAAACCTGGAACATGCCCCGGAGATACCGCTATGCCAAGATGTACGAC
Organism: Lachnospiraceae bacterium UBA935; assembly: GCA_002293525.1. Classification (GTDB taxonomy): domain Bacteria; phylum Bacillota; class Clostridia; order Lachnospirales; family Lachnospiraceae; genus UBA935. The sequence continues at coordinate 36,437 of DBDJ01000016.1, forward strand.
GAGGCCTTATGCGGGATTCAGGGAATCGCAGCCCTGCCGCTAAATACGCCCGAGCGCAGGAACGCCTATTGGGAATACCCGGTTATTCTTGACCTGAACTGCCTGGACACCGATGCCACCGGCATCATCATGGAATTAAGAGAGCTGGGAATACCAGTGTTTAAGATCCAATGGCCGGAAGCCTATAAAGAGCGGGTATACCGGGAACATAACGGTTTTGGAAGCGCTAAGTTCCCGTTTGAATCCAAAGAATATACCGACGCCGCTGCGGTGGATTATACGAAAGTAACCTGTGAGGTTGCCGCATCGCTTCGTAGCAAAACCTTGTCCTTATACCTACATCCGACATGGGAAGAAGAAGATATCCAAGTCTGCATCGATTATTTTGTAACCGTACTTGAGAAGCATTATAAACCGTAACCAAAGGAGAAAAACCAAATGAACGAAATACTTTATGACATCTCGGTTATTTTATCCGTTTATAACCGGGCGGATGAACTGGCACTGACTTTAGATTCTTTATGTAATCAGACGATCGGCAGGGACAGGTTTGAAGTCATCGTCTGTGACGACGGCTCCAAAGAAGACATCCTCGGCGTGACTAAAAGATATGAGGATAAATTCAACTTGCGCTACTGTTATCAGCCGGATCGCGGATTCTGCGCGGCAACCGTGCGCAATCTGGGAATCAGGGTATCTCATGCCAAGCTTTGCATGTTGCTGGATAACGGCATTTTGCTCGCTTCCAAGGCTCTGGAATGCCATGTAAAAGCCCACAAGCATAAAAAATGCGCGGTGACGGGCTATGTCTACGGGTTTGACGACATGGATATCTATTCTGACGAAGTAAGGGAAGTGATCGACAATAACCACATTGACAGAGCGATTGAGATATTAGAAGAGCAAAAATACTATGACTGCCGGGAGGTGGTATATCAGGAACTCGGAGACGATTTAAATAACTATCCCGCATCCTGGGTCTTGTACTGGGCCGGCAATATGTCGGCAGACCGTAACTTCCTCTTCGAAGTGGGCCTGTGTGACGAAAGCTTTGATACCTGGGGCGGAGAGGATAACGATCTTGCCCTTGCTTTATACATGAACGGCGCGGAATTTATCCTTGACAGAGGCTGCGCCAGTGCACATTACCCGCACACCAAGATCCACAACCTGATTCGGGATCCGGAACTGGGCAAACAGGAGCTGCTTGACAAGCAAAAATACCTTTACAGCAAATACCCGCTGGACACCCTCAGAAAATGGTATGACATCCATGAACTGGAACTGAATCAATGGCTGGTTAAAAACGGCGTTAATGGTGATTTGCGGAAATCATCGCAGAAGCTGGGTTCTCTCCTGAATAAAACATAAAGCAAAAGATGATAAAAGTTATATAGTAAAACATAAAAAGAAATAGTAAAATAAAAGAAAAATATAATGTAAGGAAAGTAATAGGCGGTGCTAAATCAGGAAAATATAAAAAATAATACCAGATATTTCTACATACAGTTTGCCTTTGCTTCAGCATTTACGATGCTTACCGGCGGGGTTTTTTTAAGCGGCCTTGCGCTTTATATGAATGCCAGCGACCTGATCGTCAGCTATTGTCAGGTGATACCCAACTTGTGCGGCATCACCATTTTATTCCTGTCCTTCCTGCTGGAAAAGTTCACCAGTAAAAAGCGCCTGACGATCTGGCTGACCTTTATTGCCAAGCTGGTTAGCAGCCTGATCATCTTTATCCCGCTGGCAGTGACAGAAGAATATCAGATTCTGGTATTTATGGTACTGGTTGTCCTGTCTTATACCCTGCAGGCACTGAGCACCGTGTCACTAAATAACTGGATGTTGCATTTCATCCCCAAAAGCAAGGAAGGGAAAATCATATCCATAAGGCAGACCTGGTCACTGGCTGTGACCGTCATCCTGTCCCTTTCGGCCAGCCAGTTCATGGATATGATGAAAGTGTCCGGCAGGGCCTATGGCGGCTATCTGGTTCTGTATCTGCTGGGAATGGTGATGGCGGCAGCGGAACTGATTACCTTGTCCCGTGTCGAGGAAGTCAAAGTCAGTGTCACGTCAAAACGCGCCGTTACGATATCCGATATTTTTCGTCTGCCTTTACGCAACAAGACTTTTATCAGCTACGTGACCTATATATTCTTGTTTTATGTTTTATTGAATATATCCGACAGCTTCATTACGGTATTTTTAATGAGGTATTTACAGCTTCCCTACCGGCTGATTGTCATTTTCATGCTGATGCTGCAGCTGCCGCAGATTTTCCTCTTTCGTATTTGGGGGAAAATCAGTGATAGAGTAGGCCACAAATTTGTGCTGTTTCTGTCCATATGGTTTTTTATCGGCGAGACGTTCCTGTTCGGCTTGTCTCACTCCGGCAATTATTTTATTTTTGTGCCGCTGGGCTATTTAGTAGCTTCGGTAGGCAATTCCGGGTTTGCGATCGCCTTATTTAACCGCCGTTATGAGATCATCCCGGAAGACGGAAGAATGGTGTACGACTGTTTTTACAGTGCCGCCATCGGCCTGGCCTTGCTTCTGGGGCCGTTCATCGGCGGTAATATCAAGGAAGGGTTTACCGCACAGCTGTCTTCGTCCGGAATAGCACAATTCTGGGATATCCGCTTACTGTACTTTATTTCCGCAGCCGGAATCCTGATTCTGCAGTGTTTTCATTTAAGGAAACATAGATAATATCAGTATTCCCCAGACGCTACGCAGGATATATTTTCCAAATAATGAACATAAATCTCAAGAAAAGCGAAACGTGCCATGAGCACGGAAGGAGGATGCCTATGACAAAAGATTTTTATGGACGGAAAAATCCAGCGGATGAATTTGCAGATAAAACGGTATTGATCACCGGCGGCACCGGAACAGTCGGACTAGCGTGTTTAAAAAGATTATTGAGCTATCCGGTTAAAGAAATCAGGATATTTTCGCGGGATGAAAGCAAGCAGTATGACATGCAGAATACTTACAGCGATAAGAGAATCAGTTATTTTCTCGGTGATTTGAAAGACCGGGAAAGCATATTATATGCGTTGAGCGGCAGCAGCATTGTCTTCCATACCGCTGCCTTAAAGCAAGTCCCGCTGTGCGAGCGCAACCCGCTGGAAGCGGTTAAAACTAATATTTTAGGTACGGATCATCTGCTCAGTGCCGCAGACATCTGTAATGTGGAAAAACTGATCTACTTATCCAGTGACAAGGCTGTTGATCCGACATGCACTATGGGACTGACGAAAAAACTTGAAGAAATCATGTGCGTCTCCAAGTCACAGTACCTAAGTCCGCTCATATGCGGGGTGAGGTTCGGCAATGTGCTGTTCTCCAAAGGATCGGTGATACCGCTGTTTATTGATCAGATAAGTCGCGGCCGGAAAATCACGGTTACCGACCCGAAGATGACCCGTTTTATCATGAGCATCGACGAAGCTGTGGATCTGGTACTGTATGCCTCCCTTTATGGGAAGTCGGGGCAGATCTATGTGAAAAAATGCCGTACCTGCCGGATCGGCGATCTGGTTGAAGCGATTTCTTTTGTTTTTTCGGATATCTATACCGGGAGCGAAATCATCGGCGTCCGTAAAAACGAAAAATACCATGAAGTCATGCTGACAGCTGAAGAAACCCGGCATATTGTCGAAGAAAACGACGATTTTATCGGAATCGATTACACGGTGCCGCCTGATCCTTCTAAAGGGCGGGAAGAGTATAATTCAGGCACGGAAAAGCTGCTCAGTGTAGAAGAATTAAAAAGCCTGTTGCTAGAAAGCAAGTTTCTGAAGGAAAATCTGGTTCAGATTATTCAGTTTAAGCAGTTAAATACCAAAGAATTGGTGCAGACAGTTTGATTTCCTGATTTCTGTACCAGATCACAGACCAAGGTTCTGTGAGGTGTAATTAAATTTTTGTTACAGTTCGCAGAACGTTGTTACTGTGCAGTGATTTGATGCACTTTGCCTGGTCTGAACAGTAACAGATTTTTATAAAAAATCTACAAAGGTAAAAATTAAGCTGTTAATGGATGGCGTTTTATATTATAATAGCATCAGGTAACTACTATTAAGACCAACCGGGAGGGATTATTATGCTGATTACACTGGTGCCTTTTTTCGATGATTCCATGGCGGTTATCGCCTATTCCTTTTTTTCACAGAAAAACAACAATTTATTAGAACCCAGCGTGCAAAGCACCGCTCTCAATGACGGTGCCGTCAACATCCTGGCCCTGGACCTGATCCAGAAGGTCGGCATCGACGCGCTGACCGGTGGCAAGGAGCTTTTTGTTCCCCTTAACAACGTAAATATTTTTGCGGATATTTCATCACAGTATGACGGCCCGCTTGAGAAGCTGATCCTGCTTCTTGACAGTCATGTGAAGCCCGAGGAAATGTATCTGAAACGCATCAAAGAACTGAAGCAGATGGGTTATAAGATGGCGGTCCGCAAGCTGAATCTGCAGGAATTTGATCATTACAAACAGATACTGCTACTGATGGATTATGTCATTCTGGATGACAAGAAAGTGAACCTCCAGAATGTCAAGTTCTATTTCGGCAGGATTTACCCCGACCTGAAATTGATCGCCGGCAACATTGCCACCGGCGAACGTTATGAGGAGATCAAGCAAATCGGCGGCTATTCCATGTATGAAGGCGAGTTTTTCCGTCTTCCCTTAAACCGCGGGCAGCATGACGTTTCCCCGCTTAAGGTAAACTATATCCGGCTGCTGAACATCGTGAACAGCAACAATTTTGAACTGGCGGATGCGGCCGACATCATCGGCCAGGATACGGCGCTGGTCATTTCCCTGTTAAAGATGGTGAATACCAGGGCCATCAATTCAGAAATCACCTCCATCCGCCATGCTGCGGCGATGCTCGGCCAGAAGGAGCTGAAGAAGTGGATCAATACGGCAGTGACCAAGGAACTTTATGCTGATAAGCCCAACGAAATCACCAGATTCTCCCTGATCCGGGCTAAATTCCTGGAAAACCTGGCCCCGGCTTTTGAGATGGCAGTTCATGCTCCGGAGCTTTTCCTGATGGGGCTGTTTTCCGTCATTGATGTCATCTTAGAACTCAGCATGGAAGAAGCCCTGAAGATCGTTCAAGTTTCAAGGGATGTTCACGACGCGCTGGTCAAACAGAAAGGCAAGTTTTATCCGATATTTGAGTTTATCCTTAGATATGAAACCGCTGACTGGCAAGAAGTATCCCGGCTGATGATCATACACAATATCAGCCTTGACCAGCTACATGCGGCTTATGTTGATTCTTTGAGCTGGTACAGCAATCTGATTTCCCGGACCGTTTAGCCCGCGAAGAAAACCATTTAGCCAGCCCGCGAAGAGAATTGTTGAGCCGGATCGCCAGAAGGATCTTTTTCTAAAAAATAGCAAGTTTACTTCAGCAATAACGAGGTGTTTCGATGAATATAGCCAGAAGGATATTATATGTCATATCAGGCTTAGCGCTTCTGCTAAGCCTGTTTGTTGTGATATGTTCTTTCCATCCGGTTCTGGCCGTCTCCGTCACGGAGTTTCTCCTGACCGGGGAAGTGAGTTCCGGCAGCCGGGATCCCTATGTGGGAACTGCCGGTTCGGCTCCCGATACCGACGGAAACAGTTTTCGTCCGACAGAAAACACCTCGCTTCTTGCCGCTTCCGATGACGGCAATGACGATGCATCGGGCAACTCTCAGGATGAACCGGGAAATCTGCTGGCGGCCAGTCCCGAACCGGACCATCCGGTCAATCCGCCTCCGTCCGACTATGTCCCGCCAGAAAAAACCGGCATACGGACACCGCAGGAAGTATCAGGAAAGAGTGGCTACCAGCCGGTAGAAGAAGAGACCGAGCAGGTTGACGAAGAAGCGGCACGACAGATCGAAGAACGGGCCGGCTATGGCGAAACCGGAGAAGGCCTGACATTTGACGAAGCGTTCTATCCCTATTACTGGATGCTTGACAGTGATCTGCAGGAACTGTACCGTCAGGTTTATGCCAACAGTGCCGCCGGGAATGCCGTCTTTTCTCCCGTAATACCGGTCACCCCGTCCCAGTTCAAAACCGTCTACACCGCAGTATTTAATGATCATCCGGAGTTATTCTGGCTGGATTCGGCATATCGCGGCCTGATGTCGCAAGACCGTGTGCTCGTAGAAGTCAGTCTGTTCTTTAACAATACGGCCAGAGACTTAGACGCCTCCAAGGCGGCTTTTGAAAGCGAGGCCGAGGAAATACTGGCCGGCGCAAGAGCACTTGGCGATGATTATCAGAAGGAAGTATATGTACACGATACCCTTCTGGATAAAGTAAGATATAATCTGCAGGCTCCGCTAAACCAGAATGCTTACAGTGCCATGGTGGGAGAGCAGACCGTGTGCGCCGGCTATGCCCGGGCTTACCAATATCTCCTTCAACAGCTGGGGATTCCCTGCTATTACTGTACCGGCTTCGCCGGCGAGAACCACGCCTGGAACATCGTCAGACTTGATGGTGACTATTATAACGTGGATACGACATGGGATGACACCGATCCCAATACCTATGATTATTTCAACAAGACGGATGCCGATTTTGCCGCAACCCATGTCCGCGAGGAACTTTCCGTTTACCTGCCCGCCTGCAACGGCACCCGCTATGCCGGCTTGGAAACAAACCCACAAGAGGAAGCGGTGCTTGCCGACATCCAGGACATCATGTCACCGCAGGATCTGACTTCGTATGAGACGCCGTATGCCGTCGTTCGGACCCTGGAGGAGGCCGGTTTCACTGAACAGGATATCCTGACCAGTATGGAAAACTATTATACAAATTGTTATAATCAGATCATGCAGAGCGGCCAAAGCCTCCAGTTCCAGAATGTAATATCCGACCTCAACATGCTGTATGCCTGTATTGACGCCTATGACGGCGATGCGTTTGCCGAAGGCTATGCTTATCAGGTGATATCAGATCTTGGCGCCGGATACATTGAGGTAGCAGTGCATGTGGAAGAACTTAGTGGCGGCCGGTTTCTTCTGTATCACGATGTGGCTTTGACTTATTAAAGGAGCAGCACTATGCCAGAATTACCGGAAGTGGAAACCGTCCGCAGGACGTTAAAGAACTTGATACTGAACCAAAAGATCCGTGATATCAGCATCCGCTATGACCGGATCATTGACGGTGATCCCGCTTTGTTCATTGAAACTCTGAAAGGCCAGACGGTGCGTGATATCGGCAGACGGGGAAAGTACCTTATCTTTTTCCTGGATAAAAATGCCTTTATTTCTCATCTGCGGATGGAAGGAAAATACCTCTTCGTCACGCCCGGCCAAGCGCTTAATAAGCATGAACATATCACGTTTCATCTGAGCGAAGGTATGGAGCTTCGTTATCATGACACCCGCAAATTCGGACGCATGAAGCTGACGGAAGCGGATGCCTGTTACCTTGCGGCACCGCTTTGTAACCTGGGTCCGGAGCCGTGGCTTGCCAAAGCCGATGATATATACCAAAGAATCCATAAAAGCAGCATCCCGCTCAAAACGCTGCTGCTCGACCAGACGATTATTGCTGGAATCGGGAATATCTATGCCAATGAAATCTGTTTTCGCATGAGGATCAACCCGGAGACGCCAGGGAGCCGGATCAGCAGAAAGCGCACCCAGGAAATGCTGGAAGCAGCGAAGGACATCCTGGACGCGGCAATTGTCCAGGGCGGAACTACCATTCATTCGTTTGACGCGAATGGGATATCCGGACTGTTTCAGAGCGAACTTCAGGTACATATGCAGAAAGCCTGCCCCGTCTGCGGCACTGAGATTACCAAAAAGGCGGTACATGGCCGCGGCACTTATTTCTGTCCCATCTGTCAAAAATAAAAGGAGGTTACCAAACATGAAAACACTCGTCATATATTATTCCTACACAGGACATACCAAGGCGGCAGCAACGGAACTGGCCGCCAAAGAATCTGCCGACATCGTGGAGGTCAAAGATGCAAGGCGCTATTCCAAGATCAAAGCCTTTACCTTGGGCTGTTTCGCTGCTATGCGGGGAAGATCCTGGCCTATTAAGCCGCTGGAGAAAGATCCGGCTGCCTATGACCGCCTGATTCTCCTGTCACCTGTATGGGCAGGAGGCCCGCCCCCGGCCTTTTACGGTTTACTGGCTCAGCTTCCTGAAGGCAAGCACATCGTTGTCAAGATGAACTCTGGCAGCGGTCAAAGCAGCTGCCGTGAGCGTATCGAGAATATCGTGAAGCAAAAAGGCGGGGTGCTGGAAGGATTTGAAGACATTAAGGTGTCCGGGAAAGATGCCGGCTGACCGGGGATGACATGGCAAAATCAAGCAATCAAAAATTAAAGCTGCTGTATTTACTTAAAATACTTTCAGAACAGACCGATGACGGTCATAGCATGACGCTGCATGGCATCCAGTCAGCCCTGCAGGCCTATGACATCAGCGCGGAACGCAAAAGCCTGTATGACGACATAGAGGCTTTGCGTAATTATGGCGTTGATGTCATCGGCGAATCAAAAGGGAAAAGCTATGAGTACCATATCGGGGAGCGTCAGTTTGAACTGGCCGAGCTTAAGCTGCTGGTGGATGCTGTTCAGGCATCAAAGTTTATTACTGTCAAGAAGTCCGCGCAGCTGATCAAGAAGCTTGAAGGGCTGACCAGTGTCCATGAAGCAAGACAGCTGCAGAGGCAGGTGTATGTGGCGGACCGGATTAAGACGATGAATGAGAGTATTTATTATAATGTTGATATTCTTCATAATGCCATTAGCCGTAACGTTAAGATTCGGTTTCAGTATACGCAGTGGACGGTGAATAAAGAGCTGCAAATGAAAAAAAACGGCGAACTGTATGAAGTCAGCCCTTGGGCATTGTCTTGGGATAATGAGAACTATTATCTGGTGGCTTTTGATACTGCTGACGCGATAATTAAGCATTATCGGGTTGATAAGATGATGAAGCTGGTTTTGACGGAAGAAGGGCGTGAAGGCAGGGAGTTTTTTGAGCAGTTCAATATGGCGTCTTATACACGGAAAATGTTTGGGATGTATCATGGTACAGAGCAGACAGTGAAAATCCAGTTTGCAAATGAGCTGGCGGGGGTTGTGATTGATCGCTTTGGGAAGGATGTTTATTTGCGGCCGGTGGATGGGGAGCATTTTGTTGCACATGTGAAGGTGGCTGTGAGCAGGCAGTTTATTGCCTGGGTGATCGGTCTGGGGAAGGGAGCGAAGATATTGGCGCCGGAAGCGGTGGCGGAGGAGATGAAGAGGACGGTGAGGGAACTGGCGGCGTTGTATAAGTTGACTTAGTATCCAGTGTCATGTTGGGATGCGGTCATCGTCATATTACCCAGGCAGCATCGGCTCCGGTTCCGGCTCCCGAAAATAAGTGAAGCTAAGTTTCTCACCCGACATATTGGCGACTTCCGTGTCGTCATCCAGCGCCATCCTTGGCGCGTGATGACTTGGGCGGCCATCCGTGGCCGCCCATCACTATTCTTTCGTTTGGTGAGAAACTAAGATTCACTAATTTTCTACCGCAAGTCACCGGAGCCGATGCTGCCTGGGCAATATGACGATTCGGAATCTCAACTGGGAGGTTTTTTATGTCTCAACTGGGAGGTTTTCGTGTTATGACTTGAGATGTTATGACTGGAGATGTTATGACTGGAGGTTTTGTGCTATCACTTGAGGTTTGGGAATCTTGTTTGGAAGGAAGAGATTATTTTAAAATGGTGGTGTTGATGTTCATGGTGCAGAGTTCGCTGCTGCATTCGCCGCTTAAGGCTAATTTTTGGAATTTTTTGCGTTGTGTCTTGAGATGATTGAAATCTAATGCAAGGGCATTGCCGATGATGGCTTTTTCATCATAGCCGCATATTCGGACATTGCCTTCCCAGTCGATCCAGTAAGAGAAAAAGGGGACGGAACAGGTGTGCTTTGATGGGGATTGGGATGCTGAGGGGAGAGGCGGCTTACTGGGCGATGTGGGTGCCGGTTTGTGCTTTGGTGTGACTGGTCGGTTTGGGGAAACGGATAGGGGCAGGATGACCTCAATACCATGTGAGCGGAGGACTTGGGCGATGTATTGGGCATTTTCTAATAAGTGAGCCGTGGTGTCTGTGGTTGAGTCTGGGGTTGAGCCGAAGATTAGTTCTTCTTTTACCGCGGTGGGGTTGTTTTGATTTTGGAAAGCGATCAGTTCACGGAACTGGACGGTTTTGATGTTGTTTTCCAGCACAAAGGTTATGCATTCTTCTGGGTGGGAAAGATTGGTTTTTAACAGAACGGTGTTCAGACGAAGGGCTGGGGCATGATCGGCAAACTTGTTAATTGCTTTGTATTTGTTTAGAGATTTTAGGTTATTGCATACTTTTTCGTAATCTGATCCCGACATGATGCGGTTATAATCTTTACGGTTGAAACCATTCATGGAAATAATGATTTCATTTATTTGGTAGTCAACTGCTGCTGCGATAATATTTTGATTCAGTAATAGTGCGTTGGTACAGAAGGAAACAAAGGGGATGCCTTTTGACTTGGCATATTTTAAGTATTCAGCAAAATTGGGTGTTGCCAGTGGTTCACAAGCGCAGGAAAGGTAAAGATTGCGGATTTTAGGCGCAAATTTGTCAATTATAGCAGTGAAATTATCTAGGGTCATATAATGCTTTTCGGCGGAGGTGTGTTCCCGGTTGCACATAATGCACCGGATGTTACAGTAGTTGTTAGTATCCATACGCAGTATATCTTTACGCACGCCAAATAGTTCGGCAGAAGACAAGACCTTGCTCCGGACAAAATCATTTCCAAGACGGTCGTATATTTTTTTCATCATTTTCAAGTCACTCACGAACGTATTCTCCCATGTGCAATATCAGATTGATGTGTTATAACTGTTTCTGGCAGTATTCTGCGAGACTGTGGCGCATCTATTAACTAGTATGATGCTTTCATTATGGATTTATGCTAAATATCTGTCGTACTGATCATCTTGTACTCTTGTAGATTAAATTTCGCTGTCCGAGAAGCCGATGAATGGCGGGCTGAGAGGTAGCCTCTAAAATAAATCGCCATAACTATGGCGGAAACACAACCTTTCTTAAAGCGCCGGCTCCCGAGCCCTCCCCCTGCTCTCTTTTCTATAAACTTAGTGATACGACGTCAGGGAACAGTAACAGTGCCAAACATAATTCACGAAAATAATTCTTGTACTAATATTTTGATATTTTCCTAATAATTTGATATAATTGGAAAATGGAAAGGGCACATTTGAGTGTGCGGATGGGAGCTGTATGGAAAAAAGCATTGATAAAAAAATTGCATTGGTGATAGATGCAGAGAATACCAGCGTAAAGTATCTGGATGACATTCTGAAAGAACTGCGGGAATACGGGATCGTTACTTATAAGCGGATGTATGGGGATTTTACTGATGACAGTCTTAGAAGCTGGAATGATAAGGCGATGGAATATGCTATCGTCCCGATTCAGCAGCCCAGATATTCGAAAGCGAAAAATGCGGCGGATATTATGCTGGTCATAGATGTGATGGACATCCTTTATGAAGGGAATGTTGACGGCTTCTGTATCGTCTCTTCGGACAGTGACTTCACACGATTGGTTAACCGTCTGCGTGAGGGCGGCATGCTGGTAATCGGAATGGGAAAAAGCGATGCGTCGAAAGCCTTGAAAGCGGCTTGCACCGAATATAAGAATCTGGAAAAACTGTTCGGCGAGAGTTCGGAAAGTATTTCTGAGAATTACACTATTATTTCTATAGAAGAAATCAAAAAAATTATTCTGGAAATCGTCCAGCAGTGCGAAAATAAAGGGGAGCGTGCCGGACTTGGCGGAATTAAAAGCCAGCTGCAAAGGATATATACCGATTTTGACGAAAGAAATTACGGCTATAACTCCATGACTACCTTTGTTAAGGATATGAAAGAATTTGAAGTGAAGACGGAAAAGACTTCGGTTTATGTGGAGCGTAAAAAACAAGGTTATTCTCGGGAAGAGGTGGAGAATTATATTGTTTCCGCAGTGAAGAAGACGGAAGTTGATCTGGCTAAGCTGGGACAGAAAGTCCATGAGAAATTTCCGGATTTTAATCATAAGGACTTCGGTTATTCTCAGTTTGGAAGGTTTGTGGAGAACATACCTAATATAAGGATAGTCGAGAAATCAGCGTCACGGAAAAACGTGGCATATGAAAAGAAGTCTTGAATAATAAAAAATTACATTTTTTTCCTGTTTATTTTTTAAAACAGATGTGCTATGATTAGTTTGTAACAAAGATGTAACAATTTCGTAACAACTTGCTTTGCTACAAAAAAATCAAAGGAGGATATCATATATGAAACGGATATCAATCTTAGCAGCATCAGTTTTAGCTTTAATAGGTACGATAGGAATGCCGATGACGGTTCAGGCCGCCGACTGCAAAAACCAGGTTAGGGTAATTGTAGCAGGTTCCAATAATACGCAGGAAATAAAAGATCAGCTGTCAAAGTATGGAATTAATTTGGATGAAGTGATCAAGAACTGTCCTCCCAAGGCATCTCAGAACAATGGGGCAGTCACCAATAATAATAATTGCTATAATAACAATAACTGTAAAAACAACAGCAATAATAATGGCGGACAGGGTGGCGGGAAAGTCAATAATGTAAACAATAACCCTTCCGCAGCACCGCAGACTCCGGCAACACCGGCAGCACCACAGACTCCGGCGGCACCGGCAGCGACGCAAAAACCCGCTTCGCAAGTACCGGCTGAGACTACGACACCGGCAGCACCGGTCAGTGAAGCGCCGGCCAGTCTTTCCTATCAGGAACAGGTTGTTAAGCTGGTAAATGAAGAACGTGCCAAAGAAGGATTGGTAGCATTGACATTGGATAGTGCCGTTCAGTCGGCGGCGCAGGTAAGAGCGAAGGAAACAGCCACCAGTTTTTCTCACTCCAGGCCAAACGGAACCAGCTTCAGTACTGCTTTGACAGAAGCAGGGGTGAGTTACCGCGGTTCGGGTGAAAACATCGCCTGGGGACAAAAGACACCGGAAGAGGTAGTATCGGGATGGATGAACAGTCAGGGTCACAGAGCTAATATCATGAGTTCCAGCTTTACGAAAATAGGTGTGGGATATTATCAAAACGCCCAAGGAGTCAACTATTGGACACAGTTATTCACCTATTAATTGATACCACAGGCAAACGGCCAGGATTGAAAATATAATATGGATATCAAGGAATCTCGCTTGCTTGCGGGATTCTTTATTTTTCTTTTTTTCTTCCCTTATTTTTCCGTCTGATTTTTTCATTAAGCTTTCGTCATCTGTGCTTGTTTAGCTTTGTTCTGATTTCATACTTTGCGTCTGTGACAATTCTTTTTTTGTTGCCATATTGGGAAATTATTATTAAAAAAATGAATTGGTTTGCTTTTTTAACAGAAATTGTTGACAATAGACTGGCATCCAGTTAGAATTATATTAAAATTTATTACAAAAAATGAAACATAGGAAGGGTAAAAAGGATTAATATGAGTGATTTAAACGAAAACAGTAAAGTGTTTTGCCCTAAATGCGGTTGGGGAAATGCAACGGATGCAAGATTTTGCATGAATTGTGGTGAAGGATTAGCAAGAACACAGGAGAATACTCAGAATCCGCCACTGTATACGACACCAGAGCTGTCTCAAGACATGACGCCCAATGTGTCTCAGGACATAACTCCCAATGTGTCTTCGATCGAAACAGAAGAAGTTGCTTCAACACCATGGATGGACAGCACGTCCAATCCTTATTACAGTACAGCCACCACCACGAATACGGGTTATAATCCGTCATCGTCTTATTATGTACCGGATACTCCTAATGAGGAGAAGAAAACGTCCGGTCTGTCCATTGCTTCACTGGTATGCGGTATTGTATCTTTGGTATGTTGTTTTCTTACGGGACCTTTATCAATTGCTGCTATCGTGCTTGGCATCATAGCCCTTGTCAAGAAAAGCGCAGGAAAAGGGATGGCTATCGGAGGGATTATAACGAGCGCTGTTGCAATTATATTCTATTTGATTCTGGCAATTATTATGTATATTTCTTCAGACAGCGGCTATTATTATTATTAATAAATGGGAGGTAGAGGAATGGATGCTAAAACAACATCAATTGTTGCGTACATAACAGGGATCGGCTTAGTGATTGCACTTGTGGCTGGTGACCGGGAAGGAGCCAAATTTCACGTTAATCAGGCGTTGGTTATAACATTGTTCTCCTTGCTGGGCGGTATCCCTTTCTTGGGATGTATATGGGGGGTTTTTATGATGGTATGCTGGGTCATGGGGCTGATTGCTGCTATCAATCAAGAAGAGAAGGAAGTGCCGTTGATCGGTAAGATCAGATTATTAAAATAGGTTTTGAAAGATATTTAGTCAATATAGTCCTGATGAATTTTAACGGATCATTTTAACGGATCATTATTTTGATGAACTATTGTTCTGAGGGCTGTTCAGAGTTATCCAGGGTTTCTTCATACGTGATGATTTCCTCGGGTATGTCGCCATGAAGAATTGACAGAATGTATTGTATACGGAGGTTGGCCCGGCTGTAGTTTTCCTGGGCCGCCTCTTCAATATTTTCATCGAAGACTTCTGATTCGAACGCCTGATGATAAAGTGCGACCGCTTCTTTCATATACTCATCCGCTTCGTCGGCAAGCTGTTCCACGCCGGTGAACACAGGAGGGACGGACAGCTCGGCCATCTGCGTAAAAGAAGCCGACATATTGTCCAGGAGCGAAAGCAACTGCGAGACCGCGTCTTCGGAAGCCGGGTCAATCGCGTTGATGGAAGTATCGTAACTGGCAACGCTTTCAAAAAATGTGTTCATATTCTCTTTATAGTTTTCCAGTTCCGGGTCGCTGCCACAGCCGGTCATTCCGATCAAAACTCCGAGACATAAAAAGATAAGCATCGCTGATGTTTTCAAAATCATTCCTCCCATGCAGATTTTCTGCACATTTTTCACTGGGTATTGTGAAATAGATTTGTAAATTTTATGTAATATATACTATTAAAGTACCATAAGAATTAAGATTAATCAAGAAATTAGTATAACTTATATTTTTTATGTTTGAAAATATGGTGAAAATATTTGTTTCTTTTAATTGTAGTTTTGGGGAAATCATGTTACCATGTTTAGTGAGTTTGCCAAAATATCTGACGCAAGATAATTAAGAAAGTTGAGGACTATGATATGATAGGAGCAGATGCGATTATTAAATGCTTGGAAGCGGAAGGGGTGAAAATCGTGTTCGGTTATCCGGGGGCGGCGATTAATCCTTTTTACAACAGCCTTTCCTATTCACCGATCCGGACAGTATTAGTCAGGACTGAACAGAATGCGGCTCATGCCGCCAGCGGCTTTGCGCGTATTACCGGGAAAGCGGGGGTGTGTGCGGTGACCTCGGGTCCGGGTGCCACGAATGTCATAACCGGTGTGGCGACGGCTTTTGCGGACAGTATTCCGCTGATCTGCCTTACCGGGCAGGTGAATTCGGAGCTGATCGGCAGCGATGTGTTTCAAGAGGCAGATATTACCGGTGCGGTGGAGTCATTTGTCAAATACAGCTATCTGATCAAAAATGCCAACGACATTCCCAGAGTGTTCAAAGAGGCTTTTTATATCGCCAATACAGGCCGGAAAGGCCCGGTGCTGATCGATCTGCCCGTCGACATCCAGAATGCCGTAGTTAAGAACTTTACTTACCCTGATCAGGTTTCCATGCGCACCTATAAGCCGACAGTAAAGGGCCATGTCGTCCAGATCAAAAAAGTCATCCATGAACTGGAGAAAGCCAAGAAACCGATTATCTGTGCCGGCGGCGGAGTATTGCTGTCACCGGCGGAAGCCGATCTGCGGCAGTTTGCCGAGAACCATAATATTCCTGTGGTCTCCACCATGATGGGCATCGGTGTCATGCCCACCGAACATCCGCTTTATTTCGGGATGGTCGGCAACAACGGAAAACCCTATGCCAACCGCGCCATGAATGAATCGGATCTTTTGATCATGGTCGGTGCCCGAGTGGCAGACCGGGCGGTCAGCCAGCCGGATCTGATCACAGCCAATAAAGTGCTGATCCATATTGACGTGGATACGGCGGAAATCGGCAAAAATGTCGGCCCCGGCATACCTTTGGTCGGAGACGCCAAACATATTTTCCAGGAACTGACGGAACAGCAGTGCGACTGCGAACACAATGAATGGATCAGCTTGCTGGAGCAGTACCGCGAAACCATGGCCCCGGTACGGCGGCCCAATCCCGACTATGTCGATCCGGCCGCGTTTATCCGGATGCTCAGCCGGAAAATGAAATCAGACGGCATTTATGTGGCTGACGTAGGGCAGAATCAGATGTGGTCCTGTGGATATCATATCGTCCGCCAAGGAAAATTCCTTACTACGGGCGGAATGGGGACGATGGGGTATTCTATCCCGGCCGCCATGGGTGCCAAGGCAGCCGATCCATCCAAGCAGGTAGTGGCAGTGTGCGGCGACGGCGCTTTCCAGATGTCGATGATGGAACTGGCGACCATACGCCAGCATGACATCCCGGTCAAAATCATTGTTTTTAAGAACAACTATCTGGGGCTGGTCCGGGAGCTGCAGCATTACTCTTATCAGGATCATTATTCGGCGGTTGACCTGTCGGGAAGCCCGGATCTGGAAAAACTGTCTACGGCCTATGACCTGGATTTTGTCCGGCTGGCCACGATGAACGACGCGGAAGCTGTAATCGAGGATTTCTTAAAAGAAGATAAATCAATGCTCATGGAATGTCTGATCGACCCCATGGATTTGTCCAAATAGAGGAGGATGCTAATGAAAAGAATTTATTCCGTTCTAGTAGAAAACCGCTCGGGCGTACTCTGTAAAGTGGCAGGGCTTTTTTCGCGGCGGTGCTTTAACATAGACTCGCTTGCCGTCGGCGAGACGGACGATCCTACGGTTTCCTGTATGACCATTGTCAGCAGCGGCGACAAAAGAACCATCGAGCAGATTGAAAAACAGCTGAATAAGAAGCTGGATGTCATCAAGGTAAAAACCTTTGACGATACCGCCTGCATCAGCCGGGAACTGATGCTGATCAAGGTTCGTTACAATAAAGGGACGCGGCGTGATATTATGGAGATCTGTGACATCCTGAAGGCAGACATCGTCGATATGTCCAAAACCCAGATGATGATCCAGATCTGTGATATTCCCGATAAGATCAGCCTGCTGCTCTCGATGCTGCAGTCGATCAGCATCGTCGAAGTGGCACGTACCGGTACTTTGGCGCTGTCTAAATGTCAGGATTAAAGCATGGATATGACGAGAATATGCAATTAGTGTGACTAGAATAAGCAAACAACAAGTTGACTTTTAAAGATGAAATTGTTACAATACAAAATAATATACAGGAGGATGGCATATGCAGAAAAAAGTATTTCAGCTGCTGGTAGACAATACTGCCGGGGTCTTGAGCCGTATCTCCGGTTTGTTTTCCAGGAGAGGATACAGTATTGAAAGTATTACCGCAGGAGTGACTGCCGATCCCCGTTTCAGCCGGATTACGATAGTGGCAGCGGGGGATGATGTGATCCTGGAACAGATCGAAAAACAGCTTGCCAAATTAATCGACATCCGAGAAATCAAGGAATTGAAGCCGCAGAGCAGCGTATACCGGGAGCTTACCCTGATCAAGGTGAAAACGCCGGTACAGGAGCGTCAGGGTATTATCACCATCGCAGATATCTTCCGGGCGAATATTATTGACGTTGCACCGGAAAGCATGATCATCGAACTGACCGGGGATCAAAGCAAAATCAGTGCTTTTATTGATCTCCTAGAAGGTTATGAGATACTGGAGCTGGCACGGACAGGTCTTGCCGGATTGGCGCGGGGGACGGAGAGTGTGACATATTTATGACGTAGTCATAAATATGATCGATGGCCATTCGGCCAGTGCTTCATTACAGATGCAACAAGGCTGTCATTGCATCCGGGCTGCACTGAAGTATGAAAGCGTTGCTTTCATATGACGTAGTCATAAATATG
>DBDJ01000074.1 GCA_002293525.1 Lachnospiraceae bacterium UBA935
ATTTAACTGTCAAACTCCCGGGCATTATACTCTTTTCTGGGAGGATTCTTATATATATACAATTTAATTTGTTTTTTACAGGAAAAGTGTTATAATTAATTTGTACAACTAATTACAAAAGAAAGGACGAAAAAAATGAAAAAAATGAAAAGAATGAAAAGAATATTAATCGTTATCTGCACTGTTTTAATATATACAAACGTGCCTATAACAGCATCAAGTATTTCTGAGTATACCACAGAATTTCAATATCCAATCGAGCCAGGTATGAACGAATGGCTAAATCTAAATCATGGAGAACAAGTCTTGGCATTACAAATCCCAGATACTGTTTTAGAAAATATGGGGACAGAGGCGTTGATAGACATCGTGTTATCATATCCACTATTTGTAGACATGATATTTTACAATTCCTTTCAAGAAGGATTTGAAGCTGTTGAACAGAATTTTAATGGTTTAAGAGAATTATTATCTAGACCAGATGCTGGTTCATATTTACTCAAGTCATATAGAGAATATAACATAAGCAAAGTAACGAGTTTGCGAAGTGAACAGGCGCAGTTTGAAGCTTTATTGGATTTACTTTATCTGGAATCAATCTTAGCACAGCCGGAAATCAGCAGCAATATGAGTAAAATAGAAGTGAGAGAGTTAATGGAGCTTGTACAATATAATTATGAGATCCAGCTAAGCAATTCAGCAACATACCCTTCCTTATCCTTTTCTGCATATTATGAAAGCCTTGTAGAACAGCAGTCAATTACAACCTTTGATATTTCTGGTAATGCAATTACTCCAAATGGAACACAAGTTCCTATTATTCTCAGAACAGGAACCGATACTGCATATAATAACAGACAGGTAATAAAAACCGTTATTGAAAACACATATTCAGGAGCAACCGTTGTTGGAGACGCAACAATAAAATATAATTGTCATGCTTATGCGTGGGATGACAACACTTACGTTTGGATGAATGACCCTTCTGCATATATGACTGATGGAAGCTACACATTAAAAAACAGCGACAATCCTTCTGCAACAGGGCAAAAAGCATACTATCCCGGAATAGGCCAAGAACATAGCGGAAACGTTATTCGATTAACTGGTAATGCAATTAGATCTAAATGGGGAGAACAAAGTCTGGTCGAACATGGGATAGGCAATTGTCCGTACTTTTTTATACCATTATCTGTCAAGTTTTATGGAAGATAGCAACCGTTTTGTGTGGAGAGGAAATAATTGTGAAGAAAATTCTCTTATTATTAATTTTATTTACCGTATCCGGATGTAAAAGTGATTTCGCTAGTGATAATACATCGGACGAATATAAGGTAAGTTACGAAGAGATAAATGAAAACGGTACTAGCTATTATGAGTCTAATGGTAAAACATATAAATATTGTGTTACAGTCACTGGCAGAAGCAATAATGCATTAGGAGATACCTATTTTAAGGTATTGACAAATGATAAAGTTATTTCATTCAATACAGTAAATGATCGATTTTTCGGAAGCGGTACCGCTCACTTTGATGATTTTGTTATTGTAGAATATGGAGTGGTTGATTGAAAATACTACCCGACGTGATTAACTGTGACAGCCGTTTTCTTTACCTCTGTATCCATGGTAAAGAAAACGGCTGTTTTAGTATCAGTAGGTTATCCCGGGGAGCTGATTACTCAGTCAGCCCACAAGTGACGGGGAGGCAGTCAATGAGCAACTTCCGCTGCATCCGCATCCGCTTTCGTCCTTTGGACGGTGCCATGGGGATGATGCGGCGGCGCGTAGATAGTGTACAGCTTGAGCGGTTCATTTCCGATATTTGTTACATTATGCCATGTTCCGGCCGGAACTGTGATGGCATCGCCGCTGTATACATGGCATTGATAATTCAACGAATCACTGCAGCTTCCCATCTGGGCAAGTCCGTTTCCGGCTTCAATACGCAGGAACTGATCCGTATCAGGATGGACTTCCAGACCGATTTCACCGCCTACCGGAATATACATCAGTGTTACCTGAAGTAATCCGCCAGTCCACAGGGCAGTCCGGTAATTGGGGTTATTGAGGGTTGCCTGCTCTATATCCACGACATAGGGATTGGGGCCATAGTCCGTGGTAGGGCATGGCTGTGAACATTGATAATTTAGATTCTGATCCATATATATATCTCACCTGCTTATGATAGCTGCAACGTCAATAAAACCGTTACATATTTTATACCTATTATATGCAGGCGGATTAAAAATGCAAGCGTTTGCGGACTGCGTCGCGCAGACGGCGGCGTGACAGCACGGTAATCAGGGCGGAATCGATGACGGCGCATACAGTGAAAACGATAGCCGACCAAAAAATCCGGAAATCCAATCCCAGATAGCGGTCGATCAGCAGTTCCAGGCCGACACAGAGCAAAGCGGTTTCAGTAAAAAAGTAAAGTCCGGTAGTCAGCATCGTTACCTTAAAGGATCTAAGGAGCCAGACAAAGATCAGCACCAGTACCATCACCAGGACTACGATCGGCACAGCCAGTCCGTAGAACCAAGCCTTAGAAACCGTAATGAAAGAAATAAAATATAGATATAGCACCGTAGAGAGTCCGTCAAACAGCAACGAAACATAGATCGGTGTTTTCGTATATATCAATGCGGGAAAGAGCAGGAAAAAAAGGATGACGCACGCTCCGATAATCAGCAGCGACCACCAGCTGCCCCTGATCACAAACAGATTCAGCATTAGCGAACTGAAAGCGGTACCGCCCAAGACAATAGAAATCAGCAGCCCTAGGTCATGGCGGTTGATCTCTTCAACCTGCCCCTTTTTCTCAGGAAAAGGGGCAGTGCTGTTTTCCGTTTGGCTTTTCCCGGGCAAAGCGGCGGGATTGATTACCGCAGTACTGCATAAAGGGCACCGGCTAAGGGAGCGGTCCAGTTCAACTCCGCAGTTCACACAATACGACATAAATTTTCTCCATTATTATTCATCTTCTAATCTGCTCTGTTTCCTGTTTCCGGTTACTTTCAATCTTCACATGGATACCGTCCTGAATCAGCCGACAGAAAAAATATCTCTCCACGTCCGCTTCGATGATACTGCTGGCAAAATTGATTGTCAAGACATCCCCGAAGCTGATAATGGCGCAGTTGGTACGGGAAGAAAAAGGCTGTCCCATATAAATATCAAAGCGTTCCACCAAGGCTTCCATATCAGCCGGAAGTTTCATTGCTCCCATATTAGTCAGCCCGGCTGAAGAAAAACGGTCCTGCACCCTGGTATAAAAAGACCGCACCACAAAATCCTTTAAAAAAAGCGGTACGACCCGGATCAGCGGATGCCGCTGGGTAGCGGCATTGGTCGTAATGTCTCCCCGCAGAAACTTCTCATTGATATAATAACGCATGTAATTATGGACATGGGTTATAATCTCTTCAAACTCATAGTCGCCCAGCCGGGGATCAATACCGGGATAAACCATCGAAATAAAGTTCCTCAGCGTCTTAGAAGCAAAAAACCGCCGCAGGTTCACCGGCATGGCGATGCGAACCGGTTTTGGCCGGGCCGGCTGCTCCTGCTGCTGTTTTCTTAAGAGGGCATACAGCAAAACGGCATTCAGATATTCTGTGATGGTAGCCTGATACTTTCCGGCTACAGCCAGCACTTCTTTAACTGACATAATGCCGTCAATAATATTCAAGGTATAAAAAGGCTCTTTCGTGCCCCTGATCCGATAAGTCTTTTCACCGGGGCGGGGCGGCCGCACCTGGGCATTGGCATACTTCATATAAGCATCTTCCAATTCGCCGGGATCAGGCTCCTGATCAATATCAAGGACAAAACCGCCGTTGGAAACCGTGTTTCCCAGAAGGCGGAGATAGATGGCGGTCACGGTAACAAGGACACACATCCCGCCGCTGCCGTCGCCCAGGCAGTGGTGGGCTTCCATGGAGATCCGGCAATTGTGATAGTAGAAGCGCAGCAGGTAACGGTTGTTGGCTTTAAACGGCATAGGCATACAGGGGTTCTTGATGTCGGCCTGCACAAACGGCCCCGGCCGGTGATTGGTTTCCAGATAACGCCAGAATACCCCTTTGTGGATTGCCGTCTTATAGGTGGGAAAGCGCGGCAGGGCGATGTCTACCGCCTGCTGGAGGATGTCCGGGATGATCGGCTCTTTCAGGACGACAGAAAGCCGGTACACGGAAGAAAAATCCTTGCGCTGCAGCGTGGGGTAGACGATAGCTGAGAGATCCAGCTTGTACCATATTTTTTTCGGTTTCAACTTTCGGGTCATTTGCTTCAAATTGTGCTCCTGCGGCGATACAACGTGGCCTTCATGCAACAATGCTGCCATACTGCCATACTGCTCTACTACTATGCACGCTATGCTTGGCTGGAGGGATTGCCTATACAGTATATCATGCATGTGGCAGCTCTGCAATGTTAAAAAAAAAGTCTAAATTCAGCCTAAAATCAAGCCTTATAGTTGTGATGCTTGAGCGGTCATCGCCATATTGCCCAAGCATCATCGGCCCCGGTTCCGGCTCCCGAAAATAAGTGAATCTAAGTTTCTCACCCAACATATTGGCAGCGCCCGTGTCGTCATCCAGCGCCCTCCTTGGCGCGTGATGACTTGGTCTGCCATCCGTGGCCGCCCAACACTAGTTTTTCGTTTTGTGAGAAACTAAGATTAACTAATTTTATCCCGCAAGTCACCGGGGCCGATGATACTTGGGCAATATGGCGATGACCGTCAAACCCGACAAAAGCAAAAGCAAAAGCACATGACCGCCAAACAATAAAAGTTATAGTTGTAAATATCTAAAACCCAGAGTAATATAAAACGTAGAATCACTTATAACCACAGAAGAAAGGCAAAATCACATGAGTACGTTTGAATTTAACGGAGAAAAGTACAAGCAAGCATCGAAACACCAAAAAGAGTGGGGCAACAAACTAATATCCAGTCTGAAACTTTCCGGCAATGAAACAATATTGGATATCGGCTGCGGTGAAGGGATACTGACAGAGCAGCTGGCAGAACTAGTACCTTCCGGTAAAGTGGTCGGCATTGACGCTTCACGCGGAATGATCGATGTGGCGAAGACAATTGAGCGAGACAATCTGTCCTTTCTTCTTATGGATGTAAATGACATGAATTTTGTGGATCAATTTGATATCATTTATTCTAATGCGGCACTGCACTGGGTCAAGGATCACCAGAAATTATTGCAATCCAGCTACAAAGCCTTGAAAACAAACGGCCGGATCGCATGGAATTTTGCCGGGGACGGTACTTGCGCACTCTTTAATGAAACCGCCCGGGCCATGATCGACAGTGAATTGTATCGGGAATACTTCCAGAGTTTTGAATGGCCCTGGTTCATGCCCACAAAAACGGAATATGAGGAATTACTGGCGGATACGGAATTTATCACGGTCAGCTTAGAGCATGAAAATGTTGATCGGTATTTTTCCGATGCGGAAGAAATGATAAAATGGATCGACCAGCCTTCGATCGTGCCGTTTATCAAGCAAGTGCCGGCTTCTTTAAAGGACAGTTTCCGTGACAGCTTTATTAAGTTAATGATGGAAAAATCCCTTCAGCCGGATGGCAGATGTTTTGAGCATTTCAGGCGTATTAACATTCAGGCAGTGAAATAGTAGTTGGTCGTAATAGGAGGAATATATGTCGATTCTGGACAAGAGGCCGGGGCGGGCGAGACAAGAGGAAAACTTGAATCACAGCCTGATGAATTTTATCAAGAGGGTTCACGGACTGGTAGAGAATAACGATATCAGTAAGCATCGTCAGTCTCAGAACCAGCTGGGGGCGATCTTTGGCAACAGCAGGGAAATCAAGTTTGAAGAAATCCACATCGAAGCTATGGGGGCGGAATGGGTCAGTGTAAACCGTGCCCATATGAAAAAGACCGTGATTTTGTATTGCCATGGCGGCGGTTACTCTACCGGCAGCCGGTTATATGCCAGGACCCTAACCAGTAAGCTGGCATCATCCACTTCCATGGACGTATTCTGCTTTGATTACCGTCTGGCACCGGAACATCCTTATCCTGCCGCCATAGAGGATGCCTTGCGGGCGTGGGATTATCTTATGTTTCTGGGGTATGGGGCGAGAGATGTTATAGTGGCGGGAGATTCGGCGGGAGGCAATCTGGCCCTTGCGCTGGTGCTCAAGCTTAAGAATCAGGGGCGTCTGCTGCCACGTGGCTTGGTGCTGATGTCGCCCTGGACTGACCTTACCTTGGCTGGGGAAAGCCATGAAACGAAGGCTGAGCTTGATCCGATCTTGAGCAGGGAATATATCAACAGGATGATTGGGAATTATGTGGGAGCAGCGTTTAATCCGGCAGATCCCTTTATTTCGCCGCTGTTCGGTGATTTTGACGGACTGCCGCCGGTTTATATCCAGACAGGTGACAATGAGATTCTGCTGAGCGATGCCACAGAACTTTATAAAAAGCTGCTGAAAGCCGATGTTGCGGCAAAGATCGACATCCAGAAGGGGATGTGGCATGTCTATCAGATGTCACCTTTTAAGGCAGCTTATGAAGCAATGGAACGCAATGCGGAATTTATCTATGAAATCTGCCGTTAGTAACGAATGTAAAGCTTCATCCATTGCTTCTGAAATTTATCATTGATTTATTCTATCATAAAATTCTAAAGCTCAATTAATTTATACAACCATGATGTAACCTTACCAGATAAAAAATTTTAGGAAACGCTGATGCAGCGTTTCCCGCGCCGGATTTATGGCACAAAGTGCCAGTTTCCCCTGTAAATCCGTGCGCATCCCGCAGAGCGTCTAAGGAAATACTGATGCATCAGTGTTTCCTTAGAAGAGATCAGCAGAGAAGTCGAACTTGTTGAAAAGCTAATTAGTTACTTGAATGAATAAAAACCGAGATATAACTTACATAAATTAAACTCAAGTTGGTTATGACCTTTAAACAGCTTCTAATAATGTCGAATAATTTCCGACGATATCTCTGATAACTTTCAGTGACGAAATAAAAAAATAAAGGATTCCATCAAATAATGCCGAATATTAAAAATGTGAGAGATCAATGTGCTGAAAAAACCGAGCCAAGCTAGAACGAATGCTTTCGCGGCTCAGTAAACTGCTACATATTGATAAAGTTTCGTACAATAATACAAACCATACATACAAACTACATACAAACATAGAAAGGATCTGCGGATGAATATTCGTCAGGCTTTAGAACAAAGGGAAAAAGAATATTTGAGCCCTTATGCTGCTCACAGCGCCGACAGCATGGGACGTATGCGGGAAGAAGAACAGTGTGACATCCGTCCGGTTTATCAGCGCGACCGCGACCGTATTCTCCATAGCAAATCTTTCCGCCGCCTGAAAGACAAGACGCAGGTGTTCCTGACCCCCGAAGGGGATCATTACCGGACGCGGCTTACCCATACGCTGGAAGTATCCCAGAATGCCAGGACCATTGCCAAGGCCTTGCGTCTCAATGAAGATTTGGTTGAGGCCATTGCCCTGGGCCATGATCTTGGGCATACTCCTTTTGGCCATGCGGGTGAGCGGGCGTTAAACAAGCTGTGCCCGCTGGGGTTCAGTCACAGCGAACAGAGCGTCCGCGTCGTGGAAGTGTTGGAAAAAGCCGGCCAGGGACTGAATCTCACCGTCGAGGTCCGCGACGGGATCCGCAATCATCAGACCGACGGAGAGCCAGCCACGCTGGAAGGAAAGATTGTCCGTTTTTCCGATAAGATCGCTTATATGCATCACGATATGGATGATGCCGTCCGGGGCGGGATCTTGACTGAAGCCGACGTACCACGGGATGTCCGGGAAGCAGTAGGAGAGACTACCGGTGACCGGCTGGACTTTTTTATCCATGACTTGGTGTCCACCAGTTATGGGCAAAATGATATTATGCTGTCGTCGCCTGTCGATGCAGCGATGAAAAAACTGCGGGAGTTTATGTTTGAACGTGTTTATCGGAACAGTGAAGCTAAGAACGAGGAAATAAAGGCTGAAAACCTTATGGAAACCCTTTATGAATATTATATGAAGCATCTGGACCGGCTTCCCGATGATTTAAGGAAGCTTCTGGAACTGGGCGATTCGCCGGCCCAGATTGTCTGTGACTATCTGGGGGCGATGACCGACCGCTTTGCGATTGCAAAATACGACGAGCTTTTTGTCCCGAAATCATGGCACGGTTAAGCAGATTGAGAAGTTAAGGCGGGGAAAAATGTATTATCCTGAAGAATTAATCGAAGAAGTACGGATGAAAAATGACATCGTTGACGTGATTTCCGGTTATGTGAGGATTCAGAAAAAAGGGAGCAGCTATTTTGGCCTGTGCCCTTTTCATAATGAGAAGTCACC
Organism: Lachnospiraceae bacterium UBA935; assembly: GCA_002293525.1. Lineage (GTDB taxonomy): Bacteria > Bacillota > Clostridia > Lachnospirales > Lachnospiraceae > UBA935. The sequence goes on from DBDJ01000074.1 coordinate 8,392, forward strand.
TTCTTTTTCCGTGTCCGGTATCAGGCAGATGTACTATTGCTTTGGCTGTGGCGCGGGCGGCAATGTGTTTACCTTTATTATGGAATATGAGAACTATTCTTTTCCGGAGGCGGTAAAGCTGCTGGCGGACAAGGCCGGGGTGCGGCTTCCGGAGCTGGAGTATTCAGAAGAAATGAAGAAGAAGGAAGGGAAGAAGTCCAGGCTGCTGGAAATCAACAAAGAGGCGGCCAAATACTTTTACTTCCAGTTAAAGAGCGATAAGGGGCAGATCGGATACCGCTATCTAAAGAACCGGCAGCTGACCGAGGAGACCATCAAGCGATTCGGGCTCGGTTTCGCCCATGTGACCAGTGATGACCTGGTGAGATACCTGCGCAGCAGGGGTTATGACGACGAGCTGATGAAAGAGGCGGGTCTGGCTTCCTTTGATGAAAGAATGGGGCTTCATGACAAATTCTGGAACCGGGTGATGTTTCCCATCCAGGACATCAACCACCGTGTCATCGGCTTCGGCGGCCGGGTCATGGGAGACGGGAACCCCAAATATCTCAATTCCCCGGAGACGATGATTTTTGATAAAAGCCGGAACCTGTACGGGCTTAATATGGCTAGGACAGCGAGAAAGAACCATTTGATCCTCTGTGAAGGCTATATGGACGTGATTGCCCTTCATCAGGCCGGTTTTACGCAGGCGGCCGCTTCGCTGGGCACGGCCTTTACCGCCGGGCAGGCCAATCTGCTCCGCCGTTACACGGAAGAGGCAGTTCTGGCTTATGACAGTGACGGCGCGGGTGTTAATGCCGCTCTGCGGGCCATCACGATCCTGAAGGAAACCGGGCTGACAGCCAGGGTCTTGAATCTGGAGCCGTACAAGGATCCGGACGAGTTTATCCAAAACATGGGTCCGGCGGCCTTTGAAGAGCGGATCGGCAGCGCGGAGAACAGCTTTTTCTTTGAGCTGCGGATCCTGGAAAAAGAGTTTGACAGTAAAGATCCGGAGTCCAAGACCAGGTTCCATCGGGAGATCGCTAAGAAACTGTGCCTTATCCAGGAAGAGGTAGAGCGCGAGAACTACATGGAAGCGACAGCGGACAAATACCATATCGGCTTTGACAGCCTCCGCAAGCTGGTGCTGTCCTATGCGGCCCGAACCGGTCTTGCCAGACCGGTGGAGCGTCCCCGCTCCGGTATCAGCAGCAAGAGCACTCCCGAAGACCAGGCTAAGAAGTCCCAGAAGCTCCTGCTTACCTGGATCAGCGATATGCCTTCGCTTTATCCGCGGATCCGCAGCCTCCTTTCACCGGCGGATTTTACCGTGGAGCTTTACCGGAAGGCGGCGGACAGGCTGTTTGCCGGCCTTGAGGCAGGAGAATGCAACCCGGCAGCCATCATCAGCCTTTTCGGAGACGAAGAGGAGCAGCGTGAAGCCGCCGCCCTTTTTAATACCAGGCTGGCGGAGCTGACCACCAAGGCAGAACAGGAAAAGGCTTTTAACGATATTGTTTATGCGGTCAAGAAGCACAGTTATGACCATTACTCCGCGAAACTGGGAAGCGATGTCGAGGCCATCAGCCAGGTAATAGCCGGTAAAAAGGCGTTGGAAGAACTTAGTAAAACGCATATTTCCTTTGACTAAGGGAACAATAGACATATTAAATTGTCATATAGAAACCAGAAAGGGTAAACGAAATGGACGAAATTACACAGGCAAAATTTGACGAGAAGCTTAAAAATCTTCTTGCCAATGCCAAAAAGAAAAAAAATGTCTTAGAATATCAGGAGATCAATGATCATTTTTCTGATATGACATTGGAAGAAGAACAGTTTGATAAGATCATGGAAGCTTTGGAACAAAACAGCGTAGACGTGCTGCGGATTACCGAGGGGGATGAAATCGAGGACGAAGAAATCATTCTCACCGAGGAAGACGAAGTAGATGTGGAAAGTATCGACCTGTCGGTTCCCGATGGCATCAGTATCGAAGATCCTGTCAGGATGTATCTGAAAGAGATCGGTAAAGTTCCCTTGCTCAACGCCGAGGAAGAAATCGAGCTGGCCAGGAAGATGGAACTGGGCGACGAAGAAGCGAAAAAACGGCTGGCCGAAGCCAATCTTCGCCTTGTGGTCAGCATTGCCAAAAGATATGTGGGCCGCGGGATGCTTTTTCTGGATCTGATTCAGGAAGGCAATCTGGGTCTGATTAAAGCTGTTGAAAAATTCGATTACCGCAAAGGATATAAATTCTCTACCTATGCCACCTGGTGGATCAGACAGGCCATTACCCGAGCCATTGCCGACCAGGCGCGAACCATCCGCATCCCGGTTCATATGGTAGAAACCATCAACAAGCTGATCCGCGTCAGCAGGCAGCTGCTTCAGGAGCTGGGACGTGAACCCACTCCGGAAGAAATCGCCGAAGACATGGCGATGCCGGTGGAGCGGGTACGGGAAATCCTGAAGATTTCTCAGGAGCCGGTTTCCCTTGAGACCCCGATCGGCGAAGAGGAAGATTCCCATCTGGGCGATTTTATTCAAGACGACAACGTCCCCGTCCCTGCCGATGCGGCGGCTTTCACCTTGCTTAAGGAACAGCTGGTCGAAGTGCTGGGCACCCTGACGGAAAGGGAACAGAAAGTGCTCCGCCTCCGTTTCGGTCTCGACGACGGCCGCGCCAGAACCCTGGAAGAGGTCGGCAAGGAATTTAACGTGACCAGAGAACGCATCCGCCAGATAGAAGCCAAGGCCCTGCGCAAATTAAGGCATCCGAGCCGCAGCCGTAAATTAAAGGATTATCTGGACTGATGACGGGAATGATGACGGGACTGGTGACGGGACCGGTGACCGGGCCGATGACCGGAGTGATGAAAAAAACCGTTCTCTCCAAACGACTTCAGGCTGCCGCCGATATGGTGACCCCGGGAAACCGCGTCTGTGATGTGGGCTGTGACCATGGCTGGGTTTCCATTTACCTGATCGAGCAAGGCATCAGCGAGCGGGCGATTGCTATGGATATCCGCCGCGGTCCTTTGGAACGTGCCGATCAGCACATCCGGGAGAGGAACCTTAACAGTTACATAGAAACCAGATTATCAGACGGCATCAAGGAACTCCGGGCCGGTGAGGCGGATACGCTGATCATAGCCGGCATGGGAGGGCGCCTGATGAAGGATATCATCAGTGCGGAACCGACAAAGACCGCAAAGTTTCAGGAGCTTATTCTGCAGCCCCAGTCGGAAATCCCTGAGTTTCGCCGTTTTCTCCGCAGTGCCGGATATGTGGTCGGTGCTGAGGAAATCGTGTTTGAAGATGGTAAGTATTATTTCCTTATGAAAGTCCGGCTGGACGTTGCGAAGGATTTGCCGGGTGCTGCGAAAGCCCAGCCTGGCGTTGCGAAGGATTTGCCGGGTGCTGCGAAAGCCCGGCCTGATGCGGCGAATGTTTTACCAGCTATGACAGGACACGCTGACGCTTTCAATCAAGAAGACCGATGGGGAGGACTGCTTCTGAAACAGCGGCATCCGGTACTGAGACAATATTTATGCCGCACTTTGGATCATCACGAGGACATCATCCGCAAAATCAATAACGGCAATGCTGCAATGAATGCGGCCGAAAAAGGCCTGGAATTACGCAAACATAAGCGGATTCGTGAATTACAGGAAGAAGTGGATGAAATCGAGAGGATACTTTCGGAATGGGCATAACTACCTGTGCGGAAATGATGTGTGGGAATGATGTGCAGAAATGATATGCGGGAATGAAATGAAAGGGGAGATATGAGATTTAGTAAGGTAATGGAAAAACTCGAACAGATGTCGCCGCTTTCTTTTGCAGAGGATTGGGATAATACCGGTTTTTTGCTGGGGAGGCAGGATAAAGAGATCAATAAGGTGTGCCTTGCAGTAGATCCGAGTGATGCGGTGATAGCGCAGGCGGTTCGTGAACAGACGGATCTGCTGCTGACCCATCACCCGCTCCTATTTAAGCCGCTGAACCGGATTGTGAATGAAGATTTCATCGGGCGGCGCGTTTATAAGCTGATCCGCAGCGATATCTGTTATTATGCCATGCACACTAATTATGACGTCATGGGCATGGCCGATGCGGCGGCAGATCTCTTGCATCTTCACAACCGACAGGTGCTGGATGTCACGTATGAAGATAATATTTCGCAAGAAGGGATCGGCAGGGTCGGCAGGCTACCCCATATCATGACCTTAAGGGAATGTGCCGAGGCGGTAAAATCAAAATTCAAGCTTGACTATGTACAAGTATATGGTGACAGGGAACAGATGATTGAGAGGGCGGCTATTGTCCCTGGTTCATATTCCGGTGCCCTGTCGAAAGCGGTGCGGGCAGGCGCGGAAGTCCTGATTACTGGAGATGTCAAGCATCACATGAGTCTCGATGCCATGGCACAGAATATCTCATTGATAGATGCCGGGCATTATGGCCTGGAAAAGATATTTGTAACCAATCTGACCGAGTTCTTTAAGCACGAGCTTCCGGCTCTTACCGTCTATGAAGCCCAAGAAGAAGCCCCGGGCTATATTGTGTAACCTGTCTGTATATAATTTATAAAAATATATAACCGCCGGAGGAATCGCTAATGATCAAAGTTTTTATCAATGGGGACGAAAAACGATACAATGAAGGCATTTCGTTTGAGCAGATTGCTTTTGAGTATCAGGAACGGTATGACAATCTGATTGCGCTGGTGACCGAGAACGGTAAGATCAGGGAGCTGCACAAGACATTGCGAAAAGACTGTGAGCTGTCTTTTATTACGTTAAGTGACGGGATAGGTCACAAGGCTTATGTACGTTCGGCGGTTATGCTGCTGATGGCGGCCATTGAGCAGGTGATCGGACCGCAGGCCGCAGAAACGGTAACTGTGTCATTTTCCATCGGCCACGGTTATTATTGTAGCCTTGGCGGCGACCGCAAGCTGAGCGAATCGGATGTCAAGGCAATCAACAGAGAAATGAACGAGATGGTTGCAGAGGATATTCCCATCGTCAAGAAATCCTATCCCATGGAAGAGGCGCTGGCATTGTTCAAAGAGCGTAATATGGCTGATAAAGAGAAGCTGTTCCGTTTCCGGAGAAGTTCGGCGGTCAATATTTATTGCCTGAATGGCTATTACGATTATTATTACGGATTTATGCTGCCCAGTACCGGCTATATCAAGTTTTTCGACGTATTTGCTTTTGAGGGCGGCTTGATGCTGTTGCTGCCGGAGCAGAGCGACCCCAATAAAATCGCCTTCTTTGAACCTCGTGAGAAATTATTCAACACCTTGATGCAGGCCGAGGAATGGGGACGCAAGATGGGCGTCACTACGGTAGGCGATCTGAATAACGTGATCTGCCGCGGCGAAATTAACGACATGATTTTAGTTCAGGAGGCCCTGCAGGAAAGAAGGATCGGGGAGATAGCCCAGGACATTGTCAACCGCAGCGACGTCAAATTCGTGATGATCGCCGGCCCTTCCTCCTCTGGCAAGACCACTTTTTCACACCGCTTGGCGATACAGCTCAAGTCTTACGGCCTGACGCCCCATCCGATCGGCCTTGATGACTATTTTGTCAACCGGGAGCATACGCCGCGGGACGAAAACGGAGATTATAATTACGAATGCCTGGAAGCCATCGACGTGGCCCAGTTTAATCAGGATATGAGCGACCTGCTGGCCGGTCATCTGGTTGAGCTGCCCAGCTTCAATTTCTTAACTGGAAGAAGAGAGTACCGGGGCAAACGGAAAAAACTGGGGTCGGATGATATTCTGGTAATCGAAGGGATCCACGGCCTCAATCCCCAGACTTCGGTTTCGCTGCCGGAAGAAAGCAAATATAAGATCTATATCAGTGCCCTGACCGGCTTGAACGTGGACGGCCATAACCGCATACCGACCACCGACAGCAGGCTGCTGCGCCGCATGGTAAGAGATGCCCGGACCAGGGGTGCCAGCGCCGGCCGGACCATCCAGATGTGGCCGTCAGTGCGCCGCGGGGAAGAGCTGAATATTTTCCCTTTTCAGGAAGGGGCCGATGCCATGTTCAATTCAGTGCTGATCTACGAGCTTGCTGTATTAAAGCAATATGCGGAACCCTTGCTCTTCCAGATCAGCAAAGAGGAGGCGGAGTACCATGAAGCCAAAAGACTCTTGAAGTTTCTGGAGTATTTTGTCGGTGTCAGCAGCGAAGGCGTGCCGAATAACTCCATATGCCGGGAATTTATCGGCGGAAGCATATTTCATGCGTGAGCATTTGCGCTGCGGATCTTTCAGAAAGGACAGGAGAACTAAAATACCAAGTAGATAAAATACCAAGTAGATAAAATACCAAGTAGATAAAATACCAAGTAGAATAAATGATCGCGGCTGCTTCCGGCTATACCCGGAGCAGGTGAGGAAAGTCCGGGCTTCACAGGGCAGGATGCCGGATAACGTCCGGTGGAGGCGACTCCAAGGAAAGTGCAACAGAAATATACCGCCCCGCATTTTGCAGGGTAAGGTTGGAAGGGCAGTGTAAGAGACTACCGCCCGGCTGGTAACAGCCGGGGCATATGCAAACCCCATCCGAAGCAAGACCAAGCAGAAAGCAACAGGCCGGCCCGGCCTGCTTTCAGGTGGGTCGCTAGAGGCTGCCGGTAACGGCAGTCCCAGATAGATGATCATTCACGACATAACCCGGCTTATCGTTCTGCTTGGTATTTTAAATATCAAAGGCGGTTAGGAAAACCAGTAGCAAGGCGGCAGCGATTCGGCCGTCTTTTATCATTAATTTGAGTTTCCCCCAAAAATGA
>DBDJ01000066.1 GCA_002293525.1 Lachnospiraceae bacterium UBA935
TCCAGAGCCTTTTCATATTCCCCTTGCTCAGCGTATACAAGCGCCATGTTATTATAGGTCGCTGCGGTATTCGGATGCTCTTTTCCAAGCACCTTTTCTGTGATGGCTAAGGCTCTTCCATGCCATTCCAGGGCTTTCTCATAGAAGGCATGATATTGGTATAATATTGCTATGTTATTACACAAATAACTATATTCTTTCGACAACAGATCTTTAAATTTTTCAAGGTATGCCTCCGCTATCTCTAAACGGATACGGGCATCGGAATAATGATCAGTTCGTCTAATATAGTCGTCACCTGCCATATAAGACATGATCTCTTCGCAGTCCTTATATTCAACGTGATACTGTTGTAATATGGCATCTTTTATGATTTTATGCATTGAATAACCTTTATCAACTATGCTCAGCCATCCCAATTTACACAATTTCTGCAGATCATTGACATCGCACCCCAGCCAGATTCTCACCTCCGCTGGTATGATGATATCCGGCATGATGGTGAGATTTTTCAATATATGCTGCTGCGGTTCGGAGACGGTCATCATATCAAACAATATTCGCAAGTGTTCCGACACCGTCAATTCCTTGGCAGTATGACCGGTCACAACTTTCAACTGGGGATATTGAAAACCTTTATCAACCAATGCCTGATAGTACTCAGCCAAGTCATATTCAATGTTGTTGGCTGCGAGCGCCAGCAATTCAACCGACAGTGTATGACATCTGACCAGAGAAACCAATTGATCTGCAATGAACTGATTATGCCGCTCGCTATCGTATTCATAATACTGATAAAAAATATTCACACATTCTTGCTGCGACAGAAACGGAATGGGTACCTTTGTAAAACCTTTTATGTCTGCTATCCGGGAAGTAAGGATGACTTTGGCCCCGATGCCGGCTAAGAATCGTAAATCATCAACATGATGCTCTTGATAATTGTCAATAAGCAGTAAGGTGTGTTCATCCGTCTCGTTGAGAAAGCTCTTGATGGCGTTCAACCTGATTTTTCTGTCCGCTATCGTTTGATACATTACAAACGAGTTTAAAAGACTGTCGTCAAGGCTATCACCACAATCGATCCAGGCCATGTGACAGTACTCTTCTTTTAAGCAATGGTAGAGGCTTTTGGCAACCGATGTTTTACCGATGCCGCCAAATCCTTCTAACAGAAGCCGCAGATGTTTTGTTTGCCTTATTTCTCCCAGCAATTCCGCTATTTGATTCTTTCTATGTAAGATCGTATCCCGAGGGTCATCGGGCTGCCAGGTCAAAAACTTAGGGATATTGTCTGGCTGGCTATGATTTTCCGCAATTGGCACATTGCTCAGATGCTCACTGATAATATGAATATCATGATTGACATCCGTAAGCTTACTTCCTATTTCGTTCATGCCGCTTTTCAACTCATTCGTGATGAAATCGCGATTATCTTCCATAACATCTTTTAAATCCTCTGCCATCTGGTTATCATATAAACGGTCATTGCTTTGCTTGGCAAGTTCCCCTTCGGCTATATCCATGATACCGTCAAGATATTTTGACACTTGCTTTTTTTGTTGGTCAGTGACGGCTCCGGCATGTCTGTACGCGTCACGGTATACGTTATTTCTTTGGCGGATACGCCCCTTTATCCGAGCAGATAAAAAACAGTCGATGATTCCATCGTAATGGGCAACAACATAATCCCGCAAATTCTGCCAGTCATAAGCTTCCTGATTCGTCAAGGATTCAAAAACGGTTTTTTGATAGCCATCACTGTAAGCTTCTATTTTCTTCTTAAATTCATGTTCTTGATATGTTTTTCTTATACCTTCAATAATCTTATCTTCTATGCTTCCTTTAGCTTTTCCGGTTATGCTGCCGAACACGTTTTCCAACAGCTTATTGGTGTTATTCCCCATCTGTTCCTCCCCTGATAATCTCAGCAGCCAAATTGGCACAATGTCCATATATCCTTTCGGATTCAATTAAGCCCTGATTCTTTGTCATGTGTCATCTGACACAGCTAATCTCTTACCATACGGGCGCATCACTGCGGCAAGCAGCCCGTTCAGGACACCCGCGACCGCTCCGGCAATCAGCAGCGCCGGAACATAATACACTATGCTAAGGGCATCGACGGCCCATATGGCCACCATGGCCTGGCCGATATTGTGGAATACACCGCCGGCCATGCTGACCCCGGTTATGCTGAACCTGCCACTCTTTTTGCACAAGAGCATCGCCGTAAAACTGCACAAGGCTCCCGCCATACTATAAAAAATCATGGAAAGATTCCCAAACAAAAACCCGGCAAGCAACACCCGCACCAGATTCAGCGTCAGGGCTTCTTTAACCCCAAACAGATATAGTGCCAATACGACCGAAAGATTAGCCAGCCCCAGCTTCACTCCCGGTATCCCGAAGTCAATAGGAAGGATTGATTCGATATAAGAAAGCATGAGCGCAAACGTCAGCAGCAGGCCCATGGCGGTTATTTTCCTGGCTCCGCTGCTCCTAGTAGGTGACGGCATCCAATTCTCCTTCCTTTCCCTGGTCAATCCTGACTGCCATCTGATGCGGAAGGCAGACAATGCTGGCACCCTGACCGGCAATCATTCCTTGCCTGACACATAGCCTGTCCGGGCAGTCGGCATCCGTGACGGACGCACTGTGACCGGATATCGTCAGGACATTATATCCTCCGTCGGCACCAGGAAGGGTGACTGTCAGGTCCTCACTCAAGTCATACCGTCCATATTCGCTGCCGGCAACCGTAACTACCGCTGTCGTCCCGGAACCCTGTGGAAGATAACGCAGGACCAGCCATAAGACTGACGCAGCTGCAAGAGTTATTATAAAAAAAAGTAGATCCGCTTTTTTACCCATGCTTTCATAGTAACATGCCAGAACATACGCTTCAACTTTTTTGAGCAGAAAACAAAAACCGAAATAACAGTAATATGATATAACTTTGCCGTGCTTCGCTCGCTGTCCTAAGCACAGAAAAGAGCTATACAACTTAAATAGCATAGCATATTTACAACACCAAATCAATCCATCGGCAATCCCAAAATTGCCCCAAAATTGAATCCCCTTGAATTGAATGAAAAATCAAATGGTAAAGAAAGCAAATTTATACTAGACAGCTTGGAAGATATGGTGGACAATAATGATTATGAGTACTTTCTTTATTTCTTGGATTTAGTCTATTTAAATAACTTAATGGATGAAATTGAATTAAAAAAATATATAGACTTACTGGATAATAATAAAGCAATTAATAACTTTGACGAGACAAGTAGGTATATTTATAATGAACTTTATTCGAAAATATATGGAAATGAAGAACAATCAAATGTAAATAGCGTTAATGCAAAAGAATTTTCGGATTGTATTTTACTCAAATCTGAAGAAGGGGTGATGTATATATCATCAATTTATTACTACATACTAGAGGAAATTGAGATAATAGATGATAATATATATAGATAAGGAGTATTTATGAAAAAACTCAAACCTATAGTTACCGGAATGATTTTAGGAATTGTAGCAAAATTAGCAGATTTTATATCTGGAGATTCCATACTGATGAGAATAGGGTTACATAATTTATTAAACAATTTCAACATTTTTATATTTTGTATTTGTGTTATCGAAATTTACAGTACAAGTATCAGAAAAGCCATGTTAAACTGTATGACATTCATGTTAAGTATGATATTGGGTTACTACCTAATCCAATCACTTTCTTTTGACTATTTCCCACGACGTATATTTCTTATGTGGTTGATTGTATCACTCGGTTCTCCTTTATTTTGCTATATCATCAGTTTGAGAAGAAAAGACAATTTTTTATTTATATTTGGTACGTTAACTCCATTAATTATAATTTCAAAAGAAATAGAATCCTCTATGGGCTTATTTGAAACGTTAGACTTGTCTTTAATATACAATGTTTTTTTCTTGATTTTTCTTAGCGTTAAACTTCCCATCAAAAACACCCAGCGCATCGTAACGATATTATTCTATTGTGCATTACTGCCATTTATCCATGTTCTACCTTCTATCAATAGAGTAATAAGCATGATATTCAGTTTGTCATTATTATAGAATAATCCTATAATTTTAAAAACCATGGCGGAACGCTTATTATACGTCCTCCATGGTTTTGTGGCGGCTGCAGCGAAAACTGTCAACATTTTATTAAAGCATAAACAAAGACGACATTTCATCTTTGACAGCTGGGTCAAGGGAATCCCGCTTGGCCAGTTCCTCTATCACGTCATAATACTTATCCTTGTCCGTACACTGGGGGGTATTTGTAATCCTGTGAATCATCCAGATCGTGTGCATCGTCGGGTTTCTTTGTACGGACTGCAGCAACAATTCCTCGTATCCCTTTCTATAAAAGCTTTCCATAAAATGCACTAGCGGCCCCGGCGTGCCAAAATCAAATACAGGATAATCTTCCATTAGTCTAAGAAGCGGCTCTACAAAACGAAACGGTTCTTCCATTTCTTTCAGCTGATCAACGATTTCTTCCGCCACATAGACAAAGTCGTCCGAATTTGCTTCTATTTCTTTCCTCAAGTCTTCTAACAATTTTTTTTCTTTATCTGTCATAATTATGCTCCTTTTCTTGACAAATAACAACTTATTTAGCATAGCATATTTACAACACCAATGCAATCCGTATTTCATACTTTTTGAACAGCGCAAAACACCTCGCGATGGTCTGAACTGTAACTGCAATCCATCAGCAATCCAAAATTTGCAGTTTTCTCTTCTCACGAGTTGTGCTATGATAAGTTGGTGTCAAATCATTGCCGTAGGCTGCCGTGTGAATTCAAAGAAAAATTTCAAAGGCGAATAGCAAACAGCCAGACTTAAAAAGGAAAATCACTATGGATAAACGGCTGGTATTTAATGAAATAGTAGATGAATATGAAAAATGGAGGCCGGACTATGTTCCTGAGCTTTATAATGACCTGATCTCCTATTCCGGCCTAAAAGAAAACAACAGGGCCCTGGAAATCGGCATCGGCACCGGCAAGGCCACCGTTCCTATTCTTCAGACCGGCTGTCGCCTTACCGCCGTTGAACTGGGCGACAAGCTTGCAGATTATTCACGGCAAAAATTCGCAGGCTGCCCAAACATCGAAATCATTACTTCTTCCTTCGAGGATTACCGATGTGCCGGCAATACCTTCGATTTGATCTACGCGGCATGCTCATTCCACTGGATCCCGGAAGAAGCCGGATATCCCAAGGTCTTGGAATTGTTGACGCCCGGCGGCACATTTGCACGTTTTGCCAACTGGCAGCAGCGGGACAAAGAAAACGCAGCTTTAAATCTGGCGATTCAAGCTGCTTATGATAAGCACATGCCCGGTTCCGCGGCTAAGCCTGACTATACTGAGGAAAACTGCAAAGAGCTTGCCTCGGTCAGTAAAAAATACGGCTTCACCGATATATGCTACCAATTATACCACCGCAAACGGACATTTCATGCCGATGATTTTGTTTCCTTACAGCACACCCATGGCGGACATGCTGATATGAACCCCGAAAAATGGGACTTGTTCGCGAAGGACTTAAGGACTGCAATCCATAACAACGGCGGGCTCATCCATGTCTATGATGTAATGGAATTGCAGCTTGCCCGAAAACCATGATAGCAGATCAAATGGTTTCAATGCCCTTCTGAATCGTTAACGTTATCTGATATAGTAATCGTTCATTGATATCATTAACGTTGATAAATATCATTAACGTTGATTGATATAGTTAACCAGTCCTTCGGCCGCAATGATCTTCTGCATAAACTCCGGAAAGGCCTGACCCTGGAAACTGGTTCCCTTCGTCAGGTTCCTGATCACCCCGGTATCAAAGTCAACCTCCACCTTGTCTCCGGCAGCGATCCCGCCCGGTGCTTCCGCACATTCAATGATAGGAAGGCCGATATTAATAGCATTGCGGTAAAATATCCGGGCAAAGGTTTCGGCAATGACACAGGCCACTCCGGCCGCCTTAATGGCAATGGGGGCATGTTCCCGAGACGAGCCGCACCCAAAGTTCTTATCAGCCACAATAATGTCGCCGTTACTGACCTTCTTAATAAAATCGCCGTCGATATCTTCCATACAATGAGCCGCCAGTTCGGCAGGATCGGAAGTATTCAGATATCTTGCCGGGATAATGACATCGGTATCGACATTGTCTCCGTATCTAAAAACGGTACCTTTCGCTGATTTCATACCCTACCTCCTATAATTGATCCGGGCCTGTCAGGTTCCCGCTAATGGCACTGGCCGCGGCCACCGCCGGGCTCGCCAGATAGATTTCCGACTCCACATGTCCCATCCGTCCCACAAAATTACGGTTGGTAGTTGACACACAGCGCTCACCCGCTGCAAGTATCCCCATATAACCGCCCAGACAGGGGCCGCACGTAGGCGTGCTGACAACAGCGCCGGCTTCGATAAATATTTTCAAGAGCCCTTCTTCCATGGCTTCCAGATATATCCTCTGCGTCGCCGGAATCACGATACATCTCATCCCTTTCGCCACATGCCGGCCTTTTAAGATTGCCGCTGCCTGCCGCAGGTCATCCAGCCTCCCGTTCGTACAGGACCCGATCACCACCTGGTCAATCCTTATCGTTTCCGTAATCTCATCCAGCGTCTTCGTATTCTCCGGCAGATGCGGAAACGCCACCGTCGGCTTCAGACTGCTCAGATCAATCGTATATTCCGCATCATAGACCGCATCCTCATCGGCTTCATAAACCGTATAAGGCTTGTCCGAATGCTCTTTGATATAAGCCAGCGCAAGATCGTCCACCGGAAAAATCCCGTTTTTCCCGCCTGCCTCAATGGCCATATTGGCAATCGTAAACCGGTCATCCATCGAAAGTCCGCCGATACCCTCACCGGCAAATTCCATCGACTTATATAAAGCCCCGTCAACCCCGATCATCCCGATAATATGTAAAATAACATCCTTGCCGCTTACAAAACGGTTCAGCTTACCGGTCAGATTGAACCTGATGGCCCCCGGCACCTTAAACCAGGCTTTCCCGGTCGCCATCCCGGCCGCCATGTCAGTACTGCCGACACCGGTTGAAAAAGCCCCAAGGGCCCCATAAGTACAAGTATGGGAATCAGCACCGATAATCACGTCACCGGCCACGGTAAGCCCTTTTTCCGGTAAAAGCGCATGTTCAATCCCCATCTCTCCCACTTCAAAATAATTGGTGATATTATGGCGAACGGCAAATTCCCGGACACACTGGCAATGCTCCGCCGACTTGATGTCCTTATTGGGAACAAAATGATCCGGAACAAGGGCAATCTTGTCTTTATCAAAGACCCCGCTCACATTCATTTTTTCCATTTCCCTGATCGCCACCGGACTGGTAATATCATTTCCCAGCACCAAATCCAATTCGGCTTCAATCAGCTGACCGGCTTCCACCGAGGCCAATCCGGCATGTGACGCCAAGATCTTCTGCGTCATCGTCATTCCCATAATAACCCTCCTTGCTTATCCTGCTTATCTAATAACATCAAGTATAAATCATCAAATGAACGCTTTAATTATTGATAAACTTATCCGCCTCATTATTCCAGCTATAAAGCTTACGGATCTCTTCTCCGACCACCTCAGACGGATGCTCTGCAGCCCGCTTCTTCATCGCCTTAAAATGTGCCTGTCCCCCGGCCGCCGACATATCCAGCAGAAAATCCTTAGCAAACGCGCCCGATTGAATATCAGCAAGAATCTTCTTCATATTCTGTTTTGTCTCATCTGTAATAATCTTCGGACCGGTAATATAATCGCCATATTCCGCTGTATTAGAAATTGAATACCGCATCCCCGCGAAACCCGACTGATAAATCAAGTCAACAATCAGCTTCATCTCATGGATACATTCAAAATAAGCATTCCTGGCATCATAACCGGCTTCCACCAGAGTCTCATACCCAGCCTGCATCAACGCACACACACCGCCGCACAGAACCGCCTGCTCCCCGAACAGATCCGTCTCCGTCTCTGTCCTGAAGGTAGTCTCCAAAACCCCAGCCCTGGCCCCGCCGATTGCCATGGCATAAGCCAACGCTTTATCCAGCGCTTTCCCACTGGCATCCTGATGAACGGCCACCAGACAAGGAACACCCTTCCCGGCCTGATATTCACTTCTGACCGTATGCCCAGGCCCTTTCGGGGCAATCATCGTAACATCAATATTGGCCG
The DNA here is from genome assembly GCA_002293525.1 of Lachnospiraceae bacterium UBA935. Classification (GTDB taxonomy): domain Bacteria; phylum Bacillota; class Clostridia; order Lachnospirales; family Lachnospiraceae; genus UBA935. The sequence continues at coordinate 8,245 of DBDJ01000066.1, forward strand.
GAGGAATAATCTGATTAAAATGAATCGAGAACCCATGAGCAAACATCAGCATATTGCCCTCTTCCAGATTCGGTGCAATATCCGTTTTGTACATCTGCGCCTGCTTCTCATCATTGATCAGGACCATAATAACATCAGCTTTTTTAGCCGCCTCCGCAGCAGTATACACTTCAAAGCCCTGTTTCACAGCCTTATCCCACGACGGTGAACCTTCATAAAGCCCAATAATAACATTACAGCCCGACTCCTTCGCATTCAGCGCATGGGCATGCCCCTGACTGCCATAACCGATGACTGCAATGGTTTTTCCCTCCAGAATTGATAAGTTGCAGTCCTCCTGATAATAAATATTAGCCATTTTTAATTTCCTCCTCTTTTCAAATTATTCTCAAACATATTTATGACTACGTCATATGAAAGCAACGCTTTCATACTTCAGTGCAGTCCGGATGCAATGACAGCCTTGTTGCATCTGTAATGAAGCACTGGCCGAATGGCCATATGCAATGACAGCCTTGTTGCATCTGTAATGAAGCACTGGCCGAATGGCCATCGATCATATTTATGACTACGTCATATGAAAGCAACGCTTTCATACTTCAGTGCAG
>DBDJ01000017.1 GCA_002293525.1 Lachnospiraceae bacterium UBA935
AGGCAGGTCGCGGACTGTACCGCCGGTAGGGAATCACACCCGACCCCGAAGAATTTTCACTTTTAGTAGTATAGCATAGGTGTGGCGGGAAAGCAAGTGTTTTTGCGGGGTTGCCGGGTAGTAATTCCACTCATGTTTTTATTCCAACAGACTACATAGATATATCCGATGTATGGAAACAAAAAATTGCTTTGATAGATGTTTTTAAAAGCCAGCCTACGAACTACTGGAAATCAATGGCTGAGAATCAGAAACTCTGATATACTTCTATTCATATTAGATGGAAGGGTTCCGGACGAAGGTGCTTGTTTTGAACTTGGTTATGCTTATGCGTTAAGTAAAAAATGTATTGGACTGAAGACTGATACAAGAGCATTTATACAAGGGTATGACAAACAGGTCCCTGTGATTGGATTGATAAACAGACAGGGTTTGTATATAATGGAGTAGTATTCCGAATGAAAATGCATCGTTATCAAGGAGATCACGCTTATGACAAACAAAGCTCAGAAAATCGCCCTGGTCACCGGAGCGAATTCCGGCATGGGCAAGGCGACCGCTGCCGCATTGGCCTCCCAGGGCTTTCATGTGGTAATGCTCTGCCGTAGCGAGGAGCGCGGTCGCGCGGCGTTGGAGAAGGTTACGCGGAGCAGCGGCGGCTCGGCCTCCCTGATGCTTTGTGAGCTGGGACATATGGACGACATTCGGCGATTTTGTGTTGAATTCCTAAGCACCTATAACAGGTTGGATATCTTAGTCAATAACGCCGGCGTGATTACACTCGACCGGCGGGAGACGAAAGATGGGCTGGAACTGCAATTCGGCGTCAATCACATCGGTCATTTTCTGCTGACGGTAAGCCTGCTGGATCTGATGAAGCGCACCGGCGATGCCCGTATCGTGGTGGTTGGGTCTGGCGCACACAAAATCGGGAAGGTTGATTTTGACAAAATAGCATTGAAAAAAGGCTATTCGGTTTTTGCCGCCTACGGACGCGCCAAGCTTTGCAACCTGGTGTTTACCAAGGAGCTTGCCAGACGGCTTCAGGGCAGCGGCGTGACGGCCAATTGCGTGCATCCGGGAGCTGTCGCCACAAACATGGGGGTGGACCGGGACACCGGTTTCGGTAAAACGATTATGAAACTGCTCAAACTATTTTTCCAAACCCCGGAGCAGGGTGCATCCACCGCGGTCTATGTGGCAACCAGCGATGAATGCGCGGGTATCAGTGGAGAATATTTCTATAAATCCAGGATACATAAGTCTTCAAAGAGGTCGTATGATCAGGCGCTGGCCCGAAGGCTGTGGCAATTGAGCGAAGAGATTGTAGATCGGACGGATAGAGAGGAAAGCAGCCATGATTGAATATGAAATCCGGTTCGTCTCATGATGCAGAGTCATGTAAAAGTCCCCGTATTGACCGGTCTGTTCCGTTCTCGGATCCATCCTGCCGCAATATGCGCAAGAAGTAAGCGATGAGCGGCTTGAACATATGATTTATCATGAATTGTCCCACTTGAAACGGGGAGATCATGTCGTAAACAAGATATTGCTTCTGTTGCGGATGGTATACTGGTTCAACCCGTTATCTCAGTGGAACCAAACGATTATATGGAATTAGACATGGAGTAGCCGGATCAGAAGTCCAGCTGGCGCAAATACAGCACCATTTCATTATTCTCATTAAATTTCATGTTATATCCCCGCACCCTGCTTTCAAGCTGCTTTTTTTCTTCCGGTTCATTACTGAAAAAGTTCGCTATCTGATAGAAAACCTCGGCCACGATGCCGATGGTTCCGGCAGAACCCAGCTCAAACCCCAATAATTCTTTATCCGAAAGCTTAGTGTCCATTAAATTCCTCACATCTTTTTGGTAATCCCCCTTAATAACAATAAATGTTTCTTGGTTTTTTAATGCCTGTAATAAATCTTTCGCATTATAAGCTTCAACCATAGTATTAGTTTTGTCAGTCATTTCCTTATACCTCCTGTTTTCTGTTTTTATTATCGTAGCCTGCGATAACCCGAGTCAGTATATGGGTGCTCTGTCCCTATATATGTAGCCTGATGATCATACTAATCATATTATAATTGAAAGTTATAAGAAATACAATATTTTAACAAATTATTTCCGCTGTAAGATATTTTCGTTGAAATTAAGGCCATTTACCGCTTCTATACCCACCGCTCCGCCAGCCAGAAGAGTTGATTTTCATTTTTCTGGCCAAAAGGCGAAACAAACTGGCTTATTTCAATCTTTCTTTGATCTTTGTCCATAAAAATGAAAACAATTTCTGTCCATAGTACTGACGGTAGAAAATTAGTACAACTTATTTCCCGCCAAGGAAAAGACCAGTGGTGGACGGCCACGGATTGTTAATGAAACGGCTTCAGAACGGCTACATTAATTATGATATAAAAATATGTTTGTAGATTCCAATCATGACATTATGTTTTCGAATACAAGTTGTTTTGTGAGCTTAAATGTAAAATATTTATTGGGGAGAATAATATTATTGCTATTGATAATGTAACTATATATAGAAATAAACACTTGCTCCTATATGGTTTTAAGCATATAATAAGTTGTGAAGACAAGGGGGCATTACAGAGAGGATATATTGTGAAAACAGTAATAAGTGACAGGGGAAAATATTGATCGGCAAACCTGGGATCAGGTCACTTATGAGGAATGGCCCGGTCAGAGCGGTTTTCATATCAATAACTTATACGAATCGGCAATTTCCGGACTTCTGGAAGAAAAACGTATTGGATGTGAAAAGTATTATGGTATTCTGGAATGGGGCAACGAGTGGGATTGTCCGCCTTTCATAATTTATGAGGTGGTCAAAACAGTAAAATAAGAAGGAGGAGAATTTATGAAACGTATATTTTCAATCTTTGTGGTTTCCATTTTAATAGTGTTAATGTCGACGGGCTGTTCGACTCAGGTGGAAACCGTCTCAACATCGCTGGATAATCCGGTTCTGAAAGTGGCATTGTATGAATATGTGCCGGATGTGGAGCGTTTTAAAAACGCGGTTCTCGCCGAATGGGAGCAAGTGGAACCGAATATTGAACTGGAGTTTGTTTCTTGGGATTGCTACGATTCCCCACCGCCGGCAGATTTGGATGTCATGGTTTATGACGCGATATTCTTTCAGAGCTTTGTGGAAAATGACTATTTACTGCCGATTCCCGATATTGCAATAGAAAATAAAGCTGATCTGCTTGACTTCGCTGTCGAGGGTTGCTCAGTAGGCGGAACGGTTTATTCAATACCACAGATCATCTGTACCAATCTGCTGTTTTATCGTGACGGTGACACCGCGATAGCTAATGCCGACACCGTGGATGATCTTTATGCCATAATCGGCGACAGAGTGACCAGCGATATCATTCCCGGAAGCAATGAAGGATTGCTGATAGATATGTCTGGCGGAACCACGAAGGTATGCATGTATCTGGACGGTCTGATAGATCACACTCAGACCTATACCGACTTTGATGTTCTGCCAGATCCGGATAACTGGGATGCCAATATCATATCGCGGCTGGAAATGTTATTACAGATGGCCGGTGAAGAGAGTGCATACTACTGGCCAGATAACAATGATGCTTATGTTCGTGCCAAATGGCTGCAACAAGGAAACGGCAGGGCATATATTGGCTTTACGGAAGCAATGTCAAGTATGGGCGACTTTGCGGATGATGTTTCATTTAAGCTTTTGTCCAATTGTGAACATGAAAATATCCCGATATTTTATGGAGATGTTGTCGGCGTTAATGCCTCTGTATCACCGAATATGCAGGAATATGCTATTGAGCTGGCTAATTTGATTGCCGCAGAGGAGTCAATGGTAGCTGCAATTTCTCCCGATAGTAATAATCAATACCCGCAGTATTTACTGCCGGCCAGATCAAGTGTCTATGACCAGATGAGTCCGAACTTCCCGATCTACGGAGAACTTAAAACGATTGCTACAGATTCTGATAATGAACTGTTTTTAGCAGGGGCCGATATATATGACTGGATCGAGGAGGCAAAAGAAAAATTAGCGGAGACCCTGGATAGTGAATGATTTTGACATAAGCGATTGAATTGAGTCTTTTTTCGCCAATGTTAGCCTAAAACGGCCGCTCGTCCATTGCATTACCAATTCGGTTACCATTAATGATTGTGCCAATATTCTTCTGGCTGTCGGGGCTTCGCCGGTCATGACAGATGATAAGCGCGGTTTGCGCTTCTTGTCAGCTAATTGTCTGGCAAAATTGTAGAACACGCTTCCATAGTTCTTGGGTATTTGCTTCGTCATATTCATCGGCAAGGCTTTTGTCAGTAAAAAGATGGCCTGCTCCGCTGTATTCGTAAAACTCAACAGTTCCTTGCTGTTCTGTAATATGTGCGCTAAATGCTTCGGCAGCTCCCTTGAACCTAAAAGGATCATTTTGGGCATAGTGGATTTGTACTGGTGTTTCTTGAGGCCAGCCTTTTTCAAGAAATCCTGCGGTGGGGAAAACCCCATGTAACATTTCGAGAGGTAAAACTCCCGAGCAGATGACGATACCCGCCACTCTCCTGTTCAAGGCAATATATTCTGATACTCCGCCGCCATTAGAAAAACCTATGCAGATGAATCCGTCAGGTAAGTTTGCAACTGCTTTAAGAGCAGATTTCATATAGGCTTCATAGCCTATGCTTTCTGCAAAGCTACTGGCTTCTGCGTAATCATCAAAAACACGGCCGTTGTACTGGTCTACAATAAACACTTCATGCCCTGCCGCTTTTAATATCTCCGCAGCATCCATAATGCCTTGTCGAACTCCCAATGCAGAATGAAATATAGCGATATTACTCATAATAAATTACCTCCTGTTTTCTAATATACAATTCACATTTTATGTTTATTATATTAGCATAGCGAACACGACAGCATTATGTCTTGTTTATTTATATTGTGACAAAATATTTTTGGCAACGGTTTTCAAATCTTCTATAACAAATTCTGGTTCTAATACTTTCACCTTGCCGCCAAAACTAAGAAGCCAACTAAGAATATAGTCGCGCTTTGTAAATTTGGTTGCAAAAATCAATCCTTCGGCTGTTTCCTCATAGCAATTAAGCCCATAAGTTTCTATGAGACGATATTTTTCTGAGGGGTCAAACAACGCGACAAGTTTATTTTCTTTCTCTTTCTTAACCCATGCATGGAAGTCTCGCTTTTCTGGTGGGATTTCGCGTGGGGCAAACTTCCCGTCACATAACCCCAAATTCCACAGGCGTTGGAGTTTGAATAGCCGGAAATCAGAGCGTTCCAAACAAAACCCGAAAACGTACCATGCTGACCATTGAAAAACAATGAAGTATGGCTCAATATGGCGATGAGATTCACCTTTATCGTAGAAATAATCAAACTCAATAATCTGGCCATAAAGCACAGCGCGTTTTATCAGTTCGATTTTATCGGTGAGTTGCCCCATGCCATGTGAAGCAAGGTCGATAATGACAGGCTCACGCATGGAAATAACCGCATTGTTATTGACGCGAAGTTTGTTTAAGACACTCTCTGTCGTTGATGGCGCTGACACGCTGCCTATTCCTTTCAACGCAGCAATAATACCGGACAATTCGTCCACCGTTAAGACGCTCTTGTCCAGTTTGAAACCTTCGGCTATGGAAAGTCCTCCGCCTGCCCCCTGATAGGTAACGATGGGGATGCCCGCCTGACACAGCGCGTCAATATC
>DBDJ01000002.1 GCA_002293525.1 Lachnospiraceae bacterium UBA935
CCCCCACTGCCGGTAAGGCAAGTTCCATACGTAATATTCTGGAGCTGTGTCATATAGACCTAAAGATGTCCTCTGTTTATATTCATCTAAGCCATTAATTTCATTGGTGACGGGCGTTTCACTCCACCAAGGGTCATCTGTCTGATACAGGGTCAGTCCACCCACATAATAAAGTTTTACATTTTCAATCTGTTCTTCATATTTGGATTCTAACTGCTCACACATGTCCTCCAGCTCTGCCTCAGTGCTTTCAGGAACCTGGATATAATATCTATCTATTATTGATAAATCACCTATAATTTCCCCTCCGATATCTTCTATCATTTCCATTACTTCCTCATCAGAAATATCATCTTCTACGTCAAGAATAAGTCGATCCATAACATATTGCCTGTCCTCTCCCTGTCTTGATGGGCGCAACTGGCTCTCATCATAGGAAGGGCTATCTGGAAATGCATAATATGGCTGGTTCTCGGCCGCAAATTCTGCGATTTTCCCATTTGAATCTTCCACATAGAATACAATCTTATTTTTTGTATCAGGTACCAGTAATATCGTTCCTTCGCTTAATTTTATATCCGGATCGCCATAAGTATATAAGCGTGATTCAACATCTCCATTAAGTACATAATAAATCTTCCTGACAGCCGCTCCTCTTCCCGGAGTTGCCGTATAGGTTATATCAAACCTTCCATCCTCGACCTCCCCGTCCGGGATTTCCGTCCAGACGGTAATCGACGGTTCCACCGGGCCGTCTTCGGCATAATAGATAGTTGCGGTTTCACTTCCTTCAGAAGAGCTGTCATTTTCGTTACTTGTCATTTCTCGGTATACTGTGAGAGTTATAGCTAAAATGATGATAATGATGATTGCGATCATGATTCCTTTTTTCTTCATACTGCCTTCTCTCCTTCTCCTTTTACTTTTTGATTGTTATATGATTGTTATTACTTTTGATGTCATCTTAATTCTATAGTACGTATCCTGATATCTTATGAACTGCCGCGATCGTTCCTAAAACGTGGGTTCCATGTGTCTGATTTAACTGGGCTTTTTCTTATTTATAGTTTATTTTTTCATATCTCAGTTTTACATACAGTTCTTTTATCTTCTTGGACAATCATGAAACCATCGTCTAACACCCTTATTTTTATGTTATCATTTTTCTCCGGCAGCAGTTTCCATGCTTCTGAAGCATTAATAGCATCAAGCCCCCATTGCCGGTAAGGCAAGTTCCATACGTAATATTCTGGAGCTGTGTCATATAGACCTAAAGATGTCCTCTGTTTATATTCATCTAAGCCATTAATTTCATTGGTGACGGGCGTTTCACTCCACCAAGGGTCATCAGTTTGTATAGATTCACTCCGCCCACATAATGAAGATCTACATATGCGATCTGGTCTTCATACTTATCATTTAACAGTTCACACATATCTTCCAGTTCTTTCTCAGTGCTTTCGGGTACGTGAATATAGTATTTATCCATCATCGGTATTTCGCCGATTATTTCCCCTTCGATATCCTCAATCATTTCCATTACTTCCTCATCAGGAATATCATTCTCAGTGACAAGTATAAGTTGATTCATAAGATATCTAATATCCCCCCCCAGTCTCGAAGGTCGTAACTGGCTCTCCTCATAAGAAGGACTATCTGGATATATGCAATAAGGCTGGTTCTCTACAGCAAATTCAGCAATTCTTCCGTTAGTATCTTCCACATAGAACACGATCTTATTCTGTATATCAGGTACCAATGATACAATTCCTGCGCTTAATTTTGTTTTCGGGTCGCCATAAGTATATAAGCGCCTTTCAACATCACCATTAATCACATAATAGACCTTTCTGATTGCCGATCCTTTGCCCGGCATTACCGTATAGGTTATATCAAATTTTCCTTCCTCGACCTCTCCGTCCGGGATTTCCGTCCAGATGGTAATTGACGGTTCCACCGGGCCGTCTTCGGCATAATAGATAGTTGCGGTTTCACTTCCTTCAGAAGAGCTGTCATTTTCGCTACTTGTCATTTCTCGGTATACTGTGAGAGTTATAGCTAAAATGATGATAATGATGATTGCGATCATGATTCCTTTTTTCTTCATACTGCCTTCTCTCCTTCTCCATTATTTTTAATATTGTTGTTATTACTTTTGATGTCATCTTAATTTTATAATACTTATCCCGATCTTATGAACTGCCGTAATCATTCCATAACGTGAGTGCCATGTATCTGATTTAACAATGCTTTTTCTGATTTTCGTTAACGTTTTCATATCTTAACTTTACATCCAGTTCTTTCATCAATTTTATCCTATAACAGTTCCCATGCTTCCGGGGCATTAATAGCATCAAGCCCCCACTGCCGGTAAGGCAAGTCCCATTCGTAATATTCTGGAGCTGTGTTATTTAGACCTAAAGATGTCCTCTGTTTATATTCATCCAGGCCATTAATTTCATTGCTGACGGGCGTTTCACTCCACCAAGGGTCATCTGTCTGATACAGGATTATTCCGCCTATATAATGAAGTTTTACAAGTACAATCTGATCTTCATAATTGGATTCTAGTTGCTCACACATATCTTCCAGTTCTTTCTCGGTACTTTCGGGTACCTGAATATAATATCTATCCATGTTTGGTATTTCACCAATAATTACCCCTTCGATATCTTCAATCATTTCCATTACCTCATCATCAGTAATATCATCTTCTGTGATAAGAACAAGCCGGTTCATAATATATTGCCTGTCCTCACCATATCTCGAAGGACGTAACTGACTCTCGTCATAGGATGGAGCGCTCTGAAATTCATAATATGGCTGATTTTCTACAGCAAATTCAGCGGTTTTTCCGTTCGTATCTTCCACATAGAATACAATCTTATTCCTTATATCAGGTACCAATAATATCGTTCCTTCACTTAATTTTATATCTGGGTCGCCATAAGTATATAAGCGTCTTTCAACATCGCCATTGAGCACATAATAAATCTTCCTGACGGCCGCTCCTCTTCCCGGCGTCACCGTGTAGGTTATGTCAATTTCCCCATCTTCGTCCTCCCCGTCCGGGATTTCCGTCCAGACGGTAATCGACGGTTCCACCGGGCCGTCTTCGGCATAATAGATAGTTACAGTTTCACTTCCTTCAGAAGAGCTGTCATTTTCGCTTCTTGTCATTTCTCGGTATACTGCGATAGTTATAGCTAAAATGATGATAATAATGATTATGATTATGATTCCTTTTTTCTTCATACTGCCTTCTCTCCTTCTCCTTTATTTTTTAATATTGTTGTTATTACTTTTGTTGTCATCTTAATTTTATAATATCCCGATATCTTATGAACTGCCGTGATCATTCCATAACGTGAGTGCCATGTATCTGATTTAACAGTGCTTTTTCTGATTCTTCGTTAACGTTTTCATATCTTAACTTTACATCCAGTTCTTTCATCAATTTTATCCTATAACAGTTCCCATGCTTCCGGGGCATTAATAGCATCAAGCCCCCACTGCCGGTAAGGCAAGTCCCATTCGTAATATTCTGGAGCTGTGTTATATAGACCTAAAGATGTCCTCTGTTTCGTTCAGGCCATTAACTTCATTGCTGATAGGCGTTTCGCTCCACCAAGAGTCATCGGTCTTATATAGAGTCAGTCCGCCTATATAATAAAGATCTGCATATGCGATCTGATCTTCATACTTGGCTTCTAACTGCTTACACATGGCTTCCAGTTCTTCTTCGTTGCTTTTAGGTACTTGAATAACATATAAATCTATTATTGATAATTTATTAATAATCTCCCCTCCGATATCTTCAATCATTTCCATTACTTCCTCATCAGTCATATCATCTTCTGTGGCAAGAATAAGCCAATCCATTACATACTGACTATTGCCTCCTCGTCTTGAAGGGCGTAACTGGCTCTCATCATAGGAAGGACGATCTGGAAACTCATAATGTGGCGGGTTCTCTGTAGCAAATTCAGCGGTTCTTCCATTCGTATCCTCCACATAAAATACAATATTATTCTTTATGCCAGACACCAATAATACTGTTCCTTCACTTAATTTTATATCCGGGTCGCCATAAGTATATAAGCGCCTTTCAACATTGCCATTTATCAAACAATAAATCTTTTTAACAGCTGCGCCCCTTCCCGGCGTCACCGTGTAGGTTATGTCGATTTCTCCATCCTCGACCTCCCCATCCGGGATTTCCGTCCAGATGGTAATCGACGGTTCCTCCGATCCGTCTTCGGCATAATAGATAGTTACGGTTTCACTTTCATCAGAAGAGCTGTCATTTTCACCCCTCATCATTCCCCGATATAATGAGACGACTACGGTAAAAATAGCGATAACCATGATTGCTGTTATGATTTGTTGTTTCTTCATACGTATTTTTCTTTCTCCTTTTACTTTTCTTGACTATTCTGACCACTATATTTATTGTTAATATGTAAGGTTAAGTTACTTGCTTAGATCGCGAGAAAGATATTCGATAGCAAAAATTACGACATTTCTGTAGATAATTAACAATTAACTGGCCATAAATTACATTAAAGAAAAAACAAAATCCACCTGAGAACTACACGTCTCATGTGGACTTGCCTGTTTGCTGATAGCGTATAATTCCCCCTTTGCTTCTCATGTTAAACATTTTATCATATATCCAAAAAAATGCAATAGTAAATTAGCAATAATCTATTTTATACAATCGAAAATTTTTATTATTCTGATTTCCATAGTATTTCAATGCCAGTTTTACTAGCCTACTACTTCGACACAGACGAAAAGCTCGCCATTGGCACCAATGATATTAAAAATGTCGGATACGGCATCCTTAAGCTTATCTATAAAGAGCTGGAAATCGATAAGTTCTGGAACTGGAAGACGAGGAACCGGAAGATGAAGTTCAGCACAGACTATGACGAAGTCATGGATGCGTGCGCAAAGACTTTTGATTTGTCAATGAGTAGTTTGTGAACAGTACTGGCTGACGGCTGTTACTGGCTGTTAACTTGCTGAGTAGCGGGGGCTCGGGAACCGGAGGGCTGGGCAGTCGGTTCCCGAGCTTGCAAACCACCACTTTTTTCTGTCCATTTATATGCTTTTTACTCTGAGTAAACTAAGGCTGATATTTCCTCTTTGGCAATCACCCGTTTCAGGCCCAGCCCAAAGACGCTTTGCACCAGCAAATAAATGATACTCAGCAGCACAAATACAGTCAGGATTACCAGTGCGTCCGTTCCGAACGGCATGTACTCATTCAGCGAAACCGACAGCGATTTCTGAATAGCTTTCGCAAGCAGGATGCTTGGCGCGAGGGTCAGGATAAAAGTCGCCCATACAATCCACAGATATACGTTCACCATCAGCTTGCGAATCTGTTTTGTGTGATAGCCCAACATGTGCAGAATCAACATATCGCGGGTATTGTCCTGAAAATTCAGGTACAGGGCTAGGAACAGCAGTATCGCACCTACGACTGCGCCGACCACCTGATTTATTACCGCGCTGATGTTATTCGAGGTCGCATTTCTATTCAGCTCATCAATCCGTTCCACGCGGGTCGTCGTTTCACCGCCGGATATCGGCTCTATGGTAAGTGTCCCGTTGTAAGCGCCTTCTGGCACTGAGAGGATAGCCGCAAGCGCTTCGGCATTAACATACAGGCATCCCGTTTCCGCGTTCGCGGCAATATCCGTCACGATAAAGCTGGATGCTTTGCCCGCAATCATCACTTCGATTTTATCATCTACTTTTATGCCGTGGAACTCAGCAAGGCCAGGACTTAAATATGCCGTGCCTGCACCTAATAACGGCAGTGCCTCGCCGTTGGTATTTTGCAGCCTGAACAGCTCATTTACAGCATATAAGCCGACAATCGGCCCGTCTGTCGGGACACCGTTTATGGCCAGCTTGTCCGAGTTTTCAAGATAAGCGATCGCATCATCCGGCAGGGGGGCGTTTTGATAGTTGAATAACCACTTTGTATCAAATTCGTAGTTATGTCCGATGGTCTGCGACCGGAATACCGCCGCGCTGCTGATATTGAGCGATCGGCCCAAAATCATGCAGACATTGAAAGACATCACCGCTGTAATAATGAGAAATATCGCAAGCGGCTTGCGGAAGGCGATACGAAACGGGAATTTATCTTTGACCGGAATGATTTTGCAAAGTCCGTTGGCCAGCCGCAGTGCCAGGGAATACCGGGCGCTGTTTTGGCTGCCGGCAATTAAGATGCCAGGTTCTTTGCCGCGTACAAAGCTGTAACACAGAAAAGCGGTAATGCAGAAAACAAGCGTCGTTCCCCCTATTCCGACGATGAGACTCAAAATGCTCACGCCTTTTACCAGCCCCGTCACCAAATACGACCGCATATTGCCGTCTATTAGCACGGAGGACAGAAAATATCCGCCGATCATTCCTGCTGCCGCGCCGATTACCGACAGAACGGCAACGAAAACGACAAAACAGCCGCGCAGGACACTGTCCCGGAAACCCAACGCCTTGAGGCAGCCGATTTGCCGCCTGTTCATGCGGAAGAAACGGTAAAAAAACATGATGAAGACGAACGCCGTCAAGCCCACGGTCGTGGCAAGAAACACATATGCAAGGAGCATGTTAGAGTTGAGGGCGTTCCTGTAAGACATCTGGTTTTCCGTCAAAGTATCCATTGCCTTCAGTGCTGCCATGTTACTGTCGACCGAGAACATGACAAAGAAGAACATCAGTGAGGTCAGCACAGTAAGCAGAAACAGTAGCGCAGTAAATATTTTGTTCCGGAAGATTTCGATCATAAGATTCTGATAAGCAAGCCGCATCTGTTTCACCCCCAAATCATATCGGCTGCCGATATGGGATTCTCGTTCATCGTATCGCTTGCAAGCAGACCGTTTTTCATCGTCAGTACGCGGTCAGCCGTCCGCGCAATCTGCTGGTTATGTGTCACGAACAGAACCGTCACGCCAAAGTCGGATTTTAAGACGTGCAGCAACTCCACCACCTTTTTGCTGTTAGTTTCATCCAGTGCGCCGGTAGCCTCGTCGCAAAACAGCATGCGCGGCGCCTTGATGACCGCCCTCGCGATAGCGGCCCGCTGCTGTTGCCCTCCGGAAAGCTGTGCGGGGAACTTGTCCAGAATATCTTCTATTTCCAGGATACGGGTCAGTAGGTCAAAGTCCATCGGCACCTTGCCGGGAACTATGCCGATTTTTATGTTTTCTTTCACCGTGAGATTGCCGAGCAGCATATAATTTTGAAAAACGTTCCCGACCTCGGAGCGTTTCCAGTCGGCAAGCCGCGTTTCCGAATAATCTGATACCGTTTCTCCGCCGCAGTACACCTTGCCACTTGCCGGACGAGTGAGACCGGAGAGGATATTCAGCAGTGTTGATTTACCCGAGCCGCTGGGGCCGAGTATGGCGGTGAAAGTACCTGAGTACACCGTCAGCGAAACACCGTTTAGGACGCTTTCCTTACCATAGGATTTGGTAATGTTTTCGGCCTTTAGTAGAATACTGTAACCGTTTTGTCTTGTCATTGACATTTCCGCCTTTGTAAGTAATGTATGTATCCATATCGGCGTACTGGAGTACCAGCCGAATGCTTGATTAATTATTAAAATTCAACATGCCAACAAATGAGATGCAAAAACCAACTTTTGAGACACAATAAGAACATTATACTTCAGAGGAAATAAAATTACAAGTTTCCAAAAAAATATCCGCATGTTATTGCAACGTCCGAACCAAAAATGCACAGCAATGTCCGCAGTTCCAGCTTTAAAAGCTCTGCCTGCGGACGTCTGCATCACATCTAAGAACGCTGATTAAGGCGTTCCTCGCGCTTACTCTTCCATTAATTCCAGCTTACTGACCGAGACTTCATAAGCAACCCGCTTGCTCACTTGTTCCTCGGATATTTTCTTCATATATTCCCGGCTTTGGATCCGCCCCCAGATGGCACATCTTTCCCCGACCACGAAGCCGCTTGCATATCGGGCATTTCTTCCCCAGCAGATGCAGGGTATGTAATCCGATTTTCCGTATGGACGGTTCACGGCAAGCAATAGGTCGGCAATTTCTCTGCCCAGCGGAGTCTTCCGGTAAATCGGCTCCTTGCAGATATATCCATCCAGATAAATCTGATTGGTCTGCGTATTCTCTTCGATGGCATCCACAAACTCAATTTCCCTGGCAAATACGGACAGAACCAGCTTGTTCTTCCTTTCCTCATGGCGGTTGTAAGAACGGAACTGCCCCGTCACCATGATATTCTGCCCCTTAAAATCCTCCTCTACATTGATGAGGCGTTCCGATACCATCAGCGGAATGATATCGCTTGAGTCACTAAGGCGTTCCACACGGACATCGACCATATAGAAGCCCTCGCCAAAAATTTCATGGCTGAATTCAAAGTCTCCGATGATTTCTCCCATGATGATGACCTGGTTGTTTTCAATTACCTTATCTGTCATTGATGTTCTCCCTTCTTATTCAGAATTTTTTCCCGTAATATAGTATATGTATATGGCTGTTTTCTAAAAATAGACCGGTCAGGCATCGCGCTGGCTTGGGGAACGGTGGTCCGAATACCTCCCGCGAAGCGTCTAAGGAATACTGAATTCATTTCCGTGCGGCAAATATTGAGATATCGTGATTTTCTTGCCATCTGTCCATATCGAAACCGCACCGCTTTTGTATGTTATGTAAACCTCTGTGCCGGCATTTTTCAGCCGCTCGACAAGCTCCTCATGCGGATGGCCGTAGGTATTGCCGTAACCGGCAGAAATAACCGCAAAAGCAGGACTGGTCAGCTGCAGGAACTGCCTGCCCGTAGAGTTCCGGGAACCATGATGGGCTATCTTCAGTGCGGTAAGATTGCCGATAGCGGCCCGCTCCTCACCTGACATGCCGCTAATATAACGGTTCAATGTTTCTTCCCCGCGTCCTTCCACATCACCCGTCAGCAGCAGCGAAAAATCCCCGTGCTCCAGCAGCAATACCGTAGAATAAGCATTGCTGTCGGCCCAGTCCGAACCGCTTTCGGGATGCAGGCACCGCAATCTCATCTCCGGCTCAGAGATAACCTGGCCGCTTCCGATGGTGAAGCGTTCAATCCCGGCTTCTGCCGCCATTGTCTCAAGCTTTAAGTACTCTTTGTTTTTACTTTTCGCCCCGATATCCGGCAAAATCAGGGCATCAATGGGGATGCCGTCAAAATTCATCCATTCTATCATCTCGCTGAAAGCACTGTGATGATCCCCGTCCGGATGGGTGATAAAAAGCGCGTCCAACCGTCTTACGCCTTGTGACTTAAGATAAGGCAGGATCCGGTAACGGCCTACTTCCTGACTGTCGGAACTGCCGGCATCGATCAGATAGTGCCGTCCAGCCGGGCTGCGGATATGAATACAGTCGCCCTGACCCACGTCCAGAAAGGTAACTGACATTCCGGAAGAATTCCGCAGAATTAGGAGCAATACCCCGCCAGTAAGGACAAGATAACGGATTCCGGTTCGCAGCTTCCGGTGAAACAGTATCAAAAAAATCAGGATGCCGGCGTAAACCACGACCTGCCACACCTGCGGCTTCCCCAGGATGAGATTGTGATATGGCAGGCTGTCACCTAAAAGACAGAGTTTCTTATAGAATTCCAGAATCAGCATTGTGATAACAGCTGTTACTCTTCCGGCAGACGCGAAAACTAGTCCGACCGACATGGTCAATATGCCTGCTGCCATTAGCACGCCCATAAGCGGGATGACAATAAGATTCAATAACAGCGAGTACGTCGGAAACTGGTAATAATAATAGGTATAGACCGGCAAGGTAAATGCCGAGATACAGACACCGGCAAGCAAGGCCTCTGCGGTTTTCTTAAGCCAGACTGATAACTGCGATGCCGGCCGGGCAAGCCGCTTTAAGACTGGCGGGGTAGACAGCTGTGAAGCTGGCGGGGAAGACAGCTGTGAAGCTGGCGATGGAGCTTTACGAAACAGGGTATTATTCATAGATGGGATAAACAGGCTGATTGCCAGGACGGCAAGGAAAGAAAAGAGAAAACCGCTGTGATTAAGATATAAAGGCTGCTCAAGCAAGATCAGAGCTGCCGCCACCGCCAATGCCGTAAGAAGATCATAGGTTCTCCCCGCTAAATGAGCCGTCATCCGCAACCCGAACATGACTATGGCCCGCAGCGAAGAGGTACTTATATTGGTCATCTCGCCAAAGCTGACCATCACTGCGACCGCTACCGGCGCCGCTATCGGTATGGGAACCGCTATTCGCCGCAGCAGCTTGTACATGCTCATGCCGATCAGTGAAATATGAAGGCCCGAAATCGCCAGAATATGAACAATTCCATTGCGCTGATAAAGCTCTTTGATTTCGCTGTCGGTCTGTCCGGTCTCACCTAAAAGCATTGTCCGCAGGATCGAGGCATTTTCCGCTTCAAAATACTTGTCCAGCGTCCGGCCGAAAGCGCTCTTAAGACGATATAGACTTTCCCGGTATCGGCTATGGCTACGCCCCGCAGCCAATATTTTGGCTTCCAATAGCCGGTAATCGGTTTTAAGGATCTGATAATAATGCGCCTGTGAGAACTGGCCCGGATTCGTAGCCTCTGAAAAAGCCGACAGCTTGCCGTGAACCTGCACTTTACTGCCCAGCAGTGCCTGACTGTCTCGGTCAAGATAACAGATCACCTTCCCGTTACTGTCTGCCGACAAGCCCTCCGCGGCAGCATCCGGCTTTACCGTCACTAATAACACATCGCCCCGCGCCGTACTTCTTATCTCCTTACCGACCACTTCCCCGGTAAGGGTAATCCATTTACCCTCCCACGGCGTAAAATCGCTTAGCGGCACCTCCATATAATGAACACATAAAATACCGAAAAAAACAAATATTACAACCGTTATGCATAATGGTCTCTTATAGCTAAAAATAAGTTTCATCTCCTTTTATAATTTACTCCGACATGAGAATGCTGATTGTGAGAATGTTTTGATTGTGAGAATGTTTTGATCATGAGAAATCATGAGATTGATAAGATTATGAGATTAAAAGATTGATTAATTATGAGATTTATTTTTCAAGTATGAGCAGGCGCTATGACCAGATCCAGATTTCTTTCAAAAACAGTAGAAAGGTTTACGTTCTCCTTAAATATCTCTCCGGTTTCTCCGTTTACTGAAATAGATACCTTATTGATATTGGGCAGCTCAACCAAAGAATTGGTAATGGCATAGATCGTCACATCAGCACTCATATTGTCCAGCTGACCTAAAAAACCGGAATCAAAGTTTACATAACATATACCGTCAACAACCGTTATGCTTATTATCCTAGTCGCCGGATTAATCACCGGATAAGCATTTTCCCCGATATCCGGGCCGGCAATGAGATTCTCCACTACTACTTTTTCAATTGCAACATTACTGTTGTAAACCACGTTGCTCCTGGCAGACACAATCAGGTTTTCACCGCTTTCATCACCAAAATATAAGCGCAGCGACGTTTTTTCATAATCATAAATCTCATCGCCGGCACTGTTGATGAACATATCCGCCGACATCACCCCCACCAGATTACCCATGCTGTCAACCAGCGGTTCGGAATGAACCAGAACCGAAACATAATCGATACCGTCAATCTGCGTCAACGTCCTGACCAAGGCCGCTCTCACCAGGATTTCGCTGATAACCGGCTGATCATGATAATACTCATCGAAGTCCAAGACAATCCGTCTTTCGGAAATGCTGTAGTCAATCAGCTTAAAATCTCCCGCCAGCGGCGATTTGTACTCCAGCTTTTCGGGAACCGTGCTTAAGCCGGCCAGCAATTCTGCTACCAGTTCACCTACGCCAGTAGTATCGGTATGGTATTCTCGGGTTACAAGACCGGATTCTTCGTTGTTTACATAATATACCTGAAAGGTGTTAACATACCCTTCTTCCGTTTGCCCGCAAGCCGATAGTAAAAGCACTGGCAGGAGCACAAGGATTCTGGATATAATTTTTGAGATTTTTGATGATTTTTTCATTATTTTCATTTTGCCCTGTAATTAAGCGGAATCCTAACCGTAAAGGTGGTTCCTTCTCCTTCCACGCTGATTGCTTTAATCGTTCCTTTATGCAGCAACACGGCATTCTTGGCAATCGAAAGCCCTAAGCCGGTGCCGCCGATCTCCCGGGAATGGGATTTGTCCACCCGGTAAAAACGCTCATAGATCTGCTCCAGGGCTTCCTCTGGAATCCCGGTTCCCAGATCACTTACTTCAACAGAAAAAAATTGATAGTCGGCATCGACAGTGACGGTGACGGTTCCTTGTTCTTTGTTGTATTTTATGGCATTTTCGATCAGATTGGAAAGAATCAGGGATAATTTTACTTCGTCTACTTCTGCAAGGACTTCCCTTTTGCTCTCCAGCACCAGTTCCACGTCCCGCTTCCGGGCGATCGGGCGGAGCCGCTTTAAGATGATTTCCGTCAGGGCATTGATATCCACTACAGTAACATCCATCTTGGCCGCTGTCTTATCCATTTTTACCAGCGACAGCAGATCGTTGATGATCTTGTCCTCCCGTTCTATTTCCGCCGCGATATCTAACATAAACTCCCGGTAGAGCTCAGCCGGCGCATCGTTTTGATTAAGCAGGGATTCTGCCAGCACTTTTATCGACGTGATCGGGGTCTTCAGTTCGTGAGATACATTGGACACAAAGTCATTGCGGGAGTCGTCCAGTACCTTCATCCGGTAAAGCAGCTGATTAAAGGCATCCAATATATGTTCCGTCTCCAGATAATCGGCTACCGTAATCGGCTCATCGGTAAATCCTTCTTTTACCTGGCTGATTGCTTTGGTTACCCTCCCGAACGGGATGACCAGAAGATTGGCTGAAATCAGGGCAAGGGCAAATAAAAAGAACAGCAGCAGGACTTCCACGATAAAAGATTTCTGGCTCAGTATTTCCATCGTAGCGCTGATAGATTCCGTAGAGACACTGGTTAACATAACACCGTGCGTGATCTGCGTTCCGGCCGGCATCTCCGGCGTAGCGTTATTTTCACTGACCAGCTCCACAATCGGAGTCGTCATCTCAATATAACGGTTATCACTGTCATAATTGGCCACGCTGGTGCCTTTCAGGCATTTGATGACCTCTTCGGAAATAATAATCCTTCCTTCCCCGATGGTATAGGTGTCCTTGACGACCTGCAACGCACTGTTAATAATCAGCACCCTTCCATCATACAGATTGGAAAGCTGCTCCAGTTCGGCATTGATTACCGCCGAAGAATTGTCTTTAAGGTAATTTGAGGCGATCAGATGGTTGGCAATGATTTTTAACTGGTTCTGGACATCGGAACTGCGCACATCGACAGCACGGTCCTCGTAGCTTTCCAGAATCGCATAACGCATGATGACACTGGGAACAAAACCCACCAGGAAGATAATGACAAACAGACGTGCCCGCAGGCTCCGCAGTCTTGTAAAGCGAAAAAAAATAGTTTTCAGGATTTCTATCATGTCAGATACACCCTAAGCAAAATAATAACCTACCCCCCATTTGGTGTGAACATACCGCGGTTCACTGGGATTTTCCTCGATTTTCTCACGGAGCCTGCGGATATGGACGTCCACCGTGCGGACATCACCGGGATAGTCCGTACCCCAGATCAGCTTCAGCAGGCTGTTCCTGCCGTAAACTTTATTGGGATTCAGCACCAGCAGCTCCAGTACCTCAAATTCCTTGGCGGTCAGATTGATTTCTTTTCCTTTGATGTAGGTCCGCCGGCTTTCGCAGTCCAGCTTTACGTCGCCGCTTTCCACAACCGGATCGGTTTCCTTATCCTTGCCCTTAGGGGACATCCGGCGCATGATGGCTTTCAGCCTGGCTTTGACTTCCAGAATATTAAAAGGCTTGGTGATATAGTCGTCAGCTCCGTAATCCAGCCCCAATATCTTATCCATATCCTCCCCCTTGGCAGTCAGCATAACTATCGGAATGTTGGAAAACTCCCTGATCTGCTGGCACACCTCAAGGCCGGTTAATTTGGGCAGCATGACATCCAGCAAAATAATGTCGTATTTATTTTCCTTTGCCATTTTCAGGGCTTCTTCTCCGTCATAGGCACAGTCCACGGACATCCCGTCCTGCTCGAGGCTGAAACGGATTCCTTTCACTATCAGCTTTTCATCATCCACTACCAAAACTCGATTCGCCATTGCTCCTCCTCATATCGCTGCTGCCGGTCAGACCGTGATCTTGTCGCTGATCTGATCAAACAAACCTTCTTTTATCCCAGCGACCTTCATAATATCTTCCACATGTTGAAAACCGCCTTGCTCCTCCCGATAGGAGATAATACTTTCCGCTTTTGCCTTGCCGATCCCCGGTAAAGTACACAGTAAATCCAGTGAGGCGGTGTTAATATTAACGAGAGAATTCTGCTCTTCCGGCAGATAGGCGGTTCCCGGATAAGCGCTTCCGTTCGGGGTGCTTACCCATGGGCTGTTGTCTGTACCTGATGGGACTTCTGCCTGAACGGCACTCAGTCCTGCTTCTTCGGCTTCCCTTGCTTCTTCCCACGTCGGGATCATGATCTTGCTGCCGTCCTCTGCCAGCATGGCCAGATTGACTGCGTCTGTCGCGGCATCTTCCGTAAAACCGAAAGCCGCCTCCACGACCTCAAATATCCTGCTGCCTGCCGGTACCTCGTATACTCCCGGCCTAACTACGGCACCGTATATATGTATATAGAATATGTCGGAACCGTCAGCTGCCGAGGCTGGATTTGTCTGTTCTTTGTTTGTTGTATTATCTTTGTTTGTACTATCTTTGTTTTTTGTTTCCGAGATGGTTTCTTCGGTGTTTTTATTATTATCATTTTCATCAAGAATAATTGATGAAACTGCCGGATCCGTGACATCATCAGCCGGAACAGTGACGACCGGCAACAGTACTTCTTCTTTTTTTTCACATCCGCTGATAGTAAAAGACAAAACTAATAATAACAGTGTGAACTTGCAGATTTTTTTATTCATATCTTCCTTTCCGCCGATGCAAAAAGGAAAACCCCGATACCGCTCTTATATTTTAGAATAAATCGTAACGTTTTACAAGGCAAAAAAAAATAAATTTCAGAATTATTACTTAATTTTTACATAATTATTTCAAATCGGATCCGGAAGGGCTAGTGTATTTATTGTTTCGATTTTTTTTCGATCTCTTTATTTCCATTTGAAGATGCAGATACCTGTAACAGTTACCGCCATGCCGATTGCTTTACGCCATTCAAGCGGCTGTTTTTCCACGCCGAACCAACCGAACACTTCGATCACATAGGCAACCAGAATCTGCGCCACAACGATAAACAGAACCGCCCGGGCGGGACCCAGCATTTCCATGCTGCGGATCACCGTGTAGGTGATGAACGCACCGATGGCCCCTCCTAAAAGCATGTACTTCGGTTCTACCTTAAGAAGGACACCAAATGAAGAGCGGTCCGTGATCAGCCACGCACCCAGACAAACTAGCAGCGCCGTAAACTGAACAAACGCACTTGCAACCCAGATGCCGGAAGACTTAGTTACCTGAGTGTTGAACACACCCTGAATACTCATAAGTGCCCCGGATAAAACTGCAATCAATAATCCTATCATCAAACTACCTCCTGAACTGATTGGCCAACGATATATTAATTATTTACAGATTATATTTATTATTTACAAAGGGCCATATTCTCATTCATTCGGTGGTTTTATTTTATCATTTCAGCTTCGTTTTCCCATCACAGAATCATTCCTGCTCCCCGTCCTGGGTATTTTCTTTCAGGAAAGCAATGACTCTTTTCATTATATTTCGACTGATGCCCAGGCTGATACCCTGGTATTGTTATTCTGGCAGTGCTTCCCTGTGGAATTGACAGGGCAATCAGTCTTTCGATGCCGTTGCCGACTGAACTTCTGATGTGATCGTATGATTTGAGAGGCATGCCGTATTGACCCAGTATCGCGTTGACGCTAGCATATAAATCAGTCAAGGTGTCCAGCAGGGTTCCGTCCAGATCGAAGATAACCGCTTGGTATTTTCTCATGTATCGGCATCCTTTCTGATTAAATCAGTTTCCTTAGAAGAGCTTTTAAACCTTCGCATACATCATTGTAAGTCCGGTCAAAATCACCTGTATACCAAGGGTCGGCTATATCCCTCGGATTGCCGGTGAAGTCGAGGAGACGGCTGATTTTCCCTTGCGGGTCGCCGCCGGCAATGCGCTGCATGTTGATGACATTGCGCTGATCCATGCCAATCAGAAAATCATAGCGTTCATAGTCGGAGCGATTCATTTGGACGGCTGTTTTGCCGGCCACAGAAATGCCTTCTCTGGCCAGCCGCTCGCGGGTTCCACGGTGGACGGGGCTTCCTATTTCCTCAGTGCTGGTTGCCGCTGAGGCAATGTGGAAATCGGCGGAACGGCCTAAGGTTTCGATCATGTCTTTCATAACGAACTCGGCCATGGGGGAACGGCAGATGTTGCCGTGGCAAATAAATAGTATTTTTATCACTGTTTTCATATCCCTTCATAATCCTTCAAAAGCCGATGTATACTGGCTTTGGGGCAGGTATTCTTGATTTCGTGTTTGGCCCCTAATCAACATAAATCTTAATAAATCTATGTAAATCTTCGGGCAAATGGTGTATTAGTGGTGTACTAGTGGTGTACGAACGGCAGCTGTCAAACTGATATCTTTCGTTTTTCAGGCGCAGCTACCGGCGTCATTCTGACCACTTTGGTCATTGCTTCCTCTGCCTTAGCGTAGGTGGAATGGGTATAAACATTCAGGGTGACGCCTACATCGGAATGGCCCATGAGGTACTGCAGGCTCTTAATGTCCATCCCGGCATCTGCCATGTTGGTACAGAAGGTGTGGCGGAATACGTGCGGAGTAATGTGCGGCAAGGGCTGGCCGGGGTAGAACTTGTAGTATTTTTTCATGGCCCAGCGCATTTCATTTTCGATATGCAGGGCTATCTTCGGATTGCCGTTCTTATCCAGCATGATAAAGCCGCTGTCATGGTCTACAATCATTTCTTTCTTGACCTTGGGACGACTGTCCAGGATATTCTTCAGGCTCTGGTACACCTCATCGGTCATCGGAATAAAACGCACCCCGCACTCGGTTTTGGTTTGCTCCACATAGTATTTGCCGCCCCGCTCGCGGACAAGCTGGTGGTCAACATGGATCCTACGGTTTTTAAAGTCTAGATCACGCTTTGTCAAACCACAAAATTCGCTGACTCGCATCCCCGGCAGCATAATCAATGCCATCATATAAAGTCTTCTGTATTTCTTTTTCACTTTTGCGTAAATCCTGAAGGTCAGAGGAATAAATGGTTTGCCGTATTCCGCGATTGTCGGTGTAACGGTATTGGTAAAGCAGGTTCTTTCTCTGGCTCTCTCCGGTCCGCAGGATACGCCCCTTATGGTCTTTGCGTTTTTCGGACATGGTCAAACTCCTTTCTGTAATAGAAAGAGCCTTGATATGATTATCCACATTTTATCACAGAAAGGCTGCTTAATCTATTGAAAATATTAATTTCAGATATTTCAGAGAGAAGAGGTCTGCTCTACATATTGGTCAAACAGGCGGCGTTTGATTAGTCGTTTATTTCCTACCCATAGTACAAAGTTACACCTGTTTTCATTGGTGATTTCCCTCATTTTACTGATGCCAATACCGGAATATGCGGCAGCCTCTTCCAGTGTCAGATTGCTTTTTTCCCAAATGGGAATTTCCTTCATAGGTAGATCCACCTCCTTGCTTATTCTCATTTACATCATGCGGATTTCAGCCTGCATGACGGCTTCTTCTTCCGTCTGGCAATACTCGTCCATCGCAGCTCTTGTCACCAATGGGATGTCCGTGGCTTCTTTTTCACCAACTTGAATCGGTATTAAAACCTCTTTGATTTTTGCACATAGCTCCTGATCCGGGCAACTGTTGATAAAGCCGCCGAAAGTGTCCAGAATTAGAGAGTCGACCATGTTGGTGAATATCATCTTGTCAGCGTCGAATTGGTGCTTGCCTAAGAAATTTCCGATGTTTTCTGGGGTCATATCAAAGACGAATTCTTGTCTCTGGCCACCGTTGGATGGATAGAGGTAAGCGTAGCCGACTTGATTGTTCTCTAAGATTTTTTCTAGTAATTACAATTCTTCTCTTTTCATTTTTATTGAAGCTCTCCTTCTGTTTAATCTGGCAATCATACGGCGGAACGGATGTGGAATGGATGTTCCGCCGCATTGTTTGCATGATTAAACCTAGTTGGTACTTTATTCAGTTTTTGTGTTGCCGTAATTCAGTTTTATGTGTATGTCTATATTCAGTTGTTATCTATATTCAGTTGTTATCTATATTCAGTTTTTATCTATATTCAATAGTCCGCCTTATTCAGTTGTTTAGCTATATTCAGTATTATATTTTTAAATTCTTCTCCGGACATCCGGTTTTCGATGATTTCATAGCGGAACAGCGGCCGTCGGGCAGGATCTCGCATTCCATGATTTCCATGAGGCGACGCTGTTTGTTTTCCAGCTGTTTGGTGAACACAACGATGGGAAACGCTTCGGTCACCAGGTCCATCAGCACCCCGTCGTCCATGTCGTATTTGCGCTTGCACAGGGTGCGCATCCGGCTGTAGGTGGACTCGCAGCTGTTGCTGTGGATGGTGGTCAGGACGGTGTGGCCGGTGCGGGCCGATTCCTGGGCGGTGTAGGCCTCGCTGCTGCGCATCTCGCCGACGCAGATGATTTCGGGGTTGAAGCGGAGGGCCATGTCGAGGAGCATGTCCTGGTCGATGTTCTGTTTTTCGTTGTCGCTGGCCCTTGTCAGGGTGTGGATGACGCTGTTGACGGTTTTGCCGTCTTTTTCCTTTACCAGGGCCAGCTCCCGGCTGCCGTTTTCGATGGTGAAGATCCGTTTGCTGCTGGGGATGGTAGTCAGGAGCCAGCCGGTGAGGGTGGTCTTGCCGGAGCTGATGGCGCCCGCCACGCAGATGCTGATGCCGTAGCGCAGGCATTCTGCCAGGAAGTCCAGCATTTCCCCGGTGGCGGCGCCGCTTTCCACGAAGTCTTTCTTAGCCAGCCGCTGGGGGTTGACGATGCGGATGGAGGCGGCGATACCGACGTCCTCGTCCACAAGCGGGGTCTTCAGGACGGCGATGCGGATGTTCCTGGACTTCTTTCAGGACGTCGGTGAATTCCCGGCCTTTTAAGTCTGCCGAGAAGAACAGGCTCTGGTTGTTTCCTGTCATATGCCGAATACCTCCTTGCTTATTTTTTCGATTTCGCGGCGGAAGCCCCGGCTTTCCTTGAGGCCCAGTTCCGCGAACAGCTCTCCGGCGAGATACTGGCTCTCAACTTCGGTGCTGTGGGGAAGGCGGAAGGCGACGTTTCCTAAGACCTGTTCGATGTGGCTGCTGGCTTCGTGGGGCTTGATATTGGATGCTGTTTTTATCTGTTTGTCCACATCCCATTTCTGGTCTTTTAGGAGGGGGAGCTGGGAGGATAAGTAGCTGATGGATTTGAGGTCGCAGTTTACCAGCCGCAGGACCGTGTCTGCTTCGAGCAGGGCCACCGCCGACAGGATGTCGGAAGCGATGGTGCTAGTGCAGTCGATGATGACGGTCCCGGCAATGCTGCGGGCCTGCTCGATCAGTTCGCGGGCCTGGGTCTGGTCATACGGGGGATAGGAAAAGACGTTTTCGCCTTTGAGCATCCCGAGCAGGGAGAGGTTGGGGTTCTTCCGGTGGAACATGCAGTTTTTCCTGACCAGGTTGGCGGATACGTGGGCGGCGGCGAGGATGCTTCCCAGGGAGCGTTCCCCTTCCAGCGATGAGGAAGAGATGACGCAGGGGACGGGCGGGGCGGTCATGTCCGCGAAGATCAGCAGGACGTCTTTTCTTTTGCGGGTCAAGTAGTCGGCCAGCTTGACGGAGACCGTGGTTTTGCCGGATCCTGGGCTGCCCCAGACGGCCAGTACCGTGGCGGGCTGCGGCGGGGCGGTTTGTTCCGGCGGGCCGTCTTCGTAGTTGGTGCTGAAAATGGATTCTTTTTTGAAGTTTAGCACGTTTATTCCTCCCCTGACAGGCGCTGGTCGTGTTCTGTCATGATTTCGGTAACTGTTTTTGCTGAGGATGGCTGGATGGCGGAAGTGGAGGTAGCACTTGCGGTTTCAGCGGATGCGGGATCGGCGGATGCGGGATCGGCTGGTTCGTTTTCTGCTTCTGCTTCTGTCTCTGCTTCTGCTAGGGCGGCCAGTGCTTCGTCCTGGGCTTGGATGAAGACTGCGGCTTTTTCCATCGGTTCCCGGAACACGAGGCTGAGGTGCATGCCGCTTTCGGCTTCCAGCCGTGCCAGCAGGCGGCTCTGCTCCGGACGGACCAGCAGGGTGACGGTGGTGGGGAGTTCTTTGTCTTCTTCGGTTATTGACTGGGGACCTTGTTCCATGTTGGCGTCGGTGCCGGATTGGCGGTGACTGCTATGACTTCAAGGTATTTAAGTTCTGCCGGGATGACGGTTTCGCCGCTGCCGAGGTAGTCCGGGGCGATTACGGAGACGATGTCGCCGGAGCGGAGCTTGCCGGAGAGCCCTTCGGCGAAGCTGCTGATGGTGACGGAGATGGCCTGTTTCTCGCCGTTCAGGCTGTACAGGTACCGGTTTTCGGCGGCGGGTTCGTCGGAAATCTTGCCGGGCAGGATGTAGTCCCCGGAGGTTACGTCCATGGTGAGGTATTTTCCTTCTACGTCGGAGATGCTGCGGAAGATGTTTTCCGGAAGGTTGTAGTTTCCTACTTCTACTTCCGCGAGCATGTTCCTTTTGATTTCTTCTCCTGCCTTTACGTCCCTGGTGAAACGCACGATAGTGGTTTTCTTGGCGAGGCCGGCGTTGTAAAGCGGCGTGACGGCAAAGCAGATCAGCAGGGATATGACGATGCAGAGGATTCCTAATACGGTGCGGTTCCTTAGTAGCTTCAAATGGTGTCTCTCCTGTCGGCTCTGGCGTATTTCCTGCGTCTGAGATAGGTCATGGCGGTGCCGAGGGCAAGCATGACGGCGGTGAGGATGATGATTTTTTTCTTCATGGTTTTGTGGGATCCTTTCTTTTATTTTGGTGGTTGATACGTGTTGATTTAGCTGGTTGCGTTGGCTGTGCAGGCGCACGGGATTTCTAAAGCATCAGCAGCATTCCTGCCGTTAAAAAAGGAACAAGCGGGTATGCCTGTTCCGGTTTTTGTTTCTTTTTTCTTTTGCTGATGTTTTTTGTTGCTGTCTGGATACAGTGGAAAAAAATCAGGAACAGCAGACCTAAGAATAAACCTGTGAATGCCCATTCCAGACCGGCATCATGCCGCATGCTCCAGTAATTTTGATATCACCTCCTCCGATTCCTCCGATTGTCAGACCTGCAAGCAGTAAGGGAACTGCTATCAATATGCCGATTATCCGGGTGGGTTCTAGCGGGATCAGGCTGATAGCTGCTAATATTATGCTGATGGAATCGGGGATTATTCTTGATTTGATATCTATAAGTGCGGCTATCAGCAGAAGAGTGATGAAACATAAATTTGGAAATAAGCCTATTGTTTGCAGAAAATATTCAATCGACATAGTTGATTATTCCTTAAAACAGACAAAAAGAATCTTATTTTCATGTATATCCTCCATAGTATATATAAACATGATTAGATCTTAGATCCAATGCTCCAATCGAGTTTATTTCATGATTTAGATAATCACTTACTACCAAATATTCTTAGTTCTTTTACTTTTCCAGAATTTTTTATATAGTATGTAGCCGCCGCTATTACTTGTTGTATCTTTTCAGGCATCTCAATATTTTTACTAATTGCGGGTTGTACTATAATAACAGATCCATTATATTGCTTACCCGTAACAGTAAATTCTTTTCTAAATTCTTCTAAACTGCCTTTAATAAATTTACAGTTGCCACTCTTTTGACGGTCTGACATTTTATCTAGTAAAATCGCTCTCTTTTTAAACCATATGACTGATTTGACAGCCTGACCCGCCACTTCATAAATATCATCCACACTACTATTATATTTTTTTCCATTCATTTTCTTCACATGAAATAATGAAATATGAAAACTGTATTCCTCTTCTCTTATTGTAATGTAATCTGCGATTTCTCCATTAGAATGATCATAGATAATATATTTATTTTGAGGATCACTCTCCAAAATTTTCTTAAGTACTGCTTGAATAGATTTCCCACTATTCTTTTTGGAGTTATCAAATTCAAGTGTGACATCTGTTCCATAATTCTCCCAATCTATTGCCTCAATAGTTGAATTATCATATATCAAGGCATCTGGATTACCTTCAAATCTATTATTTCCACTAATTGTTGCATCGTCTGTGGTTCTAAATAGTAATGGATAAGTATTCAAATACTCTGACACATTTAATTTATATCTACCACATTTAAGCATTAAATTACTTTTAATAGTCTGGTACCGCCCTTGCGTATCACACTCAAAAATTTCTTCATAATCATCAAACTTAATCGATAACTTAACCACGCTTTTGTTTATATTTACAATTTTTATTAAACTGTCTAATAATGTAAATTTCGTTCCTTGCTCTTTGTCCATAAATATTACTGGTGGAATATTATACGTTTCTGGATTAAAATCAACCATAAATAAATTATCTGGATATTCTTCCAATTCTTTTGCAATAGGCAACAAATCAAAATTTGTATTAGTTTTTACAATTATTTCGTCGTTACCTATTTTACTTCCATTTTCATTACACCATGAAATGTATTCTGGAACCGAAAAGTATGAACTACTCCATATTTTTGAACCACTACTATATCCAATAGTCAGGCTTTGAGATGTAGTATTTGCCTTACAAAATGCATGTCCTGTTGAATACATCCTACCTGTAGAGGGGTCGATAGCTTCACTAACGTCAAATCCAGATGAGATTCGATATGATTCGCCAGAATTATACCTATTTAACATACCCGCATTAAAAAACTCAAACTCATTTAAATCACCTAAAACTCGATTCATTTTATTCTGTGAAATTTTATTATAAGTTTCACAAAAAGCTGAGACAATAGCCTCATACATTTTCTCACTCTTAAATTGAGAATAAATAAATAGAAATCCAGTTCGCTCTTGATAATGTACTATAAATAATTTATATTCAATATTTTTTAACAAATCTCCATTCATCCATTTAGGAGGAGTCAAATCTTCTCCAATACCAATTATTGTTTTATCTTGCTTATTTACATATACTCTGTCAGCAACATTACATTCATCAGGAAATATACCATCTATATCAAATCCAGATATTTTATAAACTTTTGCATGGCAGTTTGGCCGAATGGCATGCAATGAAATATATTTTGGCCCACTAGTGCTACCATCCGTTTCAAATTTTTTCAGATATTCTTTATGATTCTCTTCTTTTCTCGTTTTATCTTCGCTCATATTTATAATAATATCTTGCCAGATGGCATCACTAACAAACAAATGCTTATTTTCAATTTCTAATTCATAATCATTCATGGCAATAAACTTTGCAGATCCTATATCATTAGCATTTGTTCGAGCAAATCGTCCAATAAATTGCAGTGTAATGGCCAACGATTTATGCGGTGAATGAATTGCAGCAATTTTTAGATTAGGAAAATCAAAACCTTCTCCTAACATGTCAACACAAATAATCCCATCTAGCTTATTATCTTTAAGCTCTTCAATACGTTTTTTAACTACTGAGTTTTTCATAGAACTATCTATCCGTTTCAACTTCAGATTTGTTATTTGAGAATATAATTCCTCCAAATACTTTGCACTCTTTTTTGTACTTGTCCTTACCATTAAATAATGTCTAAATCCTCTCTCTCTATCTAAAATAAATACTTGCTCAGCTTTTCTAGCAATCAACTCATCTTTATTTTTACTTAATTCAATTGGGATGTAATGTATTTCTCCAAATATTCCATCACTATATGCCATCGATAGCGGATAATTATAAATTATATCCCCTTTAATTTCCTTTTTATCCATTCTGAATGGAGTGGCAGTAAACAATATCTGCTTTGCATTACTTAAGTTAATAAGAATTTTCTGCCACGTTTTGGCTGGCACATGATGTGCCTCATCAATTAATACAATATCTATATTCTTTTTAATTATATCCGATTCACTCAAAGATAAAGCACAATTTGGGGTTGATACAATAACATCCTGATTCATTATATCTATGGTATCAAGGTCACAAAAATCGTGTTCCAGTTCAAGCACCTTGGGTTTTACAATAGAATCACTAAACACATTTATTTCTATCAAAGTTTTAAGTGTTTTAAATTCTTCGGCGATCTGTCCACATACCATCCTACTACGAGTCACAACAAGCACACGCTTACTTGATAATACATAAGGTGCCATCATTAAAACTGCTGTTTTTCCAGATCCAGTTGGCATCACTACTATTGCCGCTTTTTGTTTATTTAATGAAAAATATGAAGAAATTGCATGTATTGCACCCATCTGTGCATTTCTTAATCCTTTTTGATCTTCTCCATCTTTGCTAAACACTAAACTCTTATAGTATTCCGAAAAGTAACTTATCATCTCATTTCCCCGTATTTATCTATAAATTTTTTTCTGTATCTCTTCCACCAATCGATGCACCATGCATCCCGGCCAC
The DNA here is from genome assembly GCA_002293525.1 of Lachnospiraceae bacterium UBA935. Taxonomy (GTDB): domain Bacteria; phylum Bacillota; class Clostridia; order Lachnospirales; family Lachnospiraceae; genus UBA935. The sequence continues at coordinate 24,769 of DBDJ01000002.1, forward strand.
ATCTCCGACGGCCGACTCTTTCCGTTATCGGTACTTTTTTTCAGATATCTTTCCGCCAGTTTTACAGCATTTTGAGAATCACCAAACTGTTCCAGCTTCCGATAAATATCCCTGTCGGATTTCTGATACGCCTGCCCTGTAACTTTCTCAAACTTCTTTGCAAACCGCTCGCAGCATATGTATGACTCTTTTATCGCGGGCATCTCTCCAAAATAAGCGTACATCCAGATTTCAAAACAAGGATTTGACCAGCCTGCACCCACGCCATTTTTTTCCGCTGCCCAGATAATTTCGTCAAACGCTTTGACCTGGTCGCGGTCGAATACGATCCACGGTATCCGGTACTGCGGATCTTTATTGGCAAGTTCCATCGCCTTTGTTACAAGTTCCACTGTATTGGCTTTCTCTACCACGATTACCAGATGATCTTTTAAGTCTTTCGGGATACTGTCCCGGAGCCCTTCAAAATAATTTCGTTCAGTCTCTTCCGTGTCTGTCACAATCAGATAATAACCTAACTTTGGTACCCTCTTACCTACCTTCTTATCCCGGTCCTTCCTTTGCCCAGCCCGTCGGTCACTGGGCTTCCCTCCAGTTGACCGCAGCAGATCTTTATTCGCCATCCCCATTCTTCCCCCTTAACATTGTCATCGGTCTCAATGCCGGAATTGCTCCATAGCTGCCCGTCAGATAATTCTTCGCAAGCGCCTCATCCCGCCGTATCTTATTGCCTTCTTCATCTTTGAAGTCTGCCAGCGAATACAGGTCGGACACCCCCTCTTTGTTTTTATCCACCATCCAGATTTCATCCCGGCGTAGCAAATCGTTGGAGAACTGCCAGATATCATGAGTCGTAAAAATAAGCTGGGCATGATTCACATTGATCTCTGCTGACAAAAAAGTCAGGATGATATTCCTAACCAAAAGCGGATGCAGCCTAGCATTTAATTCATCCACAAATAAAGTACCGCCATGATCCAGTACTTCCTTTAATGATGGGTATAGCGCGAACATCTTCAGCGTCCCGCTAGATTCATCCTTGAGCGGGATGGATTCAAAAGTATCACCGTCTGTCATTTTATGCAGGGCATCAATTTTATAGCGGCGGTCTGCTTCCTTCTCGCTTTCCGACTGCACTTCTTCCACTTTAAAATCATAGATGGCCTCATCAAAGGATGCAAAATACTTGGCTACGTTATTCTGCACATCCCGGCTGTCCAAGAAATCTTCCGGTAAAACCTGTGAACGGAAGAAATTTTCTGCCGGGTCACCGAAATCTGCAACTTCATTATTTATAAACCAGTCCCTCACCCGCTTCAGCTTTCCTATTTTAAGCTTTGCTCCAAGCGATACGATCAGGGTTTCCTTTTCCAGGGCTGCCTTTATATTTTCCATGCTGCTCTTCGGCAAGCCGTTCATCTCTAGGCCTGTTTCCTTCTTGCGGTAGAAAATAGTTTTATATCTGTTCCTTGCTGTTTTGGCCTTTGAATAAAACCATTCCTCCACGACTTCGTCGTTCTGTAATGCAAAGCCGTACTGATAAATCTTCCCGGTACTATCAGAATTATCCACGAAAAAAACTTCAAATGTTGACTCTCCCTCACGGCTTACATTATCGAATAAAAAGGGCTTGACTTTGATATACTCAGGATCACTCTTTTGACGGCTGTCATTCTCCCCGCCAAATTTAAAGGATTCGATCACATAGTAACTCATGAACTTAAAAGCATCGTATATATTTGATTTGCCACTGGCGTTTGCACCATATATCGCAGCCACCTTAAGCAGCTTATCATTTGCCATTTCCACTACATGGTTCCCATGCTCGGTTATTTTCGTGGCTGATAAATCCAAAGAAACCTCATCCCGGAAAGATTTGTAATTTTTAAAATTAAACTGTATTAACATCTCCCTTTCCTTCCTAAATTTACATTTCAATATCATTTCAATACTATTATACACCAAAAACCAAATAAATCAACATCTAATTTATATATTTTATGAAATTAGATGTTGATTTTATCTCGTTATTGTGAAAGAAAGCGCAGAAAATGCTATTTTCTACCCGGCATAATTGAACATATCCTGGATCCGCTCTGTCAGGGTCGGCATCACGACATCACCGAAAAGAGCATATAATCCGGCCAACAGCAATGCACCCAGCACGATAGCGATCAGTATCTTCACAGCCGTATCTACATAGTTCTCACCCCTTTTATCACTGAGCAGGACTGAGAGTTTTGCCAGGATTCTGTAAGAGTTTTTGTTTGTTGATTTTACCCATTTTCTCATATTTTATTTTCCTCCGTTTTACGTTCTGGATTTTGTTCTGTATTTCTAAGTTCGCGTTTTTACATTTCTGCCATACTGACGGCCTGGCCTTCTGGTGCGGCCTGTTGTATTTCATGATGTTTCTGTACGCTGTTCTGGCCCATGGCTACTGCCTGTTCATAAGCATTGATTACGGCATCGTGGAGCTGCTTCCGGCATTCTGACGTGACAGGGAAACAGATGTCTTTGTATTCATTGCCGGATTTATAGCTTGGCATGGATACGAAGAGGCCGTTGCTTCCTTCCAGCACCTTGAGTCCCCTTACCGCAAAAGCACCGTTGATGTTTACGGAGGCAATCGCCTTGATGGTCTCGTTCAGCCGGATGGAGTGGATCCTGACCTCCAGCTGTACCGGCAGGGCCTGCTGTCTGTTTTCCTCCGTTGGTCTGTTATCCTGTTTCTGTTCTTTTCCGTTTGCATTTGCTGTTTCTTCTGTTTTGCTTCTTGCCATCTTTTTTCCTTGCCTTTCTGCCCGCTGGCTGATGTCATTATGAGATAAAATCAATTTCCTGAAAACAGGTCCGGTCGACATAAAAGTAACGGCTGATCCCGCCGCAGGAAAGGGCGATCACGTCGGATATGGATAGGGGATGGCCGTTGATGTCTTTCCGGCTGTAAATGTCCCATATCTTTTCCATGTCAAAATCCGGTATGCTGCCTTCATAGGCCAGTTCGTATTCCCGTATTCCCGGCTTTCCGAACCCTCTTTTTTCCCGCTCAGCCAGGCTGGTGAAGCGCATCATGATTGGCTGCTCTTTTTTCAGCCGGTAGATCCGTAGCATGCGGGGCAGAAAGCTGTCTTCCTGCCTTTCCCCGGTATGGCTTCCGCTACCGTCCAGTGCGGTGGGCAGCTGGCCGGCTGCCGCCTGTTCCGCTAGGCTGTCATAGATGCCCTCCTGTACTGCCACTTCTTTTCCTTCTTTTTCTGTCAGGTAGCGGAGGATGTCCTCTTTCTGGAACATGGCGTCGAGGACGACCTTGTCTTTGTCCAGATAGCCCGCCGGGCTTCCGAAATAGAAGAGGATGCCGCCCGAAAAATAGATCTTCTTCATAGCGTGGCTGCTGACCGCAGGTACGGTATTAGCTGCCGGTCTAAAAACAGGCTGTCTTCGCAGTAGAGATATATGCCGGATAGCCCGGCCAGGAACGGCCCGCCTTCCATGGTGTGGATGGTGACGATGTTTCCCTTGCCGCTGTTTTTGATGAATGTGCTGATGGCCGACAGGGAGCCGTCAATGACCGCCGAGGCGATCTCCTGTTCCCGGATGACGAATGCCTGGTATTTTTCCCTCAGCAATCTTTTTCCCCTTCCTCTGCCAGCTGCAGCAGCCGGGATGCCAGGGCCAGCTGTTTGTTTTTTCCCATGGTCTTGACCGCGGCATGCACAAATGCCTCGACGGCGGCGGGATCCTGGCTCCCGGCCTCCACGATTTCGACTTTGGCCACGTTCAGGCGGCCGCTGCTGACGGTCAGCTTGACGATGTCGCCGCTTTCCATGTCGGCGCGTTTCCTCAGCTCCTTCGGGATCAGGATGTCGGACGGCGAATTGTAGG
>DBDJ01000042.1 GCA_002293525.1 Lachnospiraceae bacterium UBA935
GCTGTTTGTTACAGTTTACTCCCTAATGTCGTGTTAATTGAAAAGAGAGGGGGGAGGCTCGGGGGCCGGAGGGCTGGACGGTCGGATTTCTCTCTGGACGCGGCGTTTATAGCACTCCGAGGAACCCAGAGCATTAAATTACATTAAATTACATTAAAAGAAGCACCCTTGCAGGTGCCTCTTCTCTTGATTCATTCTAGTCATTCTTGTTAGTCAGTTTTGATCCGCTTGATCCATTCTAGTAATCACTGTTGCTGCTCTTCTTGTTGCTGCTGGAGTTGGAACTTGAGCTGTTGGAGCTTGAGCTGTTGGAGCTTGAGTTATTGTAGTTGGAACTGTTCTTCTGTTTCTCCTGATTTTTGTTTTCGCTGTTTTGACTATAATCGTTTTTAGACATTGTGTATTCCTCCTAAATTAGGTTTTAGTTACATTTGTAGTATTACACCTTTTATAGGAATTATACATAAAAATATTTATGTTTTTTAAAAAACATTTAAACTACAATTTCTGGAAGAATTGCACATATTTTATAAATAAAAGGTGCAATACTTTGGTGTTTTGGTATATTGCTTTTTGTTAAATTATGTAATATAATGATACTTGTAAATAGAGATACCCCTTCATCTTCTCTATTTACGGACCCTTATATTAATTATTTATACTCCCCTCGTAAAGCCTGTCAGCCCCTCTGGCAGGCTTTACACTTTTAAATATTGACTATAACATTCTGTTTTATCTATCCCGACCACCGCAAATGCTGAAACTTGTTACATTATCACAATAAATGATCACAAAATGTGCTCTGTTTATCCGTTGTGCTAGTTAACCCGCAACGTATGGATCAGTTCTTCGAAGCAGACGCCATCGGTCTTGGGAATATCCATTTCAATGGATTTGAGGATGGCTTTTTTAACAAAATCGGAAGCCTTTCTTACCGAGCGTTCAAAACTGATCCCGTTAACTGCGTCAGCGGCAATAATGGCAGCAAATACATCCCCCGTGCCGAAACGCTCGGTACCGGCTTTGTGGGTACGCAACAGGCGCGGGGGCTTATCTTTTTGATAGACATAATTTGCTATGAAACTTCCTTGTACGATGCCGGTGATCACGATTTTTTCCGGGCCTATGCTGCAGAGTTTTTCCGCCATACTCAGCAGTTCTTTCTTTTTCCAGCCCTTTTCTTTATACGACACATCTGTCAGTTTGCAGCATTCGGTAACATTGGGAGTTATAATATCCGCCAAGGACACCAGCCGGCGCATTTCCGTGCACATTTCTTCGGTATAGGTGGCATATAACTTGCCATGATCTCCCATAATCGGATCCACGATCACTTTCGTCCGCCTGGTACGGAAGCGGGTTATGAATTCTTCCACCATGGCAATCTGATCGACGGAACCCAAAAACCCGCTCATGATTCCTTCAAATTTCAGGTGCAGCTTTTTCCAGTTTTCCATATAATCCGGGATCAGGCCAGTACAGTCAAAAAAGCTATAATGGGAATAACCGGTATGATTGGACAAGATGGAAGTTGGCAGCGGGCAGCACTGTATTTTCATATGGGAAATAATAGGCAGGGAAACGGTAAGCGCACATCTGCCGAACCCGGTCAGGTCATTAATCGCTGCTATTTTCTTTTGTGTGTTGTGCGACATGTCTGCTCCATTCATTTTCGTGCTGGCCGGTCAGTCGGCCCCAACGTTTTCTCGGAAATTATATCATAGATTTATGTTATTGTACAATTCCATTTGCCAGATAGTCCGCCATTTCTTCGGCACCATTTCTAATAAGGTCAAAGGCCGCTATGTCTGCCGTATAATCGTCGGCAATGCGGGCATCGATTTCCTTGGCGGTGGTATTCAGGTGCTGCTCAAACATATTCTGCAGTTCCTGTCTGTCATAATTGGGATTCATGGTGTAGAGCGCTTCTGCTATGGCGGCGGCATTTTCATGCCACTGACTGTTCAGGTTCCTTGCCTCATCCAGCTTATTGTCACGTAGTGCCACGATCATATCAGAACCGATCCGCAGATGCTCGGTAAGTAAATTGGCTATTCCTGCCGCTGATTCTTCAGAGAAATAGGGCAGAAAAATATTGGCTATATCTTGAGGATTCTGCATCAGCCTGGTTCGTACCGCACTCAGATCGTCCAGATTTTCTGTCAGGCTGATCAGAAGCATCCGCATCCACCAGACATGTTCAGACCAAGCCCGCCGCATATCGTCAAGAAGCTGATTCGTTACCGGCGGCCCGTAGCCGTCATCCTCGGGCGGGATGTATTCTATGAAAGGATATTCGTAATATGCGACATAATAGTCGCCTTCCTGAGAACCACAGCTCTGATCACAAGGATCATACTGGTACCCGTTCATTGACCCGCCAAAATAAGCCGGATTTGTCGACATCCAGTCGAAAGCCGATTGGTTATTCATGGAACCTGACGTCGATTGGCTCGTCATCATCCGGTTGATCTGGCTGGACATAGGCTGGCCAGGGCGCGGCTGGTTCGGCTGCGGCTTATTCGGCATCGGCTGGCCGGGGCGCGGCTGGTTCGGCACCACCGGCTGATTCGGCATCGGCTGGTTCG
>DBDJ01000058.1 GCA_002293525.1 Lachnospiraceae bacterium UBA935
AGGATGGCCAGGCTCACTTCCTCGGCCTTATCCATCAGCAGGATCCCGTTCTGCAGCAGTTCTTCGACGTCGCTGCGGCTGACCTCGCAGGTTTGATTCAATGTATTCATTTTTTCTCCCTTCCAGCGTATCTTCAGTTCATCTTTTGCATTGTTCATTACTGACCCTGAGCTAGTAGTGCGTTCTGTAATTCCTATCGGAAAACAGACCGTTTATTCGCACAAGGAATTGCAGAACGTACTACTAGTTGCCATTTGATCTCATCATCGTTAGTCTAACAATTTACTCTAAATATAATTTATTCAGTTTTTATTCATTATCCACATACTTATAAATCAATGGTCGCACATGAATCGTATCCTGTTTAACCATTGACCGTAAAGGAAGTAGCGGAAATGGCGTTATCCAGCGCTTCCATTTCATCGGACGCTTTCTTTACCAGATCGGCAAGCTCCCGGTACATCGTGGCCGCAGCGGCAGCCAGCAGCTGATCCTCGGCCAGCTCTTCCTTGATCTTATCCACGCCTTCGCCTGCGGAATTGGCCAGCAGTGTGCTCATTTCCTGATAGGCTGTGTTGATATCGCTTTCCAGCTGTATGGCGGCTTCACTGGCGACGGCAGCGGTGACGGTTTCTACGGTTCCGTAATTGACTCCGATATTCTTCATTCTTATGCCCATGCTTAACTTATATAAAGCTGTAAAGCTTTACTGCTGATATAAAGACTGAAAGAAGGCCTTAACCGATATAGCGGATAAAGCGATTGCGCATGGCTCCTTTATTGTATTTTCCTTCAGCCTTCCCCAAGGCCTGCCTGCGGCAGGCTCAGCATAATGTATCCAGGTTGTTCACCACCCCGATAAAGCTGCTGATTGCCTGCTCTGTCAGGCTGAACTTCTGCTCGATGATCGGCTGGACGCTGACATCGAGCAGATCCAGGGTTTCAACGATGTAACCGGACAGCCCATCGGCATGGAAGCCGTCGGCACCGGTCATCAGTTCCCGCAGCTGAGTGTTCAGTGATTTGATCGTCTCGATCTCCTGCAGGTGGATGGCGGTGATTTTTTCCCCCAGCGAATTCATTTCATCTTGATCTGCATTAAAATAATCGGCCATTTTTTCTCTCCACTTTCTCTGCCGTTATGGGTTGACACCGTAGCGGGCGGCAGCTATCATCGACGACAGCTCGGATATTTGCCGCTGCAGGCTGCTTTTTTGGTCCTGTAAATCAGTAATATACTCCTTTATCTTGGTACTCTGGGCTTTTGACTGATCGTAGGCAGTGCTGACCGTGCTGCCGGCAGTGTTCATGGCTTCCACTTTAGCCGGGAAGCTGTCCGCCAGATAGTCGGCGACGCCACCACGGAACGTTCCTTCGATCACGACCTGCGTGGTGATTTCGCTGCCTAAAGTCCGCCAATAGCAATTATTCCAGCCCAGAAGATTCGTATTTAAGGCAAGGGCGGCTTGATTAAGTAGAATGTTATCTTGCTGGGCATCGGTGATTTTACTGTTAAGCTGGCTGACCTGACTGTTGATTTTGTGTATCTGAGCTGACAATACTGAAATATCCGTCATGGCTTTCCTCCTCTCCCACATGGAGAATATCTCCCGTGTAGATTTCCGCCTGCGCGTAGGTCAGCTGCGGATTGATGCGTTCCCGGCTCCGCTCGGAGCGGACCGGAAGGCGGACGGAAAGTGTCATGCCGGGCAGAAGCCCCTTGTCTTCCAGCACGGTCATGGTCTCTAAGATGGTCTGGTTATCATTGACCTGAATGTCCAGCCGACGTTTCCCCGGCTTGATATGTAAGCTTAATGTGAGCAACATGGTCTTCCCTCTCCTTTATTTTTTTGCTGCGGTATCGCAATAATAAGGCAGTGAACAGCGCCACCGCCCCGATCAGGGCGACGGCATACCATAGGATGCCGGATGACAGGCCGCTGCTAAAATCCTGCGAGATGACCGCATCTTGTTTCTGTATGAATAATAGGCTGATAATTTCGTTTTCTTCCTGACTCTCCCCAGTGTCCAGGCCCTGGAAGACGCTCTGCATCAGATGTTGCTGCTGCATCTCGTCCTGACTGTCACTGGCCGCTTTATTGCGCCGGAATTCATCGGTAAAAACCGGTACCCCGTAGCGGTCGGTCAGCGATGTGTAGATATTTTGCCTGTCTTTGACTGTATAGGGATCCAGATATAGATCTTCCATGACTGCCATATATTCTGTGCCTTTCCTGACTATAGTTTATGTTTACCCTTCCTTTGGGCAGTAACGGCGGTGTCGCTTGCTATGGGATTGGCAGGCAACGGCAATTTCCAACGCCGCTGCCGCTCCCATCTTAATTACTGCCATACATGAAGATGCTTACCCTGTTCATCCTCATGCGTTTACCGTACTTACTGAACGGTGGTGCCAGCGTATGAACTGTCGATGGCCATGATGTCTTGGACATATTTTCTGATTTCAGCCTTCAGCTCTTCCACGATTTCTACAGTTTTAGTCAGGTGTTCTGACATAGCAGAGTAGTTTTCTCTGGTCGAATCGCTGGTCTTTGACTTCCATCCGTCACACAGGACTCCCACCGCTGTGGTCATCTGGTTCCTGGATTCATTGAAGTTTTCAACCACCGTGTCCAGAGCTCTGCATTGTTCTTCGATTTCGTCATAGTTCATACTTAATCCGAAGTTATCCATGTTACTTTCCTCCTTTTCTGGCTTATGCCAATCAATTAACGGGTGACTTGCCCGGAAACCGAAAACCAAAGGCTTCACAGGCTATAATAAATGAAGCTGCCTTCATATATTATCAGTAATTAATGAGTATTCACCGCCCAGTCCTTCTTCTGCCCGGCTTTTTCCGAACACGATCCGGAACATCAGGAAAGCGGCGCTCAGTACTATGACGGCAATCATGGCAAGCAGTAACGGGTCAGTGAACAGCTGGCTGCTGCGGCTGATAATGCTCAGGCTCTCGACCGTGGTCTGCTCCATTTCTATCGGCTTTACGATAAAGTCATATACTTCTGTGTCCTCCACCTGACCTAGACGGGTGTACGATAATTTTTGGGTAAAGCTGTCCAGCAGATCGGCATTTTCCTGATGCACTTCGGAACGCGACTGCTTGAAGCCTTCCAGGACACCGCTCAGGTTTTCTTCGGATGCCGTATAGGCATTCTGCAAGCTTTCTTCCAATTGTATGTCGATCTCGTCCGAACGGAAGTAGACCTCGTCAACAAACTGCTGATATTCGAAGTGCTTATCGTTCATATCGTATTGAATCTCGAAGATATTTTCCCCCAGCTGGCTCATTGACTCATCCACCGGCTCCGGATCATAGAGCAGATACGGATCATATTCTTCCATGGTCAGCAAGAAAGCATTGGTTCCTTCTATGGTCGCTGCGACAGCAAGGTCTATTTCTGCTGCCTGTGCGGCAACATGAGCGTCAATCACTGCGATAATCTGGTTTTCAAGGATAGTTTCAAATTCTGAGGTAATGATTTCACGGAACAGATCCTTGTTGATTTCATTAATCATATCTTCAAAATAAGCTTTCATCGGTACAAGCATATCTATGGCCGAAATGTCCTGATCCGTATTGACGGCAATAATCTGATCAATGATAACGATACAATCATTCAGCAGTTCCAGCTGCGCGGTGACCGAGTCATCCGGCTCGTTCGGGTCAATCGGATCAGCCGGGTCAGCCGGGTCGGCCGGGTCGCCGACAGCGAGTGCCGTCGCTGCCAACTGTTGGTTTCCTGTTGTTACGGTTGTAGTTTTCTGATTGACTGCAGCTGACGTTCTTAATACTGCTGCCATTCTTGTATCTGCTGACGGTATTGCCGATGCGGCCGGCCGGGTCACTGACAACGGCTGGGATGCTGTTTCCGCTTCGGATGGTGCTGCGCTGTCTGCTCCTGTCCCGGATGGTGCCGCGCTGTCTGCTCCCGCTCCGGTCGATGCTGCGCTGTCTGCTCCTGTCCCGGATGATGCCGCGCTGTCTGTTCCCGCTCCGGTCGATGCCGCGGAGCCGGCGTCTGTTCCTGCTTCGGGTGATGCCGCGGAGCCGGCGTCTGTTCCTGCCCCGGGTGATGCCGCGCTGTCTGCTCCCGCCCCGGTCGTTGCCGTGCTGTCTGCTCCTGCACCAGTCTCAGCCGCTCCATCTTCTGCTCCCAGCCCGGAGGCTGCTGTGCTGTCGTCCGTTTCTGTGCCTGCCGCCGCTTCGGGATCAGCCGCCGTTTCTGTTCCTTCGTCCGCTTCTTCCACTTTTGCCTCTGCGGTGTCAGCTTTATTCACATCCTTTGCCGTGGCCTGACGCTTTGTTTTACCTTCGTCATTTTCTTCGTCTATTTCTTCGCTTATTTCTTCCTGAAGCTGTTCCAGGATGATTAACAATTCCCTCAGAGCGTCGACTGTGATTTCATCGCTGTCAATGGCCGCAATGATTCTTGCCAGTTCAGCCTCGGCCTCTGTCTGCATCTGATTCGGCAAGATGTCTTCCGGCAGCAGCTGAGACGGTATGGTGCCGCCCACGTCTTCCGGGTTCCTGGTGTCGGCCAGGTAACTGCCCAGTCCCAGCAACGCCATCAGGTATTCGCGATCATCAAGAAGTTGCTGGTTATGTTGATCAAACAGCGCCTTAAGGGCATCAAGCCCTTCCTGATAGACCAGGTTGCCGTCCGCATCATAGGCCGGATCAAAGCTCTCAAATTCCTGCATCATCACTTCCATAGGCTCGGTCATCAGGGTGATCTCTTCTTTCACTTCCTGAAAGCCCTGCTCGGCATCTTCGAAGAAATCACGATAATACTGGTCAACATCTTCGACCAGCTGGTTATTCTCGTCATAGATCTCGCTTAAGTCAATGTCTTCGATAATGTTTTCCAGCGGCTCCGGAATCTCGTATTCCGGCTCTTGCATGATGGCATCAGTACCGACATTTTCGATATTTTCCATGTCCTTGCGGTCATTATCCAGAAGCGTCGCGGAGCCGTCCTGCACCTGATAGAATTCCTTCAGGATCGCACTGACATACATATAGGACAGATTGCTGTTCAGCATGGTCTCAAAGGCATTGATATCCCTGATGATCTCCGGGCGGATTTCTTCCGCCAGACGGGGGTTCACCGCATATTCCAGGCTGATGGCCTGCGGCTTCCGGTTGATGCTCTGGGCCGACCGGGAAAAATCATTGGGAATGATGACATAGGCGGCAAAGGATCCCTCCTGTACTCCGATCCGAGCTTCTGAAAGCGATACCGGCAGGAAATTATCCCCCGGATATGCCATCAGCTGCGCGGCATAATTGATTCTGCCGTCTTCTGACTCCGTTCCTTCATCCAGATTGACTACGGCAATATTTCTGATGGTATCCATGGATTCCGCCGCCTGCTGTGCGCCGGCGGCGGCCAGATTGCCGATCCCCATCCCGCTTAGCAGGATGGAGGCCGTACACAAGATGGCTCCGAGAAACCGGAAAAAGAGAAAAAGCTTTTTTTTCATTGGTAATCCCCTCTGCGGCCTTGCCGCACTTAGATTGTTTAAGTTAGTGCAAAAACACACTGTTTTTGCCTGTTTATTTTTGTACATAAAATACATTGTTTATTACTATAAATCCGGCCCTGCCTTAAGATATTTCCCCATGTTCCGGCAGCAGGATCTTCTGGTAAGCACCGTTCTTAAACAGCAGCCCGGTACCCATCGGCGGCGTGTCGCGGGTCGGAAAGCCCGTCAGCATGCTGCTGCTTCCCGGGGCTCCCAGCTGCAGGCCGAAGACGGCCGTCTTGATCCACTTGCTGAAATCGTCGTAGCCTTTCGGCTTGGCGGCATGGACGGTAAGGATGAGGCTGATACCGACTTCGGTTCCCTTGTGCAGGGCGGCGGCTATGGCCGCCTCGCGTCCCTTAAAGGTTTCCAGGAAGTCGTCCATGTCGTCGATCAGCACGCAGAAGGGCTCGAAGGTACCGATAATATCTTTGGGATTGGCCCGCGGATTCTGGACTATGGCGTTTTTCAGCTGATTTTCCCGGTCTTCCGTTTCCTCGTCGATGTCTTCCAAGAACCGGTCCCGCAGTTCCGGGCTGTCGATATAGGTCACGTCCTCTTTATAGGAATAAAGCTCCATGCTCTTGGAATCGAACAGGTAAGTATTCTGATAATCTTTGACCTGATCAAGGATGACCTTGAGCATATTGGTCTTGCCGCGTGCACTTTCTCCGACGATGACAAACGGCGAGGCGGCGTGACGCACCCCTTGGAGGATAACGGTTTCCTTGTCCAGTCCCAACGCGATGTCGATATCCGGTTCCCGCTGGTACTGAGCCAGCATCTGAGACAGGAAGCGGTTCGGCAGGATCGGGATCCGCGGCGCCCTTTTGGTCGGATACATCCTTTGGATCCCTTCCAGCAGGGCTTTTAAGGCGGTGTTATATTCGACCTCGCTGCGGAAGGCGACCATCGAATAGGTCTGCATCACGCTCACGGCGTTTAGCTTCACCAATGCCCGGCCCTTGATCTCGGGCAGCTTATACGTGCTGCGGCCGACAATGCCGGCGGCATCGCTGGCATCGAACATATAGCCGGCGATCTTGATCTTATAGTTATTCTGGGCGGCATATTTGATGCCGCTGGCCTTGGTGGCGGAAACAATCAGATAGATGCCCAGCCCGGCGCCGTCACGGGACAGGCGGACCAGGGCGTTGTCCACTGCCTCGCCGGCTTCCTTGACCACATCGTAATTATCGACGACAATCACGATGGCTTTCAGTTTCTCTTCACTGCTCTGGTTGTATACAGAGAAATTCTGAACCATCTGCTCGGCAAAAAGCTTCTTACGGTCGGCGATTTCTTTGTTGATCAGCCGCACAAACTTGCCCAGCCTTTCTTCGTCGTCCACGGCGATGTAATCGGCGGTATGGGGAAGCGCATTTAACGGTACCAAAGCGCTGTTGCCGAAGTCGAGAATATAAAAGTTCAGCAGATCGACCGAGTTTTTCAGAGCCAGGCTTAAGATCACTGTCGTCAGGGCAAAGGATTTGCCGAAGCCGGAGGCGGAAAAATAAGCCATGTTGCCGTCTTCCATCAGATTGATCCGGTATTCGCACTGAGCCTGTTCCTCGGGAATATCCACCACCCCTAAGGAAAAGCTCAGGTCAAGGGGAAGCTCCGGCAAGCCCCTACGCTTCAGGTCTTCCCTATTTTCAATCGACGCGGGATCGCTTACGTCCAAAGTATACGGGCTTAAGATCCGGATCCCCAACGGCGGCAGCCACGGCCGCTTGACCGGAGCCACGTTTTCACCAGCAAACAATTCATTCATATAATCCACCGTCACATCCAGCTGCGTCGCCGGGATCTGATTGCTTTCCGTCGCGCCGCTTAAGTCCTCGTTGAGCAGTTCCCCCTGCCCCAGCTCATTGACCAGATATACCCGATTATCCACCGTCTCTTCCTGATGATCTTCGGTAAACGCCGCCCCGCTCCAGGCCGACTGGAACAGTTCGTAAATCTCGTTATTGCCGACCTGCAGGTAGGCCCGACCCGGCTGGGTGATAAATGCGGCGTCGGGCGTCTTCAGCATCTCGCGGCTGTCGGCTTCGTCCTGAACCTTGAGGGCCAGCTTGAACTTGGAATTGGTCCAGATCTGATCATTGACCACGCCGGCCGGCTTCTGGGTGGCAAGGATCAGATGGATGCCCAGGCTTCGCCCGATCCGGGCGGCAGAGACCAGCTCGGTCATAAATTCCGGCTGTTCTTTTTTCAGCTCCGCGAACTCATCGCTGATCAGGAACAGATGAGGAATCGGTTCCTGGACTTCCCCCAGTTTGAACAGTTTGTTATAAGCATTGATATGGTTGACGTTATTTTCCGAGAACATCCGCTGTCTTCTGGCCAGCTCGCTCTTGATCGAAGCCATGGCACGCATGCTCTCGCTGCCGTCCAGATTGGTAATTGTCCCCAGCAAGTGGGGCAGGTTCCGGAACAGTCCCGCCATGCCCCCGCCCTTATAGTCAATCAGAAGAAAACCGACTTCATAGGGATGGTAATTGACCGCCAGAGACAAGATATAGGACTGGACGATCTCCGACTTGCCCGATCCGGTAGTACCTGCCACCAGTCCGTGAGGGCCGTGGGCTTTTTCGTGGAGGTTCAGATAGACATAGTCCTCCGGGGCGCGGACGCCTAAGGGCACCGCCAGCGTCTTGTGGGATTCGTTTTTCTTCCAGCGCTCGGCAATGTTCAGCTGCTTCGGATGCTCGATCCCGTACATCGCAAAGAAGGTGATGCTCTCGGGGATGCTGGAAACGATGCCCTGCTCATGGATCAGGACACTTAAGTTCCGGGCCATTTTCTCCAGCTCGACCTTACCGGTCCTGGCCAGGGTAACTTTGCGGTTCACCATGACTTTATTATCCAGCAGCAAGGTGCCTTGCTCGGAGTGGTGAAGCAACAGGATGGAGCCGATGTTTTCCGGCAGGTTGGCCTGCAGGTGAGTCGTATAAATGATGGAGAACCCTAAGCCTTCGCTGCCCTTGCCGAGATATTCCATGATCGGGTGATCCATGATCAGTTTCGGTTCGTCAATGATAAAGACATAATGCGGTCGGAACTTAAACTCTTTGTTGCTTTCCTCGCGTTTTATTTTCCTGTCCTTCAGGATCTGGTACATGCTGCCCAGCACCTGGTCCCGCATCTTGTCGTTATTGACGCAGCCGAAGACGTTAAACGGCCGGAGCCGCAGGTGCGGATACCAGTTCATCCATTTAAACTCGCTGTTATACGTTTCCCGGAAGATGTTGACTACCTGGACGTCATGGTAGCTGTGGAAAAAGGTGATCTGCGCCATCAGCAGCTTCAGCTGCTCATGGATGACCTCTTTTTCCCCCACCAGCCCCAGATGCGCCTGCTTTAAGTCAACGGTAACCGGTTTGTTATCAATATATTCAAAGGTATTGCGGATCCCTCGGGCTTCCGATTCCAGCTCATCGGTTTTCATTTCCAGCTCATTTTCATCGACCTTGACCTTGAAGCTGATCTTTTCCCGACGGCTGCCCACGCAAACCGACAAGAAATCATCATCGTTGCTGTTCCGCTCATAGATGCGGCTGCTGTAACGGTTCACCATATGCTCTATGGACGCGATAGAAGGATTGTTGTATTCCAACGCTTCGATTTCCTCGCTCCTAAGCCGGTGGATCTTTTTACGGGTTTCCAGCAGATAGTTTTCATAGAGCTCATTCCGTTTCTGCTCTTCCGCCTCATGGTCTTTTTTGTCATTCCGGTACTTAGTGATCGAAGCGGCCAGAGCCATGAGCGTGGTCATCACCGACATCAGGACGAACAGCCCGCGCTTCATCAAGATGCTAACGCCAACGCTGATCAGCATGGTAACTAACGGCGTCACAATCATCTGGACCAGGCTTCCGGCGGACATCTTCTGGGTCGTGGGCGGCTTCTGGATCGATACCTCTTCGGTCGGGATCCGCTTGATAATCCGCGGCGACCGCTTGTATCGCGGAAAGCCTTCAAAGGCCTGTCCTCTGGGCGGCAGCTCCGAGAGGCCGGAAAGCCGGCTATGTACATCTTCTTCGCAAGACAGCTCAAATATCCCGTCACGGAAAAAGATCAGTTTCATATTGTCTATCAGCAGCGTGTCGCCCTCGTTAAGCGGCATCGCTTCCGGCTGGGCCGTTGCCGGCGCAAGCCGGACAGTATTCAGGTAGATGGGCAGCTGTTCCGGGGTTTCCGCTTCACTGCGGACGGCCTCTTCGTCGCTCCGGACAGATTCTGCTTCGCTCTGGACGGCCTGTACCTCACTCTGGGCAGCCTGTGCTTCCCTTATTATGTATCCGTTTTCAATCCGTATCTTCTCTTTCAGGCCTTCCGCCCGGATGCCGGCCCGCGAATCACTCCGCGGATCCGCGATGGTTAAGAAGTCCGGATAACGGTAGGTCTTTCCTTTTCCTTTCACATAGAGGATCTCTTTCCCTTCGGCACTTTTCTGCCAGACAAACGGGCGCAGCTCTTTGCTATGGAAGGTTTCTTCATCTACTGTCAGCGTTTTGGTAATCGGGTATTCATCATACCCTGACGAGTGTCTGATCAACAAATAATCCATCGGCTATTCTTCCTCCGTCGCGTATTTTTTCTGAAGCGGCTCAATCTTCCCGTCCAGATTGGAAAGCATCTGTGACTTCTCTTCCCCCGAGATCTCCGTATTGGCCTCCAGCAAAGATTTTTCCTTCATATAGGCATAGAGAAGCAGTTCGTCATCCGAGCGCTGCATGGCAATATTCTGTGCTTCCACAACATTCAGTCGGCCCAGATGGATCCAGTAATCCTTCAGCTTGTCTTCGCCGCGGAGCGTCATGGACGACAGGATATTATCCTTCTGATCGGCCGACAGGCTTTCGCCGCGGATGTAAGACACCGCCAGGATGTATTTCTGGGGCTGCTCTAAGCGATCAATGTCCACGTCAGCCAAAGTATCGATTACTTTGATGTAATCCATCTCCAGATAAGCTCCGGAAGCATCGATCAATGCCTGTTTTAACGGTCGTTCCCCGATATAGAGATAGCCCAGAGCCGCACTGACGGCAAGCAGGAGAACGGTACACAAAACGGCATACCATTTCCTCCGGTAATGGCTTCCTTTGGATACTTCGATCTTTTTCTGCCGCTTTTCTTCGACAATGCCGTCATACGCCGAAAACAGCCAGGCTTCCAGTTCTTCCTTGGTTTCCGCGCCGTAAACCGGCCGCAGGAATTTTTTCTTTTTCAGCAAATCCATGCCGCCGTTTATGTAATCTGAATACTTGTATTTTTTCCACAGCGTGCTGCCGGCCAGAGCCTTGACCATTGCCAGAAAGCGCTGGGAACCCTGATCCGTTTCTTCTTTGGAATACAGATCCCGCTCCATAACATAGATCCGGTGATTCCGGTCATAGTAAAGATTATCCGGATCAAGGGAAAACTTAAGCTCATCGGCAGCTCCGCCCAGATGCAAGGCATCAATAAGAGCTACCAGACGCAGTTCTTCCGGTTCCTTCCGGATCTCGGCATAAGGCTTAAGCCGTTCAATGTCATAGACAATACGAATATCTTCTTTTTGTTCGGTGAACTCACAGGACAAAAACTGCGGCCGCGGATCGGTAAGTTTCATGTATTCGTACCGTCCCTCGGCTGTTAATGCCGATTTCCTGATGAGCTGTTCTCTTTTGTTACCCTGTTCCATTTTGACCCTCCCGTTATATTAATTAGTTTTATTATTAAATATTCAATATTTGTTAGATATAATACTTATATTATTGTGAATATTACATGAATTATTAATATACTACATAAAAAAAATTATATTTTCTACACATATCCGAAAATAGACATTTTAAATCCAAAAATAACACAGAATCTGCATTTTCGATATATTAATATCTGTTTTAACGATTAAAGTATCATTTAACGCCGGTCTGGAAAGCGTCCTCATTGGTGGGTAAAGAACCGGTAAATGGCCTTAATTTTAGCGAAAACAGCTTACAGTGAAAATAATTCTTTTCTATAACAACTGGACAAAAACAAATAACTGAATTAGAATAAAATAATGAAAGCTTTGTATAGAAGCATGACCATCCCAGAGGAGAACAAATGCGCGAAAAACTCTACACCATTCCTTTAAATGATGCCGTCAATGCCCACGATGAATGTCCTTTCTGCTTCATAGAGCGCCAAGTCGAACAAGACCTGCTTGACTTTGTCCTGGGAAGCGGGTCTTCCTACATGGAAAGCGATATCCGGGAAATGACCGATAAAGAAGGCTTCTGCCGCACCCATTTCAAGAAAATGTTTGACTATGGCAATACCTTGGGCAACGCCTGGATCCTAAAAACCCATTATCAGCGCAGCATCAAGGAAATGCAGGAACAGTTCAGGAATTTCACTCCGTCCAAATCCACCTTGAGATCCCGGCTCAAGAAAACATCCGAACGCTCAAATCCAATCGGAATCTGGGCCGAAGCAAGGGAAAACTCATGCTACATATGCCGGAGTTATGCTGAAACTTATGAAAGATATTTAGACACATTTTTTGTCGTATATAAAAGTGATGGCGAGTTCCGAGAAAAAATAAGGCAGTCAAAAGGCTTCTGCCTGAAACATCTTGGGGACCTGATGGAAGCTTCCGAGCAGAAATTGCCGGACAAAGAAAAAAATAAGTTCTATCAGGATATTTTTGCCCTGATGAACCAGAATATGGAACGGCTATATGACGATGTCTCTTGGCTCGTGGAAAAATTTGACTACCGTAATCAAAATGCTGACTGGAAAACCTCCCGCGATGCCATCCAGCGCGGCATGCAGAAATTAGAAGGCGGTTATCCCGCTGATCCGGTCTATAAGACAGATAAATAGTATCTTGATAAATAGTGTCTTGATAAATAGTATCTTGATAAATAGTGTCTGGGCGAATAGTGCCGTTATTTATAGGTCATGTTATGTATCATCCCCAGATACTGCTTTGCTTCCGTATAAAAAAGCTCCGGCTGATAGGAACCTCTGCGGATGCTCTCGCTCATCAGTCCTGACAGCGTAATATGGATCATCCTGCCGATCCTGTTGACATCTGCTTCGGGACGGAAGCGGGAAGTATCCGCACGATCCATCATCTTGCTGTAGTGGTCTGTCAGGCTGGCCCGCTGATCTTTGGTTGCTTCCTGTGCTTCCGGATCCTCTTCCTGATACAGGCTGTTCAAAAACTGCTGCATATAGGGATAGTTCTTCGATGCCTTAAGCTTCGACACTTCTACCTCGTTCAGCAGGGTGAAATAATCGGTTTCCCTTCTGTCTACGCCGGTAGACATCTCCAGTATCATATAACGGACACAATAATCCGCCAAAAAGCTATATAGTCCTAACTTGCTGATAAAATAATGAAATAACAGGCCTTTGCTGATGCCCGCTTCTTTCACAATATCGTCGGTGCTGGCATGCTGATATCCGTTCAGGGCAAATATCTTCAGGGACGCATTGATCATTCTGTCCTGCTTTTCTTTTTTCAAATCAAAAAACTTATCATTCATAGTCAGCCTGCCTTTTGAATCACTGTTGACTTTTTCGGTCGAATTTTAATATACCATATATGTAATTTACATTCAAGATTATCGGACAAACTAGTAAGCAAATTTTTTTGATCTACAACATCTTGTATATTAGCTCAGGCGCGTTTCTATTACTGAAATTTAAGGCTATTTCGACAAAAAATTAATGGAATTTTTATACATATTCCCTTTTCTTTTCTTCTAAATAGTATTAATATAAAGATAGCATAATATAATAGTAAATGAATTGAAAGGAGTACTTGTATGGCGAATAAATTTGGTAAATTCTTATTCTTGTCCATGGCTACCGCCGCTACTGCTGCAGGCGTGTATTATTATCTGCAGAAGAAAAAAGCCGCTGAGGTAAATGGCTCTTCCGCGTGTGATGACGAGGATGAGGATTTCGATGATTTCAGTGATGATCTTGATGACGAGGAACCGCCCTCTAAACGCTCGTATGTATCCTTAAATCTTAACAAGGCAGAATCCTTTGCCTCGGGAGCTTTGCACAAGGCGAAAGAGGTGATTACCGATTCCTATCATCAGGTGAAAGATACCGTAAAAGCCGTTGCCGAAAGTGCCGTCAACGGAACCAAGGAATTCGTGGATCTGACCAAACATGCAGCCGCCGAGGCCGCTGACGAAGCTGAGGATACGATGGAGGAAGTTAAGGGGGAAGCTGCCGAAGCCTTTGAGGATCTGAAAGATACCGCAGAAACAGTCAAAGCAGAAGCAGGTGATGCCGTTGTAAAAGGTGCCGTCAAGGTCGAAGAATTTTTTAATGAAGAAGACAAATCGAGTAGGAGGGAGTGATTA
>DBDJ01000057.1 GCA_002293525.1 Lachnospiraceae bacterium UBA935
GGAGCACTTTCCTATAGAATAAACAAAGGAGTAGACGCATGGGAACCTATCAAAATGAAATGACCGACATAACTGACATCCCGAAAACCGCCCGAATTGATCGGCTGGTTGAGCATTTATACCGGGACATGCCGCAGATCGAAGCAGCTAGGGCCAGGCTAGTTACCGAGTCCTATCAGGCCACCGAACGAGAACCGCTGATTATCCGCCGGGCTAAGGCGTTTGCGCATATTTTGAAGAATATACCGATAACAATCCGGGAGGAGGAGCTGATCGTCGGCAGTACCACCATTGCGCCGCGGGGCTGCCAGACCTATCCGGAATTTTCTTATGAATGGCTGGAAGCAGAATTTGACACGGTGGCCACCCGGAGCGCCGATCCTTTTTATATCAGCGAAGAGACCAAGACGCAGCTGCGGGAAGCCAACCGCTACTGGGCGGGGAAGACCACCAGCGAGCTGGCCACTTCTTATATGGAGCCGGAAACGTTGCTGGCGATGGAACATGATATGTTTTCGCCGGGCAATTATTTTTATAACGGGGTAGGCCATATCACCGTTCATTATGACAAGGTCATTGCCATCGGCTATGACGGCATTCACCGGGAGGCGGAGGCCGAACTGGCGGCTTGCCGGCCGGGCGACGGCAATTATGTGACCAAATCGCGTTTTCTGCAGGCGGTGATGATTTGCTGTGAGGCCGCCGTGGCCTATGCCGGCCGTTATGCCGAGCTGGCAGAGCAGGAGGCAGCCCGGTGCCGTGAGGCGGTTCGGAAGGCGGAGCTCAAGCAGATTGCCGCGAATTGCCGGAAGGTACCCGCTACAGGTGCCAACAGTTTTTATGAAGCCTGCCAGTCGTTCTGGTTCGTCCAGCAGCTGATTCAGATCGAATCCAGCGGCCATTCGATTTCCCCTGGCCGCTTTGACCAGTATATGTATCCTTATTATAAAGAAGACAGGCGTCTCGGGAAGTTGACGGCAGAATTTGCCCAGGAACTGATTGACTGTCTCTGGGTCAAATTAAACGACTTAAATAAGTGCCGGGATGCTGTTTCGGCAGAAGGATTTGCCGGTTACAGCCTGTTCCAGAACCTGATCGCCGGCGGTCAGGATGTGGAAGGCCGTGACGCGACCAATGATCTGTCCTATATGGTTCTGCAGGCTTCGATGCATGTTCAGCTGCCCCAGCCTTCTTTGTCCGTGCGGGTCTGGAACGGATCGCCCCATTCCTTTTTGATTAAAGCAGCGGAGCTGACCCGGACCGGGGTCGGACTGCCGGCTTACTTTAATGATGAGGTAACCATTCCGGCTTTGTTAAATCGTGGCCTTACCCTGGCAGAAGCCCGGGATTATAACATTATCGGCTGTGTGGAGCCACAGATCGCGGGGAAGACGGAAGGATGGCATGATGCGGCCTTCTTCAACATGTGCCGCCCGATGGAACTGGTTTTTTCCCAAGGCCGGGACCGCGGGGTGCAAGTCGGTGTCGTGACGCCGCCGGTGGAAGAACTGACCACTTTTGAAGCTTTCTATGATGCCTACAAGACACAGATGAATTATATGATCGAACTGCTGGTCAATGCGGACAATGCCATTGACGTGGCTCATGCCGACCGCTGCCCGCTGCCCTTTCTCTCAGGAATGGTGGATGACTGTCTTAAACGGGGCCGCTCGGTACAGGATGGCGGCGCGATTTATAATTTTACCGGACCGCAGGGCTTCGGCGTGGCCAATGTGGCCGATTCGCTGTATGCCATCAAGAAGCTGGTCTTTGACGAGCAGAAGGTCACTTTAAAAGAATATAAGGAAGTCCTGGCCTTAAACTATGGGCAGGGACTATCGCAGGATAAAATTGCTGCGGTCACCGCGCAGATTGCCCAGGAACTCCGGGCGGCGGGCCAGACAGTCAGGGAAAAGGAAATAACCGCCATCATGAAAACCGTGATTGCGACAGCCGAAGCGCCAGAGATCAAGGAACGCGGCGCCCGCCTGCTAAAACTGATTGACCAGGTACCCAAATTCGGCAATGACATTCCCGAAGTGGATGAACTGGCCCGTGATGCGGCTTATACCTACACCAGGCCGTTGGAGACCTATCGTAATCCTCGGGGCGGGATCTTTCAAGCTGGTCTGTATCCGGTCTCGGCCAATGTGCCGATGGGTGCTCAGACCGGTGCGACACCGGATGGCCGCTTAGCCGGCACACCGATTGCGGACGGGGTATCGCCTTCGGCTGGAAGGGATGTGGCAGGACCCACCGCCGCCGCCAATTCCGTGGCCAAGCTGGATCATTGTATTGCTTCCAACGGGACTTTATTTAATCAGAAATTCCACCCTTCCGCCTTGAGCGGCCGGGCCGGACTGGAAAAGTTTGTCGCGCTGATTCGCTCCTATTTTGACCAGAAGGGAAGCCATATGCAGTTTAATGTAGTCAGCCGCGACACTTTACTGGATGCCCAGAAGAACCCCGAACAATATAAACATCTGGTGGTCAGGGTGGCTGGTTACAGCGCCTTGTTTACCACCCTGTCCCGCTCGCTGCAGGATGACATTATTAACCGGACCGAGCAGGGCTTCGGAGCATAAGATCCGGGAAAAGGTAAGAAGCCAAAATATAGAAGCAAACAAGATAAATAGAGACAGAAGGCATATCTTTGAAAGCGTGGAAGCGAAAGACGCAGAAAGTTATCACAAAGGTATGAAGATATGGATATTGAAGGTATGGATATGGAAGGTATGGATATTGCAGATATGGATATTGCGGATATGGATATTGCAGGTATGGATATCGAAAATGATATTGAAAAACGTTTTAAGGCCAACCGTTCCGGTCATTTACAGACCAAGGGACGTATCTTTGACATCCAGCGCTATTCCATTCATGACGGAAACGGCATCCGTACGATTGTATTTTTAAAAGGCTGTGTTCTGCGGTGTCGCTGGTGCTGCAATCCCGAATCGCAGGAATATGCCATTCAGACGATGAAGGTTAAGGGTGAGGATAAGATTATCGGCCGGGATGTGACAGTGGCTGAGGTGATGGAGACGGTGGAACGGGACAGGCCCTATTATTACCGTTCGGACGGAGGCCTGACCTTATCGGGCGGCGAAAGTCTGTGCCAGCCGGAATTTGCCTACAGCCTGCTGCTGACCGCACAGGCGGCGGGCATTCATACCGCTTTGGAAAGTATGGGCGGTGTTCCCTATTCAGTCATTGCCCGGATCTTGCCCTGTCTGGATCAATATCTGCTGGATATTAAGCATATCAATCCGCAAAAGCATCGGGACTATACCGGAAGGGACAACGGCTTGATGTTAGAAAATGCCCGCAAAATCGCTGCTTCCGGGCAGACAGAGCTGAGCATCCGGGTTCCGGTGATACCGGGATTTAATGATACGGTCGCTGAAATCGAAGATATTGCCCGCTTTGCCGGAAGCCTTCCCAGTGTCAAGAAGATCCATCTGCTGCCCTACCATCGCCTGGGTCAGGATAAATATGAAGGGCTTGGCCGGGAATATCAGATGAAGGATATGGAACCGCCGACGAATGAACATATGATGGAGTTAATGAAGGCGGCGGGGCGTGTTTCCGGGCTGGACTGCCAGCTGGGCGGCTGACGAATTCCGCCAGGATGTGAACGGTGTGAACAGTAACGGCTGACTCAGTCAATCTATGAAACGAAACAGGAGATATTATTATGGAAATTCGGGATTATGTAGGAAATGCCGATAAGGCACGGATTGTCCAGGAACTGGTTCCGGGTAAACAGATTACCATTGCCCACTTAATAGCCAATCCGGACCGTTCGCTTTATCAGAAAATCGGCCTTGAGCCGGCGGAAGCAGCCAGTCGGTCTGCGATCGGCATTATCACGATTACGCCGTCGGAAGCAGCTGTGATTGCCGCCGACATCGCGGTTAAGGCCGCCAGCGTGGAGCTGGGTTTTGTCGATCGGTTTAGCGGAACGCTGATCGTTACCGGCACGGTATCGGAGACCGAAGCGTCGCTAAGAGCCATATTGTCTTATACCGGTGAAAAAATGGGGTTTGCATCCTGTGAGATTACGAAAACGTAAAAATGTCAAGATATTTGTTTCGATACTGTTCACAGACATGATGCCTGGGCAATATGGCGATGACCGCTAAAGCAAATAAAAATAAGTATTTGACATATGTGGTTTTATGTGATATTTTATAGATAAAGACAATAAAAACAACACAACACAACAAGAACGGTTACTATTCATCATAATCATCGATATCATATAAGATACAGGCACACAAGGAGGAAATGTGGAAATGCTCAACGAATACGAAATCAAAAAAGAGATGTGCGAGATCGGCAAGCGCGTGTACAACCGCGGGATGGTGGCTGCCAATGACGGAAACTTTTCTGTCAAATTAAATGACAATGAATTCTTATGCACCCCCACCGGCGTCAGCAAGGGCTTCATGACCCCGGAATATATTTGCCGGGTCGATGCAACGGGAAAGGTCATTCAAGCCAACAAAGGCTTTAAGCCGTCTTCCGAGATTAAGATGCATATGCGGGTTTATAAAGAAAGACCGGACGTAAAAGCCGTCGTTCATGCCCATCCTCTGTATGCAACCAGTTTTGCCATCGCCGGTATACCGCTGACCCAGCCGATTATGCCGGAAGCCGTCATCGCCCTTGGCTGTGTGCCGATCGCGGAATACGGCACGCCGTCTACCGAAGAAATCCCCGATGCCGTTTCCAAATACCTGCAGTACTATGATGCCGTGCTGCTGGAAAATCACGGTGCCTTGGCCTACGCCGATTCCCTGCTGGGAGCCTACCACAAGATGGAGTCAGTGGAATTTTACGCTCGGCTGCTCTATCAGTCCAAAGTACTGGGCGGGCCGAAAGAACTGTCACCGGCTCAGGTCCAGACTTTATATAATCTCAGAAGTCATTACGGTTTGTCCGGAAAACATCCGGCCGACTTATGTCAAAATAAACAAAACGGCAAAGGCTGTCACTCTTGCCATGCCTGCCGTCCCGCAGAAGTTTCCGCCGCCAGTGCTCCGGGTACCGGTGCCGATGCCGATCTGGTAGCGTCCATTACCAGGAAAGTCATGGAACAGTTGGGATTATAAACGGGAGGACAGAAAATGCCGGTCAGTGAACAATTGGTCCAGGACGTTGTCAAAGAGGTAATATCCAGACTGCAAATGAACCCGGTCAGAACGGGATACCGGGGCGTTTTTGAAGATATGGACACCGCGATTGCCGCGGCAGAGCAAGCCCAGCAGCAGGTTCATGTCATGTCAATGGATCAGCGGGAAAAAATCATATCGATAATTCGTAAAAAAACTAAAGAAAATGCCGAGTTTCTGGCCCAGACAGGGGTCCGGGAGACCGGCATGGGCAATGTCGGCCATAAGATTATCAAACACCATCTGGTCGCGGAGAAAACTCCGGGTACCGAAGATATTACGACCGTGGCATGGTCGGGCGACCGGGGACTGACACTGGTGGAAATGGGTCCCTTTGGGGTGATCGGGGCGATTACGCCTTGCACCAATCCGTCCGAAACCATCATCTGCAATACCATCGGGATGTTGGCCGGCGGCAATACGGTGGTTTTCAACCCCCATCCGGCAGCAATCGAAACCTCGCTGCTGGCGGTCAATCTGCTGAATGAAGCATCTCTTGCGGCGGGCGGTCCGGACAATATTGCCTGTTCGGTCGTGAAACCGACCATGGAAAGCAGCGATGTAATGATGAAACATCCCAAGATCGGTTTGTTGGTGGCGACCGGCGGACCGGGAGTGGTCACCGCCGTACTTTCTTCCGGTAAAAGAGGAATTGGCGCCGGTGCGGGCAATCCGCCTGTAGTGGTGGACGAAACCGCCGATATCCGCAAAGCAGCGGAAGATATCGTCAACGGCTGTACTTTTGACAATAACCTGCCCTGTATCGCCGAAAAAGAAATCGTAGCAGTAGCCGCAGTGGCGGATGAACTGCTGCACTATATGGTAACGGAGCAAGGCTGCTATGCCGCCGCTCCGGAAGAAATGGAACGCCTGGCCGCCGTCGTGCTGACCCCGAAGGGGCTGAACCGCAAATGTGTGGGCAAAAGTGCCCAGCAACTGCTGGCTATGATCGACGTCAAGGTTCCCGAAACCATGCGGTGCATTGTTTTTGAAGGCGCCAAAGAGCATCCGCTCATTAGCGAAGAGCTGATGATGCCGATTCTTGGTTTGGTCCGGGCCCAGGATTTTGATGATGCCGTGGCCCAGGCAGTCTGGCTGGAGCATGGCAACCGGCATTCGGCCCACATTCATTCCAGGAACGTCGTGAATATCACCCAATATGCCAAGGCCATCGACACCGCCATCTTGGTTAAGAACGCCCCGTCCTATGCGGCTTTGGGTTACGGCGGCGAAGGCTACTGCACCTTTACTATCGCCAGCCGGACAGGGGAAGGATTGACCAGTGCCAGTTCGTTTACGAAAAGAAGGCGCTGCGTAATGTCCGACAGCCTTTGTATCCGCTAAGAAGCGTACATGAGCAATGCCCGAAGGGTGATGGGACGCAGTCAGAATGTAACTGTTCAGTAGGCAGTGTTCAACAATGCTTCTGAATCTTACCTCAAAATATCACCTCAGAATAAATGAAGGAGAATACGATATATCATGGCGAATATGGATTTAAACAACGGAACCAGTCAGATCAATGCCAATGATGTGGAAGCGATCGTGAAAAAGGTCTTAGAAAATATGATGGCTACTCCGTCGGCCGGTTTATCTGCCGCTACCAGCCAGCCGGCCGCGAGCCGGGTCATACCGCGTACATCACGGGTAGCGATGTTAACGGCTTTGGAACAATATGAGATTCGGGAATATCCGGTCCCGCCGGTCGGCGACGGGGATATTCTGGTTAAAGTAGAAGGGTGCGGTATCTGCGGGACCGATGCCCATGAATTCAAAAAAGATCCTTTTGGTCTGATTCCTGTGGTGCTGGGTCATGAAGGAACCGGTGAAATCGTCAGCATGGGAAAAAATGTCACCAAAGACAGTGCGGGTAAACCGCTGCGGGTGGGCGACAAAGTGGTCACCTGTATGATCTTTAAAGACAACCCAGAGATTACCATGTTTGACTTAAATAAGCAAAATGTCGGCGGATCGGATGTCTACGGCCTCCTTCCCGACGACGACGTCCATTTGAACGGGTGGTTTGCCGATTATATCTTGATCCGGGAAGGTTCCACGGTTTTTCAGGTCAGTGACTTGGACCTTAAGTCCCGGATTCTGATTGAGCCGGCCGCCGTCTTGATTCATGCGGTCGAAAGAGCCAAGTCCACCGGTATCCTCCGCTTTAACAGCCGCGTTGCGGTGCAGGGCTGCGGCCCCATCGGTTTGCTTTGCATTGCCATCCTGCGTACCATGGGAATAGAGACCATCGTGGCCGTGGACGGCGAACAGAAGCGGCTGGATTTTGCCAAAGAGATGGGAGCTAAGACCGGGGTCAATTTTAAGAATCATCAAGGAATCGCCGCGCTGACTGCGGCAGTGGAAGAAGCGTTCGACGGGCATCCGGCTGATTTTGCCTTCCAGTGTACCGGTGCACCGGGCGGACATTCCAATATCTATAAATTCATCCGTAATGGCGGCGGGCTATGCGAACTGGGCTTCTTTATCAACAACGGTGACGCGACGATTAATCCCCATCTGGATATCTGCTCCAAGGAATTGACGATTGTCGGTTCGTGGGTATACACCTTACGAGATTATGCGACGACCTTTGACTTCCTGAAACGGGCTGAAGGAATCGGGCTTCCGCTTAAGAAATTGATTACCCATGAGTATCCGCTGGAACAGATTAATGAGGCACATCGTACGAATCTGAAGATGGAAGGGTTGAAAATAGCAATTGTGAACAAGTAATTGGTTACAAATAGTTTTGAAAGGAAGTGGCACAGGATGGGAACGAGAATCGGTAATGCGGTGGGGATGATCGAAGTATTTGGATTGGCGACAGCGTTTGCCGCAGCGGATGCGGGATGCAAGGCAGCCAATGTCACGATCGAGACCTTCGACAAGAATAAGCCGGGCAATGCGGAGGCTTTACCGGTACCGCTGATCGTGATGGTTAAGTTCCGGGGCAACATATCCGATGTCAGGGCAGCATTGGCAGCGGCCAAGCAAAAGGCTGAGGAACTGGCCGGCATCTTATCCATTCATGAAATCGCCGGTCCGGAGGGAGATACGGAAAAAATGCTCAAACTGAGCGGCATGGATAAATCATAATTAGAAATTGCGAAAAGCAGGAGGATAAGAACATGACACAAATGGCATTGGGAATGATTGAAACCAGAGGCCTGACAGCGGCTATTGAAGCAGCTGATGCAATGAGTAAAGCAGCGGAAGTTACTTTGATCGGTACGGAAAAAATCGGTTCCGGGCTGGTAACCGTAATGGTCCGCGGTGACGTGGGGGCTGTCAAGGCCGCCGTGGAAGCCGGCCAGGTAAGAGCAGAAAGCCTGGGCGAGATGGTCGCCGCCCATGTGATTCCCCGGCCCCATAGTGATGTGGAGAAAATATTACCGCATTTTTAAATAAGGAGCAGGATCATGGGAAATGCATATGGATTCTTTGAAATACCAAGTGTGTCGGCAGCAATTGATGCCTTGGACATAATGTGCAAGACAGCGGCAGTGGAACTGGTCACATGGGAAAAAAAGCTGGGCGGCCGATTGGTAACGCTTATCATAGAAGGCAGTATCTCGGACGTGACCCAGGCCATTGAAACGGCGGCCAGTCAAGCCATTAAGCCGCCGGCGGCGACGGTAGTGATTGCCAATCCCCATGAGGAAATAGTCAGGTTGGTGCAAAAAAGTGCTGCACGGCTTACCTTTACTAACGATAAGGGAAAGAATAGCGAAAGGAACGGAGCGGAAGATGGCGGATCAAAAAAAAGCAAATCCCCAAAAAATAAATCAAAATAAGACCGCAGAAATCACAGCAAATCCAAAGGAGGAGAAAAAAATGTCACAGGAAGCATTGGGAATGGTAGAAACAAGAGGTCTGGTAGCGTCAATCGAAGCAGCTGATGCCATGTTAAAGGCAGCCAACGTTGTGCTGGTCGGAACCGAGAAGATCGGCTCCGGATTAGTAAGCGTCATGGTCAGAGGCGATGTCGGTGCCGTAAAGGCAGCCGTCGAAGCAGGTACATCAAGCGCGTCCAAACTGGGCGAATTAGTAGCTTCTCACGTAATTCCCCGGCCTCATACGGATGTTGAGAAGATATTGCCTGTATTAAAGTAAAAAGTGTGTAAGACGAGAAGAATTACTAAGGCGTCAAAGGACGCTGCCTAAGACATTCTAAATCTCGTCCCGAAGAACGACAGAACCGTTCTTCCGAATGATTCATGTATTGTTTATGCCGCTTGTAGCGGCATGTTTGGAAGTGTGAAGAGCGTGAAGAGATAATCTAAGTCGTGATAATACCACGACTAAGATTATCCAGGGCTTCACGCGGAAGAATGGCTCAGGGGAGCCATTCTTCCAGTCTTTTCAACTAACTGTATGGATGTGCGCGAAGCGCACAGATGGTGTTGGTGTATAGGAGCGGGCAGGCGATGAGCGGTAAGATAAGTGGGTACGATGTTGAGATGATTGCTAAGGCGGTTATAGAGACAATTATTGAGCAGGCTGGTGTAGGAGAGAATAGCCCTAAGAAGCAGTCGGGGGTATGGGAGAATGTGGAGGGGAGTCGGTTTGACGGGGGATATATGGTTCCGGTCGGTGTTTCGGCAAGGCATGTGCATCTGACGCAGGAGCACGTGGATGTTTTATTTGGGAAAGATTATCAATTAACTTTGAAAAATAAGCTGATGGGCGGGCAATATGCCGCCAAGGAAACGGTGACGATTGTCGGCCTGAAGCTCAGAGCTATAGAAAATGTCAGAATCTTAGGGCCGGTCAGGCGCTGTTCACAGGTGGAGATATCGGCTACCGACGCGGTCAAGTTAGGGGTTAAGGCTCCTGTCCGGGAGTCGGGTGATGTTGCGGGAAGCGCCGCGATTGCTTTAGTCGGGCCGCAGGGTGCGATTTATCTGGAGGAGGGGTTGATTATCGCTAAAAGGCATATACATATGTCGCCGGCAGATGCAGCGAGTACCGGGGTGAGCGATGGTGACCGGGTGGCTGTTGCCACTGAGAGGGAGAGAGCAACAGTTCTTCATAACGTTCAGATTCGTGTCGATGACAGTTTTACGCTGGAAATGCATATTGATACGGATGAGGCCAATGCCGCCGGAATCGCTACGGGTGACTGTGTGACGTTGATTCGGTAAGCAGGAGGCCAGCGCTTTGGCAATTTGTGTGTAATTATGATAGCAGGAGGTTGTCATGTTTGTAGGAAAAGTAGTCGGGAGTGTGGTATCGACAAGAAAAAGTGAAAAGCTGATCGGGCATAAATTCATGATCGTTGAACCGGCTCCTTGGCGTAATGATATGAGTCAGGTCATCGCCATTGATAATATCGGTGCCGGGATCGGCGAGTATGTGCTGGTAGCCACCGGCAGTGCGGCCAGGATCGGTTGTGACCAGGCGGACGCACCGGTGGATGCGGCTATTGTCGGCATCATTGATAACGGTACGCAGTTTGAGCGATAGAAAGAGGCACAAAGTATGGACATTCAGGAATTAAGCGCCATTTTGCGCGAGGGCGGCGTCGTCGGGGCCGGCGGGGCCGGTTTTCCCTCCTATGCGAAGCTGGACCGACGGGCGGACACCATCATCCTGAACTGCGCGGAATGTGAACCTTTGCTGAAATTGCACCGTCAGTTACTGGAAAAATATGCGCGGGAAATCATGGATACCTTCCATCTTATTGCGGATTGCGTCGGAGCCGCAGAAGCCGTTATCGGTATTAAGAAGGCTTATCGGCAGACCATCGCTGCCTTGCAGGAGCATACTGGCGCCTATCCAAAGATCCGGCTCGGCTTGTTGGACAGTGTGTATCCGGCGGGCGATGAAGTGGTTCTCATATATGAGACTACCGGCAAAACAGTTCCGCCCGGCGGGCTTCCGATTACCGGCGGAGTAGCTGTCTTTAACGTGGAAACGGTTTATAATATCTACCGGCTGTTACATCATGGTCAGCCGGTGATTGATAAGCTGGTGACGGTGGCCGGTGAAGTTCCGGCTCCGGTCACGCTCCGGGTACCCCTGGGTACTACCGTTGCCGAAGCAGTCGCGGCAGCTGGCGGTTCCCGCTGCGAACAACCGGTCTATTGGCTGGGCGGTCCGATGATGGGGGATATCGGCACGGCTCATCAGCCGGTGCTTAAGACCACGAACGCTATTTTGGTTCTGCCGCCGGATCATTTACTGGTCAGGAGAAAGACCCGGACGGCGGCTATTGATCTAAAACGGGCTGCGGCAGCCTGTTGTCAATGTTCCCTGTGTACGGATCTGTGTCCGCGGCATTTGCTGGGACATCCGATTGAACCTCATAAATTTATGCGGTCGGCGATTTTCCAGGATATTAGGCAGCCGGAGATTTTTCTTAATACGTTGTTCTGCTCTTCCTGCGGCCTGTGTGAAAACTATTCCTGTATGCAGGGTCTGTCGCCCCGCACGCTGATTGCTGATTATAAAGCGGGATTAAAGGCGCACGGAGTCAAGCCGCCGACCGGTGTTGCGGCGGAACCGGCTGCGGCCGCCAGAGATTTGCGGCAAGTGCCGCTGAAGCGGCTGACGGCGCGACTGGATTTAGACCGCTATGAACAGTCGGCCCCGTTTAAGGAAGACCTGCTTGCGGTAACGCGGGTCACCCTGCCCTTGGGACAGCATATCGGGGCTCCGGCAGTGCCTGTCGTTCATCCCGGTGATATGGTGACCATCGGGCAGCTGCTGGCTGAACCAGCAACCGGCTTAAGTATCGCCCTGCATGCCTCGATTGACGGTCGGGTTTCCGCAGTCACCGACCGAAATATTGTCATCCAACAGTAAAACATCGTAAATATATAGTAAATATAGTAAATACAGCAATACATGGTAAATGTATCATTAATCTATCTTTAATGTACCATAAATGCTTAAATGTATCACAGAAAGGCAAGTGCTTATGAATCAGGCAATTGGAATGGTGGAATATAAAACGGTTTCCTCCGGCGTCTCCGCCGCTGACCGGATGGTCAAGACGGCCAATGTGGAAGTTATCGCCGCCCAGACCGTATGCCCGGGTAAATATATTGCCGTTATTTCCGGGGAATTGAGTGCGGTCAACGCCGCTGTTTCGGCTGCTCAGGCCGTTTCCGGTGAAAATCTAATCGGCAGTTTCGTGCTGGGTAATCCGCACGAAAGCATCTTCCCGGCCATCTATGGCACCGCCGATATCCAGGCCGTCGCCGCGCTGGGTATTCTGGAAACCTATGACGCGGCAACAATCATTGTAGCGGCGGATACCGCCGCCAAGACCGCTATCGTGGAATTGATTGAACTGCGGATCGCCCGCGGCATGTGCGGTAAATCCTATTTGATGCTGACCGGGGAAGTAGCAGCCGTGGAAGCCGCCATCGACAAAGCGAAAGCTGAAATCGGCCAATCAGGGATGTATCTTGATTCCACCGTTATCGCCCGTCCGGATGACAAGATATGCCGGGCAATTTTATAATTTGTAATAAGTTGTAAGAAAATATTTTCTGTTTGATTAATGATTGACAAAATGATATCATTTGTAGTATATCGTACTTATTGATCAGTCATAATATAGAGCGGGGAGGCAACCCATGCTGGCAATCGAGCGAAGAAATGAGATTCTGGAAAAGCTGCAGAAGGAAAAGCGGGTGCTGGTCGGAGAACTCAGCGTGTTTTACAAAGTTTCGGAGGAAACGATCCGCCGGGATCTGGAAAAACTGGAAAAGGAAGGCTATGTCACCAAGAGCTACGGCGGTGCTGTTTTAAATGAAAGCACCAGTACCGAAATGCCTTTCAATATCCGCAAGAAAACCAATGTCACCGGCAAACAGAAAATTGCCGCATTGGTCAGCAGCATGGTCAAGGACGGCGACAGCCTGATGCTTGATTCCAGCTCCACGGCCGTATTTATCGCCAAAGCATTAAAAGAAGAGAAAAACAATCTGACCATTATTACCAATTCCATTGAAATCATCATCGAATTATTTGATACCCAAAACTGGCAGATTCTTTCCACCGGAGGACTGGCAATGGAGGGTTCCCTGGCGCTGGTCGGCCCTCAGACCGACCGGATGCTTTCCGCCTATCATGTGGATAAAGCGATTATTTCCTGTAAGGGCCTGGAAGCAGAAAACGGAATTACTGATTCCAATGAACTGCATGCCCGCAATAAACAAACCATGCTATCGCGGGCCGACCATAAGATTCTGGCGGCGGACAGCTCCAAATTCGACAATATCTCCTTCGCACGCATTGGCGGATTTAACGACATATCCACGATTATCACCGATGCCGCCCCGGAAGAAAAATGGCAGCGTATTTTGGCGGAAACAAAGACAGAATGTCTTTGGCCGGAGCAATGAACTCAGATTGTATCACCGAAAAGCAAAGGGTTTGAATTCTACATAACACCAAAGAAAGGTAGGTTATCACCATGTTAAAAGGAATTCCCGCAATATTGTCTCCGGAGCTCTTGAAAGTTTTATGTGAGATGGGACACAGTGACAGGCTTGTCATAGCCGATGGCAATTTTCCGGCCGAATCTATGGGCAAAGGAGCGAAGGTCATCCGGATGGACGGACACGGAACCTCAGAACTGCTGGCCGCTATCCTGCAGGTGTTTCCGCTGGATACTTATGTGGAAACTCCGGTCAGTTTAATGGCGGTTATGGCCGGCGACCCGGTGGAAACCCCGATCTGGCAGGAATACAAAGCCATTGTCGGTAAATATGACGACCGGGGAGCCAGCGCCATCGGCCAGGTGGAACGCTTTGCCTTCTATGAAGAAGCGCAAAAGGCATATGCCATCATTGCCACCGGCGAAGGGGCACTCTATGCTAATATTATGTTACAAAAAGGGGTTGTCTAAAACAACGGTGCAGTTTCCGTTGCGACCGATTCCGGCTAGAGTATGAAGTAACGTATTTTGAGGAAAAAGAATGTATCGCCTGCTATTTGTTGACGACGAAGCGCTGATTCGCGTAGGAGTCAGTGAAAATGTCCATTGGCATCAATACGGCTATGAACTTGCCGGTAGCTGTGAAAATGGGAAGGAGGCTTTGGAATTTATCCGGAGCAGTCCCGTCGATATCGTGATAACCGATATTGGCATGCCTTATATGAACGGCCTGGAGCTTAGTGAAAGGTTAAAAGAAGAATATCCTGAGATTAAGATTATTATTTTAAGCGGGTATGATGATTTTGACTATGCCAAAAAGGCCATCCGTTATGGGGTAAGGGATTATCTGCTGAAGCCCATCACCGCTCAGGAGCTGGGTGAAGTACTGGACAGGCTCAGGCAGGAAATGGACAAAGAACGCGAGATAAAGAAAAATATTTCCCTGATGAGGGCAGCTTCCCACAAAGGACAGTTGCTGCTTTATTCCGATGCTCTGTACAATCTGATTACCGGCAATAAGACGATGTCAGAAAGTCGTCATGATTTAAACGAGGCTGGCATCAATCTGGCCGCAGCGGTATTTTGCGTGGCGGTGGTCAGGTTTGCCCCGGTTATTAAAGTTGACATTGCCCTGATGTCGTTTATCCTGCATAATATCAGTCAGGAAATCATTTCCGGTTATCAAGGCGGTGTGGTGTGCCAGGGCAAAGATGCCGAGGTTTACCTTTTATTTATGTCGGATAAACTGGGAGAATTGCAGCGGATCATCGACGTAGTCTGTGAAGAGATCATTGTGCAGATGAACCGGGCGGCTCATTTGAAGGTCAATATCGGTATGGGCGGATTAAAGGAACAGCTGGGAGATATTCCGCGGTCCTATGAAGAGGCCGAAGAGGCTTATGCTTATCACTATATTTCAGACCAGAATCAGGTACTTAAAATCAAGGAAATCAGGGCAAAAAAGAAACCGGCCGCCGTTGAAGAAGCCATCAAAACCTTGATGCTTCACATGAGAGAAAATGATAACCGGAAGATGACGGAAGATATCGCGGCTTTGGCGGCTATACTGCGCAGCAGTTTTTATGACCGGCAGAGTGCGGGAACTGTCTTGCAGCGGATTGTCGATGCGGCGGACGAAATCCTGAAGCGGTCGGAAATAAAGGAGATACCTGAGAACTTAAATAAAGAATCTGTCCTGCAGCGGATATTGAGTGCTGTCAGTCTGCCGGCGGCTTTTACCGTGCTGACGGTCTATTGCCGGGAGCTGGCGGAGTGCCTTGACCGTCAAAGAAGTCCGGTCAATCGGAAAGTTGTCGATCTGGCGATGGATTATATAGAAAAAAATCATGCGGACTGCGAACTTAACTTAAACGCGGTCTGTTCTTATCTGAACATCAGCCCCAGCCGCTTCAGCGCGATATTTAAAGCGGCAACGGACACGACTTTTCTGGAGGTGCTTAACGGCATCAGAATGCAGAAAGCCAAAGATCTTCTGATCCATACTGACATGAAAAATTATGAAATAGCAGGCCGGGTCGGTTTTAACGACCCTCATTATTTTGGGATTGCTTTTAAGAAATTTACCGGCAAGACACCGACGGAATACGCAAGGGATGAAAAAGCGAACAAATTTACACAGCGAACATAGTTCGCTTTGTGAACATAGTTCGCTTTGTGAACATAATCGCTTAGATTGGGAAAATGATGTCAAGATTAAAAAGATTCAATCTCTTACAGCCCTTTAAGAGTATCAGGACTTCCATGATTTTCTGGTTCAGTCTGCTGATTGTAATTGCCTTGCTTATTTTTTCACTTATTTCGATCCGGTATACGGAAAATACCGTAATGGAGAATTCGATGGAATATACCCTACAGATTATCGGGCAGGTGAACCGTGACATTGATTATTATATCGGGTATATGGAGAATATTTCGGCCATGATGACGGAAAGCGGCGATGTCCAAAGATATCTCTTTGCGGATATGGAGGAGGACGAGCGTGAGGTTCTGGAACGGCGTATCATTACCCAGTTTGACACCGTAATCAAGACCAGGCAGGATATTTCCAATATTGCCGTCGTATCTTCACGGGAACGCTACATCATCAACAACGGCGCGGATCGGCTGAACGAAAATATCGCCATGAACGAAGTGGACTGGTATATGGATGCCTTACGCAGGACGAATCACCGGCTGACCGCTTCCCATGTCCAGCATGTGATCCGGAATAACTATAAGTGGGTGATTACTTTAGGGAAAGGGATTTTAAACCCGGATTCCGGTTTCAAAGAAGCGGTTTTTTTTATCGACCTGAATTATAAATTAATAAAAGATCTATGTGAAAATAACAGCCTTGCCACCAACAGTTATGTTTTTATTATTGATGAACAGGGGAAGATTATTTACCATCCGCAGCAGCAGCTGTTATACAGCGGCTTGAAAGAAGAAAAAATAGCGGAGGTGCTGGACTGCCCGACCAATTATTTCGTTACCGATGAGGGCCAAGCCAGTCGGCTCTATACGATATCGGCGTCGGAAAAAACCGGCTGGCTGACCGTGGGCGTGGTCTCTTTGTCCGAATTGATGAAAAATCGCCGTGAGACACAGAATATCTATATTTTTACAGCGGCCGCCCTTTTATTGTTTACGGTGCTGCTGGCCACCTTCTGGGCCCGGGCCATTACCAGGCCGATAAAAGAACTGAAGGATTCTATGAAAGCGGTGGAAAAAGGGAATTTTGGCGAAGCCGGCGTTTCGCCCCGCGCTGACAATGAAATCGGCAGTCTCAGCAATTCCTTTAACCTGATGACCGTGCGCATCCAACAATTAATGGAGCAGAATACCTATGTGCAGGAAGAAAAACGCAAAAGCGAGCTAAAAGCCCTGCGTTCTCAGATAAATCCGCATTTTCTGTATAACACCTTGGATTCCATCATCTGGATGGCGGAGGGCGGCAAGAATACTGAAGTGGTGCGGATGACGGCGGCGCTGGCGCGGCTGCTGCGGCAGAGTATCGGCCATGAAAATGACCGGGTCACGCTGGAACAGGAAATCGCCCATGCCAGAAGTTATCTCATCATTCAGCAGATGCGCTACCAGGACAAGCTGGAGTATGAAATCCGGATGGACGAGTCCCTGAGAGACGAAGAGGTGATCAGCCTGATTCTCCAGCCGCTGGTAGAGAATGCCATTTATCATGGAATCAAATATAAAGGATCGAAGGGCCTGGTCACCATCACTGTTGCCGGACAGGAGGATCATCTGATCCTGAAGGTGGCTGATAACGGCAAAGGCATGGATGCGGAAACCTTACAGCATATCTTTGAAAAATCACAGCGTAATGACCAGAATAACGGCGTCGGGGTCTATAACGTCCACACCCGGGTTCAGCTTTATTATGGCATGGAGTATGGCCTCCGCTTTGAAAGTGAACTGGGATCAGGCACCACCGCTATTATCACCATTCCCCGCGCCCGCCAAGCAGGAACGTCAGGAGACAATGAAAATGAACATGAAGAACATGAAGAACTATAAAAGATACCTCCCCCTTTGGATATTGGGTATCATTGGCGTACTGACGGTGGTTTTTCTGTATCTTAACAACCGCGGCAACGAAAATGAAACTTATCATATCATATATATCCCCAAGATAATCGATGAAACGAGTGATTTTTGGACGGCCTTGATCGAAGGAGTGGAGATGGCGGCGGCTGAATACGGCATGGAGCTGACGGTAGTCGCACCGGAAACCGAGGAGGATGTCGAGCGCCAGAATGAGCTGATTCAATGGGCGATTGAACAGCAGCCGGATGCCCTTTTACTTTCTCCCTGCAGCTATACGGAAACAACGCCCTATGCCCGCAGGGTAGTGGAAGCAGGTATTCCGCTGGTTTTAATTGACTCGGCTCTTGATGAGGAACTGGCAGTATCCTGTGTGGCGACCGACAATATAAGGATGGGAAGGGTGGAAGGCGATTTCATGAAGCAATTTGTCGCAGGTGACGCACAAATCGCTATTATCGGGCATATGAAAACCACTTCCACAGCCATTGAAAGAGAAGCGGGCATCCGGGAGGGCCTGGCGGAATATGAAGAAAAAATTGTCGATGTCGTCTTTTGCGATTCGGATTACGACAAAGCTTATGAGCTGATGGTGGAACTGATTGAAAGATATCCGGATATTGAACTGGTGGCCGGTACCAATGAGTACTCAGCCGTCGGTGCCGCCAGAGCGATCAAGGATCTGAATCTGGGCGGTCAGATCAAGGTGGTAGGCATCGACAGTTCACTGGAACAGATTCAGCTGCTGGAGGAGGGAATCTTTGAAGGAATCGTCATCCAGAATCCTTTCAAAATGGGATATCTGGGCGCGGAGGCAGCCGCCAAAGTCCTGCGCGGGGAAGACGTTGCCCCGATAGTTGACTCCGGTTGTGAGCTGATTACCCGCGAGGACGTATATACGGAAGAAAATCAAAAGCTCTTATTTCCGTTTAAGGAGGAATAGTCACAAAAAGTTATGGACAGAACAAAAATAATTTAACTCGAATAACAAAAAGTTTGCTTTGATAATAATAAATATCAGGGTATTATAGTCAGAAATTGATTAATGCATTATATAATTGATACAAAAAGAATGTTTGTAAAAAATGTCAAAATTCTACATAATAGTAGATTTTTAACCCTTTTCAGTAAGAATTTCAATTAAAAAAACGTCAGGGCACCGTTATAATTAGTTAATATAGTTAGATATCATTTTGTTGCAATATATCACCGGAATGGGAAACGAATAAAAGGCAGGTAAAATATGGGCGAAGTAATCTTGACAATGAAAGGCATTGACAAATCATTTCCTGGGGTCCATGCCCTCAAGGGAGTCGATCTGGAAGTCCGGAAAGGCGAGGTTCTGGCGCTGATGGGCGAGAACGGCGCAGGCAAATCGACTCTGATGAAAGTATTGACGGGGATTTATTCCTGTGATGCCGGTGAAATCACTTATGAAGGCCGGACCGTGGAGTTTCAGAACCCCAAAGAAGCACAGGACGCCGGGATAGCCATCGTGCATCAGGAATTAAATATGATGAACCACTTGACGGTGGCGCAGAATATTTTTATCGGCCGGGAATTTATGAACGGCAAAATAATTGATGATAAGAAGATGCGGGAAGAAGCCGGCAAGCTTTTTGAGAAACTGAACATCTATATAGACCCGGCGGAAACCATGAGCAATCTGACCGTAGGCAAACAGCAGATGTGTGAAATTGCCAAGGCGATATCCAAAGATGTCAAACTGATCGTCTTTGATGAGCCGAGTGCGGCCTTGACGGAAACCGAGATCGCAGAATTATTTAAGATTATTCGGGATCTGCGGGAACGCCAGCTGGGCATCGTCTATATTTCTCACCGTATGGATGAGATCAAGGTGATTACCGACCGCGTGACGGTCATGCGTGACGGCGAATATGTCGGCACCCTGATTACCGAACAATGCACCAAAGACGACATTATCAATATGATGGTCGGACGGACCATCTATGAAACACCGAAGGAAAAGAGCAATGTCCCTGCCGATGCGCCGGTGGTGCTTAAGGTAGAGAACCTGAACGCCGGCAACATGGTTCAGGACATCAGCTTTGAACTGCGCAAAGGCGAGATATTAGGATTTTCCGGCCTGATGGGAGCCGGCCGGACGGAAACGGCCAGGGCACTTTTTGGCGCGGATAAGAAGGAGAGCGGTTCTGTCTATGTAAACGGGCAGCAAGTGACGATCAGCAGTCCACAGGATGCCATTGCAGTGGGCATCGGCTATCTCTCGGAGGACCGGAAGCGCTACGGTTTGGTTCTGGATAAGACCGTTGCGGAAAATAACAGCATGTCTACGCTGGAACGATTCTGCCGGGGGCTGTTTATCAACCGTCAGCAGGAAGAGGAGACCGCTCAGGAATATGTGGATAAGCTAAAGACCAAGACCCCGACGGTACTCACCAAGGTTATCAGCCTTTCGGGCGGCAACCAACAGAAGGTGGTCATCGGAAAATGGCTGACCAGGGACTGCGATATTTTGATTTTTGACGAACCTACCCGTGGCATCGATGTGGGAGCAAAAAGTGAAATATATCATTTAATGAACGAATTAGTCAAGCAGGGGAAATCAATTATTATGATTTCTTCTGAGATGACGGAGATCCTGCGGATGAGCGACCGCATTATCGTAATGTGTGAAGGTCGCAAAACCGGGGACATCGCCATCGAAGATGCGTCTTCCGAGAAAATTATGTATGCGGCGACGCTTAGAAATGAATAGGGAGGAAAAGAAAGTGGGAGAAAATAAAAAAAGTATCGGCAAGACCATTGTCGGGGCCATCGGAGCCCAGAAACTGATTGCTTTGCTGGCATTGGTTCTGATCTATGTGGTTTTTGGGTTGATAAACCCGGCGTTCCGTTCTTACCCAACCTTGGTCAGTATCTTTGACGCTTCTTATTACATCGGCCTGATGGCGATCGGGGTGACGTTTGCCATTACGACCGGCGGGATCGACCTTTCCATCGGTACGGTTCTGACATGCTCGGCTTTGATTTCCGGCAGCCTGATTACGAAGTATAATTTTCCGGTATGGGTGGGATTGGTTATCTGTGTCCTGATCGGCGCGTTGTTCGGCCTGATGAACGGGATTATGGTTTCTTATATGAAGCTCCCGCCGTTCATTGCCACGCTGGGAACGATGATGCTCTCGAAAGGCTTGGGTTCAATTTTTACCAAGGCACAGAGTGTTGCCTGGCCGCAGTCATCAGTGGCGGAAGGCTGGTTCCGCGGTATTTTTAAGATCAATGTAATGATTAATGACAAAATGGTGCTGATACCGACCGGCTTTATCCTGTTGATGGTCATTGCTGTCGTAGCTGCAGTGGTCTTGAATAAAACCAAGCCCGGACGTTATATCATGGCACTGGGCAGTAATGATGAAGCCACCCGGCTGTCCGGCGTCAATGTGGCTAAATGGCGCACCTTGGCTTATATCATCAGCGGTACCCTGGCCGGTGTGGCCGGTCTGGCTTATGCCGCGATCTACTCCACGATCTTGCCTGGCGCAGGCGGCGGGTTCGAGCTGGATGCCATTGCCGGAGTAGTAATCGGCGGCACCTCTATGAGCGGCGGATACGGAACCATATCGGGAACCTTGATCGGTGTGTTCATTATGTCAGTCTTAAAGACCGGGTTGCCGTTTATCGGCCTTCAGACTCATTATCAGCAGGTGGCGACCGGCATCGTACTCGTATTTGCAGTATTTATGGATGTTCTCAATCGCCGTAAAAAAGGCCAGAGCACGAAACGCAGCTCACGGCCTGTCAAGAGCATCGGAAAAGCTGGCGACAGCGCAGAAAAAACCGCCAAGTCGGAATAAGGACATTATCATTGGTGTGAATTCCCGTCGGGAAATTACATATATACCTAATCTTAACCTAATCTAAGGGAGGAAAAAACATGAAAAGAAAGTTACTCAGTGTTCTGTTAGCAACAGCAATGACCACCGTCATTCTGGCTGGCTGCGGCAGCGACACACAGGAAGCATCAACAAGCACTACTACGACGACAGAAAGTGATGCGACAGCGGATGCACCGGCTGACGGCGGCTCTGACGCATCAGGCGAGATGGGAACGATCTATCTGGTTTCCAAGGGATTTCAGCATCAGTTTTGGCAGGCTGTTTTACAGGGTGCTAACGAAGCGGCCGCAGAGTATGGTGTTACCGTTGATTTCCAGGGTCCGGATACTGAATCGGACATTGCCCAGCAGGTCAATATGCTGAACAACGCCATTAACAACGCCCCGCCCGCTATCGGCTTGGCGGCACTGGATACTGAAGCTTGTCTGGAAGCCATCAGTGCTGCTCAGGCGGCCGGCATCCCGATCATCGGCTTTGACTCTGGCGTACCGGGAGCTCCGGAAGGTGCTATCTTAGCTACCGTCGCATCGGATAACTATGCTGCCGGTGAACTGGCAGCGACCGAGACCTATGCGCTCATCAAAGACACTATCGCATCAGCAACCGCACCCGTCCGGATCGGCGTTCTGAACCAGGATGCTACTTCCGCCTCCATTACCAACCGTGGCAGCGGATTTATTGACAAAATGAAATCATTAGTAGAAGCCGATGGCAAAACGGTTTCGATCGAAGGTCATGACTTTTGGCTTAATGAGGTTGATGGGGCTGACGTCGTCATTGACGTAGCAGTACCGGCTCAGGTAACGGCTGAAGCTTCTTCCATTGATGCTCAGAACATCCTGAACAAATCGGATACAATCTGTATCTTTGGTTCCAATCAGCATTCTGGTCAGGGCATCCTGAACGGCGATGCTAACTTGGGCAGAGTAGGCGCTGACGTGGTCGGAGTTGCTTTTGACTCCGGAACCCAGATCAATGATGCCGTAAGATCAGGCAAGCTGGCCGGCGCGGTTACCCAGGATCCGGTTCAGATCGGTTATTATACGGTGGAACTTTGTGTGAAAGCCGCTAACGGTGAAGCAGTTTCCGATATGGGAACCGGATGCCAGTGGTTTACGGCAGACAACATGGAAAATCCCGAAATCGCTCCTTGTCTCTATGAAGGTTAATAAAGTAGTATAAGATAATTAGTATTTTGTCACCCGGTTTTGGATCACATTACAAACGTGATGATTGGCAGTAATAAGGAGATATGAAGTAATGATCCTATGCCTGTCCGAAGAAAGTGCGCTGAGCCGTGCTTACTTTGGACAGGTCTGCCATTATATTAGGTGATGTGTCGGATTCGCGTAACATCAAGAGGGTTTGAAATGAGCGGGAAAACAACATATTCAAAAATCAGGGGAATCAGATTTAAGTTAATCGGTGCTTTTTTTATACCGGTAGTTTTGATCATAATATTGGGAATTCTTTCTTCTTCTGTGGCGTCGGAAGCCATCATTGATAATTATCAGGAAGCCATACAGAACACGATTGCGAAAACGGCAGAGTATTACGGGATATTGTTTCAGAATGTGGATACGAAATCCAGAGAACTGGCCAATGACAATATCATCCGCAATTATTATGAAGGGCTCTACAGCTCAGACGCGCTACGGGAGAGTGACAACTATAATCAAGTAATGAGTAAAATGCGGGCCGCCAAGGACAATGACGATAACATCGGCCTGGTCGGTTTTCTGGCTCCCTATGGAAGAAATACGACTTCCACCGGGATGGCCGCAGCCGGGCAGTATGCGGAATTTGCCGCTTCGGAGGAAGGCCGGCAGATCGCGGAAGCTACTGGCAATGCGGTGTGGGGCAGCCGTCACACTTATGTTGACGGAATGTTAGGTTTACAGGAAAAAGATTACGGATTGACGGTAGGCCGGGCGATTATCGGCAATTCTATGAAGCCGGTGGGTGCGGTCATTATCGATATAAAAAGGGAAAGCATTCAGGCGCCGCTGAGCACCATCGATCTGCCGGAGGGCAGTATCTGTGCTTTTATTACGGCGGAAGGCCGGGAAATTACCGGGACAGAGGAATTAACCGAAAAGA
Organism: Lachnospiraceae bacterium UBA935; assembly: GCA_002293525.1. Lineage (GTDB taxonomy): Bacteria > Bacillota > Clostridia > Lachnospirales > Lachnospiraceae > UBA935. The sequence goes on from DBDJ01000057.1 coordinate 23,613, forward strand.
TATTCACCTCAGCGCCCTTTTTTACGGTGGCGACGGCCGGTAACCCGGTCTTACAGGAAGTAAGCTATCAGGATGAAACCTATATTTATCTGGGGACAGCTGTCGAAATCGGCGGCGGGATGATCTGTGCGCTGATTCCGGAAGCGATGGTGGCGGCTCAGGCCGACGGCATCAGGAATCTGACCTTTATCACGGTTGCGGTGGCGATACTCATCGCGATTGTGGTCGGGATGATACTGGCGATGGGCATGGGCCGGGCAATCGGACAGATGAACCGGATGGTGGCGCAGGCGGCAGGAGGCGACCTGACCGTCATGACCCAGACCGGGCGCAAAGATGAATTTGGGATCTTGGCTCAGAATCTTGACAGCATGTTTGCCGGCATGAAAAATCTGGTGACCGAGTCCGCCGGTGTGTCCGGGCGGGTGCTGACTTCGGCGGAGACAGTCACGCTGGCTTCCGAAGAGATGGTCAGTGCTTCGCGGGAAATATCCGAGGTGATCGAAAAGATGGAAATCGGCCTGGAAAAACAGGCCATGGATGCCCAGAGCTGTCTGCGGAATATGAAAACGCTGGAAGACAAGATCGCGACCGTGTCCGACGGAACCAATCAAATCGTCCGTTATGTAGACGATACCAAAAACAGCGTCGAAAAAGGGATCAGCGTGGTCGGCAGTCTGGACGAAAAGGCCAGAGAGACTTCCCGGATTACCCATACTGTCATTGACAACATCAATAATTTGAAGCAAAGAACGGCAGAGATTGAAACTTTCAGCAGTACCATCAGCAATATTGCGGAGCAGACCAACCTGCTGTCGCTCAATGCCTCAATTGAGGCCGCCCGTGCGGGCGAAAGCGGCCGTGGCTTCAGCGTGGTGGCTGAAGAAATCCGTAAGTTAGCTGAGAATTCCAAGGAAGCGGTGGAGCGGATCAACCGGATTGTTCAGGATATTCTCCGGATGACCGAGCAGACGGCGGCAACAGCCGGTCAGGCAGAAAAAATCGTCGGCGATCAGGCGGAAGCCTTACACAATACCACCGCAACTTTCAGCGACATCAGCCGGCATGTGGCGGGATTATTGGAAAATATCGGCAACATCACCTTCGGGATTAATGAGATTGAAGAGGCCCGGAATGTTACCAGCGAAGCCGTGTCGCGGATTACGGACGTGGTGGAGCAGACCAGCGTAATCTCCAATCAGGTGCAGGCTGCCGCTCTCCATCAGGTCAATGCTGCTACGGAACTGCATAAGGAGGCCGACGCGCTGACGACACAGTCCGAAGAGATGGAAAGCTCGATCAGCCGTTTTATCATATCATAAATATGATATTGTTCAGACCCTAGTGCGTTACGATTCATATCCTGGCCGAAATGCATCAAACCACTGTTTCACAGATTTAAATTATTGCCTATCGACAACATTAAGGTTTATAATGCCAATAGGAATAATACTTAAGGAAACACTGATGCATCAGTATTTCCTTAGACGCTCCACAGGATGCTCACGGATTTACAGTGGAAACTGGCACTTTGTGCCGTAAATCCGTCACGGGAAACGCTGCATCAGCGTTTCCTTAACAGTACAAATAATATAATAGTTTATTAAAGGAGGCTAACAGATGGCAAAAAACAGATTAATCGGCGATTATCCGGCGATCGGTATCAGACCGACCATTGACGGGCGGAGGGGATATCTGAAGGTTAGGGAATCTTTGGAAGAGCAGACCATGAATATGGCAAGGGCGGCCGCCAGGCTGTTTACGGAAAACCTGCGTTATGCAAACGGTGAGCCAGTGCGGGTAGTAATAGCCGATACGACCATCGGCCGGGTCGGTGAAGCAGCGGCTTGTGCGGAGAAGTTCCGCAAGGAAGGAGTGGCAGTTACCTTGACCGTTACCCCTTGCTGGTGTTATGGCGCAGAAACGATGGACATGGATACCCTGACGATCAAAGGTGTCTGGGGCTTTAACGGGACGGAACGGCCAGGGGCCGTATATCTGGCCAGCGTACTGGCTACCCATGCCCAGAAAGGCTTGCCGGCTTTTGGCATCTACGGCCATGATGTTCAGGCAGCGGATGCGACCGATATCCCCGCTGATGTGGAAGAAAAACTGCTGCGGTTTGGCCGGGCAGCCGTCGCTGCGGCATCGATGCGTGGGAAATCCTATCTGCAGATCGGTTCGATCTGTATGGGTATCGGCGGTTCCATTATCGATTCCGCTTTTATTGAAGAATACTTAGGGATGAGGGTAGAATCGGTCGATGAGGTGGAAATCATCCGCCGGATGAGCGAAGAAATCTACGATCAGGCTGAGTTTGAAAAGGCCTTGGCCTGGACCAGGGCAAAATGTCAGGAAGGCTTTGACAAGAATCCTGAGAGCGTCCAAAAATCTCGGGAAGAAAAGGACAAGGACTGGGAATTTGTCGTCAAGATGATGGTTATCATAAAAGACTTGATGAACGGCAATCCCAACCTGCCGGTCGGCCGGGAAGAAGAAATGGTCGGCCATAATGCCATCGCTGCCGGTTTCCAAGGCCAGCGGCAGTGGACCGATTTTTATCCCAACTGTGACTTCCCGGAAGCCCTGCTCAATACTTCCTTCGACTGGGACGGAGCCAGAGAGCCTTACATCCTGGCGACGGAAAATGACGTGCTGAACGGACTGGGAATGTTATTTATGAAGCTTCTTACCAACCGTGCCCAGATCTTTGCCGATGTTCGGACTTACTGGAGCCCGGAAGCAGTCAAGGAGGCGACTGGTTATGAACTGACCGGCCTTGCCAAAGAAGCCGGCGGCTTTATCCATCTGATCAATTCCGGCGCTGCCTGTCTGGATGCGAACGGCCAGGCGACAGATGCTCAGGGCAATCCGGTGATTAAGCCGTGGTATGAGATTACCGAGGCGGACCAGCAAGCGATTCTGGACGGTACGACGTGGAACGCGGCTGACCACGGATATTTCCGGGGCGGCGGCTATTCTTCCCGCTTCCTGACTGAAGCCGAGATGCCGGTGACAATGATCCGGCTGAATCTGGTAAAAGGGCTTGGTCCGGTCATGCAAATCGCCGAAGGCCATACCGTCAAGCTGCCGTTTGAGGTGGCCGATGCCATCTGGAAGCGGACCGACTATACCTGGCCCTGCACCTGGTTTGCGCCGCGGGTCACGGGCGAAGGTGCTTTCCGGACTGCCTATGAGGTGATGAACAACTGGGGTGCCAATCATGGGGCAATCAGCTATGGCCATATCGGCGCGGACATGATTACCTTGTGCTCCATGCTCCGGATACCGGTCGCGATGCACAATGTCCCGGAAGAAAAGATCTTCCGTCCGGCGGCCTGGAATGCTTTCGGTATGGATAAAGAAGGCCAGGATTACCGGGCCTGTCAGGCTTACGGACCGTTATTTAAGTAAGGATAATCCTCGAAAATTACGCTCCATAAACAATATCAAGTAAGGGTAATCCTCATAAAGTTCGTTACATAAATAATATCAAGAGAGGGCAATTCTCTAAAATTACGCTACATAAACAATATCAAGAGAGGATCATATTGTGGAAAGAAAAGTATTGGCGATAGATTTCGGGGCTTCCAGCGGCCGGGTGATGCTGGGCGAATATGACGGCCAGCGGATCCAGGTCAGGGAACTGCACCGTTTTACCAATGATCCGGTCGTGATTAACGGAACCATGTATTGGGATGTCCTGCGGTTATTCCATGAAATCAAGCAGGGGATCATAAAATCCAAGGAATACGGCACGGCGGAAAGCATCGGTGTGGATACCTGGGGCGTGGACTTCGGCTTGCTGGACGACCAGGGTTATTTACTGGAAAATCCGGTTCATTACCGAGACACGCGGACTCAGGGAATCTTGGAAAAAGCCTTTAAGAAGATTCCGCAGGAAGAGTTTTACCGGCTGACCGGGATCCAATTCATGGAAATCAATACTGTATATCAATTATTCGCTCTAAAAGAACAAAGGCCGGAACTGTTAGCGCGAAGTGAAAGTCTGCTAATGATACCTGATCTGTTTAACTACTTTTTATCGGGAGTCAAGGCCAGCGAGCGTTCGATTGTTTCGACTACCCAGATGGGCGACCCGTGGAAATGCGGGTGGGTCGAAGAAGTGGTGGCAAAGCTGGAACTGCCGCGCCGGATTTTAGGTGAGGTAGTTCCGACAGGAACAATGATCGGCCGGCTACAGACATCGATCCGGGAAGAACTGGGAGTTGGCGATCTGGCAGTCATTGCCGTTGCCGGCCACGATACCCAATGCGCCATGGCGGCGGTACCGGCCCAGACCGAAGATTTTATCTTTTTAAGCAGCGGTACCTGGTCCTTGTTGGGAACCGAACTAGCGGAACCGGTGGTGACGGAACAGTCAGCCGAGCTCAATCTGACCAATGAAACCGGGATGGGTGGCAAAACCTCATTCTTAAAGAATATTGTCGGTCTGTGGCTGATTCAGGAAAGTCGGCGGCAGTGGCTCAAAGAGGGCAAAGAATATAGCTTTGCACAACTGGAAGAGCTGGCCGAGGCGGCGCAACCCTTTCAGTGCCTGATCGACCCTGACGCGCCGGTGTTTGCGCCTGCCGGCAACATGCCGGAAAGGATCAGAACCTATTGCCGGGAAACCGGCCAGAAAATACCCCAGACAGAAGGTGAGATCGTGCGATGCATCAACGAAAGCCTCGCCCTCAAATACCGCTATGTGATGGAGGAGATCAAAGCCTGTACCGGCAAAGACTACGAGGCAATCCATATGATCGGCGGCGGCGTCAAAAGCGAGCTCTTATGCCGCTTCGCCGCTCATGCCTGCGGAATCCGCGTGGTCGCGGGCCCGGCGGAGGCAACGGTGTACGGCAATATGGTGATCCAGCTGATGGCCGGAGGAGCGATTGCTGATCTGCATCACGCCAGACAAGTGATTGCCGCATCGGAAACGCCGTTAATCTATGAGCCGGGCGACAGGGAGGTCTGGGAGAAGGCTTATCGCAGTTATATAAAGGATATCTTGAAAAAGTACAGTAATAATGAAAAATAAGTATGTGAAGTAAGCTTTCGGGTAATTAGTATAAAACGATTAGTATAAAATAAGAAATTTAAGCAGATAGCCCGCAGAATCCGGTTAAACCAGGATTCCGTGGGCTATTTATAAAAGTCATATGAAATTATGTGATGAATTACACAAAAGTCATTGTATGTTTTGTGATTTTTGGGTATACTGTCTATAACAAGTCGGAGGTGATAACATGTATCGTACAGCAATGAAAGCACTATACCAATGGAAAGCAAAGCCAGCAAGAAAACCTCTCATTATCCGTGGAGCAAGACAAGTGGGAAAAACTTGGCTGATGAAGCAGTTTGGTAAAGACGCTTTTGAGCATTGCGTCTATATCAGCTTTGACAACAATCGTGTTATGAAGGAGCTTTTTGACACAGACCTTGATGTTACGCGTCTGATTACGGGTATTGAACTATATGCCGGACATAAAATTGACCCGCCGGCTACGCTGATTATCTTTGATGAGATACAGGAAGTTCCGCAGGCTTTAACTTCATTAAAATACTTCAATGAAAATGCGCCGCAGTATCAAATCATTTGTGCAGGTTCGCTCCTTGGCGTTGCGCTTCACCCTGAAACTTCTTTTCCAGTTGGTAAGGTAGAGTTCTTAGATTTGTTTCCGCTTTCTTTTACGGAATTTATGCAGGCATTGGGTAAGGAGCAGTTTGTTTCCCTGTTAGGTCAGGATAATTATGCGATGGCAACCACGTTCAAGCAGGAGTATATTGATCTGCTGAAACACTATTATTATGTAGGCGGTATGCCGGAGGCGGTGCTGACCTTTTGTGAACGCCATGATTTTAACGAGGTTCGAAAGGTACAAGAGCACATCCTTGCGGCATATGAGCAGGATTTTTCCAAACACGCACCCCATGAGATAGTGCCGCGCATCCGTATGCTATGGAACAGTATCCCCGCGCAACTGACGAAGGAAAATAAAAAATTCATTTATGGCCTTATTAAGGAGGGCGCACGGGCAAGGGAATACGAATATGCCCTGATGTGGCTTAATGACTGCGGTCTTGTGCATAAAGTTCACCGCGCTGCCGCGCCGAGCCTGCCGCTCAAGGCCTATGAAGACTTGAAAGCCTTTAAGTTATTCTTGGTAGATGTCGGCCTGCTGTCATGTATGACACGGCTCAGACAAAATGTGTTATTAGATGGAAACGCATTATTCAAAGAGTTCAAGGGCGCTTTGACAGAACAGTATGTACTACAGCAACTCAAGACGATGTCAGCCATTGATGTCTATTATTGGTCAAACGAACGCAATACCTCTGAAATTGATTTTCTGCTGGATACCGGAGAAGACATTATTCCGCTGGAAGTAAAAGCGGAAGTCAATCTGCAAAGCAAGAGCCTAAAAGCCTTTGCTGATAAATACCGCCCCACTATGTCGGTACGCTGCTCTATGTCCGACTATAAAAGAGAAGACTGGCTATTGAATCTGCCACTTTATGCAATAGGGAATATTTCATCCTGTACCTCTGCTACAACGTAGGAGACGGGCCGACCACCGGGCCGACATACTGCTCGATCTGACCACGAAACTGTTCTGCCGCTGCCCGGTCGCACATGAACCGGACAAAAGCCAGCGGATCGGTATGATATCGAAATATAGCCTGATAGCCACTGGGCGGCCGGGCATCCTTCCGTACCGGCCACTGCCCCCATACATCCTCCTGTACTGGCAAAGAAAGCCACCAGCTCAGATACAGCATAGCAGCAGCAGGATGTCTGGCTTCCTTAAAAATAGCAGCACGCTGCGGCCAAGAAAGGAAGCAGTCATGCTTCGGCAACAGGAAGCGGGCCGGACTATCCGGCGGCGTCACCAACGCAGCGGCAGACGTAAAGGTAGCGCCTTTTTGCCCGGAGGCAACAATCTGATAAGCGGCCTCCGTTCCCCTTACCCACTGCGGTTTCTGAGCCACTAGTCTGTCAATATAATCCCAGCCATAGCTGTCTACCATCATCTTAAACTGAAACAGCACAGCATCATCATCATTAGGATAAGTAAAAACCAAATTTCCTTTCAAATGCGGTGATAGATAATCCTCAGCATCCCGCGGCACCAGATATTCCGGAACCAAAACGGTATTGACTATGTTACTGAAAGCAATAATATTTAGTGCCGTATAATATCCGGCGGAATCTCTAAATTCGGGATAAACCATTTCCCATCCCAGCGGCTTATAGCAAAGCAGACGGCCTTCTTTCTTCCAGCGCTCAAAGTCCTGACTGGTCTGTAGGTGCGCAACATCCGCCAGCAGCGTCCCGCGTGCCAGCTGATTGTCAATACGCGGGCTATGGTACTTACTTAAATCAACAATAAGATTTACCGTGACACCAGGAAACTGAGCTTCAAAGGCATCTTTAACATAATCCTGCTGGGTCGGAGTATCACCGCCCGCATAGACGACAAGCTCCCCGCCTTCGTTTAAAGCATTATAGTACAGAGTTTCCAGTTCAGACAGATAAGCCGTATTACAGGCGTTATAACGACAACTATTCATATACTTTACTTCCGTTGCTTTGCTTTATAATATGCGTAGTCAGTAAGTACTGTTCAGGCCCAATGTCATGTTAGGAGGATGGCTCGGGGGCCGAAGGTCTGTCCGGTCGGTTTTCTCTCTGGACGCGGCGTTTATAGCACTCCGAGGAACCCAGAGCATTCAAGTCTCGCTCAGAGGGGCTCCACTTGAATTGGTTTCCTCTGCGTTGGCACTTAAGGCGTCCGCCGAGAAAACCGACCGGACAGACCTTCGGCCCCCGAGCCTTGCGACCACCAATTTTTCGTTAGACTTGATAAAGAAATGGTGATAATCAGCAAAAAACTATTGACGAACCCATAAAGAATGTGCTATTCTAAGTAAACAAGAGACTTACCTCTTTTTTTTATGCTTAAAATTAAAAGGTGAAATCCGAAAAGGCAACAAGGCGAATTGCCTAAATAAATCACAGGTTGGAGGAACGGTAATGCGTACTAGGATAACATTAGCATGTACAGAATGCAAACAGCGCAACTATAATACGACAAAAGATAAAAAGGCTCATCCGGACAGAATGGAAACGAAGAAATACTGCAGATTCTGCAGAACCCACACTGTGCATAAAGAAACCAAATAAACTGACATGACCAGCTTCGCTGGGGAGGTTGAATATGGAAGAATCAGCTAAAAAGAGCAAGAAAAAAAGAAGCTTCTGGAAAGGTGTACGGGCAGAATTTAAGAAGATTACTTGGCCGGATAAAGATTCCCTGATCAAACAAGCTATTGCGGTTGTTTGTGTTTCGCTTGTATTGGGACTAATTATTTCCATACTGGATTTTGGGATCCAGAATGGCATAAATTTCATTACAGGACTATAAATACAAACTATAGAACAGTAGAACAAGGGAAAGGGAAATAAAGTGGCAGAAGCAAACTGGTATGTTGTACATACCTATTCAGGGTATGAAAATAAAGTAAAAGCCAATATAGAGAAAACGATCGAAAACCGACATTTGGAAGATGAGATCATCGAAGTACGCGTTCCCATGCAGGATGTTATCGAAGTTAAAAACGGTGCCAGAAAAACCGTCCAGAAGAAAATGTTTCCGGGCTATGTTCTTGTCAATATGATAATGAATGACGATACATGGTATGTGGTCAGAAATACCCGCGGTGTAACCGGCTTTGTCGGTCCGGGAAGCAAACCGGTTCCGCTTTCAGAAGCAGAAATGAAGCCGCTGGGGATCAAGACCGAAAATATCACCATAGATTTTGCCGAAGGCGATGCCATCGCTGTTGTTGCCGGGGTTTGGAAAGATACCGTAGGTGTTGTCCAAAGGATTGATTTTGGCAAGCAGACGGCAACGATCAACGTAGAACTTTTTGGCAGGGAGACCCCTGTTGAAATCAGTTTTGCGGAAGTCAGGAAAATGCATTAAGGTAACGAACGCCCGGTTCATCGCAATGGCAATGCACCGCGGCGGTGGGAGTAAAGCTTCATCATTACATTTATACCAGTATTTAATACCAGTATTATTTATATCAGTATTATACCGAAGCTTTACGCCGAACCACATTATTATAGGAGGTGCCACAATGGCAAAAAAAGTAGAAGGCTACATCAAGTTACAGATTCCGGCTGGAAAAGCTACACCAGCTCCCCCGGTTGGTCCCGCGCTCGGACAGCACGGTGTCAACATTGTTGAATTTACCAAACAGTTCAACGCCAGAACGGCCGATAAAGGCGATACGATTATCCCGGTCGTGATTACAGTATATGCGGACAGAAGCTTTAGTTTCATAACTAAGACTCCCCCTACGGCAATTCTTCTCAAAAAGGCCTGCAACTTGAAATCAGGGTCGGCAGTACCTAATAAGACCAAGGTTGCAACGATTTCCAAAGCCAAGCTTCAGGAAATCGCGGAACAGAAGATGCCTGACTTGAATGCTGCCAGTCTTGAAGCAGCGATGAGCATGGTGGCCGGTACTGCAAGAAGTATGGGCATTACGGTAGAAGAATAGGAGGAACGATTATGAAACGTGGAAAAAAATATAAGGAAACGGCTAAACTGGTAGACCGTATGACATTTTATGAGCCGACTGAGGCCATAGCCCTAGCTAAGAAAACCGCTGTTGCCAAGTTTGATGAAACCATTGAAATCCATATCCGTACCGGATGTGACGGACGTCATGCGGAACAGCAGGTGCGTGGTGCCGTGGTTCTGCCGAACGGAACCGGCAAAACCGTAAGAGTACTGGTTTTTGCCAAAGGCGATAAATTATCGGAAGCGGAAGCGGCAGGTGCCGATCATGTAGGCGGTGAAGAACTGATTCCTAAGATCCAGAAAGAAGGCTGGCTGGATTTTGACGTAGTGGTAGCCACTCCCGATATGATGGGTGTTGTCGGCCGTCTTGGCAAAGTGCTTGGGCCCAAAGGCCTGATGCCCAACCCCAAAGCCGGAACAGTAACCATGGACGTAGCAAAAGCCATCGCCGACATCAAAGCCGGCAAGATTGAATACCGTCTGGACAAATCCAATATCATCCATGTGCCGATCGGAAAAGCCTCTTTTGAAGATGAAAAGCTTCATGAAAATTTTACGGCACTGGTAGAAGCCATCATCAAGGCGAAGCCGTCGGCTGTAAAGGGACAGTACCTGCGCAGCATCACCCTTTCTGCAACGATGGGACCTGGCGTAAGAGTCAACGTGGCTCGTTTTTAACAATAATGGTCGAATAAGGGACGAAGTCATCCATTGCAGGGTGGCTTCTTTTTTTGATCTGTGTTATCATTATTATTTGAAGGAAGGTATCGATAAGTTAAAAGGGGTATTATTATGAAAAGCGGAAAAAATATAAAAAACCGAAGAACCGGAAAGCGAAAGAATAGAAAAAGCAGCTGGAAACGTTTTTTACTGGTTTTCTTGATCACTTTACTGGTAATCTTGCTGGCCGGATTCACAGGAATGATAGCATATGAATATACGATTAAAGAAAACGAAGCACTGGCTGAGGAGGAACTGGTTGCTGAACTGGTTCAGAAGATACCGGAAGCAGTGGCTGCCGAACCCAGCGAAGAGCCGATGTCTCCCTATGCGGATATTCTGGCCGATAGCACATATATGAAGGAAAACCGGATATATGCCAAGGAACCGTCTACAGCAGGCGAGGTCACACTCTGCTTTGCCGGCGATATTCTTTTTGATGACGAATATGCGGTCATGGCAACGGCTATACAGAAAGGCGGCACCGTCAACCAGGCTTTCTCGGAGGATTTGCTGTTGAGGATGCAGGAGGCTGATATTATGATGTTGAATAATGAGTTTCCTTATACAGACAGGGGAACGGCGCTGGAAAATAAACAATATACTTTTCGGGCCGATCCGTCGATGACAGACTGGCTGTCAGACATGGGGGTGGACATAGTTTCATTGGCCAATAATCACACGTTCGACTTTGGTGAAACAGGGCTCCTTGATACCTTGGAAACATTACATACAGCCGATATCCCTTATGTGGGAGCGGGCCAAAACAGCAAAGAAGCGATGGCTCCCGTTTATTATATTGTCGGAGATATTAAGATAGCCTTTATCGCTGCGACTCAGATCGAACGTTTAGACAACCCGGATACCCGGGGTGCCACTGATGCCCTTTCCGGGGTATTTCGATGCTGGAATCCGGAAAAATTATGCGAAGCGGTGACGGAGGCCAAGAAGGTCAGTGATTTTGTCATAGTATACATACATTGGGGAACGGAAAATGAAAGCGAACAAGACTGGGCGCAGCTTGATCAGGCTCCCCAAATTGCCGAAGCGGGTGCAGATCTGATTATCGGTGCTCATCCTCATTGTCTTCAGGGAATCACCTATCATGGAAATGTACCGGTCGTATACAGTCTGGGAAACTTCTGGTTCAGCTCCCGTCAGGTCGATACCGGAATGATAGAAGTGACACTGGATAAAAATGGCCTCAAATCCCTGCAGTTTATCCCTGCGCTGCAAGTAAACTGTGTTACCAGCCTGCTCTACGGAGCGGAAAAAGATGCCGTGATTCAGACGATGCGGTTACTGTCGCCGGAGATACAGATTGACAACGAGGGATTTATCAAAACACGTCTAAGGAAATACTGATTTAATCAGTGTTTCCCAAGAAATATTGAGGAAAGGAAACCGGAATGAAAGCAATGGAAGAAAGACTTCAGGACATAATTGATAAATATTTATTTCATATCGGCATTGTTATGCTGATCATTGCGTCCGTGCTGATTCGTTGGCATTTGGCGCCGATTACGATGCTGTCAGCGGATTATAATCATTTCATTGTTCCTTGGGTCGATTTTTACCGAGAATATGGATTGGCTGGACTGGCGCAGCAAGTCGGAGATTATTATGTACCGTACAATGTCATTTTGGCAGTAATATCTTATCTGCCATGGCCGCCCTGGATCATGGTAGCGCTTATTTCTTGTGTCGCTGACTATGTTTCGGCATATTACATCTATAAGATAGCAAGCCTTCTTCTGGCGGAAAAAGGCTCTGAGATTATCGGGCGAATACCGCAGAAAGCCATAATTGCAGGTGTCGTTACTTTATTTCTTCCGATAACGTATTTAAACAGTGCGTTATGGAAACAATGCGACGGCATTTATGTCTGTCTGATGATTGTTTCCCTGTATCTGGTATTAAAAGGAAAATATGGATCAGCCATGTCTTTTTTAGGTATTGCCTTTTGTTTTAAACTGCAGGCTATTTTTCTTTTGCCGTTATTTGCTCTGCTATACATCGGCAGAAAAGAGCGGTTCAGGATCCGGCATTTTTTGTATATCCCCCTGATGTATCTGGTGGGAGGGCTTCCGGCTATACTGGCCGGCAGAAGGATTACCAATGTTTATGGCACGTATTACCGCCAGATGAAACACGAAGGATATGACGCCATGACCATGAACTTTCCCAATATATACGGATTTGGGTTGAGTGATTATCCGGCACTGCAAATGCCGTTTACGGTGATTACCATCTGTATCTTTATCTTATTTGCTTTGTTTCTTCAGCGCTATATTAAGCAATTGGACAAGGGAAATTTGATTTATGTAGCAATATGGTGTATCTGGACCTGCACGATGTTCTTGCCGGGCATGCATGAACGCTATAATTTTGCCGTAGTGTTGTTGATTTCGGCATTTTATATTACGATGTCTTGGAAAAAACTTTGGGTGGCGGCTATATTGAATATTATATCGATCGTTATTTATAGCAGCTATCTTTTTGCTTATTCAAATTATTCTCTGCCAGTTTTATCGGTTTTTCATATTCTGGCTTACGGTTATGTAACCTATGATCTGATCCTCGCATGTTTTTTTAAGAAAAAGGCTTGACAAATAAACTATTACATGATAATTTATAGAAGTCGTTTGACTAGCCGAAGACAGTAGGTGCCGGGAGCAATCCGTGGCGTAAGCGTTTCGCCTACCGAGGAATTAAGTTTATTCATGACTTTATGCCCTTCTGTCTTTTTGTATAGAAGGGTTTATTTTTCCTTTTTGTTCGGCAATAAATCTATAAGGAGGTTAAAAAGTGGCAAAAGTTGAATTAAAACAACCTGTCATCGAAGAGATTTCAGCTCAAGTCAAGGATGCCCAGTCAGTTGTGCTGGTAGACTACCGCGGTCTTACTGTGGAGCAGGATACCAGGCTGCGCAGACAGCTCCGTGAAGCAGGAATTACTTACAAGGTTTACAAAAACACCATGATGACCTTTGCATTTAAGGGAACAGCATGTGAAGCACTGACCCCCTTCTTAGAAGGACCCAGTGCCATTGCGATTTCCAAGGATGATGCAACGTCACCGGCCAGAGTACTTTGCAAATTTGCAAAGGAAGCCCCTAAGTTGGAAGTAAAATGCGGTATGGTTGAAGGTGTTGCCTATGATGCCGCCGGAGTCGCGGAGATCGCCAAGATTCCTTCCCGAGACGAGCTTATTTCCAAGTTGCTGGGCAGCCTTAAGGCTCCTATTGCGAACTTTGCCCGTGTTCTGGATCAGATAGCGGAAAAAGGCGGGCCCGGTGAGTGTACGCCGTCATCAACAGAAGAAGCGGAAGAAACCGCTATGACCCCGGAAGCACCGGCTGCAGAAGCGGAAGAAACTGCTATGACCCCGGAAGCACCGGCTGCAGAAGCAGAAGAAACCGCAAAGGCTCCGGAAGCGCCGGCTGCAGAAGCGGAAGGTTCGGCTGAAACAGCAACGCAGGAACCCGCTGAAACAGCAGATCAGTCATGATCATCACGCGAGAAGTATCAAGTACCTATTATTAATTATTAAGTCAACCATATTGTGGAGGTAAATTATAATGGCCAAATTAACAACTCAGGAATTTATTGATGCTATTAAGGAGTTATCAGTATTAGAATTAAATGATTTAGTAAAAGCATGTGAAGAAGAATTCGGTGTATCCGCCGCTGCCGGTGTTATGGTCGCCGCTGCCGGAGCAGGCGATACAGCAGAAGTAGAAGAAAAGACCGAATTTGATGTAGAACTTTCTGAAGTAGGCCCCAACAAGGTTAAAGTCATCAAAGTAGTCCGTGAAGCAACCGGCTTAGGCCTGAAGGAAGCCAAAGATCTTGTTGATACGGCTCCCAAGATGGTAAAAGAAGCTGTTTCCAAGGCTGAGGCCGATGAGCTCAAGGGAAAGCTCGAAGCCGAAGGTGCAAAGGTTACTTTAAAGTAACAGCGATAGAACAGACAATACCAAACGAATGCACAATGAAACGGGACACAGCAGTCGGAGACATCTTCCGGCGGCCGTGTCCCGTAGGGCATTTTAGCGGCGTCCGTACCAAGCCATTCTAAGGAAACACTGATTAAATCAGTATTTCCTTAGACGCTCCGCGGGATGCGCACGGATTTACAGTGGAAACTGGCACTTTGTGCCATAAATCCGGCGCGGGAAACGCTCTAATCAGCGTTTCCCTAAGAATCTTCCAAAAATCTGGATACTCACACCAAATTTCAGTTGACGCGGACGCGCTCTTGTAGTAGAATGGATAATGCGCTATTATGGAGTGGCATGGATTAACCCAACAATAGCCTCAATAAATATAACAAAATCATAAAGAACGGGGTGAAATGTCAATGGAAAAGAACCGAATACGTCCTATTGCCGCAGGCAAGAACATACGTATGAGTTATTCACGACAGAAAGAAGTATTGGAGATGCCCAACCTGATCGAAGTCCAAAAGGATTCCTACAACTGGTTCCTGAGTGAGGGTCTGAAGGAAGTCTTCGACGACATATCTCCGATTGCGGACTACAGCGGCCACCTAAGCCTCGAATTCGTAGACTTCGAACTCTGTAAGAAAGACGTGAAATATCCTATTGAAAAGTGTAAGGAAAGAGACGCCACTTACGCTGCTCCTTTGAAAGTAAGAGTCCGGCTTTACAATAAAGAAAAAGAAGAAATCAGCGAGCACGATATTTTCATGGGTGACCTTCCGCTGATGACGGAGACGGGAACCTTCGTAATCAACGGCGCTGAAAGGGTTATTGTAAGTCAGCTGGTACGCTCCCCCGGCATCTACTATGCCATCGGACACGACAAGATCGGTAAAAGGCTGTTCTCCTCCACTGTAATACCTAACCGTGGAGCATGGCTGGAATACGAAACCGATTCCAATGACATATTCTACGTCCGTGTTGACAGAACCAGAAAAGTCCCTATTACGGTGCTTCTCCGCGCCATCGGTCTGGGAACCAATGACGAGATCCGAAATTTATTCGGCGACGAACCCAAGATTGAAGCCAGCTTTTCCAAAGACATTGCTGAAAACTATCAGGAAGGTCTTTTAGAGTTATACAAAAAAATCCGCCCCGGTGAGCCCTTAAGCGTTGAAAGCGCCGAGAGCCTGATCCATTCGATGTTTTTTGATCCCCGGCGCTATGACCTGGCCAAAGTTGGCAGGTACAAATTTAACAAAAAACTTGCTTTTCGCAACCGCATCAGGCACATGACCCTGGCCGAAGACGTCGTCGATATGTCTACCGGCGAGTTGTTGGCTAAAGCCGGTACTACCGTAACAGCAGAACTGGCTGATGAGATACAGAATGCCGCGGTAACCGGCGTTTTGGTTCAGACCGAAGAGCGGAATGTCCGGATTCTTTCCAATATGATGGTTGACCTTAATCATTTTGTTGAATGCAATCCTAGAGATTATGGGATCACCGAACTGGTTTACTATCCGGTTCTGTCTCAGATACTGGAAGAATATGGTGACAACCCGGAAGCTCTCAGCGAAGCTTTGCGGAAAAATGTTCATGAATTGATACCCAAGCACATTACCAAGGAAGACATCATTGCTTCTATTAATTATAACATCCATCTGGAGTACGGCATCGGTAATGACGACGACATCGATCACCTTGGCAACCGACGTATCAGAGCCGTTGGCGAGCTGTTACAGAACCAGTACCGGATCGGCCTCTCCCGTCTGGAGCGTGTAGTCCGTGAAAGGATGACGACCCATGACGCGGAAGAAATCTCGCCGCAGGTCCTGATCAATATCAAACCGGTGCAGGCAGCCGTCAAAGAATTTTTCGGTTCTTCTCAGCTGTCCCAGTTCATGGATCAGAACAATCCTTTAGGCGAGCTGACCCATAAGCGGCGTCTTTCAGCCCTGGGCCCCGGCGGTCTGTCCCGTGACCGGGCCGGTTTTGAGGTTCGTGACGTTCATTACTCACATTACGGCAGGATGTGTCCTATTGAGACCCCGGAAGGTCCCAACATTGGTCTGATCAACTCACTGGCTTCCTATGCCAGAATTAATGAATATGGTTTTATCGAAGCTCCTTACCGTAAGATCGATAAGTCTGACCCGGATAATCCGGTGGTAACCGAAGTCGTTGAATACATGACGGCGGACGAAGAAGATAACTACCATGTGGCCCAGGCGAACGAAGCACTGGATGACAAAGGGCATTTTGTCAGAAATAACGTGGCCGGCCGCTATATGGATGAAACCAGTGAATATCCCAAGCAAATGTTTGATTTTATGGACGTATCGCCTAAGATGGTATTTTCCGTGGCGACGGCGCTGATCCCTTTCCTGGAAAACGACGATGCCAACCGCGCCCTGATGGGATCCAACATGCAGCGTCAGGCGGTGCCCCTGCTTAAAACCGAGGCACCCGTAGTCGGTACCGGCATGGAACCTAAGACGGCGGTGGACTCCGGTGTCTGTGTGATTGCCAGAAAATCGGGAACGGTGACATATGTAACCTCCGACCTGATCAAAGTAACCTGTGATGACGGTGAAAAAGAAGAATACCGTCTGAATAAATTTATCCGGAGTAATCAAAGCAACTGCTATAACCAGAAACCGATTGTCTACAAAGGGGATCATATTAGCGCTGGTCAGGTGATTGCGGACGGGCCTTCTACTTCCGACGGAGAGCTGGCACTCGGCAAAAATCCCTTGATCGGGTTTATGACATGGGAAGGCTTTAATTATGAAGATGCCGTCCTGCTCAGTGAAAGACTGGTGCAGGAGGATGTGTATACTTCCGTCCATATCGAAGAATATGAAGCGGAAGCCCGAGATACCAAGCTCGGACCGGAAGAAATCACCAGAGATGTTCCCGGCGTCGGTGACGATGCCCTGAAAGACCTGGATGAAGACGGTATCATCAGGATCGGGGCGGAAGTCCGTGCCGGCGACATCCTGGTCGGCAAGGTGACGCCCAAGGGCGAAACCGAACTGACGGCCGAAGAACGGCTGCTGCGGGCGATATTTGGTGAGAAAGCCCGTGAAGTGCGGGATACTTCTCTGAAGGTTCCCCATGGGGAATACGGCATTGTCGTGGATGCCAAAGTGTTTACCCGCGATAACGGCGACGAGCTTTCGCCCGGCGTGAACCAGGCAGTACGGATCTACATTGCCCAGAAAAGAAAAATATCCGTGGGTGACAAGATGGCAGGCCGCCACGGCAACAAGGGCGTTGTGTCCCGCGTGCTTCCCGTGGAAGATATGCCTTATCTTCCCAACGGCCGTCCGCTGGACATCGTCTTGAATCCGCTGGGGGTTCCGTCACGTATGAATATCGGACAGGTGCTGGAGATCCATCTGTCACTGGCAGCCAAAGCCTTGGGCTTCAACGTGGCAACGCCGGTATTTGACGGTGCCAATGAAAATGATATTATGGATACCTTAGATATGGCTAACGATTATGCCAATTTATCATGGGAAGATTTCGAGAAGAAATATAAATCAGAACTGATACCGGAGGTGCTGCAGTACCTGTCAGAGCACAGGGATCACCGGGAACTGTGGAAAGGCGTGCCGATTTCCCGGGATGGCAAGGTAAGGCTGCGTGACGGCCGTACCGGCGAGTATTTTGACGGCGCGGTTACCATTGGCCACATGCATTACCTGAAGCTCCATCACTTGGTGGACGATAAGATCCATGCCCGCTCCACGGGACCTTATTCCCTGGTAACCCAGCAGCCGCTGGGCGGCAAGGCGCAGTTCGGCGGACAGCGCTTCGGTGAGATGGAAGTCTGGGCTTTGGAAGCCTATGGTGCTTCTTATACGCTGCAGGAGATCCTGACCGTTAAATCCGATGACGTGGTCGGCCGTGTCAAGACCTATGAGGCTATTATTAAGGGTGATAACATACCGGAACCGGGCGTGCCCGAATCCTTTAAGGTACTGCTGAAGGAACTGCAGTCCCTGGGCCTCGACGTAAAAGTGCTCCGCGATGACCATACCGAAGTAGAGATCATGGAAACCGTGGATTACGGAGAAACGGATTACCGCTATGAAATCGAAGGCACTACCCCTAATTACGAATATGAAAAAGAATCACTTGCTTCCATGGGATATCAGCAGCAGGAATTTGATGACAACAGCGGTGAGCTGATCAGTGCCGAAGCCGAAGTCGAAGCAGACGAAATGGATGAGATGGATGATTTCGGGGATATGGACGATGAAGTAAGCATCGAATTAGAAGAAGTTTATGACGAAAACTGAAAGGAGTACTGTAATGCTGGAAGGTAAGCAGGAAATAAAACAGGAAATATATCAGCCCATGACATTTGATGCCATCAAGATCGGCTTAGCGGCACCGGAAAAAATCCGGGACTGGTCCAGAGGCGAAGTACTGAAACCCGAAACCATTAACTACCGGACATTAAAACCGGAAAAAGAAGGCCTTTTCTGTGAAAAAATATTTGGTCCCAGCAAAGACTGGGAGTGTCACTGCGGGAAATATAAGAAAATCCGCTATAAAGGCGTAGTCTGTGACCGCTGCGGCGTGGAAGTGACCAAAGCCACGGTGCGGAGAGAACGGATGGGCCATATCGAGCTGGCGGCACCGGTATCCCATATCTGGTATTTCAAAGGGATCCCGAGCCGGATGGGACTGATCCTTGATCTGTCGCCGCGGGTGCTGGAAAAAGTGTTATACTTTGCTTCTTACATCGTACTGGATCCCGGTGTGAGCAATCTGGAATACAAACAAGTATTATCTGAAAAGGAATATCAGGAAGCCCGCGAAACCTGGGGCAGCAAATTCCGGGTCGGCATGGGAGCCGAGGCGATCAAGGAATTGTTACAGGCGATTGATCTTGAGGGCGAGGCCGTGGAACTGAAAACCGGCCTGAAAGAGTCTACCGGCCAGAAACGGGCCAGGATCATCAAAAGAATGGAAGTCGTTGAGGCTTTCCGGGAGTCGGGCAATCAGCCCGAGTGGATGATTATGGATGCGATCCCTGTCATTCCCCCTGACCTGCGTCCGATGGTACAGCTGGACGGCGGCCGCTTTGCCACTTCCGACCTTAACGACCTGTACCGCCGCATTATCAATCGCAACAATCGTCTGAAGAGACTGCTGGAGCTTGGTGCGCCGGATATTATTGTCCGCAATGAAAAGCGGATGCTTCAGGAAGCCGTGGATGCCCTGATTGATAATGGCCGCCGCGGCCGGCCGGTGACCGGACCCGGAAACCGTGCCCTCAAGTCCCTGTCCGACATGCTGAAGGGCAAATCAGGACGTTTCCGTCAGAACCTGCTGGGAAAGCGGGTCGATTATTCCGGGCGTTCGGTTATTGTCGTCGGTCCTGAGTTAAAGATATATCAATGCGGGCTTCCGAAAGAAATGGCGATTGAGCTGTTCAAGCCCTTTGTTATGAAGGAGCTGGTAGGAAGAGGCATTTCCCAGAATATCAAGAATGCCAAGAAACTGGTAGAAAGACTGGATGCCCAGGTCTGGGACGTCCTGGAAGAGGTCATCACCGAACATCCGGTTATGCTGAACCGTGCCCCTACCTTGCATAGACTGGGGATTCAGGC
Source organism: Lachnospiraceae bacterium UBA935 (assembly GCA_002293525.1). Classification (GTDB taxonomy): domain Bacteria; phylum Bacillota; class Clostridia; order Lachnospirales; family Lachnospiraceae; genus UBA935. Next base: position 43,505 of record DBDJ01000057.1, read on the forward strand.
CTTTGAGCCGGTTCTGGTCGAAGGTAAGGCAATCAAGCTCCATCCCTTGGTATGTACGGCATTCAATGCCGACTTTGACGGTGACCAGATGGCAGTCCATCTGCCCCTTTCAGTAGAGGCTCAGGCAGAATGCCGGTTCCTGCTGCTGTCGCCCAATAATCTTTTGAAACCTTCCGACGGTGGCCCGGTTGCCGTACCGTCGCAAGACATGGTTCTGGGGATTTATTATCTGACCCAGGAAAGACCCGGTTCGAAAGGGGAGGGCAAGTCTTATAAAAATGTTAATGAAGCGATACTCGCATATGAGAACGGAGAATGTTCCCTGCATGCCAGGATCAAGGTTAAAATAAGCAAGAAAAGTGCCAATGGCGAAGAAGTAAGCGGGATTGTAGAATCCACCCTGGGCCGTTTTCTGTTCAATGAGATCCTGCCTCAGGATCTGGAATTTGTAGACCGTTCGGTTCCGGAAAACCACCTGCTTCTGGAAATCGACTTCCATGTCGGCAAGAAGCAGCTGAAGCAGATCTTGGAAAAAGTCATCAATACTCATGGTGCTTCTAAAACAGCAGAAGTCCTGGATATGATCAAGGACACCGGCTACAAATATTCTACCAAAGCGGCTATGACGGTTTCTATTTCCGATATGACCGTACCCGAGCAGAAGCAGATGATGCTGGAAAATGCCCAGGCTACGGTGGATAAGATTTCACAGAATTACCGACGCGGCCTGATTACCGAAGAAGAAAGATACCGGGCGGTAGTAGAGACCTGGAATGAAACTGATAAGGAACTTACCGAGGTTCTGATCCAGGGACTGGATGCTTATAACAGTATCTTTATGATGGCCGACTCCGGTGCCCGTGGTTCCAATCAGCAGATCAAACAGCTGGCCGGGATGCGGGGACTGATGGCCGACACTACCGGAAGGACGATTGAACTGCCGATCAAGTCCAATTTCCGTGAAGGACTTGATGTTCTGGAATACTTTATGTCAGCCCACGGAGCCCGAAAGGGACTTTCCGATACCGCGCTGCGTACCGCCGACTCCGGTTACCTGACCAGACGTATGGTCGATGTTTCGCAGGATCTGATTATCCGTGAAGTGGACTGTATGGAAAGTGACGGCGAGATCCCCGGTATCACTGTAAAGGCCTTTATGGACGGCAAAGAAACCATTGAACCTTTGCTGGACAGGATAACCGGAAGGTATTCCTGCGAAGATGTCTATGACAGGGAAGGAAATATGATTGTCAAGCATAATCATATGATTACTCCCAGCCGGGCAGCCAGGATCATGAGCAAGGGCGTGAATGAAAAGGGCGAGCCGATCGAAAGCATCAAGATCCGGACGATTCTCACCTGCCGTTCACGAATCGGTATCTGCGCCAAATGCTATGGTGCCAATATGGCCACCGGTGAAGCGGTTCAGGTCGGCGAGGCGGTCGGCATTATTGCCGCCCAGTCCATCGGCGAGCCTGGTACCCAGCTGACCATGAGAACATTCCATACCGGCGGTGTCGCCGGTGATGATATTACCCAGGGTCTCCCCCGTGTCGAAGAGCTTTTTGAGGCAAGGAAGCCCAAGGGTCTGGCGATTATTGCCGAGTTCGGCGGGGTCGCGACGATCAAAGACACCAAGAAAAAACGGGAAATCGTCATTGCCAATGAAGAGACCGGTGAATCCAAGACCTATCTGGTTCCTTACGGATCCCGTATCGCGATTATGGACGGCACTGTGATGGAAGCCGGCGACGAATTGACGGAAGGCAGCGTCAATCCCCATGACTTATTAAAAATCAAGGGAATCCGTGCCGTGCAGGATTATATGATCCGTGAAGTCCAGCGGGTTTACCGTCTGCAGGGTGTTGATATCAGTGACAAGCATATCGAGGTGATTGTGCGGCAGATGCTCAAGAAAGTCCGCATTGAAAATAACGGCGACACCGAGTTTCTTCCCGGAACCCTGGTGGATGTGCTGGAATACGAAGATGTCAATGCCAAACTGATCGAAGAAGGCCTGGAGCCGGCCGACGGCAAGCAGGTCATGTTGGGAATCACGAAGGCAGCTCTGGCGACCAATTCGTTCCTTTCGGCGGCATCGTTCCAGGAGACGACGAAGGTACTGACGGAAGCAGCGATCAAAGGAAAGGTAGACCCATTGATCGGCCTCAAGGAAAACGTCATCATCGGCAAGCTGATCCCGGCGGGCACCGGTATGAAACGCTACCGTAATACGTTGCTGAGCACGGATAATAACCTGAAGAAAAAGAGCATGCTCCGGAAGGCGGCTGAGGCAGAGCTTGATATCGATGATGAAGATGATGACATCGGATTCGACGAAGACGATGAAATGGTAGACGTCGATGATGTGATGGATGATGAATTTGATGATGTCATAGATGATGTCATGGATGATGTGATCGATGAGGAAGATATTGTTGATCTTGATGATGACTTTCAAGAAGAGTCATCTGATGAAGCGGCAGAAGAGATAAGTTTGGATTAAGATTTCGATATGCGGCAAGGCTTATGGATTCCGTGCATTCTATTTGGGGATGCACGGAATTGTTTTATCTAAGGAAACACTGCATCAGCGTTTCCCTAATAGCCTAAGTTAATGCGTACCAATAACCGGAGGATACTACTTAACTATGAAAGCCTGTTTGATAGAGATACACTTATCCTATAAAGGCAAACTGATTCTTTTTTTGATGTTTATACTATGTATGACATCTGTTCATGTCTATGCGCAGGAAGGAAAGACAATAAAAATAGCAGAAGAAAATCCGGATGAGATTAAGGATAAGTATGATATAAGAATACGAGATCAGTTCAGCAGTAAAGGAAAGTCTTTCCGGAATTTTGATGTATCCAAAGAGAACAAGGTGGTAATGGCTTTTACGAATCATACAATAGGAATATTCGATGAAAAAATGCAATTGGCAGCGGAGATTTCCTTTTCAAGTGATGGAGCGTATGGTGCTTTGTGGGATGATGATAAAGTGATGTTATATTTACTCAGGTCTCAGACAGCAATAGCATTCAGTGATACGGGGGAGATTTTAGGCACATATCATATTGTTGATGAAGGTAATTACTGGTATGAAGCTATGGAACAGCAATCGAAAATAGTCAATGATGTTGTTTATTATGGGACTTTTCATCACAGCAGCAGCATCCCTATTTTTAACTGGGGCAGTTATACCATGCTTAGAAAAGCCGATAGAGAAATAAATCATACTACTTTGTATGAAGGAGCTAACAAAATAGATGGTTACTTATTGTGCATTGTGATTAATTTTGTAATAATAACTTCGATTATCTTGTTCTTTCTTTTTTTACGCAGATACTGTTCGCATAGCTCTTATAAATAGGTTGAAAAAGTTTTCGTGCGTACCTTTTATGGCATGCACGATTATTTATTGTGGGCGACCTCGTTATTTTTGGTTTTAAAATGTCTATTTTTGGAAATGTATGGCAATTAATAATTAGATTTGTTATTATAAAGTAATTTATTCACAAAGAATGAAAATTGTGAAAACTACTCAATCTGGTATGAGCTATCATAAAACAGCCAGATTGCAAGGGGGGGTATTTGATCCGGTCAATCTGAGTACCGGCAATTTTATCTATCAGAAAAAAGACATATCTATAAAAGGTTCTTTCCCGCTGTTTTTCAAACGTTTCTATAATGCCATCAACAGACGGAGCGGTGCTCTGGGACCGGACTGGAACCATAATTATGAAGTGTTTATGGAAAAAGATGAAAAGAAGGATGTCGTTACGGTTATTTTATCTGACGGGCGGGAGGATATCTACAGGAAAGCTGCCGACGGGAGCTGTATCCCGTTCCGCTTCTGTGGCAGTGTTCTGGAAAAGAAAGCGGAAGGATATCTTTACACTACCAAGGAGAAGACTCGCTACCTATTTGATGAAGAGGGAAGGAATATTCGGCAGGAGAACATGAACGGCAAAGGAATCACGCTTTTCTATATGGATTCAGAGTCCCCGTGCCCGACGGTTTCCAGGCAGCTTTGCCGGGTGGAAGAAGACAGCGGCAACAAGCTTTTCTTTACATACAATGAGCAGGGATATCTAGCTGCGATATCGGACCATGCCGGAAGGAAAATCAGCTTTGCCTATCAGGAGGGACGCTTTTACAGCATTACTGACTTGTTAGGCGGAGTGACTGTTTTCACCTATGGAAAAAAAGGAAAAATAGAGACAATCACCAATCCCCGCGGTATCACATCGGTCACCAACCAGTTCGACCATCGGGGCCGGACTGTGAAGCAGGCCTTTCCTGACGGCGGCGAGATGAGCTATGAATATCTTGATTATGCCCAGAAAGATAAAGAACGCACCGTTATCCTTACGGAACAGAACGGCAACAGGATTCACTATATCCATGACGGACAGAACCGCCATATTAAAACGATATATACTGATGCGGAAGGGAAGCCCATATGTGAGGAAAGCTATGAGTATAACAGCAACAACCGAAGAACAAAGTATGTTGACCGCAATGGCAATAAAACGCGGCTGAAATACAGCGCCGGCAATGTGACGGAAATAGTTGACCCTTTACGGCAGCGTACCGGCTTCATTTACAACAGTCAGGATAAGGTAATCCAGATCAAGCAGGCTGACGGCAGCCGCTACTATTTTGAATACGATGAAAACGGTAACCTCATCAAGACGACCGACCCGCTTAAGCACGAACAGATAATCCGATATGAGAATTCTCTGCCAGTCAGTATCTGCCTGCCGGACGGAAGCTCGGACCGGCTGGTTTATGACCAAAGAGGGAATATCGTATCAATTGAAGATGACAAGGGTAATATGACAATGATATAAGATCAGAATGTACAGATAGTAATGGTGATGAATTAAGTATGAGGGGAGCATATGAATAAAAGATATATAATAATTATATTAATTTTTTTATTAGTCTTACTGCTGCTTATTATTATTTACAGGAAGATTGAATACCAAAATTACAAAGATAATATTTATCTGGAATTAGCGATATATAGCGGCAGTTATTCAAGTACATATTATTTTGTCATCACAAAAGACAAAGTGATGCATGTTTCATTTGGAAGACGCGAGCGAGACGAGCTTGGATCAATCCCTTATTTGCGATCTATTAATGAAAAAGGTGAAAAAATGCTTTCAGAGCAGGAATTCCAAAAAATAGAAGAAATAATAAGCAGCTTGGATGATGCAAAAAATGAAAAAAGATTTACCTCAGACATTTTTAGGATCAGAGCATATTATCAACAGAAAGAATATCTTGCAGATTATGATTATGGTACAAACGAGGAACTAATAGAACTCGCTGGTGAAATAATCGATTTATCACCGATTCCTATAGTTCTGAGATCGGGTAGGCAAGAATATATAGAAAAACAGAATCACTATTTATTCCAGTTAGCAATTCTAGATAAGTCTGATTCCAAGGGAACCTATGTAATTACTGTGGAAAAGAATAGGATGTTAACTTCGTATTATACTTTTACAAAACGAGATAATGCTGATGTTTATGTTTTATACGACCAGAATATAATGGCAAGAAAAGAAAAAAGAATGCTTAAAGAATGGGAATATCAGTACTTGAAGGAGCTGGCTGAAAAATTAGATAGAGCCGATAATAATGCTTCTGATGCCACGGAAGGCTTTCATATCAGGATATCGCATCAATTTGTAAAGTATTATTCAGATATCGATTCAGACGAGAATCCCAACCTGCTCAAGCTTACAGAAGCGTTAATGGATTTATCGCCTATGCCAGTGATTCTTCAAGAAGCGGATACCCGTGAAGCTTGTTTAGGAATTAATGAGGAAGAGTTTTGGGAGAATTATTATGCAGATTAGTAAATCGGGCTTTCACTAATTATTGGTTTATAAAATAAAATACTAAATGTAAGGGTACAAATGAAGTTTATTAAGAGAAGATACATAATAATAATTTTAATTATAATTATTTCGTCAGTTTTACTGCTTTCCATAAATCACAGGAAGATTGAGCACCAAAAATACAAAGATAATATTTTTCTGGAATTAGCAATGAATGGCAGCGGTTATTCAAGTACATATTATATTGTCATAACGAAAGACAAAGTGATGCATGTTTCACTTGGAATGCGCGAGCGAGACGAACTTGGATCAATCCCTTATTTGCGATCTGTTACTGAAAAGGGTGAAAAAACGCTCTCAGATGAGGAGTTTGAAAAAATATTAGAGATGACAAATTGCTTGGATGAAACTCAAAATGAAGATAGGTTGGTCACGGATAGTTATAAGATCAGGGCATATTATAAGCAGAAAGAATATACCGCAGATTATTATTTTAAGACCAATAAGGAATTAGAGGATCTCGCTGACGAAATAATAGATATGTCACCAATACCCATAATTTTAAGAATTGGTAGGCAATATTATATAGAAAAACAGAATCACTA
>DBDJ01000035.1 GCA_002293525.1 Lachnospiraceae bacterium UBA935
AGATCGGAAGATATCACAGCAGAACGGAAGATGTCACAGCAGAACGGAAGATGTCACAGCAGAACGGAAGATATCGCAGCAGCACAAAGAAAGGAGTATGTACATATGGATTACCCTTATCAATATGCCGCCGTCGCGTTTGACGGCAATCAAACCGCTTCAGGAGAGGCGGATATCGGTTTTAAGACGGACGGCTCAACGCCGTTCACGGTCGATGCTTTCGTCAGGGTGACGGAAAAGCTGACCGAAAAAGTTATTCTGTCACAGCCGGGCAGCTTCTGTCTCGGCATTTCAGGAAATAAGCTATATTTCAGGCTGGAAGGCTTCCCGGAGTTATCGGCCTCGGAAGAAATACCGGTGCCGGTGGGCGACTGGGTGCATGTCTGTGCCGTATACGGCAAACCGGCCACGACTCTGTATGTCAACGGGATCAAAGCTGCCGGTGCCGACCTGACGGGTACGGGCAGTGAAAGCAACGAGCCGTTTGTTTTCTTCCGGGATACGGTAGGCGAGCTGCGTCAGGTTCGCTTTTTCGACCAGGCCCTGACTACGGAAGAAATCCGGCATTATATGATGGAAACCGAAGCTGCCGCGCTGCCGTCGCTTGCTGCTTATTTTGATTTTAGCCGGATCCCGGCGGCTGAGACGGTAAGAGACCTGACGGTCGAAACGGCGGATGCTTCCCAGTACCGGCTGTATTCCAAGGGAGCGCTGTTTTTGAGCAACACCTTTGCCAGTATCGATAAAGAGCCGCTGATCAACCCCGGCGGGAAACATAACGATCCTTACACGGTGCAGGCCTGGGTATATTTCCAGGAAAGTGAAGACGGGGTTAAACAGACAGTATTCAGTAACCGGGATGTCCAAAATGAGGCGGGCATGTCGCTTTATATCGAAAAAATATGCGGCGAGTACAAGGCCATGGGCTTAAGAGGATCTACCGGCGGGGATCAGATTCTTACTTCGGCAGCGAGCGTGAGCCCGAAGCAGTGGGTCAATCTTGCCCTTGTCTATAGCGTCGATGCCATGGAACTGTATATCGACGGGGCGCTGTCCGGCCGGCTGGGCGGGCTGTTCCCCATTGAGATTGAACTGGAGGAGCCTGGCACATGCATCGGCGCCGAAGTGTCGGACAGCGGCCAGAGCGGCCAGAACTGGCTGGAGGGCTGTATTTCGAGGCTTGACATCTGGGAGCGGAAGATGGATGCCGACGAGATCGCCGGCTATGCGCAAACGGCTCCGGAAGCCGACGCGGAAGGCCTCCGGGCGACCTATGCTTTTCATGTCAGGAGTAATGTCAGCAGCTGTACGGGAACCCTGCTGGGAGAACATAACCAGTTTTCCTATGGGGAAATATCATATCCTTTCCCGTTGCCGGACCAAAGGACATTCCCTGAGGCCGGCGGAGCCTTAGCGGACGAGGAAGACGCAGAACCTTTCCTGATCCAGGAACAGCAATGGTACATGGATTTGTTTATGATATTGATTGGCGGCTTGGCTGACATCGTATATGGCGTAAAGATAAAGAGAAATGACTCCCTGGTCAAGCTGTTGACCCCGCTGAGCGCCGATTCGACCGTTCGGACGATGTTTGCCGATAGCGATGCCGTCACGGCTTCCGTGCTGAAAAGCTTCTATGTCCATCTGTACCAGCAGAATCTGCTGAATCTGGCTCTATTGGCCGCATTTAGGCAGGAAAGCCAATGGTGGAAAGTCACGACCATGATAGCTGAATCAGAGTTTCTTGTGTCATCGTGGATTATCGGCGTTCCGACCGCTTATTATCTGGATGCGCTCACCCTTCTGGCCGACGATGTGCGCCAGCATATCCGGCAAAAGCCGACAGAGACGCCGAAGATCGGCCTGTCCTCCGTACAGTTCAGCCATTCTTCAGAAACATACACCCTTAAACATCTCCAGCTGGATGCCAAACAGAACATTGCGGTTCCCGAATGGGCAAGCAATCGGACTGACAGCGCCCATGTCGCCTATGTCATTGACGAAATCACCGGTGATGTGGCCGTCAAAGCGATCTTTGACTTCCGCAGTCCCGGTGCCGCCGTCGTGAAATGCCGCGATATCAGCGAAAGTAACATGTTCGGCGACTCCGAAGAGATAACTGTGACGGCTTCGGCCAAAGGGCAGACAGAGAGTTATGATATTATTTTCAGGAATCATAAGCTTGGCGCCAATGGTGTCCGACGCCATAAAATCACGCTGGCCTGGGAATGCCGGGAAATCGGCCAAGAGGCAGATGCCGACGGAACCGTCTGCGAAATCATCAACACGGAGATACATTTATATGTGCTCATGTCTCAGCCTTCCTTGCCATGGAATGAATATTGCCGGCCCGATATCAAGGTCTTGGAAAAAGCCTGTGAATGGTCGCATAATGCGCGCAGCCTCCATGAAATAGCGGCGGCAGTCACAGAAAAAGTATATAAAGGTCTTAAACTGGAATACGGAGACGGAACCCCAGTATATGTGCGGGAAGACGAAAACGGCCCCTATTTCGAGCTGGCCCGGTTTATGAATGACCTGGACGTGAAAAAGAAAGCCAACAGCACGGACTGCGCGGCTATTACCGCAACCTTCGCGAATGCCCTGGGCTGTAGCTTGAGCCAGAAAAGAATCGGAAGCGAGTTTATGTGTAACTCGATCCGCCTTCTCAGAGGACTGGTCGTCAAAAAAATGGTCATGGAATACCATGATGTCTGTATGCTGGAGCCACTGCAGCCCTCGGGCGTGATCACTCCCGAGGAAAATGACTACTTGGTTTATGATTCCTGTCTTGAGTTAAACGGCAGCTTATCACCGACTTCCTCCGATCATGTGTATTGGATCGTGACAGGAACCCCGTTTTCACGGTACAGCGATGACGAAAGCTATGATCGGATCAGAGCATACGACCATCAGTACTATCGGGAGCATCTGGCCAGATTAAGTGACGCGGGATTCAGAAAGTGTCAATATGATCAGGCGTACAACAGTATCGACAGTAATATCTATAAAAGAATCATGAGGTAAGGCCGGCATCACTTCATAAGGTTTTGGTAAACGTAACAAATTCCCAGGCTTTGACCGGGTCGATGCCGAGTACGGGACTGTTGTCGAACCGGACGGCAGTACCGGCATGATAGGCTCCGGTAGCGGTAAGGCGGTGTACCTCGGCGATGTTCTTGAGGGAGATTCCTGATCCCACGAGGATTTCCAGCCGGGGCGCCGCTTCCTTCATTTTCAGGATGGTACTCATCCTTTCCGTAAAGCTTCCTTTTCCGCCGCTGGTCAGTACCGTTTTGACTTCCGGATAGGCGGCGAGGACTTTGACGGAAGCCACCGGGTCCGCTGAGTCGTCGATGGCACGGTGGAAGGTGACGGGTAGATCCTTTACACAGGCAAGAAGTTGCTCCAGCTGTCCGGTATGGATGTGACCTGACGAGTCAAGCATGCCTGTCACGATTCCATAGGCCTTGGTGCCTAGGATGGCACTAATGTCATACTTCATGACAGCAATATCATTTGCTGAATACTGGAAGCCGTTTGAATGTGGGCGTAGCATGACATTTACCGGAATGTGTACCGTGTCGCAGACCTTGGTAATCAGTCCGACCCCGGGGGTCAAGCCGCCTTCCATGAAGCCGGTGATCAGTTCGATCCGACCGCCTCCGGCCTGCTCTATGGCGATAGCGTCATCCAGTGTTGTTGCGATTAATTCAATCAGCATGATAAAACCTCCTTTGTTTGGTGTCTGATTTAGATGACAGACACTCGGCACAGTGTTAAGATTATCGTATAAAGGGTGCCCGAGTACCGTCATGCGTCCGTTATACTTATCATGGCATTCCCTCTCTCTAACATACGATTTCCGTCATCAATAATGCAAAACGGATCATTCTATGTAAACAGAGGGCCACAGTTCCCTCTATGAGAACCATGGTTCTCATAGAGGGTTTTCCCGCCTATTGTATCTGGTAGTACCCAGCCAATAAATTGGCATACCAGAATATTACCATATTCTGCCGCTGAATTCAATCAGAAAAAAATTGATAATATAATAAAATCTGGTCAGATCCTACGATAGGATCTGACCGGATGCTTAATTCCTCTTTATTATTTCAGCAGGGCTTCGATATCTTGCGATAAGTTCTCCGGCAGATGGGCGGGTGAGTAGCGGGCGGCGACATTCCCGTCGCGGTCAATAAGGAATTTTCCAAAGTTCCACTTGATGTCCTGTTTCTTGTTGCCCAGGGTAAGCAGCTTGACTTTTTTCTCAAAGGCCTTCGCGTCCTTATCGCCCTTATCTTCGGGTGCCTGTTCTTTCAGCCACTCATAAAGCGGGGCAGCATTTTTGCCGTTGACGTCGATTTTGGCAAAGCGGGGAAAGGTCGTGGAATACTTCAAGGAACAGAAATTGTTGATGCCGGCATCGTCCTCCGGTGCCTGGTTCATAAATTGATTGCAAGGGAAGTCGAGGACGACAAAGCCCTTGTCCTTGTACTTGGCATAGAGTTCCTGCAGGGCTGTGTACTGCGGAGTCAGTCCGCATTTGGTCGCGGTATTGACGACAAGCAGTACCTTACCCGCATATTCTTCCAGTGATACAGGTTCACCGTGGTTGTCTTTTACTGTAAAATCATAGATGCTCATAAAATGTCTCCTTCCTGATTCAGGGTTTTATAGGGTTATTTCCTGTGTTTCTCCACTCATATTGGAGCAGACGGCTTTTGCTTTGTCCAGACAGAAAATCTCAAAGACACCGTCGCCGACAGAATAGAGATTGGCCAAAGCAGGCATAATATCCAGGGCCTTTTGCTGCGATGCCTCGGAAGTGATAAATACCGCTTCGCCGATAATGCGCATCATATTTCCCTGGCCGTCATATGCGCAGATCTCCACTTTGGGATTAACCTTGAGCTGCTGATACATCTCTTTTTGGTTACCGGTACAAAAGGTAAGCTTGCCGTCGTACTCCATGACAAAGCCGATCGGCCGGACATGAGGCTGATCGCCCGCCGTAGTAGCCAGATAATATACTCCGGTGTTGTTTAAAAAATCTAATACTTGTTTCATAAAATCCTCCTAACTAGTGTTTACTGGTTTAGCCGGCCATTTCGATAAACAGCTTACATTTGCATATTTCTTGGCGCGTGAACTCATCACAGGGACAGAGCGTCGTTTCATCCTTATTAATCCGGCAGGGACAATGGCCGTCTTTTTTGGCCAGGCCGGCGATGATTTTAGCGACATGCTCTGCATCAGGATTCAGTCGATATCCCTTCATACGCTGTCCTCCTTTCCTCCCGCTATAAAAGCGGACAAGCCTTCTTTGTCTAAATACCCGGTATGGACTTTGACAGGCTGCCCGCCGTCAAACAGGATCAGCGTCGGCACATGGTCGATGCCATAGGTTTCAGCCAGCGTAATATCCTCGTCCAGATTCACCTTATAAAAGGTAAGATTGTCACGCTCTTCAGATAAATCCCCGTATACCGGGGCCAGCTTTTCACAGACAGGGCATCCCGTCGTATAAAAATCGACGATACACGGATCCTTGATCTGCTCATTAAATAGTGCCCGGCTTGTTTCAATTGTCATGAGCTTGTCCTCCGTAATTTCTTGCTTCGCGTTTAGTATTATGTTATGATTATAATACAAAATAATATCAAAGCAAGTACGCAGTATATCTATACTAAGTATTAAAAATCATACATATAATAATACACGGTTCTATAAGCAATATCCTATTATAAAAAATATTAAACCAGCAGGAGGACTTATGGCAAATAAGAAAACAGAAAGAACGAATGCAGAGCAAGGATTGCTCTGCCCGGTACGGTACTCGCTAGACATTGTCGGCGGCAAATGGAAGCTGCCCATCCTCTGTATGCTGGCTTCCGGTGAGCCGACACGCTACAGTGCCATTAAACGCAAGCTTGGCGACGTGACCAATATGATGCTGTCGCAGTCACTCAAAGAGCTAGAGGCAACAGGGATGGTTTACCGGGAACAGTATAATGAAGTCCCGCCGCGGGTGGAATACACCCTTACAGAAAAAGGCACCAGCATGGTTCCCATCTTGGTGCAGCTCGGTGCCTGGGGAATGCAGAATATGCAAGACGATTTAACATGCGGTGCAAGATGCACCACTTGTCAGGCAATCTCCTAATAAGCACTACATAATTTCCTGGGCAAAATCCATAGGCTGGTCAAAACGGCAGAACAGACAATCAAAAAGGAAAAAGGAGAAATCACCATGACTGACAATGAAAAGTTTACCAGTCTAAAGAAAGAAATGATTCAAGAAAACGAGGAAAAATACGGCGAGGAGATCCGTCAGAAATACGGCGAGGAGATCGTTGACGAAAGCAATCGGAAGATGATGAATATGTCGGAAGAGGATTACCGGAAAATGACGGCTCTGAGTGAAATGCTCCAACAGAAACTGGCCGAAGCTGTAAGAAGCGGTGCAGATTATCAGGGAGATGCCGGCAGGGAAATAGCCCTGCTTCATAAGGAATGGCTGTCCTACACCTGGACGCAATATAGTCCGGAGGCACACAGGGGATTAAGCGAAATATATGTGGCTGACGACCGGTTTGCGGCTTATTATGACAAGATAGCGGAAGGCGGCGCACAATTTATACATGACGCGATTTGTTATCATATTATGTGATACGGATGCCTTAAAAATGTTAACGGGCGGCCTTTTCGTTCCAGCCGGCCGCCCGATCTTATTCTAGATATTGATTAATCAATCTTATAATTACAACGGTTAACTCATCCAATCCATTCCCAGCCGCTTAGCAAAAAAATGTGTGAAGCGGATTATTTTTAATTCTCCCATTGACAAAACAATATTATATGGCATATAGTATATTTATTGAACGATATTATACGTCATATAATATTATATGGTAAGCGAAAGGAGAAAACCATGGTATTTAATACAGGGGCAGCCCTCCTCGATGCGGTAGTCCTTGCGGTGGTGTCGCGAGAAACAGACGGTACCTACGGCTATAAGATCACGCAGGAAGTCCGAACCGCGATCGAGCTGTCGGAATCCACATTGTATCCGGTATTGAGACGATTACAGAAAGACGAATGTCTGGACGTATATGATATGGAATGTGCCGGAAGAAACCGACGGTATTATCAGGTTACCGAAAAGGGACGAAGACAGCTGAACCTTTACGAAGGGGCATGGCGTGATTATTCAGCAAAGATAAGTATGATATTCGAGGGAGGAGCGAAACATGAGTAGATGGGAATATATGAGACGTTTGGAGGAACTGTTGTCGGATATTCCGCCTGGTGAAAGAGAAGAAGCCTTACAATATTACAACGATTATATCAATGACAGCGACAAAGAGAACGAAGCCGAGGTGCTGGCATCGCTCGGCACGCCGGAGCAGGTGGCAGCGACGATCAAGGAAGGACTGGAAGGCGGCGGCGGAGAATTTACGGAAAAAGGTTTCCATGGCGTTTCCGATGAAAACAGCAATTCCCTCAGCGAATACCGGGAACCCGTTGTCGAACCGCAGGAAGAGAAAAAAGCGGCGAAAAACCGAGGCTTGTCCGGCGGCGTGATTGCACTGATCGTTGTATTATGTATCTTTGGTTCGCCAGTCATTATCGGAGCAGCCGGTTCCGCTCTGGGTTTTATCTTATCTTGCTTTACGATCTTCTTTGCCTTGGTATTAGGCTTCGGGGCATCTGCTCTGATATTGCTGGCATTGGCGATTTTTTTGGCGGTGACCGGGATTATCCAGCTGGCACCCGCCCCGCTGATTGGCTCGGCACTGATTGCTGCGGCATTTATTTCCGCCGGCCTGGGTATCCTCTTTTTAGTTCTCACGGTATTGATTACCGGCAAGCTGATCCCCGCCATTTATAAGGGGATCGGGTACCTCTTTAATAAATTATTCGGAAAGAAAGGAGTAAAAAACTAATGGAAAAATTTATCAAAGGCTGTTTGATTACGGTAGGAATTTTTATTGTAACCGGACTGGTCATAGGACTCATTGTAACTTTGATAGGAGGCCGGAATTTTATATCGTTGGCCAGGGAACATGAAATTTCCAGGGACTGGGTCTGGGGATGGAATTGGAACTGGGGACGGAATGAGCTGACGGTGAATGACGTAATAATCAACGACAAGCAGATGGACGACACGATAAGCAGCATCGGGATAAAAGAGCTGGATATTGCGGCCGGAGCCTGTGAGTTTATCCTGGAAGAGTGGGATAATGAAGACTTCGGAATCGAAATATCAGGCCGGGGTGACTGCAATTATTATGTAGACAGCGGTTGTCTGTATGTGAAAGGGTTCAACAATGTCAGCGGTGATGCCTCAGATAATGAAATCCGCCTGAGTATTCCGCATAGTATCACATTCGAAGATATCAGCTTCGATATCGGCGCCTCAAGCGCGGAAGTAAGCGGGATCACGGCGGGAAGCCTGAGTTGCTCGGTAGGAATGGGAGATATGAGCTTTGCCGAGACATCTGTGGACAAAGTCAATATGGATGTCGGCATGGGCAACGTCGAGTTTGAAGGGCTGATTGCGAAAGAACTGGCAGCATCCTGTGGCATGGGCAATATGAGCCTGATACTGGAAGGAAAAGAAGATGATTATAATTATTCGATCAACTGTGCTGCAGGAAATATCGAGATCGACGGCACCTCCTATTCGATGCTGGCAGGTGAAAAATCCATTGATAACGATGCCGACCGTGACATCCAGCTTGACTGCGGGATGGGAAACGTGGTAATTGACTTTACCGACTGAAGGAGGGAGATAATATGATTGGCGGACTGTTAATCTTGATTCTGATTGTGGTGGTTCTGATCCTCTGTTTCAGCCTGCGTCTGGTAGGCGGCCTGCTGAAGCTGCTGTTCTTTTTGCTGCTGGGACTGCCGCTGGCGATAGTGCTTTCGGTATGCGGAGCATTGCTGTGTTGTACGATAATCTGTATCCCGCTGGGGCTGGCCTGCTTTAAGCTGGTGGGATGGGTATTTTCACCGTTAAGGGCGCGGCCAGCATGAAAAGATGATAATTTGACTATATTCTCAATAAAATTAGTATAGAATTATTATTATAATAGGAGGAAATGCTATGAACAACAATTACAAACGGTTGCTACGTTCCAGTACCAATAGATCGATATGCGGCGTGTGCGGCGGAATCGGGGAATATTTGGGGATAGATCCTTCGGTCGTGCGGCTGGTCTGGATCATCGCCAGTTTTTGCAGCATCGGGATGGGGGCTTTGATTTATTTCATTGCCGCACTGGTAATTCCGCAGGAAATCCCGCAGGAATAGGGAAAAGCCGACGCTATAGCGGCGCTGACGTCCCTTGCAGCAATAGGGTAAAACAAAGGGACGTCCCGTATTCCGCAGGTATTAAATGGGCCTTCAGGTCGCCGAGCATGGTTTCCGCCAGATGTCTGGCGACCGTCAGGCCCAGTCCGGTGCTGTCGGACCGACGGGAATTATCCTGCCGGTAAAACCGGTCAAATAAATGTTCCACATCATATTCTGTCATTGGCTCCGTATCATTGGTGAGCAAAACGGCAATATTCTTTTCCCCTTTCTCCATGTCAGGGATGTTAATTTTCTCAAGATCTAAAATTATTTCAATATGCAGAAAACTTTTGGCATACCGTCCGGCATTTTGATACAGGTTAGCAAAGATGCGTTCCAATGCTTCGATATCGCCCTTTACCCAAACCGGATATGCCGTCAGGTCAGTATCTACGGTCAGATGGGCCTCGTTCAGCACCTGATAATGGTCGGTCAGGGTTTCTCGGATGAGACGGCAGATATCCACTTCTTGCATCTGTAATTCATAGTCTTCGGCATAGAATCGAGAAAAAGAGTAAAATTGGGACACCAGTTTTTCCATAGACATGGCTTTCCGTTCCAGGATAACCAGAATATCCTGTATATCCAGGATATCCTGCTCATTAATATCCTGCTCATGGGTATCCTGAATAATAAGTGGATCTTTCATCATGCGCAGATAGCCAAGAATCACTGTCAGCGGGGTTCGAAGGTCATGGCTGATGTTTGCGATCTGAACCTGGAATTCTTTTTCCCGCATTTCATAACTGAGCCGTTCCTTTCGCACTTCCGTCAAGACACTGTTAACAGCTTCCATCAGTGTTTCCATGCTACGGTCGGGTATGGGGAGGTGCAGGATGCGGTTCTGGGAAATGTCGTCCCGGATGTCTCGCAGGTTTTTATCTGCTTCTCGAAGTGCATGCCGGATCAGATAATACCGTATCATATAATACCCCCCTACGATGACAGTCAAACCCAGCAATAAATGTAACATACCTACACCTCCCACAATTAAGTACCTTCCAGAACTTCACTTTTAAAATTGTAAGTCTCTTTTACGAAGCAGCAGCAAGCCTGCCGCCCCGGCGATGACAACACTGACTCCGCCGGTAATCAGACATTTGATCATGCCATCGGTTGTATCCCATAGGACAATACACTGAGACATATTCATTACTACGCCGGTTCTGAAAATATTAACCGGAAACCACATAGCAACCTTCATCACCGCATCAAACCTAAGTCCCATATAGAAAAGCACCGTAGGCAATATCTGAATCAATAAAAACCATATAATCATACCGACAGTCGTACTCTCAAAAAGCTCAAAAATCAGTATTCCCAGTACCAAAGCGGCAACAGCAGTCAGGGATACTGCCGGGATTTCCCGTAGCAGAGTACCGATTCCTGCCGGTCCCTCATGCTTAAGCAGCAGCATGGCACTACCGATGAAAACGCTCATCACCGTTGCCAGAATAACCAGCGAAGTGATCAGACTTACAATACATTTACCGATGAAAATCTCCGTCCGGGACACTCCATAGGCGACGGTATTCCGCAAGTTGCCGTTGCGTCTGCCGGATTCATAAAGAACCGCCGCAATGATGCAGGCGATATAACAGTATATCATGGGATTGATAATAATATTGGAATAAGAAAAAGAAGTCGTCCCATATCTGAAGCCCGGTGTTATGCCGTCAGTCCAATGTAAAATCAGGTTAACCAGAAGCGGGAGGGCAGTGAGAACAGCCACTGTCATATAAACTGCTCTGCTATGCGTTACCCGATATATTTCACTTTTCATATAGTTTAACATCAATAAACCCCTCCTTGATTTAAATTCATATAATACTCTTCCAGAGAAGAATGGCATTTCCGAAGCCCTTTTATATAGATGCCATTATCTGCCGCCAGCTGGCCGCAAGAATCCAGATCCATCGCCATATTGAAGATGCGGATCGTTTTATCGGGAAGGACGATAAAAGCCGATTCCGGCAGCTGGCTGCTTAACAGCATGGCATATTTTTCCGGCTCTGAGACTGCGATTTCTACGTAGTCGGCACATTTCTCGTAAAGCTGTGATGCCGATATTTCTTCCAGCAGCCTTCCTTTCTTTAAGAAGCCAAAAGTCGTGGCTGTCTGCTGCAGCTCACTCAGAATATGGCTGGAAAGCAGGATTGTAATATTTTTTTCTTCATTCAGCCGGCGAAAAAGTTTACGTAGTTCCAGGATACCACTGGGATCAAGGCCATTGATCGGCTCATCCAAAATCAGCAGCTGCGGCTCCCCCATCATTGCGATGGCCAGACCCAGCCTTTGTTTCATCCCGAGAGAAAGATTACGGCATTTACTCTTTTGCTTTTCCCAGATACCGGTCAATCTCAGGACTTCAGTATTTGAATAAAGTATATCTTGCATAATATTAAAATAAAGAGTACCACGAACTAAATAAAAGTACAATGGTAACGCATTTACTATCCGATAACTAAGCCTCTAAAATATAAAAGGATTTCAACTCATAAAGTCAAAATCCTGCCCTCTTCACATCCTTCACGCTTCCAGACGCCATTAACAGCTCTTCCAGTTAGTTATAAAGCCTGGGAGAACGACCCCAGTCGTTCTCCCGTGTAAAGCTTTAGATTTTCTTAGCCATGGTACTTTCATGGCTTAGAAAATCTCTTTACACTTTACACTTTCCACCCCTCCAGATACGCTTCCTGCGCCTCCGTCAGGACATCAATCGTCACCTTCATACTGCTTAATTTCCTCAGGGCAACCTCTTGGTCGATTGTTTCCGGTACGTCGATGATCATGGAGGCAATCTCTTCTTTATGCAGTGTCAGATACTGGGCGCTCAATGCCTGAATGGCAAAACTCATATCCATGATTTCGGCCGGATGGCCGTCGCCGGCGGCCAGGTTGACCAGGCGGCCCTCGGCAAGTATGTAAATCCATTTATCTCCCAGCCGGTAGCCGGTAATGTTTTTCCTTTTTTCCTCGGTCTCATCGGCAATCTGCGCCAGCCTTTCCATGTTGATTTCCACATTGAAATGTCCCGCATTGCACAGAATCGCGCCGTCCTTCATCAGACGGAAATCAGCTTCACCGATGACGTCTTTGCAACCGGTTACGGTGACAAAGATGTCGCCAAGCGGTGCCGCCTGCTTCATTTCCATTACGTCAAATCCGTCCATTAGGGCTTCTATGGCCTTGACCGGATCGATCTCCGTAATGATGACGTTCGCTCCGAAACCTTTGGCGCGCATCGCTACGCCCTTGCCGCACCAGCCATAGCCGGCCACGACGACGGTCTTGCTGGCAACGATCAGGTTGGTAGTCCGGTTGATTCCGTCCCATACGGATTGACCGGTTCCGTACCGATTATCAAAGAGATGCTTGCACTGGGCGTTGTTGACCAGGACCATCGGGAACTTCAATACTCCGGCTTTATCCATGGCCAGCAGCCGGAGGATGCCGGTCGTGGTTTCTTCACAGCCGCCGATAATATCGGGGATCAGCTGCGGATATTCGTTATGAATCAGATTGACAAGGTCGCCGCCGTCATCGATCACGATATTTGGTCCCGCTTCCACCGTTTTCTTCAGATGAAGCTCATATTCTTCGGCGGTGGCCCCGTGCCAGGCATACACATTCATCCCGGCATCCGCTAGGGCGGCAGCAACGTCATCCTGAGTGGACAGTGGGTTGCTGCCGGTAATAAACATTTCGGCGCCGCCGGCGGCCAGAACGTGGCACAAATAGGCGGTCTTGGCCTCTAAATGGATGGACAGGGCAATCCGCAGGCCCGTAAAAGGTTTGTTTTCAAGAAATTCCGCTTCGATGCTGTTCAGTATCGGCATGTTATTTTTTACCCAGGCAATTTTTTTCTTACCTTCACCGGCTAACCGGATGTCTTTGATTTCACTCTTATGCATTTTGATGGACTCCTTTTCTTTTTGTAGTTTTTGGTTTATAGAACTTTGATCCGACTTTTTATTTGATTGATGTGTTCGTATACTTCTTTTTCATTGATATTGACGAAACGCTTGTTTTCTAAGACAAATTCGCCGTTAATAATCACGCTCTCGATTTCCGAACCATTCATGGAATAAATAAGTGCGGAAATAAGGTTGTCGGAGGGATTTAGTTGCGGGATATCCAGGTCAATAATGGCAAGATCAGCCATCATTCCGACGTCAATGCGTCCCAGCAGCGGCTCTCCCAAGGCCTTGGCAGCATTACCCGTTGCCATATTAAATGTTTCCTCGGCTTTCATGGCACAGGCATCGGCATGGATACCCTTTTGAATCATTGACAGCATCGTCATTTCTCGGAACAGGTTCAAAGTATTGTTGCTTGCGGTTCCATCAGTACCGATACAGACATTGATACCCGCCTGCATCATCTCCCGAACCGGCGCAAAGCCATTACCAAGCTTCATGTTACTGACCGGGTTAGTCACGACACTGACATTGTGCTTTTTCAGTATCATGATGTCTTCTTCCGTGATATGGACACAATGAGCGGCAATGACCGGAACTTGGAAAAACCCGATGCTGTCCAGCAATTGAACCGGTGTCATCCCGTGCTGGGCGATGCAGTTATCGACTTCGTTCTTCGATTCGGAAACGTGAATATGTAGAGGAAGCTGATGGAGGCAGGCCAGGTCGCTGACATATTTCAGGAATTCCGTATCACAGGTATAAACAGCATGGGGTGCCAGACTAAAACTGATTAGGCCGTGAGTAGCTTGTGTTGTCTGCATTTCGTCAAAAGCTTCTTTGATACGATGGCTTTTGTAATTGTCGCCGGTTTCGGTTTCGTTATTATGGTCAGAAGGATCGGCCGACCAGGTATCTTCGGCATTGCCGACCAGGCCCCGGGATACTTTAGCCCGCATTCCTATTTTAGCGGCTGCCCGGACGGTCTGATCCCGGAACATGTGCATATCCAGAAAACAGGTGGTGCCGGATCTGATCATTTCCATGCAGGCAAGCAGGGTTCCCCAGTAGGCGTCTTCCGCCGTCAGCCGGTCCTCCATGGGCAGGATGTTTTTAAACAGCCAGTCGTCAAAAGCCAAGTCGTCAGCAGCATTGCGAAATAATGTCATATAGGCATGAGTGTGTGAATTGATCAGGCCCGGGATAATTAGTTTATTTCTGGCATCTACTTTCCTGACTGCCGTAAATTCCGCAGGGCAGTCGCCGATAGCGATTATTTTGTTACCGCTGATGTAGAGGTTTTTTTGTTCGATTTTATAGGTATCCTTGTGTTGTAACAGAAGTTGGCCATTGGTTAATAATATATTCATTGTGGGCTTTCCTTTCTTTGAGTCTGCCACTATTATAACTATTTTGAATGATTAAGGCAAGCTTAGATTTATTTAGATTTATTATGGAATGTAACCTATTTCAGGAACTGCTGATTATAAATAAAATACTGTAAAAAGTATAAATTAAAATAAAGCAAAAAAACAGTCATAATAAATATGCGTTGCGATTTTAATATATTATGATAAAATATAAGAAACATAAAGCTTATTTTATTAGAAGGGAACATAATGGCAACGATCCAAATCACCAACCTTTACAAAAGATTTGGCCGCTTTACCGCCCTAAACGGCGTCAATATGAGCGTAGAACCCGGAGAAGTCCACGCGTTTCTGGGGCCTAACGGCGCCGGCAAGACCACCACGCTTCGTTGCCTGCTCGGTATCCTGAAAGCAAGCGACGGCGAGATCAAGCTGTTTGGCCGTGATGCCTTCCGGGATGCGGTGGATCTTCACAGGCGGCTGGCTTATGTGCCGGGAGATGTCAACCTGTGGGATAACCTGACCGGCGGTGAGGTCATCGACTTATTTCTGGCGCTTCGCGGGACGAGGCCCGACAAGGAAAGGCGGGATGCCTATTTACAGCGTTTTGAATTGGATCCGACGAAAAAATGTCGTACATACTCGAAGGGAAACCGTCAAAAGGTCGCGTTGGTTGCCGCCCTTGCTTCGGAGGTGGAACTTTACGTTCTGGATGAACCGACCAGCGGCTTAGATCCGTTATTGGAAAAAACCTTCCAGGACTGCATCGGGGAACTGAAGAAACAGGGCAAGTCCGTGTTGCTTTCGAGTCATATCATGAGCGAGGCAGAGCGGCTGGCTGACAGCGTAAGCATTATCAAGGAAGGGTTGATCGTTTTTGACGGGCCGATGTCGCAGGTACTGGAACAGGGTATCGGGCTGGAAGAACTGTTTTTGTCCGAGTATGAGGGGAGATCATGACTATGGCGGCTAATTTTGGCAGGTATTTTTTATTTATATTGCGTAGAGAAAAGATTATGTCATCGGTCTGGATAGTCTCGCTGGTCTTTTTTTCCGCTTTGCTTGCTGCTGTTTATCCGGGGCTTTTTCCCAGTGAGGCAGCTCTTCAGAGCATGGCGGTAACGATGAACACGCCGGCGATGGTGGCCCTGATGGGACCGGTATACGGGCTGGAGGAACTGACGCCCGCCATTGCCATGGCCCAGGAGTGTCTGATCTGGTTTGCCCTTGCGGTAATTATTATGAATATCTTTTTCATCAGCCGTCACACCCGCTTGGACGAGGAACGGGGACGGTTTGAGATGCTGGTTTCACTGCCGGTCGGCCGCTTGACCAACAGCGTGTCGGCCATTGCATCGGCTTTCCTCATTAATTTGATAATCGCTGTTTTGATAGCGCTATCCTGCATTGTCATTCCGATGGACGGAAGTACGGCAGCAGGCGGCCTTGCCTATGGTCTTTCGGTCGGCATGCAGGGCTTTGTATTTGCCGCTGTTGCCCTCTTGGCGGCCCAGCTGTTCAGTACAGGCCGCAGCTGTGTGGGGGTGTCGTTTGCCGTCATGGGTGTTTCTTATGTGATGCGGGCGCAGGGCGATGTGGCCGGTAGTGTGCTGTCGGTGCTTTCGCCGATGGGCTGGGGCTTACAGGTGGAGGCGTTTTATGGGAATGACTTCGGGCCGGTGATCGGCCTGTTTATCGAGGGTGTCATAATAGCGGCGATTGCCTTAATCATTAATCTGCGACGCGACATCGGCATGGGTGTTTTTCCGGCCCGTAAAGGCCGGGCGCGGGCTTCCCGTTTTCTGCTAAGTCCGTTTGGCCTTGCGTGGCGGCTGTCGCGAGGCAGCTTTCTGGCATGGGCGGCCGGGATACTGATGATCGGTCTGACTTACGGAGCGGTTGTCGGTGAGCTGGAGCGGTTTGTGGAAGGAAATGATATCATGAAACGGATGGTTGAGGGCGGGAATGCCGCCGCTTCCCTTGTGGATGCCTTTATTGCCATGCTGAACAACATAATGTCGATCCTGATCGCAATCCCGCTGGTAAACACCGTACACCGGCTGGTTGCGGAGGAAAAGCGCGGCAGGATGGAACCGGTACTGGCTACGGCGGCACCGAGGCATCGGATGTTCGGCAGTTATATCATCATTGCCTTGATGGAGTCGGTGGTATTTTCAGTACTGGGCGCGATCGGTTTGTATCTGACATCTGCATCAACCGGCCTGGTAACTTTGGAAGTCCTGATGAAAGCGGCCCTGTTCTATCTGCCGGCTCTGTTTGTGATGATCGCTTTGTCGGCCCTTCTGGCAGGCTGGGTGCCGAGATTCTCGGCAGCGATATGGGCGGTATTTGCCTATTCGTTCCTGATGTTATACTTTGGCCGGATTCTGGATGCACCGGAATATATGGTTAAAATAACCCCCTTCGGCCACATCCCCCAGATTCCGGTACAGGAGATTAGCGTCATGCCGCCGGCTATATTGTGTATACTGGCAATTATTCTTATCGCTGCCGGATTCCTGGGATATCAAAGGCGTGATTCGGGTAGATAAACATTTATATGTCAATGGACAAAACTTAGTAGCTTTACGCCATAGCTTATGATATAATCTGTTTTAAAATCAACTTGTTGTGGAACAATAAGGATAGCTGTATATAAGGAGAACTATCATGGAATTTTGGAGTTATTCAGCAGAAAAGCTACTTTCAGAGTTAAATACACATGCAACAACAGGCCTGAGCGCAGGTGACATAACCGAGCGCCTTGCCACCCATGGCCAGAATGTCCTCGAAGGCGAGAAGCCCAGGTCGCCGTTACGGATTTTTCTGGATCAGTTCAAGGACTTCCTGGTTCTTATCTTGCTGATCGCCAGTATTGTCTCGATTGTCCTCGGAGAGTATCTGGACGGCTCGATCATCATCGCCATCGTGATCATCAATGGCATCATCGGCACCGTCCAGGAGAGCAGGGCGGACAATGCGCTGAAAGCCCTGAAAGAAATGTCGTCGCCGCTGGCCAAAGTACTCCGTGACAGCGAAGTTATCAAGGTCCAGTCTACCCTGATCGTTCCCGGCGACATCGTTCTAATCGAGGCCGGCGACTATATCCCGGCTGATCTGCGACTGATCGAAAGTATGAATCTTAAGATCGATGAATCGGCTCTGACCGGGGAATCGGTTCCGGTGGAAAAACAAAGCGGGGCGGCCGTGGAAGATGCAGCCGGCATCGGCGACCGTGTCAACAGCTGTTTTTCCGGGACGATCGTTACCTATGGCCGCGGGCGGGCGGTGGCAGCCCGGACCGGCATGAATACGGAGATCGGTAAGATTGCCAAGATATTATCCGGCACCGGCGACGAGCAGACGCCGTTACAGAAAAAACTGGATTCCCTGGGGAAAACCTTGGGAATCATCTGTCTTTCCGTCTGTGCGCTGATGTTCGGGGCGGGACTGCTGCGGGACTACGACGTGCTGCAGATGTTTATGAACGCCGTGGCGCTGGCCGTGGCCGCTATCCCTGAAGGACTTACCATGGTGGTGACAGTGGTTCTGGCCAAGGGCATGCAGAAGATGGTGAAAAGAAACGCTATCGTCAAACGGCTTGGGGCGGTGGAAACTCTGGGTTCTACCACGGTTATCTGTTCTGATAAGACCGGAACCCTGACCCAGAATAAAATGACAGTGGTTTCCGTTTCCGACGGCCATAATATATGGAGCGTGACGGGCACGGGTTACCATAAAGACGGCGAGTTTGTACCGGAAGCAGGAGCCGGGGAACTGACCGCCGGCATGAAACTGTTTATGCAGGGAGCGATTCTGTGTAATGATGCGGATTTTAACGAGGCCGACAGTTCGATCGTGGGGGACCCCACCGAAGGTGCCCTGACCGTCCTCGGCTATAAGGCAGGATACAATAAGCCGGAGCTTAATGCTACGCAGCCGCGGGTCAACGAAGTACCGTTTGATTCCGCCCGTAAACTGATGACGACTTTCCATGACCAAGACGGCGGGATCACCGCATTTACCAAAGGGGCGCCGGACATCGTGCTGGCCAATTCAACCCATATACTGAGGGACGGAGAGATCGAGCTCCTGACCGAGGCCGACCGCGAGGAGATCCTGAACCGCAATATGGCCTATGCCAAGGATGCGCTGCGGGTGCTGGCGATTGCCGTCCGCTATCATGAGACGATGCCGGCGGAGGCCGCCAAAGAAGAGAATCATCTCATCTTCTTAGGTCTTGCCGGGATGATCGACCCGCCCCGCGAAGAAGTGAAGGCGGCCGTCGAAGTGTGTAAGAAGGCCGGCATCCGGGCAGTGATGATTACCGGTGACCATAAGATCACCGCCGCTGCCATTGCCATAAAGCTTGGCATCATCGACTCGGAGGAGGAGGCGATGAACGGCCGGGAAATCGATGACTTAAGCGATGACGAATTACGGGAAAAGGTTAAGACAATCAGCGTTTTTTCTCGGGTTTCGCCGGAGCATAAGGTGCGGCTGGTGGAAAGCGTCCGCGCCGGCGGCAACGTCGTCGCCATGACCGGCGACGGGGTAAATGACGCGCCGGCCCTCAAACGGGCGGACATCGGCGTGGCCATGGGCATCACCGGGACCGACGTGACCAAGGAAGCGGCCGACATGATTCTCACCGATGATAACTTCTCATCCATTGTCAATGCCGTCGAAGAAGGCCGGACGATCTATTCCAATATCCGTAAAGTCGTGGCCTATCTCCTGTCCTGCAACATCGGGGAGATTATCGTGGTCTTCGTGGCTTCGATCTTTGCCGGTGTCATGCCGTTGGTTCCGGTGCATCTTTTAGTGATTAATCTGATTACGGATGCCTTCCCGGCTTTTGCGCTGGGGATGGAAGGCAAAGAAAAAGGGATCATGGACCGGCCGCCCAGAGATCCCAAAGAGTCTATTATCAATAAGAACATGACTTTTATGGTAGCGATTCAGAGCGCGGTACTGGGGCTGGCGACCCTTGGCTCCTTTGTATTTGCGTATTATTATAGGTTTGCCGGCGATACTGCTGACCTGCGGCTGCTTCAGGCGCAGACCTGCTGTTTCGTGACGCTGGTCGTCGGTGAGCTGCTCCGGGCCTATGCAAACCGGAGCGAGACGACGACGATATTTAAGATGAAATTATTCGGGAATTCGTTTTTGAATAAATGTGTAATCGTTTCCCTGCTTTTCCTTGTGGCCGTTATCTATGTCCCGGCGCTGAATACTATCTTCAAAACGGTGCCGCTGGGCTTCTCCGGCTTGGACGTAGCACTTGTCCTGGCAGTCCTGCCGGTGATTGGGGCGGAGGCAGCCAAGATGATGGCGAAGGGAAAACGTAGTTGACGATTAACCATTCTAATATTCGTATCTTAGATAAATTCTGTCCCGTTTTCTTCCAGTCGGGATTGGAATAAAAAACGCTCAGTCAAAACGATGTCTGAGCGTTTTCCGATTAATATTATTGGAGTGTCACCCATCCGAAATCAATTCCCCGGAAAGTGTCGCCGATGCCATAGACCCAGGCCCGGTTCAGGCCGATTTGCGGATCTTTGACAACTACTTTGTAGTCGGCGCCGTCTTCAAGCTGCCCGAGACGCTGACCTGACGGGTAAACATAGAGGTACAGATCTACTCCGGAAATAGCCTGCCGGTTTCCGATTGGAGACAGGGTATAGGTACCGAAATCCCTGCCTTCATAACGTGTATAATCAAAATAGTCAACATAGCAGACATGATAGTTATCCTTGACATCATAGCTGCCGCCGTTGGACCATGTCGCATTGGCATAGTAGGCATTGTCGGTTACATAGGAATACTCGTGGAGGTCAACGTCCAAATCGGTGGCTGACACCAGCGGCTCTTCATAACTAAACCAGCTGTTGCTCCCCTCAGGATCGCCGACATCATGGGTAGATGTAAATGTGGTATTGTTGCTGCCCACCATATAGTACATACAATAAAAATCATTGGTCATATTACCGGGATCGCTGTTGGTCGTTTCGCGGTCGTCCCAGGTAGTGTCACAATAATACCAGATGCCGTTCAGCTTGACCATGTTCCAAGCATGCCCGCCACCGTTTCCAAGCCCGGTAAAGTAAAGCGTATCGATGCCCAGCCGGTTCATGATGTACGAATAAGCCTTAGCGTATGAATCGCAGACAGGGCCGTTCGTTGTCGTGTCCATCACCCCCATTATCGAGTGGGCGTAGTCGCTGCTGTCCGGGGCATTGTTTATATAAGCGTAATCTCGCTCGGTTATCATTTTGTCATGTACGCTTCGGGCCTTGTCGTAAGGAGTGTTAACGTCGCTGACCAGTACTTCGTATTCAGCGAATTTATCGGTGATGATTGCGTTATTATTTTGCCGTGCAGCATAGGAGCTGTAGGAAGTATGGAATGTTGGCCTTACGGTATACATGGTGCCGGCGGCACCGCCGTAATAATTATAGTAATAGCCGTTGGAAATAAAATAGTACTGCGGATTGTCCGCATCGAAGACAGAAGCCGCCAGGCTGATCAGTTTACTGGCTTCATCAAGCGCCGTCGGGGAATTGGTCGGGATGTTGAGCGCCGTTACATTGATCGCGCCTAAAGCAGAAATATCGTCAATGGAATAATAGGCCAGCTCACAGTACTGGGTAAAGGCTTCATAAAGACCGACCAATGCCGCCCGGTTTGCGGCGACATAAAGATGGCTGGTTGTGGTAAGCCACTGATATCCGTAGCTGCTATATCCCGGTATCGAAGGAGCGACATAGGAGCGTAAACGAGGATTGTGCGGTGTAGCGATGACTGCCGGTTCTTCGGTTTCCCTATTCGCATCGACCTCGGTGCCGAACACTTCAATCGGATTAACGCCTCCGGTTGGAAGATTCAGTTCTAATGGCGGGGTTAATGCTGGTTCTATGGCTCCGGTATTTATGCCGGTCAGTGTAAACATCATAATAATGGTTAGTATCAGTACCAAATACCTTCGGATGGTTATTTTGTTGTTCATACTTGCCTCCTTTTACGTTGATAAGTTATATTTATAGGTTTCGTTATTTGATAAAAAAACAAACCACCTCCTTCTTTAGAGTTTGTTAACAGCAATGAATACCACAATTATAACACGAGCATTATATTTAGTAAACAAAAGGATGGCAATTAAATCATAAGTCTTTATGTTTCATTTACCTAATTTTTTGTTTAGTTTAAATCGTTTGATTTTTCGGGATATCGAAATTAAATAATCACAATAATTTATAATTGACACAGAACAAGAAAGATGCTATAGTATTAATTAAGAAACATACTTAATTAATTAAAACAGTGGTGCGTGTGCGATGATTGACATAAAGGAAATGGTGGGGAAACCCCAGACAATCAAAGAAGTGAATTCGGCTATGTTAGAGCGGCTGATATATGAAAGAGGTCCGCTATCAAAGCCGCAGCTGGCTAAGCTTACGGGCTTGAGCCTCCCTACGGTAGGCAAATTAGTCGATGATTTATATGACCAGCAATGTGTGTGTCAGGTTGGATTAACGGGCAGCCACGCAGGGCGCAAAGCCAAGCTGTATGCAATCGACAGAAATAAAGGATGCTTGGTGACACTGTATTATAGCTGGGGAAAGTTTATCTGCCGTATCGCGGATATAAGCGGGCGAATAATTGCCGAAAGCACCTATCCCCTGCTTACCGATGATCATGACTCCGCTACAGCAAGTACGCTTTCCGCGATAGATGACATGATAAAAAAGGCTCCGTCGCAGGTGAAGTCCATTGGGATCGGCGTTCCCGGAGCGGTACTGCCGAATGGGTTGATCTCCGGCATTCCCAAGATAGAAGCATGGGAAGGCTTTAATCTGACGGAGCTGTTGAAGTCGCGCTACTCGGTGGATATATGGGTGGAGAACGACGTTAAACTGGCGGCAGTGGGCTACTACTATGCGAACCTTGAAAAGGAGTACGACCATCTGGTATACATCTATGTTGGGAACGGCATGGGGTCAGGCATCATCATAAACAAAAAGTTGCTACGAGGCGCGAATAACTTTGCAGGGGAGCTGGGCTTTATGGCTCCGCTGGATGGCAGAAAATCAGACAAGCCCTATACTGCACATGGAGGGTATCTTGAATTCCAGATGCGGCAATTCATTAACTATGAGCGCGAGGAATTCGAGAGCTCCATTCAGCCCGAGCAGCGCCAAAAGCTTGTAAACTTTCTGGCCAGCGCCGCTGCTAATTATGTGGCTGTACTGAACCCGAACGCAATCGTACTCGGTGGGGAAGCCTTCGGCGGCGACAGCAGCGAGCTTATAGAAGAGATCAAGCATCGGATGACGCTATATACGGCGGCAGGGAGTATGCCGGAGATCGTGCGTGATGAAAGCCCGGATACTGGAATTGATGGCCTTGTATCCACTTGCCGCATCGGATTGAATACACGGACACAGCTTGTCCAAGAAGGAGGGGTTTGATATCAGCAAATATTACATAGCCGTCGACGGCGGGGGCAGCAAGACGGAATTTTATGCGCTCAACACGGAAACGGGGCAGAATGTGCGGTATATCAAGCCGGGCAGCAGCAATAATAAGATTTCCGATTCCAACGCCGTGGCAGTGGCGATTTTAGAAGGGATATTTTACATATTCAAGGAATTGGGTATATCCGCGCATCAAGTAAATGGGCTTGTAATGGGCATGTCTGGCGTTGACTCTCAGGAAGACCATAACCATTACATGGACATTGGCGGAACCACAGGCGTGGCACGGGAACGCATATACGTCTGCAACGATTCCGAGCTGGCGTTCTACGCGCAGGGCAGCCCGCCCGGGCTCTGCATGATTGCGGGTACGGGTTCTACGGCAACCGGCATAGGCAGAGACATGCGCAAGGTGCGGGTTGGCGGATGGGGCAGTCCAATGAGCGATGAAGGTTCCGGCGGATGGATTGGTATACGGGTGCTGCGCGACATCCTGCGATACTGCGACGGCTACGGCGAATACCGCGATGTATTCGAGCCGATTCGGGAGCACTTCCTGGCTGATTCCTTTGAAAGCCTGCCCGGCATATTGTCCAAGGTAAACATGACGCAGATAGCGGGTGCGGCGAAATTGCTTATGGATCATTCCGATTTGGGCGATCCGTATAGCTTAGAGCTCGTGAACTGCGCAGCGCGATGGATCTCGGAAATCGCTTACTCGGCTTATCATCAATTGGGTTTCCAAAACGAGGATAAGATCGACGTTGTAATGGCGGGAAGCCTTTATAAAAATTCCACGTACAAGAAATGTTTTATGGAGTCTTTTATGGATAAGGTTGCGGTGGACAATCTGCGCTTCTGCGAAGCGACGACCGGTCCGGTTGAAGGCGGAATATCATTGGCCCGCATCATGTTCGGGAGTTAGGCCGTCAAGGCCCTGCTACTATAATTAATAGGAGGAAAAACAATGAAACAACGGAAATTACTGGCACTTCTCATGGCGGTGGTTTTGTCGATAGGCTTAGCAGCCTGCGCTAGCCCCACTGCTCCTGAGGCGTCCGAAAGCATCAAAATCGGCGTGTCGCTTCCCACGCAGCGCGAGGAGCGCTGGGTACTGGACAAGGAAGGCTTTGAAAAAGCCGCCGCCGACCAAGGAATCGAATTGCTTCTTCAAGTCGCCGATAATGACGCTGCCAGACAACAGAACCAGTGTGAAAATCTGATATCCCAAGGCATTGACGTACTTATAATCGCCCCGGTTGACGGTGAACAGGCCAAGAATATTGTCGATATGGCTCACGCCGAAAGCATCCCCGTCATCGCTTACGATCGTCCTATCCAGAATGCCGATGTTGACGCTTATATCACATTTGACCAATATGGCATAGGCAAACTCATGGGCGAGTATGTTGCGACCAACCTTCCCTCCGGCAATATCGTGTTCCTAAAGGGTGATCCCCAAGATCCGACCTGCGTACCCTTAAAGCAGGGCGCAATGGACGCGATTCAGGCAAAGGTGGACAGCGGCGATTACGTCATCGTTTCCGAGCAGGACTGCAAGGACTGGTCTGCGAGCGAGGCGCAGAAGCACGTTGAAAACGCGCTTACAAGCAACGACAACAAAATCGACGCCGTTATTGCACCCAATGACGGTACGGCGGGCGGCAGTATCCAAGCGCTTGCGGCGCAAGGCCTTGCGGGAACCACGATCGTCACCGGTCAGGATTCGGAGATCGCAGCTGTCAAGCGTATAATCGAAGGAACACAGAGCATGACCGTATTCTTTGACGTGCGCGATCTTTCTAAGGCCGGGTTTGATACGGCGGTGAGTTTCGCTAAAGGCGAGACGCCCGTGACCAACGGCGTGACAAACAACGGCTTCAAGGACGTCCCGACCGTCGGGTTTACGCCCAGCCCTGTTACAGTTGATACTTATAAAGCCTTGTTAATAGACAGCGGCTATATGAGTGAAGCGGATCTCTCCTAAACAGCGAAAACATACAACTGGGGGGACATGTTGTTCGTCCCCCCTCATATTTTAAAATGGGTGATACGATGGAACAAAACAGTATTCTGGAGATGAAGAATATCCGCAAGGTGTTTCCCGGCGTGGTGGCGCTTGATAACGTTGATTTCACTGTCCGCAAAGGGGAAATACACGCTCTGGTCGGCGAAAACGGCGCAGGGAAATCGACTCTGATGAAAGTCTTAAGCGGAGTATATCCGTTCGGTACATACACCGGCGAGATCAAAATAGACGGCAAGGTCATGGCTTTTCAAGGAATCAAGGACAGTGAGGCGGCTCAAGTCTCCGTCATATATCAGGAACTCACCATGCTCAAAAACATGAATGTTTGCGAGAATATCTTTTTGGGTAACGAGGTTAAAAAAGGGGCATTCATAGACTGGAACGAGGCATTTGTAAAATCGCGTAAAGTGCTGGAAGAAGTGTGCCTGAATGTGAATCCTGAAACCCCGGTTCTCAATCTTGGCATGGGAGCCCAGCAGTTGATCGAAATCGCGAAAGCGATAGTAAAAGACTGCCGGATTTTGGTTTTGGATGAGCCTACGGCAGCCCTCACAGAAACAGAAGCGGAAAACCTGCTCAGCCTTTTGCGGGTGTTTCGCAGCAAGGGGATGAGCTGTATTTTCATCTCACATAAATTGAACGAGGTGTTTAGTATTGCCGACCGCATTACCGTTCTAACAGACGGCAAGACAGTGGGTACATATGACACGGACAAGCTAACCGAGGATAAGCTTATATCCCTGATGGTTGGGCGGGTGCTGACCCAGAGGTATCCTCCGATCGACCATACGCCTGTGGATGAGACGGCGCTGGAGGTCAAGGGTTGGACGGTATACGACCCGGAGATTTCCGGTCGGATTGCCTTAGATAATATCAGCTTTTCCGCTCGCAAGGGCGAGATTGTAGGCTTTGCCGGGCTTATGGGGGCCGGGCGCACCGAATTGTTCCTAAGCATGATGGGGGTGTGGGGGCGCAGATCCTCCGGGGAGATCAGTCTGTATGGGAAGGAACTGTCCGAGCGTTCCCCAAGCGGGATGATACAGGCGGGCATAAGTTACCTTTCGGAAGATCGCAAGGGGAAAGGGCTCATACTCATGGAGAACATCATAAAGAATATGACGCTTCCCAGCCTTGAAAAGCGCCAGCATAATGGGTTTATCGATAGGGAGCGCGAATTGAGAGCGGTCGAGGATATGGCACATCAGTTACAGGTAAAGACTCCGTCGCTGGAGCAATTGGCCCAAAATCTTTCCGGCGGCAACCAGCAAAAGGTATCTTTGGGTAAGTGGCTGATGACTGAGCCCAAAGTGCTGATCCTGGACGAGCCGACGCGAGGCATCGATGTCGGGGCGAAGTATGAGATTTACACCATCATGCACAAGCTTGCCAAGTCGGGCATCTGCATTTTGATGGTATCATCCGAGCTGCCAGAAGTTCTCGGCGTGAGCGACAGGGTTATCGTAGTTCGCGAGGGTAAAATAGCCGGCGAGCTTTTACGGGCCGAGGCGACCCAGGAATCCATTATGGCCTATGCCACGGGAGGAATGTGATTATGACAAAAACATCGAAAAAGAATATTCAAGAGGCTGTAACGGGGGTAAAACTCGCAGACATAATTCGCGGCAACGTGCGCCAATACACGATGATCGGCGCACTGCTCATCATCTGGTTGATTTTTTCGATATCGACGGAAGGTATCTTTATATCATCGCGCAATCTCTCTATACTGTTCGTCCAGATGTGTACCACAGGCATCCTCACGGGAGGTATGCTGCTGGTCATGGTTTCAGGGAATATTGATTTAGCCGCGGGGTCAGTCTGCGGAACATTGGGCGCGCTGGTGGCCTTCATGATGGCGAGCGCTCATTTTAACCCCATCATAGCAATTATCATAACAATAGCCGCGGGTATGGCAGTAGGCGCGTGGCATGGCTACTGGGTCGCGTTCCGCCGGGTTCCCGCCTTTATCGTGACGTTGGCCAGCCAGATAGCGTTTCGGGGAATTACGCTTTTGATTACCGACGGCGCGACGATTGGCGAATTTGACCAGAGCTTTAAGCTTATCGGTCAGGGTTACCTCCCCGATCTTACGGGTTCGGCGGAAGGCTTTCACATGCTGACACTGATACTTGCGGTTGCGGCAATCATTATTTTCGTTGCCAATGACCTTCGTGCGCGTAAAAAGCGCGTTGCCAACGGATTTGCCGTGCTTAGCATGCCTCTCCAGATTGCGAAATTGGTACTCATCTCGGCGGCGCTTGGCGCGGTTGGCTTTATTTTCGCCGATTACAACGGGCTTCCTTATGCTATTATCATCCTGCTTGTAGTGGTTGCGTTTTCATTTATAACTACGACACGGACTTCCTTTGGCAGGCATGTCTATGCAATTGGGGGCAATACGGAGGCGGCCAGGCTCTCCGGCGTAAATATTAAAAAGACCTTGATGAAGGTATTTATCATCATGGGTGCGATGTGCGGCATCGCGGCGACAGTATACACCTCTAGGCTGAACGCCGCAACCACAGCCGCAGGCGTCAACTTCGAGCTCGATGCCATAGCCGCCTGTATCATCGGCGGCACCAGCACCACGGGTGGTTACGGAACCGCCATCGGCGCAATCATCGGCGCGCTGGTTATGGCCAGCCTCGACAACGGCATGAGCCTGATGAATCTGCCTATAATGATCCAGTATATAATTAAAGGCATGATTCTTCTGATTGCCGTATGGGTGGATATCGCTAACCGCAAGAAATAATTGAATCGGTATTATCCGAAACAGGAGACGATCGCCCGCTTCCGGTTACAAAACGGATTAAAGTCCGGAAATCATCAGCTTTTCTGCTGTTTTGATCTCTGGACTTTAACTTCCTTTCCGTCCCCGCAGATCTGACGCGGCCCTGCCTCCAGCTCAGGCTGAGCCGGATAGCATCGATATATGCGGCCAGGAAGTTGACGGTAGCCTTGATTAGGCGGGCCAAGCTGTGGTATACTGGTACAGACTAAAGTGCGACAGAGTGGGTCATGTATCATGACTGATAAACAATAAAGATGTTTTTGAATCGCTCTTAAAAGACTTGGAAAATCATATCCAGTCTAATCTAATTGTTTAAAATTCGTATTTCTAGAATTCAGCCACAGGAGCAGCTATATGGAGGAAAAACCACGGCAATACTATCAGAGTCTTTATTATGACCGCGAAACGATGTTCCGTCATACCCCTTATAACCTGGAAGAGCGGCTCGTTAATGCGGTTATTCAAGGGAATAAGAAGTTTGCCGTCGAGATGCTGGGTGAAATCAGCCGTCACGGCGCGAAAGCGGTTCTTGCCAAGGAACCCTTACGTTCAGCCAAGAACTCGGTGATCTGTTCCTGCGCTTTTCTGGCCCGGGCGGCTATCCGCGCAGGCGTTGCTGCCGACGAAGCGTTTGCTTTGAGTGATGCAGCCATCCGTCATATTGAAGAACTCAGTGATATCAAGAAGGTTCTTCATTATGAACAGTCGGCTCTTCTGCAATTTCTGGATCTGGTGGAGAAAAAACTGTGCCAGAAGTATTCTCCCCATATCATTGCCGCTATCGGTTATATCCATACGCGGCTGGCGGATAAGATAACCTTGCGCGATATCGCCGGCCATCTGGAACTGCATCCCGCCTACCTCAGCAAAATCTTTCGTCAGGAGACCGGCCTGACCGTCACCGACTATATCAATAGCTGCAAGGTGGAGGAATCAGTCTGGTTTGTGCGCAATACCACCCACTCCATTGCGGAGATAGCCGCCATGTATGGTTTTTCCGGTCAGGGTTATTATATTACCGTCTTTCGCAAGAAATTCGGCATTACCCCCGGTGAAATGCGGCGGCGGCGTGAGTGATGTAAGCGGTGAGTATCGTCGGCGATAGTGTTTTGTTGGAATAGAGCGTAATCCAATAAAACGTATCTTGGGGCATTGTTTTTGAGAATAAGCGCAGTATCCTTTTCATCCACCAGTCTGGCCACCTTAGAAAAATTCTGATTAGCTTCGGATATTGAAACCAAGTTATCATGTTAATATTCATAAAAACATCTCCTGTGAAACGCTTTGTAGTATGATTGGTTTGCAAAAAAATCAAAACAAAGGAAGATGCTTTCTATGTATCAAAGTATACTACACTTTTACACAAATGAATCAAGGAAATTGAAGAAACAACTGGGAAAATGCTGTCCGGTGACATGGATTCCGATGACCTCGCCCAGAAAACAGCTGACAGTACTGCTAAATGTGCACAAAATAATCTCATTTTTTTGTAAGCTGCTCCAAAAATTGGGGCAGCTTAAAATATTGTTATAAATACTAAAATATTAGAATACACCGGAGTCTGATGTCGGTATAATATAAATATCATAATTACACAAGGAGGAGGGTAACATGGCACCACCGATTCGCACGACTAAATTTGTTCCGGAATGGATTGACATGGGTCCGAAGATTCCTGTGCCGAAGATTGACTGGATTCATGAAAAACAGCTGGATATCGCTTATGGAGGCGATCCGTTGCAGCGGTACGACCTGTATTACCCGAATCAGGAGACGGCCGGCCCGCTTCCGGTCGTGGTCATCGTCCACGGGGGCGGTTTTTCCCACATGGATAAGCGGGACTGGCACATGTATCCGGGGTTCTATGCTTTGCAGGAGGGGTTTGCGATGATATCCGTCAATTATCAGCTGGCGCCCAGGGCCAAGCACCAGGATCAGCTGGAGGATCTGATGGCCGCCATCCGGCATATCAAAGCGCATGCGCCGGAATGGAATCTTAACCCTGACCGACTGTATCTCTATGGCACTTCGGCCGGCGGCAATCTGGTATCAATTGTCGGACTGAAAGGCCATAATGAAGGAACTCCCTATGCGGTGCGTGCCGTTGCCGCGCTCTGTCCGCTGATCAGCTTTACCTGGATCGGGGAGGAACGCCGCCGGGCGAGCCTGTTTGTGCGGTTAATGTTTCCTTATATATGCCGCAGCGTCTTTGGCGCTGGGCCGTCTAAATCCGCCGCGGCGATGAAGCGGGCCAGTGCGGAAAATTATATTAAAAATACGATTCCGGCTTTTTATCTGCAGACCGGGACCAAGGATCCCGCCATTGACTACCGGCATGTCAGCCGCTTCTACGATCTGCTTTCCCAGGCGGAAAACGCCGATGCCGACCGTTTGGTCCTTGATCTGCTTGACGGTGCGCCTCATGCCGGAGCCGGGCCGGACTATCTGGAACCGCCAAGTATTATGCGCATCCTTGATTTTTTTAAAAACCAAGTTTAGGTTATTTATTGGATGGTGAATAAACATAATAATATAAAACAATGCTATATAGATGACAGCAGGTACTACAATAAAGGAAGAGGAGAGAATAAATGGGTAAACAAACATTTAGGACAAGCGGCATTGAGCGGTGGGGGTTCGCTCTGTTTATGGCCGGACAGGCTATCGTCAACACTTTTATGGGATCATTTTTTCAGGTTTTTTTAACGAATATCGGGATCACGGCGGCACTGGTAGGGGTACTGTTTCTGGTGGCCCGGATCTGGGATGCGATCAACGATCCGCTGTTCGGGGCCATTGTTGACCGGACTTCACTGGGAAGCGGCAAGTTCCTGCCGTGGCTACGAACTGCCAATGTTCTGCTGCCGCTGGTCGTCCTGCTGCTCTTTGCGATACCGAACAGCCTGTCGCTGGGCATGAAATTTTTCTGGGCTTTTGTCGCCTACCTGCTCTATGACGTCGCCTATACGATGTGTGATGTGCCGATCTTCGCCATGACTTCGGCGGTCACCGACCAGGTACACGAGCGCATTAATATTATGTCACGCAATACGGTTCTTTCTACCCTGACCATCATCCTGGTTTCGGTCGTGGTGCCGCAGGTCTATCCTGTTATCGGGGCCTTTTATACGGCTGTCGGGGTTTCGGTCGCGGCTTTTGTCCTGATGCTCTTTATGAGCCGCTTTGCCAAGGAACGCTATATTAACAAAGACGAAGAGAAGGTCACGCTGCGGGCGATGCTGCGCTATGTCATGGAGAACAAATATCTGCGGATCGGTTTTGCCGGTATCATGCTGCTCAGCGTCACCGCTATGACCAATACTGTCATTGCTTATTTTGCCATCTACTGTCTGGGAGATATGGGCATGGTCACCAGCATGACCCTTTTCATGACTTTGCCGGCGATTCTTTTCGGTGTTTTCATGCCGTTGCTGACCAAGCGTTTTGACAAGTTCCAGCTGCTGGTTTGCGGGATCATCGGGCATAATGTGATGAACGTTGTCATATATTTTGTCGGCTACCGGAATATGACGGTCTTTAATATTCTGATGCTGATCCGCGGGATTTTCTTTGGGATCCAGCTGATCCTGCAGCTCCAGTTTACCGGTGACTTTGTGGAATACGGCGAGTATAAGACCGGGAAGCGTCTACAGGGCACGGCCTATTCGATCCAGACCTTTGTCTTCAAGTTCATGAATGCCCTGCCGGCCGCTGCCGCCATGTTCATCCTGGCCGGCTTTGGCTTTGTCGAAGGGGAAGGTGCGGTTCAGCCGCAGTCGGCGCTGGATGCTATCTGGGTCTTATTCATCTTATCGCCGGTGGCAGGCGGTCTGCTGTCTTTGCCGTTCTTTGCCCGTTATAAGCTGCGCGACAAAAGCGTGCAGGTCATGGCCGCGGCCAATTCCGGCGAGATCACCAGGGAAGAGGCGGAAATGCAGCTGGAGAAGCTGGGAAAGATATAGGATAACATAGATGAAAGAGCTCCGTTTTCTTACCAGAGCCGATGATGCCGGTTCCTCCCACGCGGCGAATCTTGCCATAGTAGAGGCGGTGAAGGCCGGATTTATTAAAAATGTTTCGCTTATGGCTCCGGGAGGTCATATTGCCGAAGCAGCACAGATGCTTGCCGGGAACAAGAAAGTCTGCTTCGGTCTGCACAGCACCCTCAATGCCGAGTGGGACAGGATCAAATGGAAGCCGCTTTGTCCGCTTCGTCCGGACAGCGGACTGGTAGATGAAAACGGGTATTTTCTTGCCGACCCGGCCATGTTTACCCGTTCCCGCCCGAGTGCCGAAACGGCTATGGATGAGCTCACAGCCCAGCTGGACAGACTGACAGCCTTGGGTTTTGATATCCGCTACCTTGATTCCCATATGTTTGCCGAAGCGGAGATTCCCGGTCTGGATGAGGCGATGGCAGCTTTTGCAAAGCAAAAAGGTTTGATTGACCATATGTATTTTTATCGCCTGCCGCCGGATTATAGCCGGATGACTGAGGATGTCGTCGCTTTTTTGCGCCGTCTGCCCGCCGGACAGTATTTTTATGTAGCCCATCCGGCTAAATACAGCGAGGAAATGCGGTTAACCGGCAATGCGCAGTACAGTGGCGAGGAAGTGGCGCACGGACGCGGCAAGGAAGCCAAGCTTCTGGGCAACCGCCTGCTAGCACCGGCCCTGCGTCTGGCCTTCGGCATCCGTACCCTGCGTTACGATGAAGCAGAACCGCTTGCCCGCCGCCTGACGGTGGCGGATGTCCACAGCATGTTGTAAATAAATAGGTCATACCTACTGGAGGAAATCAAATGTCAAAAGTGAAACATAAAGTCAAGAAAATCGGGACTGATACCTGGATGATTGAACAGTATCTGCTGACGAGTGAGGCCGGGGCCTATCTGGTGGCCGGCAAAGAAAAGGCCCTGCTGATTGATACCGGCCTGGCCTTGCCGGGCTTTGTCGAAGCCGTGAGCGGCCTGACTGATAAACCGATCGAGGTATTATGTACCCATGCCCATGCCGACCATATCGGTGCCAACCGCTTTTTTGGGAAAATCTATCTGGCGGAAGAGGAACGTGAGCTGTTGGCTTTGCAGACCACCCCGGCTTACCTTAAGAAGATGCTGAATGATGCCATCCCCGCTCCGTTACGGTTCTTGCTTCGGAAAGAAATGGCGGGAATTCTCCAGAATACCACAGCCGCCGGCAATTATGAATATATCCGCGACGGCCATGTCTTCGATCTTGGCGAGCGGCAGCTGGAGGTAATTGCCACGCCGGGGCACACGCATGGCTCACTCTGTGTCCTGGACCGCCAGAACCGTTGGCTTTTCAGTGCCGACACCGTCTGCGACTGGGGTATCCTGCTGCATCTTGAGCAGGCGGACCCACCCGAGGTCTATCTGGAATCGATGGAACGGCTGCGGGATCTGTCCGCAAGCTTTGATGAAATCTGGCCGGGACATCATCAAAAACCGATTGATAAAAGCTTTCTGGATGAATATATCAACTGCGCCCGCTCTATCGTAGAGGGAACCGCAGTATACGGCCGCCGGCAGAATGCGCGTTATGCCAAATACGGTCGCGTCCTGATCACCGTGCCGGATGGGGGGACGAGATAATGAACTATGTTCAGGCTCCGATATCGCTGGCACCGCAGGATCTGTTGTGTGCCGAAGCGCTTTTTAGTGTGGCCAACGGCTATATCGGACTGCGGGCGGCCTTTGAAGAAGGATACCCGGAGGATATTCCTTCCGTGCGCGGTCTATATGCCAACGGCTTCTACGACATCGTCGATATGAAACAGGCCGAGCCGCTGCACGGGCTGATTGATAAAAAACAGACCATCGTCAATCTTGCTGACGTCCAGGGCATTGAGCTGTCAGCAGAGGGCCGCCGTTTTTCTATGTTTGAAGGCGGGATAAGTGGCGACAGGCGGGAGCTTGATTTTGATGCCGGGACATACAGCCGGAGCATGAGCTGGGAGGCCGGGAACGGCTGTGAGCTGGATATCACCGTGAAACGGCTGGCCAGCTTCAACCATCCCTCCATGATGGTGATTGACTATCAGGTAACCGCCAGGAACCGGCCGGTTGCACTTTCTTTTATCTCCCGACACGAGGGTGACGTGCGTAACTACTGCGATCCGGATGATCCGCGGCTGGCCTCTCATAGCGTACAGAACCTGCTGGTTGAGGAAGTCAAAAAAGTGACCCGTCTGGTCAGTTCCCGAGACTGTGGTGGTTCCGGTCTGAGTTCCCGAGACTGCGCTGGTTCCGGTCTGAGTTCCCGAGACTGCGCCGCCTCCGGTCTGAATTCCCGTGATTCCGGCGGTTCTGATCCGGCGGTTTCCTGCGTCACATCCCGCACGTCCCGGTCCGGACTGGCGGTATGTACGGCGGTCAGCCATACCGTGATCGTTGCTGAGCAAAGCGAGGACAGGAATGGCAGCGAAAACAAAAGCGATAATAAAAGCGAAAATAAAAGCGAAAATAAAAGCCATGCAGAGGCGGTAGTTCACAGCTGTGAAACCACCGTCACCGGCGCAATTCATAGTATTAATCTGAATGCTCTGCCGGGGCAGGCAGTCCGTGTGATTAAGTGGGTTGCCGTGTGTGACAGTCAGCGTCATGGCGCGGACTTTGCCGCCGCTGCGGTCGCGGAGCTGAATCAGGCCATGGAGGCCGGGATTGACCGTCTGTATGCCGAACAGGCTGAATATGTCAAGCGTTTCTGGGATCATGCCGCCGTGACGGTCGATGATGGCAGCGACAGCCAGAGAATCAGCCAGGCCATGCGCTACAATCTGTTTACCTTGCTGCAAAGTGCCAGTCGGGACAGCTATGCTAATGTGGCGGCTAAGGGGCTGTCCGGCGAGGGTTATGAAGGACACTATTTCTGGGATACGGAGATGTACATCCAGCCGGTTTTCCTGCTGACTCAGCCGGAACTCTGTAAGAACCTGATTGCTTTCCGCTACCGTACATTGGCTCAGGCCAGGGATAATGCCCGGGCATTGGGACACCGCCAGGGTGCTCTCTATCCCTGGCGCACGATCAACGGCGAAGAATGTAGCGGCTACTATGTATCCGGGACTGCGGCCTACCATATTAACGGTGCCGTTGCCCATGCTGTGGAACAGCATTGGCTGGCTACAGGCGATGATGATTTTCTGGTAGCCATGGGAGCGGAGATCGTTCTGGAGATTGCCCGGCTATGGCTGGATGTCGGTCATTTTTCCGGCGGTGAGTTCCGGATTCACAGTGTAACCGGACCAGATGAATACACCTGTATGGTGGATAACAATTATTATACCAATGCCTTGGCGAAGAAGAATCTGCACTTTGCGGTCCGTGCCGCCGCGATCATCGGCAGTGAGCATAGTCGGCGCTTAGGGTTCACGGCTGCCGATCTGGACGGCTTTATCACAGCGGCGGCGGCAATGCGTCTTCCTTATGATGAAGGGCTGGGGATTCATGCCCAGGACGACAGCTTCTTATCGAAACCCCGCTTCGACCTTGCCGCTACGCCTCCGGAAAAACATCCGCTGCTGCTGCATTATCACCCGCTCACACTTTATCGTCATCAGGTATGTAAGCAGGCCGACACGGTGATGGCTTATTTTGTCTGTAGTATGATACCTGACAGCATTATGAAGCGCTCCTTTGCTTATTATGAAGACATTACCACTCACGATTCCTCGCTTTCGCGCTGTATGTTCAGCATCGTGGCAGCGATGCTGGGCGATGCCGAAAAAGCAGCTGCTTATTTGACCGAAACAGTCGGCTTGGATCTGAACGACAGCCACGGTAATACCAAGGACGGTATTCATACCGCCAATATGGGGGGGAGCTATATGGCGCTGATCTATGGCTTGGCCGGCCTGCGGTTTACAGAAGCGGGCATCAGCCTGCGTCCGCTGCTGCCGGAAGGCTGGCAGGGATATTCGTTCCGCTTTCGGTACCGCAGCGCCCTGACGGAAGTGTCAGTTGATCGGAGCGGCTGTCATTATCGCGTTCTGGAGGGGAGTGCTGATATTGTCATTTTATCGTACTGACTTAAGACCGTAGTTTAAACAAAATATCTGTCGATTAGCGCAAAAGTTTAGTGACTATTATGACTGCATGGAGAAGTTTGTCCGCGGGGTTAACCTGTGAAAAAGGGGCTACTATAAATTATGACCCCAATGCAACCTATGCGGCCGGTGACACGCGGGTTTGTTGAATGATCTCTCCGCCTTGCTCCAATATCGCTGTCTGCCGTGCCGCTTCATATTCGATTGTGCGCCCGATGGCTTTAAAAGAGTTCAAAACATGCTAGTGTCGGCAATCCTTGCCGTTTCGAATATATGTTCAGCCAGTTCGGCACCTGTGGTAACTCGATAGTCTGCGGCAAAAACCATATAGGTATGGAAACCCTTCTGGAACAGAAAAAAAGTTACATCTATTTCTAATTCCTCGTATGTCACCTTACCAGTGCACTTCAAGGCAAATTCACTATTACTGTCTGTTATGCGTGTGACTTCGATATCTGTCACTCCTTCCATTATCTCGCTCAACTTCGCTTCCGCTACAGCATTTATCTCTTCTTCGGGATATGTGTCTATCGTTTCCGGAGAACTTCTTATAATCAGAACAGACGAGTTCCCCCACCCTGCATAATGCTTATATGTTTCAACATCGACTTTTTCCCAGTCATTCGGAATTTCAACTACCAGCCCCGCTATAGTAATCGTATTTCCCACTGTCTCGGATTTATAACAATCCAGTTTCTGCGAAGCGGCGATGGGATCCCATTCAATAGGAAAGCCATAGAATGCTTCCAGTTCCTGAATCAATGCTTCCGTCTGTTCGGTCGCCGCCTCGGCATGAACAGAGATTTGAATCACGACAGTTGCTGAGGGCGACAGTTTTTTTATGAAATAAGTATTATATCGGACATAATATTCATTACTGCTTTCATCGTATTCAAGGTATGAAGCGGCAGCGCTGTATGCAGATTCGCCGGCTTCTTTCACGGCAGTTTGCTCCAGTGCTTCATAGGAGGAATTATAACTGACGGTTAACTTCAATGAATTTAAGATATATTCCAGATTTTGCTTGGCCGTGTTATTGTTGTGATCATATGGCAGTTCAATGCCGTTCAGGCTTACCCGAAACTCTGCCCCCATAGCGTTGGAAGTTATGAAATTCCCGCCTTGATCCGTGTTATCTGAAAGTGGCACATATATCACAAGTCCCTCGTTGGTCAGATCCGCTGTTTCTTCATTTTTCTCCGCCTCGATCATTAGTTCATCCGCATACAGATAGGTAAATCCGTCATAATCGGCGTTGCCATCGCCCATAACCGGGATGGTGCCCGACGGTTCCTCTTCCTCACCGAAAATATTTCCTTCCGTATCCCTTATTTCTTCGGCAGTAGCCTTTTCGGTAAGACGTGGTAATATTTCTTCTTGAACATCATCCTTCCAGCCGCACCCACTCAATGAGAAAACAGTGACCATGACCAAGATCAGTAACCAGGCAAACCATTTATGTCTCATAAAATTCTCCTCCTTATGATACAAGGCAGTGTCGGTTTTTTCGACCCGTTTGTTCATAGCTTACTTGTCACTACCTGATACAATATCATATCATAATTTTAACATTTTTTGTAAATTTTTCATCAATTCATTTATGAATTCATTTATGAACCATTCATTTTTGAAGACCAAGTCAATCAGGCAAATGGTGGACTGGAGCAAAATTCTGGGCAGTAATGCGGTCTGGGAGCTTGTTTTCCATGATTAGCTGTGCTACGATACATTCAGAACGGATATCAGATGTCAATCGTAAATTATGAATCATATCAAGTATACATGGGAGCTCGTATGAAAAAACGTCATTTGATAATAATCATAGCGGCTGTATGCTGCGGTGTGTTTGTTAATGTGTTTGTTATTTTAGCTACTGTAACAATCTTCCTGAGCAGTCAGATATACAATGTGCATCAGGCAATCAT
This sequence comes from Lachnospiraceae bacterium UBA935, assembly GCA_002293525.1. GTDB lineage: Bacteria > Bacillota > Clostridia > Lachnospirales > Lachnospiraceae > UBA935. Next base: position 37,948 of record DBDJ01000035.1, read on the forward strand.
AGAAACATCACACAGTTATGAACCGATGACGATGAATTCGAAGGATGGGAGTTACATACTGCAAACCGAAAGATATGAAGATGAATCCGGTGTGTATGCAAGCTTTATCATCATGACGCAGGATACCCGAAATATTGTATTTGAATGTCCTGACAGGTACCGGACCATGGACTTGAAAGGAATCTATTGGGGTGACGAAGAGTACAGCGTTGTTGTCGAGTCAGGAGATGTCGGAACAATAATATACCGATATCAGGATAATTCTTGGGAAGTTTCGTGACCCTAAGGGCTTCACTGTAGCTTCCGTGTTATCACGGAGGGCTGCGTTTGCGGCAGCAAAGATCACATTGCTGGATTCCATCAAGACACTGTATGAAAGCATGAAAGATATAAAGATCTATCTTGAATACAAACCGCAAATGTGTTGTCCAGAGGGAAGTTCCTATTGCCCATGTATTTACTGAGAACGTCGGACATCTGGATTTGTTTTATACCGGCCGCACCGCAATCCCGTTTTCAGCCAGATATTCTTTGAGCCGGCTGACCGAATAGTTGTGCTCCATGCGGGGCGAGTACAGCATGCTGCTGATAATCGCGGCCTGGGTCTGTGTTTCGGTAAACAGGGTTTTCAGATGTACCGGCGCTCCCGCGCCACCGGAAGCGATGAGCGGAACTGAGACGGCGGATTCCGCCAGTTTCATCAGCGCAATATCATATCCGGAGAGCGTACCGTCGTTATCGATGCTGTTTAAACAGATTTCTCCCGCACCCAGTTCCTGGCCGCGTCGGATCCATTCGATGGCATCCATGCCGGTCGCCAGTCTGGCCCCGTCGATATAGACCTCATATCCGCTCGGCATAGTCTCGATCCGTTTGACCTGGGTGGACAGCACCACGCATTGCGAGCCGAAGGCTTTCGCGCCGTCGGTGATGAGCTGCGGATTCCGGACTGCCATGGAGTCCACGCTGATTTTTTCGGCTCCGGCTTTCAGGGCTTCATACATGGAACTTAAGTCCTTGATTCCCCCGCCTACAGTAAAGGGAATGAAAACAGCGCGGGCAACTTTCTTGACCGTCTCAATGTCGATAGGGCGCTTTTCCGCGCTGGCCGTGACATCGTAGAAGATCAGTTCGTCGATTTCGGCTTCGTACATCGACACCGCCAGCTCTTCGGCGGGCGCGACGTCGATATTGTCCTGAAAACGGACCGCTTTGGTCACCCTTCCATTGATAATATCAAAACAGGCAATGAGTCGTTTGGTCAGCATAAGTGATTTTCCTTAGAGTTGTAAAATACTGTTTAACAAGGCAAGCCCCGCTTCGCCGCTTTTTTCAGCATGAAACTGGGTGCCGTAAATATTATCTTGGCGGACGGCGGCCGTGAACAACCCGCAGTAATCCGCTTGACCCCATAGATTGGCCTGATTGTCCGGCACCGCATGATAAGAGTTGACAAAATAAAAATAATCATCCTTTATCGGGTAAGATGTCGGTGCGACAAAGTGCACCTGATTCCATCCCATCTGCGGCACCCGGACTTGTCCGGCATCGAACCTGACCACTCGCCCCGGCAGCCAGCCAAGGCAGTCAGTATCTTCCTCCTCACTATAATCAAACAAAATCTGCATGCCGACACAGATGCCAAGGAAAAAGACGTTCCGGTTTATCACAGCCTCTTCCAGTGATGAGAGCAGCCCCATTTCGCGGAGTGATGCCATCGTGGCCTTGGCGCTCCCCACGCCCGGCAGGATAATATGGGTGGCATGATCCAGATCCGCCGGATGGCGGGCAAATTCGGCTTTGCGCCCCAGTCTTTCAAGGGCGTGCATGACGCTCGGGGCGTTTCCGGCTTTATAGTCAATGATTTTTATTCCGTCAGTTTTCATAGAACCCGATGATCCCTTCCGCAATGGCTCTTTTGGTAGAACGCATATCCATTGCCTGTTTTTCGATATAGCGGTGCGCCTCGCTCTCGCTCAGGTTCATATAGGATATCAGGATGTATTTGGCGCGGTCTACGAGGCGGATGTCCTCAATCTTTTGTTTCAGCTGGGTATTTTCCGTCTGTACTTTTTGGATCCGGTTCCTTGTTGACCTGGCCAGGGCGAGGGCTGACCAAAAGACTGCTTTATTGATCGGTTTGGAAACGGTGAGGACGCCATCCTCCTCGCAGATGGCGGTCATGGCTTCAAAAAACTCGCTTTTCACGAGCAGGATAACCTGCGAAATCCCTTTTGAGGCAATGGTGCGTGAAAGACTTTCGCCGCTTTCGTCGCACAGCGGTGCGTTGATGATGATCAGATCGAAATCCTTTTCCAGGAGCAGTCTTCTTGCTTCGCCGCCGGAGCGGATGACGGTGATCTGACAGAGGGAAGCGGAGCTCAACATACCGGAAATCAGGTCACTGCCTTTTTCCGAGCTTGCTATAAGTAAAATGTTTTCCATCACATCACCGCCTTTCCATACCGTCATTAATAAATCCATCACAATTTACAAATCCATTTTTATTTATCCATTATTAATCCATCGTTATTTCAACATCCTTCATTATTTATAAAACCGTGGCATCCTTAGATGATGCCGAAATATCTTTGCCGGCAGAACACCGTTTTATTGTTTAGCGCCGCAAAGTCCGCGGCTTCCTTTTTTTTGCTGGCGAGGTATTTTATCAGCAGTTCATCACCGACAACGCTTTTTATGAAGCTGCTGTTTTCCGCCAGCCGGATCGCTTCCTCGAGATTTCGGGGCAGCGGCGTGAGTGTCTGAAGCACGGCCTCATCGGCGGTATACAAGTCTTCGTCCAGCGCCGGCGGCAGGGTCATGTTATTTTCTATTCCGGCGGTTCCGGCGGCGATGATCAGTGCAAAAGCAAGATAAGGATTCATCGACGGGTCGGGGGAACGCAGCTCCATCCGGACTTTTTCGCCGGAGGCGGCCGGGATGCGGATGAGCTGTGAGCGATTCTGATGAGACCAAGAAACATAGCCGGGGGCTTCAAACTGGCCGAGCCGTTCGTAGGAATTGATAAGCGGATTCAAGAAGATCGTGATCTCCGGTATTTTTGCCAGGATGCCGGCGATAAAACTTTCGGCGATGCCCGAATGTCCCTCTGCCGTGTTCTTGAAAATATTCAGTCCGTTTTTGCTCAGGGACAGATTGACATGCATGCCGCTGCCAGGACAATCCGTGATGGGTTTGGGCATAAAGGAGGCAAAGCAACCGTTGCGGGCGGCAATCTCCCGGACGACGGTCTTAAGCGTCTGCAGATTATCGGCGCTGGTCAGGGCATCGCTGAAGCGGAAATCGATTTCATTCTGTCCCGGTCCTTGTTCATGGTGTGAGGTTTCCGGTTTGATACCCATTTCTTCCAGGGTTAGGCAGATTTCCCGGCGGATGTCGCCGCCACGGTCAAGCGGCAGGATGTCCAGGTAGCCGCCATGATCGAGCGGCTTGTCGGTGGGATCCCCGTTTTCATCGGTCTTAAAGAGGAAAAATTCACATTCCGGCCCGATCTTACAGACATAGCCCAGTTTGCCGCAGCGGTCGGCGGTCTGCTTCAGGATGTTGCGGCTGTCATGCGCATAGAAGGAACCGTCGGGGTTTTTAATGTCGCAGTAAAAGCGGACGACCCGGCCCGGCCCCGGCCGCCAGGGGAGCACCGTCAGCGTTGCGGGATCCGGAAACAGGAGCAGGTCGGACTGCTTGACGTCTTTAAACCCGTGAACGGCATGGGCATCGAAAGACACGCCGTTTTCCAAAGCCGATTCCAGTTCATCCGCCATAAGCGAGATGCTTTTCTGCGTCCCGAACAGATCGCAGAAGTTAAGCCGGATAAACTTGACGTCGTTTTCCTTGACAAATTCCAATACTTCGTTGGCGGTATTGTTCATAACTGTTTTCCTCCGTTGCTGAGCTACTGAGCTAGTGTTACTGAACTTATGTTACTAAGCTTATGTTACTAAGCTTATGTTACTGAACTTATGTTACTAAGCTTATATTTCTGATCTGAATAAAGATAATTCATCTGGTTAATTGGCAACATATAACTTCTATTTAGGTTCTAAACGGTTATGGGGAAGTCGGCCCCTAAAAGCTCGTGGTTGGCGTCGATAACCGTCTTGACTTCAGCCAAAAATTCTTCGGTCTGTTCTTGTGACCTTCCGGTAAAGTGCTCGGCCTTCAGTAAGTCGTTGATTTCTTCTGCCGAGATACGGAATGAGGTATCTGCTACGATGCGGGATATCAGATCATTTTCCCCGCCATGCAGCTTGACCTCTGTCATAGCTGCAACCGAGTGCTGTCTTATCCTTTCGTGGAGCAGCTGTCTGTCACCGCCCTTTCTGACACCATGCATCAGGATGTTTTCCGTGGCCATAAAGGGCAGTTCCGCTTCCAGATGTTTCCGGATCACGTTCGGATAGACGGTCATGCCGTCCGCGATGTTGATCATCAGCGCCAGGATGGCGTCCGCCGCCAGGAAGGCTTCCGGTATCGCGATCCGCCGGTTCGCGGAGTCGTCCAGGGTCCGCTCCAGCCACTGGGCCGAGGCCGTCAGTGCCGGATTGAGAGCGTCAACCGCCACATAGCGGGCCAAGGAAGCGATGCGTTCACTGCGCATGGGATTGCGTTTATAGGCCATGGCGCTTGATCCGACCTGACCGGTCTCGAAAGGCTCGTCGATTTCTTTCATATGAGAAAGCAGCCGGATGTCATTGGAGAATTTACAGGCGCTCTGGGCGATGCCGGATAAAACCGCCAGCGTGTAATAATCGATTTTCCGGGAATAGGTCTGGCCGCTGACGGCATAAGTACTGTCAAAGCCCATCTTTAAGGCTATTTTCCGTTCCAGTTCCTTTACCTTTTCATGGTCGCCGTCAAACAGGGCGAGGAAGCTTGCTCCGGTGCCGGTTGTTCCTTTACATCCGAGCAGTTTAGCGTTGCCTAGGATAAAGTCAAGCTGTTCAAGGTCGAACAGTAAGTCTTGGATCCACAGGGTCGCCCGTTTGCCCACCGTGGTCGGCTGCGCTGCCTGAAAATGGGTATAGGCAAGGCAGGGCAGGGCTTTGTGCCGGTCGGCAAAGTCATAGAGCTTCGCGACGGCATTGATCAGCAGTTTCCGGATCAGCAGCAGGGCGCGGTGCTGTAAAATAATATCGGTGTTGTCGCCCACATAGCAGGAGGTTGCGCCAAGGTGAAGAATCGGTTTTGCTAAGGGGCATTGGTCGCCATAAGCGCGGATATGGGCCATGACATCGTGCCGGGTTTCCCGTTCATAGATCGCGGCCCTTTCATAATCTATGTTGTTCACATACACTTTCATTTCGTTTATCTGGGCCTCGCTGATGTCAAGTCCCAGTTCTTTTTGGCTTTCCGCCAGGGCAATCCACAGACGGCGCCAGGTGGAGAATTTGCTGTCGTCCGAAAAAACCGCCTGCATCTCCCGGCTGGCATAACGTTGGCACAAGGGATTTTTATATTGGTCAGCCATTTTGGAGTCTCCTTAAACATTCCTGATAAATATCCGCTGTTTTCTCATAAATAGCGTCCGGTACTTTATCAAACGCCATCATGTCGTCTGGCGTCTTGTCGTTGTCTTTGTGGTTCAAAAGCCAGTCCCGCAGCAGCTGTTTGTCATAGCTTTTCGGCGAGATCCCGATTTCATAATCGGCAAGGCTCCAGAAACGGCTGGAATCCGGCGTGCCGATTTCATCGGCAAGGATAAGGTTATGCTCCTGATCAAGACCGAACTCAAACTTGGTATCCGCGATGATGATGCCTTTGGCGTACGCGTTATTATAACACATTTTGTAAAGCTTTAGGCTGATTTCTTTAATTTTTTCTGTTAATTCTTTGCCGACGGCATCCGCGACAGCTTCGATGGAAACATATTCATCGTGGCCCTGGTGGGCTTTGGTAGACGGAGTGAACAGCGGGGCCGCCAGTTTTTCCGCCAATTGATAATTACCTTCGATGCTGTGGCCGCAGAAACTGCCGCTCTTGCGGTAAGACTCCCACATATTGCCGAACATATAGCCTCTGACGATGAATTCAAAGGGCAGGATCTGCAGCTTTTTCGCCAGGATGGCCCGGCCTTCCAGTTCTTCCTTCTGAAAACAAGCAGGCATATCACTGAGGTCGCTCGAGAGGACGTGGTTCGGAACGATGTCCTTGGTATAGTCAAACCATAACAGGGAAACCGCGTTTACGATTTTCCCCTTGCCCGGTACCGGCTTCGGTAAGATGACGTCAAAAGCCGAAATCCTGTCGGTGGTAACGATAACCAATTGATCGTCCGACACCTCATATACCTCGCGCACTTTCCCGCTGATTATTTTTTTCATAGATTGCCTCCTGACTGATGCAGTATCATAAAATATATGAAAAGCCCAGTTATCCTCATATTTCGGATAAATCCTGATCTGCGATGATTCCCGCCACAGCGCAACCTGACGGTCAATAGTAAAGGCGCTCATCACATGATGCCCCGCGAGGGCTGCCGGTAATCGGTCAGACCGATTCCTGGCTTTTACATCATCTGATGAACGCCTTTGTTCAACACAGCTTAAATATTATCGCAAAATTTCTTTGGTGTCAATGAGTTTCGACGTCAATCTGCGGTCAATCCAGGATAAACGCATCAATTTTT
>DBDJ01000003.1 GCA_002293525.1 Lachnospiraceae bacterium UBA935
TCGGTCGAGGGCTTATCCAAAAAGAGAAGCTTATAGGGCGGAAGAAGCAGGAAAAAGGAAGTCGCAGCCATGGATGAGAAAGAGTTCTGTGTTCGGTTTTGAAGATATGAGTTATAATTATATATTATGAGATAATAATAGAATAAGAAATAAAAATAACGTAATAAAATATCTTAATAAATTTGGCCCAGTGGCTCAGTTGGTTAGAGCGCCGCCCTGTCACGGCGGAGGTCGTGGGTTCGAGTCCCATCTGGGTCGTATATATCTGTTATTTAAATGCTCATATGAATATCTTTTCCTAGGGATCTTAGCTCAGCTGGGAGAGCATCTGCCTTACAAGCAGAGGGTCACAGGTTCGAGCCCTGTAGGTCCCATTTTTAAACAAATACTTGAAGATCTGGATGGGTTCCCGAGTGGCCAAAGGGGGCAGACTGTAAATCTGTTGACGACGTCTTCGAAGGTTCGAATCCTTCTCCATCCATTACATAGAGTTAATTACTCTATAATTAAATATAATGACGCGGGGTGGAGCAGTCTGGAAGCTCGTTGGGCTCATAACCCAAAGGTCATAGGTTCAAATCCTATCCCCGCTACTAAGTGCCCAGATAGCTCAGTTGGTAGAGCAGAGGACTGAAAATCCTCGTGTCGCTGGTTCGATTCCGGCTCTGGGCATTTTATTATGTAAGATAAGCTATCATAATACTTTACGGGACACTGGCTCAGGTAAAAGACCGCCAGTAGCGTTATTAGCGCTGGACGCGACCGGAAGCATCACCGGCGGCCAGTTTTTGTACTTCATCGACAGAGACCTGATTGAAATCACCTTCAATACTGTGTTTAAGGCAGCTGGCTGCGACGGCAAATTCAATGCAATCCTGTTGGTTTTGATTTTGCAGACAGGAATAAATCAGTCCCGCGCCAAAAGAATCGCCGCCACCGACGCGGTCAACAATATGCATCAGATATTCCCGGCTGAAATAAGCATCGCTGCCGTCATACAGCATCGCTGCCCAGCGGTTATCGTTAGCGGAAAGGGAACTTCGTAACGTGATGGCCACCTTGCTAAAACCAAAACGCTGAACCAGCTGGCCGGCCACATCGCGATAGCCGTCATAATTGACCTGCCCGCTGGTAACATCCGTATGGCTCGCCTTGATGCCAAAAACATCACCGGCATCTTCCTCGTTTGCAATACAGACATCCACATAGCGACACAATTCAGCCATCACTTGGCCGGCTTTTTCTCGGGACCATAATTTGTTGCGATAGTTCAGGTCACAGCTGACAGTTATGCCTTTTACGCGGGCTTTTTGGCAGGCGTCCAGACAGATGGCCGCCAATTCGTCGCTTAAAGCCGGGGTAATTCCGGTAAAATGGAACCATCCGGCACCATCAAAGATCGTATCCCAGTCAAAATCCTGCCGTACGGCTGTAGCAATCGCAGAGCCGGTTCGGTCATAGATCACTTTGGAAGGCCTCTGGCTGGCTCCCTTTTCTAGGAAATAAATCCCCACCCGTTCGCCGCCTCTGATAATCATGGAGGTATCGACACCGTGATGGCGCAGAGCATTGACAGCAGCTTGGCCGATGTCGTGCTGGGGGAGGCGGGTCACAAAGCTGACCGGTATTCCATAGTTGGCCAGTGAGACCGCGACATTGGCTTCTCCGCCGCCGTATGTGGCTCCGTAATTTTCCGCCTGAATAAAACGATAATAACCCGAGGGAGACAACCTTAACATAATTTCCCCAAAGGTAATTACTTTTTTAGCAGTATTCATCAATTTTCATCCTCCGTTTTTGCTGCCAGTATCGCAGGGTACAGTCAAATCATATCACATCATTCAATATTGATCAATTCTTCGTTATTATGAATTATTTTCGCATACCGGGTTTAGTTTTGAGAAAAGTCCTTTCGTGTATATGTTTGCTGGTACTTACATTATACTCCTTTAAGGCCCGGGCAATCTGACGATGACCGCGTAGCCAGTCAGCTGATGGCAAAGATCACTGCAGTCGCAATTTATCAGATCAGCGCGCCGACACTTTGAGAAATGCCGTATTTCCGCCATAGTTACTGGCGATTTATTTTAAAGGCTATCCCTCAGTCCGCCATTCATCGGCTTCTCGGACAGCGAAATTAATTCATTATTAAAAGACTCATTATTATTCAAAGATACATTATTATTCAAAGACTCATTATTATAAATTATTTTAAAAGGCTTATTATTTTAAAATTATTTATTTAAGATTCAAAATTATGTTTTTAGAATGATGTTTTCCGATTTATTTGACGTATCCCGTAATTTAGCAGATGTAACCGAAACTGGAAAATAACACCGGTTGATTTATGTCGCCGAATGATTCAAAATAAGAGATATCAAACCAACAAAGGAGATATCTACATATGAAAATTTACAAGGTCTATGGCTTATTGGGATTATGCTATATTTATAGTATGAATCCGGTAGAGGGAGAATTGATGGATGAGTTAGAAATTAAGCTGCCCAAGGGTTATCGTGAAGTGAAGAGAGAAAACGGCTTTCGTGGCATCGCCTGTCCGGAAGGATGTATCTCTACTATGTTCAGCGGACCGGAACCGACTATCTACAAGTATTTGGGAAATAGTGAGGGAAAATACCATACATTCAAAATTGATAATCCAAAAGCCGAAGCATAATCCAAAAGCCGAAGCATAATTATGCCAACCGCCTAAAAATAACAGATAAAAACGGCAAATATCAGATGGTATCTAGTATTTGAAGATGTTTTTATCTGTTATTTTTTACGCTCCGCAGGTTGCACTCGGAATTTTTGCGGAAACACGCTTAGTGATTCTATGGCTATGGCCAACAAAACTAACTCTTAATTAAGAATTTCTTTATTGCAAATCTCGGGAATTTATTGTATTTTTTATAGAGTATAAGAAACAGCAGTGTATTAAGAAGGGTGAGATTATGAAAATGTCGATATTATTGTCAGTGGGGGTCTTTTTGACCTGTATAATACTTTCCTCCTGCATCAAGGAAGTGGCGGCGGAGCCGGAGCAGATATCCGGAGCAGAAGGAGAAACAGAAACAGCAGAAGCTTCTGTGGTAGAGACTCTTGTTTCCACTGACGGTAATGCAATAGTGCTTGGCCATTTAGTTGAGTTTGATCTCCTTCACGTTGTGATAAATACTGATGATAATCAAAGATTGAGCTTTAATTTGAATCAGGAAACAGAGATTTATTCCGGCAGCGCACCGGAACTGATCCTTGGGGATGAAGTGGCAATCGTTTTTGAAGGTGTGCTAGACGGACTTAATACCGATGATATAAAGGTGCTTACTGTATCCATAGCGGCAGAGGAGGATACCGAGCAGTAACCCGGAGCGAGGAAATTACGACATGAAAAAGGGTGAAAGTATCCGTTTTGCTTTTCAGCAGACGATACCGGTTATGCTGGGCTACATATTTTTAGGGATGGCATTCGGATTGATGCTTCATAATGCCGGGTATCATTTCTTATGGGCTTTTGCCATAAGCCTCTGTGTATATGCGGGAAGCCTTCAATTTCTGTTGGTGACATTGTTAAGCGGAGGGGCCGGGTTATTGTATTCGGCTATGATGACGTTTTTTATTAATGGCAGGCATATCTTTTATGGCTTGTCTTTGGTGGAAAAATATCGGAAGATGGGGAAAAGATATCCTTATATGATTTTTTCGTTGACGGATGAAACCTATTCCATCCTGTGCCGAACGAAAGTGCCGGCGGATCTGAATGAAAACCAAGTCATGTTTACGATTAGCCTGCTTAATCACTGTTATTGGGTTCTTGGTTCACTTGCAGGGGGCTTGGCGGGGCAATTTGTTACTTTTGATACACGGGGAATAGATTTTTCTATGACAGCATTGTTTGTTGCGATCATGGTAGAGCAATGGCAGGAAAAGAAAAACCGGATTCCGGCAATGACGGGTTTGGTTCTTTCATTTATTTTTTTGATTTTACTGGGATCCGAGCGGTTTATTCTGCCGTCACTGACAGTATCGGTTTTTATTTTGCTATGTGCCAGATCCTATCTGGGCAGGCCGGATGCGGAGATAACCGAAGAAAGACAGCGGTAAGATCAACAATGGGGGCGGTACAGAAATGAATAACGTAGGACATACAATATTAATTATCGGAATTGCGGCGGTATGTACGATTTTTTTGAGGGCGGTACCGTTTCTTATTTTCGGAGGAAAAAGAGCGGTACCGGAAGGAATCCGATATCTGGGCAATTATCTTCCGGCAGCGATTATGGCTGTATTAGCAATCTACTGTCTGCGGAATATTCAATTATTCCGCGGGAATCATGGGGTACCGGAACTGATTGCAACAGGTTTGGTTATATTGCTTCATAGCTGGAAAAAAAATATTCTGCTGACCGTATTCTTAAGTACCATGTGTTATATGATTATGATACAGTTCATATTTACATAAAATAATAGTTCATCTGTATATCTGTTCATTGAATAGCTATGGCTGAACTGATACACATATTGTGAAATCTGGTGATAATATTGCTAATTTTATATGTGCATAAGCCGCATTGTGTGATACACTAAAGTGTACACGAATATTTAAAATAAATATGATCATAAGGAAGGGTATTATGCTTGATGATTACTTTAAGTTGATCAAGGAGCATGGCCAGGATATCTTGGCCTCCGAGAACTTCCGCAGGACAAAAGGACATATACAGCACGGAACGACACCAGTGCGCTCACATAGTATCAGTGTGGCGCGTTATAGCCTTGCGCTCAGCCGCAGGCTGAAGATTAAATGCAGCCAAAGAGAGCTGGTAAGAGGCGCATTGCTTCATGATTATTTTTTGTATGACTGGCATGATAAAGAGTATGTCAGTCTCCATAAGCTTCATGGGTTTTATCATCCGGGAATCGCATTACAGAATGCCGCTACTGAATATCAGCTTACCGCTTTGGAAAAAGATATTATCAAGAAGCATATGTGGCCGATGACGATAGTTCCGCCAAGATGCCGGGAAGCATGGATCGTGACCTTTGCCGACAAATATTGTTCTTTATTTGAGATTATGAAAGGCAGAGGACGTAAAAAAAGACAGGGTTATTTTTAAGATGAGGTTTATAGATGACAGACAGTTTATACGGTCGGTTGAAAAAGTATGGTAACAGTGATTTCTATCCTTTTCACATGCCGGGGCATAAGCGCAATTTTCCGGAAGGAAATCTGCCTCCCTGGTATTCTATCGATATTACCGAAATAGACGGATTTGATAATCTACATCAGCCTCAGGGAATTCTCCTCGAATCACAAAGGAAAGCGGCAGCAATATATGGTTCAGATGAAACCTTCTTTTTAGTCAATGGAAGTACCGCAGGTATTTTGTGTGCACTTTCGGTTACGGCGAAACAAGGGAAGAAAATATTGGTGTCAAGAAACAGCCATATGTCGGTATATCATGGAGCTTATCTAAATAATGCCGAGCTGGAATATCTTTATCCAGAGCTCGGAGCTGATGGTATTGTAACAGGAATAACGGCGGAAGCGGTTGCGAAACGGATTGAAGGAAGAGAAGATATCAGTGCGGTGGTTCTTAATTCACCCACTTACGAAGGGGTAATAAGTGATATAAAGGGGATTGCAGAAGCAGTTCACGGAAAAAGAATACCTTTGATTGTTGATGCGGCGCATGGTGCTCATTTGGGATTTCATCCCGGCTATCCGGAAAATGCGGTCAGGCTGGGAGCAGATCTGGTGATTCACAGTCTGCATAAAACTTTGCCGGCACCTACTCAGACGGCGTTAATGCATGTAAACGGCCAGCTGATCGACCGGAAGGCAGTCCAACGCTATCTGCGCATTTTCCAGACAAGCAGTCCTTCTTACCCGCTGATGGCCGGCATTGATTTCTGTATCGGGCTGCTTGAGGACAGGGGTCAGGCGATGTTGGAAGAATTGCTCCATATGCGAGATGCTTTTGATAGCAGGATAAAGGAATGTAAATACATTAGAGTATGCAATAAGATAGCGGATCCGGTTAAGGCAGTAATTTTTTCCCGTCATCCATATCAGTCGGGTTATTATATGAATGGCTGCCGTTTGGCAGAAATGTTGCGTCAGGATTATCATCTTGAGGTAGAAATGGCTTCAGATCATTATGTGATTGCGATATTCACCATAATGGATAAGCCGGAAGGGATTAATCGTCTGGCAGAAGCATTGTGCGAAATTGACCGCAGGCTGGACAAGATGGAGATAGCAGATAGTAAGGCATCAGATCGTAAGACATCTGTTACTGCATTGGCAGACGGTATCGCAGCGAAGACAGCGTTACCGGACAGGCAAACGGAGGGCTTGAATTATCAGAGTTATCGTTTGGTGACTGACGTAAATATCAGGGCAGCAATGGACAGCACAGCGGAGGAGGTAGAGATAGAAGCGGCGGCAGATAGGGTTGCATCGGAGTTTATTAGCCTGTACCCGCCGGGAATCCCTATTGCGGTTCCTGGCGAGAGATTGGACGCGGCAGTTTTGACGGCCATCAGGGAGTACCGCCGGCAAGGGCTTGCTGTTCACGGCCTGACACCGTCAGGGAAGGTATGTGTGGTGAAGAATCCGGACGGAACTGATTGAAATGGTAGCGGAAATCAATAAATATGACGATATTAGTTTAGGTGAGGGTACAGAAATGGGTGTGATAGTCTTTTTGATGGGCAAAAGTTCTACCGGCAAGGATACGCTGTTTAAACGGCTGCAAGGCCGTCAGGACTTATCGCTTTCTGGGATTGTACCTTATACTACCAGGCCGATTCGTAACGGCGAAAAAGACGGAATGGAGTATTTTTTTACGGATGAAGCTGGATATGAAGCCTTCCGGACCGGAGGGAAGATTATTGAAGCCCGTGCTTACCATACCTGCCACGGGTTATGGAGATATTTTACAGTGGATGACGGCCAGATTGACTTGTCACATGGCAGCTATCTGATGATCGGCACCTTGGCCTCCTATCTTCAAGTACAGGAATATTTTAACAGAGACAAAATACTGCCGGTTCTGATAGAATTAGATGACGGAAAGCGTCTGCAGCGAGCTCTTAATCGAGAAAAAAAGCAGCCCCAGCCAAGGTATGAGGAAATGTGCCGAAGATTTCTTGCCGATGCCGAGGATTTTAGTGAAGATAAAATCAGGGAAGCCGGAATCAGGCACCGCTTTCATAACGACGAACTGGATTGCTGCGAAGAGGAGATTATACGCTATCTCTTGACAAACATAGGAAAAATATGATATGGATATCACAAATGTTTTAATGTATGGCGATATGTAGCGATATTTATTTCTAATATAGTGAGTAGAGGTAACCGAGGTAAGGAGGCAGCTTTGTGGATATAAAAGTAAATCAAGTAAATCAAAGCACACCAGTCGAGCCCAAGGCACCTGTCCAGCCTTCCGACGGTACTTTCAAGTTTACCCTTGCCAGTCATATCGAGGGGAGTGAGCTGCAGGAAAAACTGAACACCCTGATGACAGAAATCACCGCACAGGGAGAACGTCTGGCAAAAAAGCGCGATGTAAAAGACATGAAACGTTATCGGAGCCTGATCAAGGAATTTATGAACGAGATTGTCAGTCATTCCCATGAGTTTACCCGGGAAAATTATCTGGATCGAAGAGGGCGGCACAGGGTCTATGGGATCATCCGTCTGGTTGATGAAAATCTGGATGAACTGGCGCAGGAACTGGTAAAGGATGAGCAGGATCACATAAGCATACTTAATAAGATAGGAGAAATAAGAGGGCTGTTACTGGATATTTTTACGTAGGAAAAAGCCAGAAGGTACGAAAAAGCCAGAAGGTACGAAAAGGTCAGAAGATGCAAAAGGTCAAAAGGTACAAAAGCGCAGAAGGTACACAAGAGCGCACAGATGGGGGTTACAGTGGCGAAATTTAATGATATTATCGGACAGGAGCAGTTAATTGAGCATTTTCAGAATGCTTTAAAGCTGGACAAAGTTTCTCATGCATATATTATAAACGGGGAACGCTGTATGGGGAAAGAATTTATAGCCAGAATATTTTCCATGGCGTTGCAATGTGAGCGGCCTGAGGGTGCCGAACCCTGTCAGGAATGCCATGCCTGCCGGCAGGCTCTTGGCAGCAATCACCCCGATATTCTTTTTCTCTCTCATGAGAAGCCCAACACCATCGGGGTGGAAGATATTCGCAGCCAGATCAATGCCAGCGTGGCTATTAAGCCCTACAGCGGACCTAAGAAGGTTTATATAATCAGCGAAGCGGAGAAGATGACGGTGCAGGCGCAGAATGCCCTGCTTAAGACCTTGGAAGAGCCGCCGGGCTATGCTGTTATTATGCTGCTGACAACTAACGTGGATTCTTTGCTGCCGACCATTGTCAGCAGATGTATATTACTGAATATGAAGCCGGTTCCGGACAAAGCAGTCAAAAGATTCCTGATGGAAACAATGGAGATACCGGACTACAAGGCTGATATCTGTGTTGCATTTGCCAGAGGCAATGTAGGTAGGGCCAAGCTGCTGGCATCCAGTGAAGAATTTGAGAAGGTGCGGGACGAAGCGATATCGCTGCTCAAAAGTATCGGCAATATGGAAATTAATGAGATCATCCCGGCAATCAAGAAAATCCGGGAATACAAATTCGATGTAAATGACTATCTGGATATTCTGGCGATCTGGTACCGCGACGTGCTGCTGTTTAAGGCGACACGAGAGGTAAACCGCTTGATCTTCAGAGAAGAGCTGCAATATATTATGAAGGTGGCCGACACCTTTTCCTATGAGGGGATAGAGGAAGTTATTGATGCCATGGAAAAAGCCAAGACACGTCTCCATGCCAATGTTAACTTTGATTTAACGATGGAGTTATTGTTTATGACGATAAAAGAAAACGAATAAAATTAATAAAGGAGTAAAATCATGACAACAGTAATCGGAGTACGATTTCGGACAGCGGGTAAAATATATTTCTTTGACCCGGTTAAATTCCAAATAAAAAAAGGCGACCATGTCATCGTGGAAACCGCCCGTGGCGTTGAGTACGGCACCGTGGTCGGTGACCCGATGGAGGTAGACGATAAGAAGGTGATCCAGCCACTCAAACCGGTTATCCGGATCGCCACGAGCAAAGACGACCAGCAGGAAAGTGATAATAAGGGGAAAGAAAAAGAAGCTTTCAAGATCTGTCTGGACAAAATCAAGAAGCATGAACTGGACATGAAACTGATTGATGCGGAATATACATTTGATAATAATAAAGTATTGTTTTATTTTACTGCCGACGGGCGGATTGATTTCCGTGAGCTGGTAAAAGATCTGGCTTCGGTGTTTAAAACCAGGATTGAGCTTCGCCAGATCGGTGTTCGGGATGAAACCAAGATCGTAGGCGGTATCGGTGTCTGCGGCAGGACGCTTTGCTGCCATACCCATCTGTCGGAATTCGTTCCGGTCTCCATCAAGATGGCCAAGGAACAGAACCTGTCTTTGAATCCCACCAAGATCTCAGGGGTATGCGGAAGGCTGATGTGCTGTCTGAAGCATGAGGAAGAAACCTATGAATACCTGAACCGACGGCTGCCGAACGTAGGCGATTACGTGACTACCGATAAGGGAACAAAAGGTGAAGTTTCCAGTGTAAACGTCTTGCGGCAGATGGTAAAAGTGATTGTTGATCTCGGAGACGAAAAAGAAATCCAGGAATTTAAAGTGGAACAGCTAAAATTCAAAAGAAAACATAAAAATACCAAAGTCGATCTTTCCAGCAAGGAACTGGTGGAACTGGAGAAACTGGAAAAGCAGGAAGGGACATCGAAGCTGGATGACAATTAATGTACCGCTTAAGGAAAATGAAAGAGTGGATGATCTTAACAGATGCGGCTATCGGATCATACAAGATCCGGGCCGTTTCTGTTTTGGTATGGACAGTGTTTTGCTTTCCGGGTTTGCCCGGGCGGGTGCCGGGGATCAGCTACTGGATCTGGGAACCGGAACCGGCATCATCCCGATTTTGATGGCGGCTAAGACGGAGGCCGCCCACCTGACCGGATTGGAGATTCAGGCTGACAGTGTTGATATGGCAAGGCGCAGCGTGCAGCTTAATGGTCTGGAAGACAAAATCACCATCATGGAAGGTGATATGAAAGAAGCGGAGAAGTTGATTCCTGCGGCTTCTTTTGACGTGATTACCGCCAATCCGCCCTATATGAACATAAATCATGGACTGCGGAATCCGGAGGCACCCAAAGCCATCGCCAGGCATGAGATTTTATGTACACTGGAAGATGTAATCCGTGCCGCGAGCCGGATGTTACGTCCGGGCGGCAATTTTTATCTGGTACACCGGCCGTTTCGGCTGGCGGAAATTATGATAACGCTCCGCCACTTTTGTTTGGAGCCGAAACGGATGAAGATGGTGCACCCATATGTGGATAAAGAACCTAATATGGTGCTGCTCCAGGCAAACCGGGGCGGAAAACCACGGCTGTCTGTGGAGAAACCGTTAATTATTTCTGTAAAGCAAGGTGTATATTCAGAAGAAATAAGAGAAATCTATGGGTTTTGATTGATTTGCAGTGGAAACTGGCACTTTGCACCGTAAATCCGGCGCGGGAAACACCGCATCAGCGTTTCCCTGATATAGTCATTGGCGAATTCGACAAAAAATTTTTATAATATGGTTGACAAAAAGAGAATCAGATAATATACTTTGGATGTTAAATTAAAATCGAAGAAGTCGAATTAATAAATTTATTAAAGGAGAAGGATTATGTTAGAAAGAGTAAAAGAGATTATTTTAGAACAGCTTAACCTGGACGGAGTAGAGATTACCGAGGAAACTACTTTTAAAGAGGATCTGGGAGCAGATTCCTTAGATTTATTTGAATTGGTAATGGCATTTGAAGAAGAATATGGAGTTGAGATTCCCTCTGAAGATCTGGAGCAGATCACTACTGTCGGTGCGGTAATCGAATATATGAAGAACAGAGGCGTAGAGGCATAATCGGAACATCAGTATACTGACACGCTGTCATATAATTCAATGTACAGCATGTCAGTATACTATTATATTTATTTATACTTCATATTAAATTATCTATTATAAATCATTTATGTTAAATTTTATTTATATTCATTTATTCAACAATTGTTTTTTCATCAATTACTTATTCACTTTTTACAGCCGGTATTTTTTCATCCAATAATTAATCTGTAGCAGATATGCCAGCATCTGCGGTCCGGCCATCAGTTGTCCGTACCAAGGTTTTCCGTAATCGGAAGGGCTGCTGAGAAATTGTTCGGCCTTTTTTTTGTCTACGATTCCCAGAAGCGGTGAGTCTCCTTCTGTCAAGACACCCATAAGTCTGTCTCCCAGCATTTTTTCATAAGCGGGGTCATAGGTTTTGGGGTAGGGGCTTTTTTTCCGGTTGAGGACTTTTTCAGGCAGCAGATCTTTTCCCGTTTCTATCAGCAGATTCTTATTGATCCCGTTGAAACATTTCATATTCCATGGTACATTATATAAATACTCTGCCAGTCGGTAGTCGCCGAAAGGGACTCTGGCCTGGAACCCTGAGAACATGCTGGTGCGATCCATGCGGTTTAACAGCGTTACCATAAACCATTGGAAGGTAAGAAAGGAAAGTTCTCGCCTACGGGCTTCCACCGGACTGTCACCGTCGTATCTTGGCGTTGCGGCGATCGTTTTTTCATAAGCTTTCCGGGCATAATCGGCCGGCTTGATTTTTTCCAGGAAGTCTTCGGTCAGAAGCGCGAGACGGAAGCTCATGTCATTGGCCCATGGAAAACAGGCTTCCGAAAGTGCTGATTCCCGATGGAACCAAGGATAGCCTCCGAAGATTTCGTCGGCCCCTTCCCCGGTCAGGGCAACCTGACTTTGAAAAGAAGCATTCTCAATGAAGTAAACCAGCGAAGCTTCAATATCGCCCATGTTAGGCAGATCAGCAGCATCGACGGCTTTTTCCAGATAATTGGTTTGGATGTCGGAATCGCAAAACAGATAGGTGTGATTACTGCCAATATGTGACACCATAATGTCGACAAAGGGCCGGTCCAATGAAGACTGGAAGGCATTGGCTCGAAAATTCTCCGTATTGCCTGTGAAATCGAACGAATAGGTGTCCAGCTGCTGTCCGGATCTTGCCAGTTCTTTGGCGCAGATGGCAGAAACCAGGCTGCTGTCCAGACCGCCGGATAAGAAGCATGATATGGGGGTGCCGGAGGTCGTCTGCCGCCGGATACTGTCATAGACGAGGCCGGAGACTTTTTCTATGGTTTCTTCATAAGAATCACTATGCTCTTTGCCCTGCAGCTGCCAATACTGATGAGCTTCGATGTGGCTTCCCCTTATTGTCAGGAAATGACCGGGAAGAACCTCTTTCATGTTCTTAAAGACCGCTTTACCCAAAGTACGGGCCGGGCCTACGCCGAATATTTCCCCGAAGCTTTCATTGTCCAGTTCCGGCGGGATACCATAGGCAAACAATGCCTTCGGCTCAGAGCCAAAAACAAGAGTCTGGCCATATTGCTGATAAAAAAGCGGTTTGGCACCGATCCGGTCCCGACACAATATGAGCAGGTCCAGCTCATGATCATAGATGGCAAAAGCAAAAACACCGTTCAGCTGCCGGAAAAAATCATTGCCTAATGACAGATAGCCGCCTAAGATGGTCTCCGAATCGCTGCAGGCCTGCTTATAATGAACATATGGTTTCAGAAGGAGTTTGCATTCGGCGCTATTGAAAAGCTCTCCGTTAAAGACAATCATCGCATTTCGTTCGCCCTTAGGCAGGGTTACCGGACCATTTTCTTCGGATAAACAGATTGAGGACAGCCTGTTTTGTGAAAAACCGGCATGGGGTTCCAGACGGATGCCGCTGCCGTCCGGCCCTCGGTGCGATAAGCTTTTATTCATTTTATTCAGGATCAGGCGCCATCTGCTGTCCTGTGTATAATCAGCTGCTGTCTGGTAAAAACCGGCTATTCCTGACATAGTATTCTCCTTATTTCACCTTTATTTCTTATGAGGACTTACGATGACCGGCTGAATCTGTTTTCCCCGCAGGGCAAGATCAATCGTATCGGCCAGCAAATAGGTATGGGCAATCATGGAATTGGGCTTGATTTCATAATTGTCCTGCCCGAAAGGAACAAAGTAAATATTCTTGGTATTTAATAATATGCCGATATTTTTCAAATTCATACCCAAGGCGTCATTGGTGGAAAGGGAAATTACCAGCGGTTTATTGTTACGAAGATGGCCCTTGGCAGCCATCAGCACTGAAGTATCAGAAATGCCGTTGGCCAGCTTAGAAAGAGTGTTTCCGGTGCAGGGGGCGATTACCAGTATATTCAGAAGTCCTTTGGGCCCCATCGGTTCTACGTCCGGGATCGTAGTGACAGGGTCTTTTCCGGTCACTTCCTTGGCTAGGGCCATAAACTCTTCGGCATTTCCGAAGCGGCTGTCGGTGGTAGCGGCATGGTCGGAAAAAATAGTGTATATATTGGCCCCTTTTTCGGCAAGATTTTTCATTTCATCAAAGATCTTATCATAGGTACAATAGGAACCGGTGACAGCGATTCCTATATTAAGATCATTAAAATCAATCATTTGCAGCTATCCTTTCTAAAATGGTGATACCGATGGCTTTACCGGCAGAAAGCGGAGCTATTTTTCCGGGAAGCCCAAGACATTGAAAGACAGGAATGCGATGTTCCCTTGCAGCTTTTGGGTCAATCCCGCCGGGTGGAGAAGCAAGGTCGAACAGCATACAGGAAGAGGAAAGACAAGATAATTCGTCCTTAAAAAGGACTGTTTCCGGTACGGTGTTCACGATTACAGAATACAAGGGCAGGGTGTTCTGTAATTGCGAGGGCGGAAAAGACCAGAAACCAAATGAGGCGGCTAGGGATCTTCGGCTTTCGGAGAGTTCACAAACACTGACCTTGCTGCCCAGTAGATTCAGTTTATGTGTCAGGATGGTTCCGCATCTGCCATAGCCGATTACAAGAACCGGGCAGTGTTGCAGCATAAATGGTGTTTTATGCAATATTTCACCGATCATGCCTTCTGCTGTCAGTTCGGCATTCATATATATAAGGGATTCCGACTGCATGAAATCGTAGCAGGAAATTTGTTTGTCATCACATACATCATGAATTGAGGAAGAAAGATTGCCGCCGATCAGGAAATGTTTCTTATTAAGAAGTGAATAAAGATCGGTAAGTAAGAGATTATCAGCAGTGTTGCCGCTTACAGTCTGCTGATCCCGTGAAAAGGGGACGGGGCCGATGATGAAACTGCTTGCGGAAAGTGCTTCGGACAGGCTGGCCGCCTGCTTAATATCGGGATTCAGAAGAGGAAACGCGGGAGTCAGATAGCAGGTGACTGAGTGCCCTTTTTCACATAGAAAGTTTGCCAGATAATTCTGCCGCATGTCTCCGCCAAGAACCGTGAGCGATAGAGCGGCAGAGACTTGATCCATGATACCACCTCCGGTTTTGCCGATTTATGATTATATACGTATAATATGAAAAGAACGTAAAAAGGTGTTGTCGTTAACAAAGTTTAAGCACCAGTTACGTTCTTTGACAAAGTATTC
The DNA here is from genome assembly GCA_002293525.1 of Lachnospiraceae bacterium UBA935. Lineage (GTDB taxonomy): Bacteria > Bacillota > Clostridia > Lachnospirales > Lachnospiraceae > UBA935. The sequence goes on from DBDJ01000003.1 coordinate 14,656, forward strand.
CTATGGGCTTGTTTGCTTCAATCGCCGCCGCTTCCGACGGCTCATTCAGCCGCCTTGACTATATTGGCTGTTTCTTGATGAGGTTAAAGCCGATGATATGACGGGAAAAAATAATCATCTGATCGGTTCGCATCAGTTCTACGTCGGAATCGTTTTTATAGACAATTACGTTCTTAGCATTGATCAGCTGGTCGTCCAGCAGGCCGGTTCCGTCAAAAACCGCTGAAATATCTATGGCAAAGGATGCCGGATCATCCGTAAAGCTTAGCAGGGAGCTTTTGGCAGCAGGCGGTTCCAAGTCACATACAATTTTACCGATAGCAGTATATAAGACCACATAAAAATCAGCATTGTACTCCATTTTCATTTTATTAAGAAATTCTCTGAAGTGGACAAATACAGTTCCATTCTGCAAATCGCTCATTACTAAAACCCTCCTTGAAGATATTGGGAAAATTGATTTCCCGCTCATTATGTTTCAACACTGTTGTTGGATTACCAATAATTATACAGGATTCGTATAAAGATTTCACCTGTAAATTGCCTATAATAACCAACAAAATTTTACCTTATTCATTGTCTGTAATGTAGAATGGGCCTGATGGAGTTGTAAACTGTGAGTTTTTCTGATAATATTTGAGTGAAGTTTGTAAGACGAGAAGAATTACTAAGGCGTCGAAGGACGCCGCCTAAGAAATTCTAAATCTCGTCTCGAAGAACGGCAGAGCCGTTCTTCCGAATGATTCACGGATTGTTTGTGCCGCTAAAGCATATAATTAAGCGGACATGGGGTATAAACATGGGAATTAGTTAAAATATTTGTGTTGAGCGCGGCAAGGCCGCAGATGGGGATGATATGAGAAAAAGCGGAGTTTTATTACCGGTTACAAGCCTGCCTTCCCGGTACGGGATCGGGTCGTTTTCTAAAGAAGCTTATCAATTTGTGGATTTTCTTAAAAAAGCGGGTCAGAGTTATTGGCAGATCCTGCCGCTGGGGCCTACGGGATATGGGGATTCGCCATATCAATCGTTTTCCACTTTTGCGGGGAATCCGTATTTTATCGATCTGGAGAACCTGGCTGACAGGGGCTGGATTACCAGAGAAGCATGCTTGCGCTATGATTTCGGAAGCAATCCGGCTCAGATTGATTATGAGAAGCTGTATTGGTCTCGGGCTAAGGTGCTTTTTGCCGCATATCAAAACAGCAATATTGGAAAAAAGCGTAAATTCCGGGATTTTATAAAACGTAACCGCTTTTGGCTGGATGATTATGCTTTATATATGGCCATCAAGGACGCAGAAGGAGGAAGCAGCTGGGCTGAATGGGAAGAAGCGCTGAAGCTGCGGAAGCCCTCGCGCATGAAGGAATGCCGCAAGGCTTTTAAGGACGAGATCGAATACTATCAGTTTCAACAGTATATATTTGACGAACAATGGATGAAGCTTAAGAAGTATGCCAATAGAAACGGCATCAAGATTATCGGTGATATCCCGATTTATGTGGCTCTTGACAGTGCCGATACCTGGGCGGACCCGGAACTGTTCCAGTTTGATGATCAATGCCGGCCGACCAGGGTAGCCGGCTGCCCTCCGGATGGATTCTCGGCTGACGGCCAGCTGTGGGGGAATCCGTTATACCGCTGGGCTTACCATAAAGAGACCGGATATAGCTGGTGGATACGTCGGATTGAATATTGCTGCCGGCTGTATGATGCCGTCAGGATCGACCATTTCCGGGGCTTTGATGCTTATTATTCGATACCTTACGGTGCCCTGAATGCCAAGAAGGGGAAGTGGGAGAAAGGCCCGGGTTATGATATTTTTAAGGCCATCAAGGCGGAATTGGGGGAAAAGGAGATTATTGCCGAGGATCTGGGATTTTTGACACCCAGCGTACTCAAGCTGGTAAAAAGAACCGGCTATCCCGGGATGAAGATATTACAGTTTGCCTTTGACTCCAAGGAAGAAAGTGATTATCTGCCGCATAATTATCCGAAGAACTGTATTGTATATACAGGGACACACGACAATGATACGATAATGGGCTGGTACCGGACCCTGAATCAGGCCGATAAGGATTTTTGCCGGAACTATCTTAATCTGGGTAAATGTCGGCGCAAAGAGCTGCATTGGGAGTTTATCCGGGCGGCGCTGTCCAGCGTGGCGGAGTTGGCGGTAATACCGATGCAGGATTATCTAGGCCTGGGCCGGGAAGCCAGAATCAATACACCGTCTACGTTAGGGGGAAACTGGGAGTGGCGGATGGAAGCAGATGTCTTGACGGATGAACTGGCGGTACGGATCTATGATATGGCGAGGCTGTATAAGCGATGCTGAAGGAATACAAGGTTTAAGAACTATAAGTACACCCGAACTCTTTGGTGATTAAGCTTTTAATCGAGCATTGATGCAAACAGTGATAGGCAGCAGATTATATTCATATAAATTAATAATAAATCAATTGGAGTTATTGATGTTAAATTATATATGGGCAGTTATGCTGATGATCGGAATTATTTTTGGAGCATTCAATGGGAATATGAAAGAAGTAACTGACGGGGCTCTGAATTCGGCTAAAGAAGCCGTCACATTATGCATCACGATGCTGGGTGTCATGGCATTGTGGTCAGGACTGATGGAAATTGCACAGCAATCCGGTTTGATTGCCAAGATGACAAAGGGTCTCTCTCCCTTTATGAGCTTTATGTTCCCGAAGATTCCCAAGGAGCACAAGTCCCGGGAATACATATCAACTAATGTGATTGCGAATATCCTTGGGCTTGGCTGGGCTTGCACTCCAGCCGGGCTGAAGGCGATGGAAGAACTGAGTAAGCTGGAAAAAGAGCGGACTGGGATAAATTCCGCTGTTGCCAGCAAAGAGATGTGTACGTTTATGATATTAAATATATCATCCTTGCAGCTTATCCCGGTAAATATGATTGTATACCGAGGTCAGTATGGAAGCGCCAATGCTGCCGGCATCATTGCTCCGGCCATCATTGCTACTTTGTTCAGTACTGTGGTATCGGTGATATTCTGTAAGATAAAAGAGAAAGCAAAATGCTGATTGTAGATAATATTCGCCTTGAATTACATGATGATTCTCCAGAAAGTAAGCTGTTAGGACTTCCGGTTGATATGGATCTAGAGGATAAAGCAAAAGGAAACAATGAGTTGGTGTAAAAAAGATGACTCAATTTTTATAAGCTTGCCAGCAAGACACTTGCCAAGATGCCGGCAAAAGTGGATATCAGTGCTCCGGCCAGGGTATATCTGGTCTTAGTTACTTTAGCAGCAATAAAATAAACCGACATGGTATAAAATATCGTCTCTGTGCAGCTCATCATGATTGAGGTAATCATTCCGATCCGGGAATCCGGCCCGTATGTTTTGAAGATGTCCAAGACCAGTCCGGTGGCAGCAGAGGATGAAAACATTTTAATGAAGACTACCGGTATGAGGGGGGAAGGAAAGCCGAACTGCTCGGTGGTGCCGGCGAACAGCTCGCCGATGAATTCCAGAAAGCCGGAAGCTCGCAATACCCCGACTGCCACCATCAAGGCCACCAGTGTAGGCATAATACCGATAACGGTGTGAAATCCGTCTTTTGCTCCCTTAATAAAATCCTCATAAACATTGCATTTACTTAACAGTCCATATGTAACGATGTAAAATATTAATACCGGAATAATTATATTGGAAATATTGGAAAGAACATTCTGCATTGGCAGGCTCCATAATGAGCAGAGGCTATTTATATAACTATATTTTAGAAATACAAATAACAGAACCATGCTCTGCTATTTGCACCACTCAAATAAACTGTCGGGCATCTCTCAATTAAACCATCTAGTATCTACGTTTTTGTGACGTGCCTTTCGAACGGAAACCAGCCTTCAGGAATAACCTGAACTGGCAGTATAGCAGGATGATTCCCGTACAGACGATGCTAGCCAGAACGACATATTCCATAAAGCTGTGCGGATTAATACGGTATGCCCCGTTTAAGAAAGGGAGTCCCAGCATGATAAAAAAGTACCAGAATATCGGTGATAAACATTTGCGGAAACGAAAGAAAAAGGAATTATGGGGACTGTCGCAGGTGTCCACGTCAATATCACCGCATTTCCGCAACCGTCTTTCCGTTCTTTTTTCCAACAAGATTCCGGCAGTATGATAAACGATCAGTAAGGCAAAGAAGAAACTTACTATGCCGATCACTGTATGTAGTTTTTCCGCTGTCAACCATCCCCGGCCAGTCATGATATCCTGAAAAAGCGGCGGCAGATAAATCGACATGACAATACGCAGCCCATTGACGAAAACGGTGAACGGATAGGCTGTCAAAGGGCTTGCAAGCAGCCACAAAAAGCGCCCTTTCATGCTTTGCATCTGATGAATAAAAGAATAAATAAGGGTGGCAGTCACAATAATCATAAACTGAAAGCCCGAGCATGAAGCAGCAATGACGAAACGCACGCTATGATTTACATATCCCGAAGCAGGCTCCCATTCGAATGGGATACCGGTCAGGATGCTGGCCCACCAAGAGGTGGGAGCCAGAATCCATTTTAAGTCAGTAAGGCCGGCCCGGCTGTAATACGATTTCATAATCCAGATTAATAGCAATCCCAGCATATAAAAGGCCCAGTTATTTTTGATTAGGCTGATAAGTTTTTCTTTCTTAGCTAACATGACAGCTCCGCCTTTCTTAGTTTATTCTTTTTCGTCCGGTATGAGGCGCGCAGGTAACCGGTCAGTGCCAGGAATAAGGCACATGCTATCAATATCATGTCTCCGGGTTCCGAACCGATGGTGTAACCGACAGCCAGATTGGATACATGAAGGGGCAGGGGGTTCGGCTGGTCAGTGTCGGTGCTTTCCGTTCCGGGATTACGGACGGTGTCCAGTACGTTTTTCACAAATATGAAGTTAGTGCATATAATGTTTATAGGGGTAATGACTGAACAGGTTTGCAAAATACAGGGGATACAGCAAAAAATACCTTTACTATTAATCTTAAAGGCGGCTGAGCTGCGGATAGGCATAAGGATGATAATAAATAAGATACTATTACCCGTATCAGCGGCCATAGTTGCCGCTGCGTATTGGCAAGACCAGCAAAACCGGCAAAAACACAAAAAAAAAATGATAAACGCGATAAAAAGGCGGGATGATCTGCTCCAGACGGTGAATCGGATGGCAGATATGCTACTTCGTTATGATGCCGATGATTTTGACAGTACCGTGTACCAATGTATGGGCATGTTGGCGAGAGCCATCCATGCCGACCGGATGTATCTATATAAGAGCTGTAACGAAAATGAGGATGACTGTTTTACGAAACTGTATGAATGGCCGGAAAACACCCGCTTATTATCAAATAATGACTCGGATTCCGGCATGGAATACGTTGAAAACACATCCAAACCAAATAAAACCTTAATGAGCGGCAACAGCATCCATTGCCTGGTCTGCAACATGCCAAAAGACGATCAGGAGCGTTACGACAGCCGGCATATCCTGGCAGTCTTGCTGATTCCTGTGTTTGTTCATAATAAATTCTGGGGTTATGTGGGTTTCGACAATTGCCACAGTAAACAGCTGTTTGCTAAAAACGAGGAATCTATTGTTCTATCCGGCAGTTTGATTATAGCCAATGCGATATTGCGTTATGAATATGTAAACACCCTCCAGGATTCGGCTGTCAAGCTGGAGTCGGCACTGGAAGAAGCGAGAAAAGCCAACAATGAAAAAAGTGATTTTATCGCTAAAATCAGCCATGAAATGAGAACACCGTTAAATGCTGTCATCGGTTTGTCGGAGCTGACTCTTAACAATGCCGGAATCGATGAGGAAGCAGCGACAAATCTGGATAAAATAAACAGTTCCGGTACATTGCTGCTGAGAATAGTCAATGATATCCTGGAAATCTCCAAAATGAAGTCAGGGAAAGCGGTAATCAGTCCCGACCGCTATGATGTTTCCGGCATGATCAGTGATGCCGTGCTCCAGAACGTTCTGCGAATAGGCAGCAAGCCGATTCGGTTTGAGCTGAATATTGATGAAAATATGCCCGCCTACCTCTTTGGAGATGAGCTGCGTATCCGGCAGATCATCAATAATCTCCTTTCCAATGCCATAAAATATACCGAAAAAGGCATGGTAAAACTGGAGCTTAGTTACAAAAATGACGAAGATAATGCTTGGATGACCATCACTGTCAGCGATACCGGTATCGGTATCCAGCCGGAAAACCTGGAACGGCTGTTTACCGATTATCTGCAGTTTGGTCCAGCATCCCAGCATCAGACCGACGGGACAGGACTGGGGCTTGCCGTTACTAAGAATCTGGTGGAGCTTATGGAAGGGACGATTCGCGCTGACAGCAAGTATGGAGAGGGCAGTACATTTACAGTAAAACTGCCTCAGGGAGTCGTCACAGACAAAGTAATCGGACCGGATGCGGCACTGAACCTGAAGAACTTAAAATATTCTGCCGACAGACGTAAGCAAAAGGAACGCTTGGAACGAATCCGGATCCCTTATGCCAATGTGCTTATTGTAGACGATAACAGCATTAACCTGAAAGTCGTAAAAGACCACATGAAGCCATACGGCATGCGGATTGACTGCGTGACAAGCGGGCAAGCGGCGATAGCTGCCATGCGGGAAGAAAAGATAAGATATCAGGCTATTTTCATGGATCATATGATGCCGGAAATGGACGGTGTCGAAGCGGTTCGGATCATCCGAGAGGAAATCGGAACCGATTATGCCAAGACCATCCCCATCATTGCCCTGACCGCCAATGCGGTTGCCGGCAGCGAGGAAATGTTTTTACAGAAGGGATTTCAGGCATTTATCTCAAAGCCGATTAATCTTACCAAGCTTGATTACATCATCAACCATTGGATCCGGGATAAAATGTTGTTAATCAATGGCATTGATGTACAGAAGGGAATCCACTATTCGGGCAGTGAAGCACTGTTTATCAGCCTGCTTGGCGACTTTTATAATTTGATAGACCTCAAGGCCGCCAAGATAGAAAACGGCCTGGCAGAAGGATCGATCCGGGATATCACGATAGAATTTCATGCCTTAAAAAACACAGCAAAAACAATCGGAGCCGAAAAACTCTCGGAAATGTTCACCCGCTTAGAGCAATATGGCAATACCAATAATATCAAAGCCCTGGAAAGCGAACTGCCCGAGGTTATGAAAGAGTACCGAAGCTTTAAACCCGTCTTAAGACCTTTTGGAGAAGTGGAAGAGGAGGAAAAAGAAACGGCTTCTGAGACCAGATTGATCTCGCTGTTAAATAAACTGCGGTCGGCCATGGGTAATTTTGACCTGGATAGTGCCGACCAGACAATAAAACAGCTGGGACGCCTGCACATCCCGGAGCCATGCCAGCAGCAGATGGAAGCGTTAAAAGCCTATGTTGCGGATGTTGACACAGAAGAGACCATAAGAACAACAGGAGAAATGATAACAAAGCTAATTGAACTTACGATTGAAGAAAAGAGGGGACACGAATGAAAACCATACTGTTCATGACAGAAGCAAATAATTACATGTCATTGTCGATCAAAGAAAGACTGGAAAATGCCGCCTACAACGTCATCACAGTAGCTGCCGATATCGATGCGGTCAACCAAGTAAAGGAGCCGCTCGATGGTATCTTGATTTTTGCCAATGATAAACTAAGTTCTCAACAACAGTCCTTGGCTTTTCTCAAAGACCGGGCCGTCATGGAAGATATTCCGATATTTATGGTAGGTGACACCGAAGATATAAAAACAGTGAATACAATTATTCCCAAAAATCTGATTCAACAGGAATTTGTCCGCCCAGTAAATGTAAACAATATGCTTGAGTCAATAGACAACTTTATCAGGCAATACAATATAAAACTGAAAAAAAAGATATTGGTGGTAGATGATTCCGGAACGGAACTTCGCAAGGCAAAAGAATGGCTGGAAAATAAATACAATGTATTTCTGGCCAATTCCGCAGCGATGGCGATTAAGTACCTAGCATTAAACCGGCCGGACCTGGTGCTGCTTGATTATGAGATGCCCTTGTGTAACGGGCAGCAGATTATGGAAATGATCCGGGCAGAAACAGAGTTCTCTGATATTCCGGTTATTTTTCTGACCAATACAGGAAACAAAGATGTCGTCATGAAAATAAAAGAGCTGAAACCCGAAGGCTATCTGTTAAAATCCATGGAACCCTCGCAGATTGTCAAGTCAGTGGATGCGTACTTCGAAAAAAAGAAAGAAAACGAAATAAAACACTTTAGCAACAGCCAAAGTGTTTTCCAACGGAGATGAAGAGATTTGAACTCTTGCGCCGCGTGAGCGACCTACCGCATTTCGAGTGCGGACCCTTCAGCCACTTGGGTACATCTCCATATACTTAATCAACATAAAGTTTGCCAATTCATAAACGGCACTTCTTCCACCGCCATTCATTATATTATGAACCCCCATCATAAGTCAAGACAATTCATTTATGGCTGTATCATGTAAACCCTAAAAAGTTACTTTCACTGGCAATGTCATTAATATAAAAACGATTAGCGGGGGAGCTCGGGAACCGGGATAAAATCGGGATGAACGACCCTAAACAAAAACTATTGTGAGGTTCCCCAAAATAATATATAATGGAACCATGTTTTGAAAGCATATGGAGGGTCCGTAATATGAAGAGAATAGGTTTATTGACAAGCGGCGGTGACTGCCAAGCTCTAAATGCGGCCATGCGCGGCGTGGTAAAGAGTCTGTCGGTCAGTGGCGAAGATGTGGAAATATACGGGTTTTTGAACGGATATAAAGGTTTGATCTATGCCAATTTCCGGATGCTGACCGGAGCGGATTTTTCCGGCATCCTGACGAAGGGCGGCACCATCCTCGGCAGTTCCCGGACCCCGTTTAAGACCATCAGGGAACCGGATGAGAACGGGCTGGATAAAGTAGAAGCGATGAAACACAACTATCATAAGCTGCGTCTGGACTGTCTGGTCATCCTCGGCGGGAACGGCACGCACAAAACTGCCAACCTGTTACGGGAAGAAGGCCTGAACATCGTCACCCTGCCCAAGACAATCGACAACGACCTCTGGGGCACCGACATGACCTTCGGCTTTCAGAGTGCGGTCGATATCGCTACCCAGGCGATTGACTGCATCCATACCACGGCGGCTTCCCATGGCCGGGTATTTATCGTGGAGGTAATGGGCCATAAAGTAGGCTATCTCACCCTCAATGCCGGCATGGCCGGCGGCGCGGACATCATCCTGATCCCGGAGATTCCATACGACATCAACAAAGTAGTACTGGCTATCAATGAACGCCACCGGCGCGGCAGCCTTTTTACCATCCTGGCCGTGGCGGAAGGGGCGATATCCAAGGAAGATGCCGCCCTTTCCAAGAAGGAACTGAAAGAAAAAATGAAAAGCTATCCTTACCCTTCGGTCTCCTACGAGATCGCCGAGCAGATTACGCAAAAGACCGGACAAGATGTCTGGGTAACGGTGCCCGGCCATACCCAGCGCGGCGGGAGCCCTTGCCCTTATGACCGGGTATTTGCCAGCCGCTTAGGTTCAGAGGCAGGCCGTCTGATCCTCGACGGCGAATATGGATTTATGGTAGGATATAAGAATCGGGAAGTCGTAAAAGTGCCGTTGGAGGACGTGGCCGGAAAACTAAAATCAGTTTCACCGGATGCCAGCATTGTCAAAGAGGCTAAGATGCTGGGAATCTGTTTTGGCGACTGAGCTTGATTTCTGATAATACGGGGAAACGGCATTTTGAAAGGTTGAGGTCATGGAGAGGTCATATACAGCGCTATACAGGAAATTCCGCCCCCATCGCTTTGAAGATGTAAAAGGCCAGGAGCCGATCGTAACTACATTAAGAAATCAGATCAAGGCAGGCCGGATCGGCCATGCATATCTTTTTTGCGGAACCCGAGGAACCGGAAAGACATCCGTTGCCAAGATATTTGCCAAAGCCGCCAATTGTGAACAGCCGGTGGAAGGGAGCCCCTGCGGGGAATGCGCCATGTGCCGGACGATTGCGGCGGGTGCCAGCATGAATGTGATGGAGATCGATGCCGCGTCCAATAACGGCGTTGACAACATCCGTGAGATCGTCGATGAAGTGGCCTATTCGCCAGCAGAAGGAAAATATAAGGTTTATATCATCGATGAAGTCCACATGCTTTCGATCGGAGCTTTCAACGCCCTGTTAAAGACCTTGGAAGAGCCGCCCGAATACGTGATTTTTATCTTGGCCACGACAGAAGTGCATAAGATACCGGTCACCATTATGTCCCGGTGCCAGCGCTATGACTTCAAACGCATATCCGTTGAGACGATTTCGGAAGTACTCAAAAAGCTGATGGCCGAGGAACAGATTGAAGCTGAGGAAAAAGCCATCCTCTATATTGCCAAGTCGGCAGACGGTGCCCTGCGGGATGCCCTGAGCCTGCTGGATCAATGTGTTGCCTTTTATTTTGGACAAAAGCTTACCTATGATAAAGTGCTGGAAGTCCTGGGTGCGGTCGATACCGAAGTGTTCAGCCGCTTGTTCCGTGCCAGTCTGGAAGGCAGCGTGACTAGTGCTGTGGAACTTTTGGAAGAAATCGTGATGCAGGGACGGGAGCTGGGGCAGTTTGTAGTTGATTTCACCTGGTACCTGCGGAACCTTCTGCTGATGAAGACCTCTGACGGCAGTGAAGACGTAATTGATGCCTCGGCGGAAAATATGGCAAGGTTAAAAGAAGAAGCAAAAATCACTGATGTCAATATTATTATGCGGTATATCCGTATTTTTTCTGAACTTTCCGGCCAGATCAAATATGCCGCTCAGAAAAGAATCCTGATTGAAATGGCTTTGATCAAGCTGTGCAAGCCCAGTATGGAGACGGATAACCAATCCCTTCTGGACCGCATCAGGCAGTTGGAAGATAAGATAGAATCCGGCATGCCAGGGCCTTCCGCTCAGGCTGGGGCGGACCGGTTGTCGGGAGGCTATGCGGCTTTATCGCCGGAGGGCAATCCCGCCGGTAACAATCCGGCATCTGCGGCAGCGGCTGTCCGGCCGGAATACCCGAAAGCCATACCGGAAGACGTAGAAAAAGTCGTCAGCAGCTGGCCGGGCATCCTGTCCCGCATCCCGATGCCGATGAAATCTTATCTGAAAGGCGCCCGTTTAAGCCTGAGTGACGACAACAAGCTGCTGATTGTCGTAGAAGACGGCCTTGCTTCCGACTATATGCTGAAACAGCCAGATCATCAGCAGCAGCTGGAAACGATATTATCCGAAGCAACCGGAAAAACAATCGCGGTCCATATCCGCAGTATTGAGAGTGACCGCTCTTTTGATGCTAGCTATATCGATTTAAGCAAAATCATCCATATGGATATTGAGGAAGAGGATGAATGAGGGGAAAATAATCTAAATTTTTACCAGAAAGGAAAAAGGAATGGCAAAACGAGGAGGCTTTCCCGGCGGCGGCATGCCGGGCAACATGAGCAATCTGATGAAACAGGCACAGAGAATGCAGCGTCAGATGGAAGAAAGTCAAAAAGAGCTGGAGACGAAAGAGTTTACGGCCAAGTCAGGCGGCGGTGCGGTAGAAGTAACCGTTACCGGCAGCAAGGAAATAACCAAAGTCACCTTATCCAAGGATGTCGTTGATCCGGAGGATATCGAGATGCTGGAAGATCTTATTATGGCAGCAGCCAATGAAGCGTTACGGCTGGCAGAAACAGCAAATGAGGAAGCAATGAACAAGATGTCAGGCGGCTTGGGAATGGGCGGAGGCCTTCCGTTCTAATGGATTTTTACAGCGGACATATCAATAAACTGATAGATGAATTAGCCAAACTCCCTGGCATCGGTTCCAAATCGGCGGGGCGTTTGGCGTTTCATTTGATGGGCTTACCGAAAGAACGGATCGAGAGACTTGCCAAGGCTATTACCGAAGCCAAGGAACATGTCCGCTACTGCGGACAATGCCATACACTGACCGACCGGGAACTGTGTCCGATCTGTTCCAATCCGAAAAGAGATGCCCGGACGATCATGGTAGTAGAAACGCCGCGGGATCTGGCCGCATATGAGAAAACTGGCCGTTACGAAGGTGTTTATCATGTCCTGCACGGCGCCATTTCGCCTATGCTCGGCATCGGTCCCGGCGATATCAAATTAAAAGAACTGATTCAGCGGCTGCAGGATGAGGTGGAGGAAGTGATTATCGCCACCAATTCCAGTCTTGAAGGCGAGACTACGGCGATGTATATCAGCAAGCTGATCAAGCCGAGCGGGATCCGGGTTACCAGGATTGCCAGCGGCGTCCCGGTGGGCGGCGATCTGGAATATATTGATGAAGTAACGCTCTTGCGTGCTTTGGAAGGAAGAACTGAATTATAATATTTTATGAGATAAATCTATCGATACGGAGGCGAGTATGAGCGTAGAAAAGAGTTTATTTGGGCAGACCAAAGGTCAGGATGTTTGGCTGTATTCCATCAGCAACAGTAATGGAATGCGAGCGGATGTGATAAGTTTGGGGGCAACTTTAGTGAATCTGTATGTACCCGATGCCGAAGGCAACTTGGCCGACGTAGTAACGGGGTACGATAATGTGGAAGATTATATTGAAATCAGTCCTAATTTCGGCTCCACGGTAGGTCCCAATGCCAACCGCATCGGCAATGCGGCTTTTACCTTGGAAGGTGTGACGTACAAGCTGGAAGCCAATGCCGGAGTGAACAACCTGCACAGCCATACGACCCAGGGTTATCAGTTGCGTATCTGGGACAGCTGGGAAAACGGCAACGGGGTCACTTTTGCTTTAACAGACCAAGACGGCAGTATGGGCTTTCCCGGCAACAAAAAAATAACGGTCACTTACTGCCTGACCGAAAAAAATGAGCTGGTACTAGAGTATTACGGGGAAAGCGACAAAAATACCGTTATTAATCTGACCAACCATGCCTATTTCAACCTGTCCGGGCATCAGAACAACAGCATCTACGACCATGTCCTGACGATTCATGCCAGCCGCTATACCCCTGTCGTGGAGGGTTTTATACCGACTGGAGAATTAGCGGCGGTTGCGGGCACACCGATGGATTTTACGGAGCCAAGGAGAATAGGCGACAGGATTGACGATGATTTTGAGCAGCTTAATTTGGGTCTGGGTTATGACCATAACTGGGTGGTCGACGGTGCGGACGGAACCCTTAGGGAGATTGCCAGATTACATGATCCCCAGTCGGGAAGATGTATGGTGACCTATAGTAATTTACCAGGTGTGCAGTTCTATGCCGGCAATATGATTCAAGAGCATCAAGGAAAAGGGAATGCCACATATAATAGACGGTGTTCGCTTTGTCTGGAAACCCAGTATTTTCCGGATTCTGTCAATCAGCCGCAGTTTCCGTCCGCGATCTTTGGTCCCGGCCGGCCTTATCGTTCCACGACAGTTTATCGTTTTGAAGCATGAAAGTCTTTTTTCTGTCATAAAAAGGCACAAAATTTGTTATAAGCCTGTCCTGTTTCGACGAGATTACGGTATGATATATGTTATGATACAAATGTTACTGTGGAATACCATTGATGACTCGTTTGGGGTTGATCAGTAACAAATAACATAGAGTCGGAGGGGATGATGGAACAGATATTTATTGAAGACTATGTCATTACTTTTTTAAAAAAGATAAAAACAGAAGCCAATCAGCCAATAAGACTGTCTCTGTTTGGTCATACGGAAAAGATCGGTGATGATAAACATATTTTTGTTTATGGTGCCGCCTGTAAGGAAGAAGGCCGCACCGCAGAGGAAACCGGCCGGGAATATTTTGCCGGGCACTCCTTTTTGGGTTTTGTCCATGTAAATAACAGTGAAAATAAAGGTCCTTCAAAGTATAGTATTTTCTTTGAGGCTAATGAAGCGATGCAGGACTATATGCTGTTTTACACGAAGGGAATTGCCGCTGATAGAAAACCTTCTTCCGGTAAACAAATCACGGCGGCGGAATATGAGAAAAACGGCGTGGAAATACTCGTCGATAAAACTAAGAAACCCGGCATTCATCAAGCTATCCTTAATAAGATCAAGATGCTGCTATTGGGACTCTTTTGCTTTATATTGGCCATTATAATCGGTACGATAAATGACTATGGCAAAATGTACGGATTAACGCAAGCTACCAGAGAGGTAATGGTATTTATTGAAGAAACAGGGTGAAATGTCCCCATATGGAGTGAGAAGCATGTCCAACATAAGAGATTATATGAAGGCTAAAGAAAAACGCCAGAGCGAGTCCCCCAAAATAAACTATAAAGAGAGAATCAGAGGACACAAGCTAACGGTTTTTTACCGTGCGGCACTGGTATTGCTTCTGACAGGCGGAATCCTCTTGGCATTTTATGTACAATGGCGCGACCGGATATATGCCGAAAGCGCCATTACGGCATCAGCCGCGATCAGTACGTCGCAGGGGGCACTGGTTAAAAATCTGGGCGGAAACATCCTTCATTACAGTAAGGACGGCATCAGCTGTACCAATCCGAAGGGAGTAGCTGTCTGGAACCAGACCTATGAGATGCAGAATCCGATGGTTGCTGTCTGTCAGGATGTGGCAGCCGTCGGGGACTATAATGGAAGTATCATCTATGTTATGAATGCGGAGGGTAAACTGGGGGAGATCAATACGAATCTGCCGATCCGTTTTTTTGATGTCGCAGCTAACGGTGTCGTAGTTACCGTCCTGGATGACGGTGAGATCACCTGGATTGAATTGTATTCGGCGCTGGGCGAACAGATCGCATACAACAGCACTACCATGAATGAGTCCGGTTACCCGGTCAGTGTGAGCATATCACCAAACGGGAAACTGGTGGGAGTTTCCTATTTATATGTGGACAGCGGGGAGATGCAGACCACCGTAGCTTTTTATAACTATGGGCCGGTTGGGCGGAATGCCGGTAATTACATGAGCTTTTATAATTATCGGGATACCGTAGTGCCGCATCTGCAGTTTATGAATAACGATACCGCTTTCGGGATTTCAGATGACCGCATCGTATTTTTCAGCGGGAGCGAAAAGCCGCTGTTTATCAATACCAGCCTGCTGGATGAAAAAGTGTTGAGCGTGTATAATAATGAGGATTATGTCGGCCTGGTGTTTCGCAATACATCAGGGGAAACCATGTACAGGCTGGATGTGTATGATAAAAAGGGTGGCCTGGTGACTTCAAAAATATTTGATTTTGATTATACCGAGATTATTTTTGAGAGAGACCGGTTTATTATCTACAATGATCTGAACTGCATGATCTGCACGATAAGCGGAACGGAAAAGTTTAACGGCATGTTGAGTAAGACCACAGCACTGATCATACCGACAGAGTCGATCAATCGATACATTTCGGTGACGGCTGATTCCATTGATTCGCTGGAACTAAGATAAGGTCATGTTATCTTCAAAAGAAAAGGGAGTAGTGAAATGTATTATGTTGCAGTGGGGGTTATTGTATTAATTTTCATATGGCGTATCAGGACGGGATTTAAAAAAGGAATGGTCGGGGAAATTATTTCTTTGATCTCTATGGTGATAGCCGGATTATGCCTGGCACTGATCCTGACAGCGATTGATAGCTATGTGGAGGAACAGATTACAAAAGTAATTCAGGCAGTTATTTCCCTGTTTGTCTTATGCCTGCTCTATAAGATCGTCAGTGTCTTATTTACCTCCCTGAAATTGATTTCTAATCTTCCCATTATAAAAGGTCTGAATGCATTACTGGGGGCAGTATTGGGGGCCGCCGAGGCGGTAGTGATTGTGGCAATTGCGGTTCGATTATTGAAATATTTCAGCATATCGTTGCTTTCGTGATTGTTTAAAGTGTTTAGAATACCTGACGGGGTTTGTCGGGTTCTTTTAGATTAGTAAGGATTGGTTTAAGTTCGCTTTTGATTAACTTGGAGAAAGCCCTTTAGATTTGGCGAGAAGCTATCAATCCTCAAAAATTGTGGAATTTTTAAGTCAATATGAATTAAATAATTATTAGGGGGATAAATTGTAAAAAAACCGTTGACAATATGGGCACTATCTGATATTATATGAAAGTCGCACACCTGCTAAATGATGCAAGTGCGAGTAAAGCACCTTGACAAATAAATAGTA
>DBDJ01000069.1 GCA_002293525.1 Lachnospiraceae bacterium UBA935
CGATTAATTCAAGACTCTTTAACCATTTCATGTGGGCAATTGTCCAGTATGTCTTTCCTCCTTCAAATCGCTTGCCCTGTCTTAAAACAAATGCCAGTATCTGCTGCTTGATTTTTTTGAGCATAAGCTTCTGATCATCACGCATTCGGATATATTCCTTTATGGCGTTATCTTCATCATCCGGAACATATACCTCGCGATAGGTATGAAATGCTAAACATCTTGCATCTACAAATGTGAGGTCACTTCATATTGTCTCCTATCTTAGAATAATCAAGGACCGGCTGGTTGTTGCGTTTCGTGCGGCAGTTGTCATTCTTGTTGGTAAGCCGGATGGGAAAACGCTCCTTGTCATAAAAGATGAAAGCCGCCGCCATGTCGTCGGGCAGGAAACGGATTTCAACCTTCATAGAAATGAACTGCAAGCAGACCTGAACTGA
Organism: Lachnospiraceae bacterium UBA935; assembly: GCA_002293525.1. Lineage (GTDB taxonomy): Bacteria > Bacillota > Clostridia > Lachnospirales > Lachnospiraceae > UBA935. The sequence continues at coordinate 441 of DBDJ01000069.1, forward strand.
CGTATATCCCCAAAGGATCTTTTTATACTTATTATTCTTATAATCCACAAAATGAAAATATTATGATTTTATATATAAAAATGATAAATATACAGATGTTATACAATTTTTAGATTTAGAATGTCTATTTTTGTGAACTTATAGACAAATAACATAGTATTGAGTACTATTATACTGAAAGGGTCATAAAAGAGGGAGGGGAGATATGTATTAGAACGTAATCAATAAACGTTTAAAGTTTTTGAAAAGGAAACAAAATACTTATCGACAAAATTATTTTAGAAAGGGATAACAGTATGAGAAAAGTTTAAAAAAAATTAGTAGGTGCCATATTAACTATATTGTGTTTGATTAGTCTGTTTCCGGCAAATAATGCAGAAGCAGCGACACCAATTTCTGGCGGGCATACAACAAGAGCAACTGCTTATAATTGGGGGGCATATTCAAACGGGAAAAGTGTTATGGCAACATTACCAGCAGGAGAAGATGTGCTTTGGGTAAGTTTCACAGTCCCGAGTAACAGTCGTATCTATGTAAGATGTTCTTATGATAACGAATATGAAGAAATGATTTTAGCGACAGCAAATGCGACAGGCAATTTTCTTGATTTGAGTGATACTGTCATCAATCCTAATTCGTTAATACCTTTTTTGGCATCAGACATAAATAATACAGTAGCTAGTACTCAGACATTTTATGCTGTAGTATTCAGACCAGATGGATTCTCAGGTGATATGATTATTTCGCTGACATTGTATGACAGAATTAAAACTGGAAATGGTACATTTAATTTTAGCGGTTCAGCATCCAATCCAGGAAATGCAAGTATGAGTACAACAGGTGTTGAATCCGGTGTTTTATCACTAAACTTGTCAAACAATACGTCAATACCGCCAAATGCGATAGTGACATCCGTTAGTACGACAGGAACCCAATCTCCTAATCAAGGAAATGTTCGTCATATGATAGCACCCACAAATCCTGCGAATATATGGTTTACTTCAATAGTTTCCAGTTCAACTAGCGGAACATACAATATTGATATTTCCAATGCTCTGCCAGCAAGACAAACATGGCAATTTAAATACAATGCATTGGCAACTGCAAAATCGACAATGTCGAATGTCAAGTTGACTCTGAAATGGGAATACGATATTGCAGAAACAAATTATGCAACTTATTAAGAAAGGAAAGTAAGATTATGGCATTCAAAATTCATAATGCAAATAGGCGGAAAGAGCTGTCGTTATTAGAGATTTTTTTTAATCGACAAGGAATTAAAAAGGAAAAGAATACAAAAGCAGCTAAATTGTTACCGCGAGATACTGTCACTATTAGCAATGAAGGAAAATTATTAGAAAAAACACAAGTTGTTAGTGCATCTTCGAATATAAAATTAGATCAATCCATCGATTTGCAATCGTGTTTTGCGAATGCCAGAAATCAGAATCAAAAAGTTATTGCGGCGGCGGGGGATGAAATCAACTCCACAAGTATAAAACAATATATTTCTGATTTTGATGTATGTAAGACGGCTCTGACAGAAAAATATAGTAAATTGCTTCAAGAAGCAAAAAGTCATTCGGATCCAGAGCAATATATACGTCAGAAATATTTTGATAAAAATTCAGCATGCTATGCATCAGACTTAAGTGAAGAAGAGCGTAGAATAGCTTATGCTTATGAAACACAGATGTTAACAAACGGGAAGATTAGAAATGTATCTTTGGGGGATTCATTATTTAGAGGAGTTACATTGCATGCCGATGCCTTCGTCGCTGCCAAAAAGGAATTTGACCGTCAAATGGTAAACAGCCAGATAAGTAATATTCTACAAGAAAAGGGGATTGAGTTGTGTAAAGATCAAAAAATTTCTTTTTGTGTTACCCCTTATTCTTATCAAATATCAGTAGAATGTGCTGACGACGAGCTTAAAAGTAGAATTGAAAATGCCTTGAATGTAGGAAAAAATGGTGAAAATTTATATAATCATATTAGAAGTTCTGCTATATGCGAGGGAATCACAAGTACACAGATAACAGCTGAAGGAACGAGCAAAAATCAGCTTTTTTATGGTGTGTCAACGATATTGGAATTGGATATCCGTGAGTTAACCGAGAAGAATGGCACCTACTACACAGATGAAGGAGAAGATATTGTTAAATTATTTAGTAAAAATATTGATAAAATGAATAAAACGAATGAACAAAAAACTGCTCTTAAAGAGTGGTATATCGAATTGATAAATAGAGTTGCTTCAAAGGGCTGGAATAATATAGCTGATATGAGCTTGAGCATTGAATATAGCCAATCGGGGTTAGTTGATAAATATCAAAATTATGGTTTTGGTGCAACATCTAGGGAATGGTTGGAAAACATGCTGGAAACCAGTACATTTTCTGTTATGTAATCAGTATCAATCCCCAAAGGATCGCACGATGTATTTTATAACAATCTCAGTATCGCAATACTGCCACAGAGTTCAAATCAAATTTTATATTACCCGCAATGGGAAAACCATTGCCAAAGTGGTGAATCCTCAAATAAGTGCTGTCGATTCCATCCGTGGCTTACTGGCCGGTGCGGTTCATTCCCTTAAAGCAAGACATAATGGAACAAATACTAACGAGTAACACAAAATATATGAATATGAATTTAGTAAATTCAAAGATATCTCCGCAAGCGGTAGCAAGTGCCTTAAACACTGATAAACACTGGGTTTGCGGGATCGCTGGCATAAATCTGCAACACCTCTATCACCAGTTCAAATCTGGTTGGCGCCTCTCTTGGAAATGAGTGGCTTAAAGCCCGGTGTCCACCTTGTTATTTCAGCTTTTTGCTACTGTAGGAGCCTCGAAAATCGTGAGTTTTCGGGGTTTTTTATTCTATAGGAAAGTGCTCCTGCAAGAGTGAATCACGGTGTCCGGGTCGTAGGTTATTCCTCTAATCACGCCGTAGATATGCTATACTCCGTTGTAGACGATAATTTATATTTTATACGAAAAGCTATGGAAAAGGGGATTTAGTTCGCCTATGAGGACGCTGCGTGAGGGGAACATCAGGGCGAAGGGGTACAGGACAACATTCTGATGGGAATACCTAAGTTATATTTGGTATCCGCTCGGTCTGAACTTCTGTGCATGGAGGCCGATAAGCCACCATGCACACTTCTCATGATCTACAGCTTAAATCTGCTAATCAATGATGCCAGTTTATTTGCAGTACCCTGCGTCTGCGTCATATTGTCGGCGACCGTCGAAGCATTGCCGGCGATATCGGTCGTCTGTTCCGCTACTGTCGAAGTGGTACGGGCTCCCTCCTGCGCCGCCATGGAAACTTCGTTGACCGCCCTGATTAATATCTGGACGGCGGAGTGCAGTTCCTCGGAAGCGGTATTTAAGTCGCCCGTCATATTCGTCACATAATCCGCATCGTTCGTATAGGATTCCGCTGCTTTCAGCATGTCCTGATAATCAGTCTGGACATTTTCCGCCACAAAGTTCAGCAGATTGCTGGAACTGGACGCCAGTGCGTTCACTGCACTCATGACCACCTTGGTAATCGCCTGTATCTGCGTTACGGTATTCTTGGAACTGTCGGCAAGGGCACTGATTTCATTGGCCACTACCGCAAAGCCTCTCCCGGCCTCTCCTGCCCTTGCCGCCTCAATCGAGGCATTAAGGGCCAGCAATGTAGTCTGACTGGTAATCCCCAGAATGGCATCGGCCAGGGCGTTGATTTCCTCCACGGCTTTGGAATCTTCCAAGGCCTTCTCCAGCGAGATTTTGATTTCGCTGAACATCCGGTTGGATGTCTTGATGGATTCATTGACATGAGTTCCCAGTTCCCTGGCGCGGGCATGGATTTCCGCCGATTTACCGGCTCCTTCTTGCGATTTTTCCGATACCACTCCCGCTGCATGCTCGATTTCATTGGCGGTGGCATTCATTTCCTCGGCGGAAGCACCGGTCTCTTCCATACCGGCACTCAGTTCCTGTGTAGCGGCAGAAGTATCACTGATCCGGTCGTTTAGGGCATCAATGGCACTTTTGATGGTACTGACCTGACCCTGTAGCGAACCGGAGGCATCATTGATGCCAGCCACGGTTTCCGCCAGTTCATCGCGCATCTGCTGGAGATAGCGGGACAGATCGCCGATTTCATCCTTGCCGTTACGGAACTTTTCCGGAACGGTAACCGTGAGGTCGCCTCCCGCGATCTGGCTGGCAATATCACACATTGCCTTAACCGGCCTGGCAATGCTATTGGAAAGGAGAACGATGATCACCGCCGCGACAATCAGTCCTACTCCGCCGATAATACTGACTAAGGTAATGAGAGTCGTGGCCGTGGCCATGACTTCCGATTCAGGAACTACCACTCCGTAAATCCAGCTAATCCCGCTGTTGCCCAGAGACACATTGGCAAAAGCTTTATAGGCAGTCGTATTAAGGACTGGGGAGTAAATATCATCCACATAGCTGTTTCCCGCCTGTAACGCGGCTTTGATGTCAGACGATTCGTCACTGTCTGTATAATCCAGATCCATCGTATCAATCAAAGCTGCATCCGTATGGGCTACCGTAAGTCCCTGATCGGTAAGGAGTTTACCGAAGCCGGAATCAAACAGTTTCACCTCGTCATTTAGCTCGTGAAAATATTCCAGTGAATAGTCCACACCGACAACTCCGACGGTCTGACCGGCTTGGTTGGCAATGGGATAGGCAATCGAAATAACAGTGATGGTCTCGCCGCCGACCTCATACGGATAAGGAGGCGTCACATAAGGTTTGCCCGTTTCAAACGCGACCAGATAAAAGTCTCCGTCACCGGGCACATCATAGTCAGCCAAGACATCCCGTTCTACGCCGCTGCCGCCATCGAAAAAGTAACTGATATACCGTCCGGTGACATCGCTTTCGGCGGAATCACGGTATTGCTCGTCCCTGCCGTCCAGTTGATCGGGTTCGAAGCAGGCCCAGGCGCCAAGGATGTCGCTCATCTCATTGTCAACCGCGGATTCCAGCAGGTTATCAAAATAGGTACGGCGGCTTTCCGTCGCAATTTCTTCAAAGCGCTCAGCCGATAACTGCAATCCAAACACCATATTATCGGTTTTATTAAACACCAGTGCCATCTGATTGGCATAATTCTCCGCTGTGTTCTGGATCAGGTCTCTTGCCATCGTATCCGCCAAAGCGGTGGTACGAATAACGACAAGCGCTAAGAAGGCTCCCAGCACCACAATAAAGGTTGTGATCAGGGAAAAAAGCATTTTAGGACCGATTCTCTTTAAATTATTCATAGTATAATTTTCCTTTCCTTGCAACTAGGATACATCTAGCATCTACGATTGATAAATTCTATTTGATATGCTTTTCTCTTTTGTATGGTAATTATTATGAGCTACTTCTAAAACAAGACGAGACATAAGATGATACTTATTGCTTTTGTAATATAAATTGAGTTTAACACGATTTTTATGATAAAGCAATTTATTTTTTATGATGGTTTATAATGGTTTATATTATTCAATAATGATTTTAGAAAAGCTGTTAGAGAATAGAAAACCGCTAAATCCAATATAGCAATGGATTTAGCGGTTTTTGATCTCGTTTTGAACTTTTTATACGTTATTATGTTTTTCGGTTTTTAACTGTTAAAGATCAATTATTATTGTATCAATAATGATTGGTAAGGAGCTTTATTGCGGTTAATAAATGTACACATAGGCATATTTGGTTATATTCCCCGCTAATCTCATTCTGAACTGAATACTGGTGGCGCTTATTGGTACTGAGAAAATGAGAGGGTGAGCATAATTGTCAAGATTATAGTTGCCCGGATTGCTTGAAATCAAATAGCCATATGAGCTTCCATCTACAAGCACTTCAAGTTCCATAATGTTATGCCCAGTAATCATCAAACCAAGATCTAACTGATATGCATCGTAACCATTCGCAAGAATATAATCTCTTTCTGCTTGACTCACGCTTACTGTCAATGTAGAGGTATTATAATGAATATTGCTAATATAAATTCCGTAGCCGGTACTTGAATCATAAGCGATTGCTTCTGCAGACGAGAAACTAAGACTTGACGCACAATCCGTCCAACGATAAGTTATGTTCTGCGGAGCGCTGTGGATAATTCTATAAGTTCCGGCAGCCGAAACAGCATAATTAATATGCGCTGTGTATTCTCCGGATCCTGACGGCACTAAAATTTGCTGATATACAGTCGTACCGGTCTGATTACAAAATTGAACTACATATGAACTGCTTAGTCTTGGAAAGCTGAATGTATGACATCCGCCGTGATTCGTAAAAGGCATGAGACTATAAGGGTTAGCGTTATTACTACCGCCATGGGCTGAAACAGGCAATACCAATGTGCTCATAAACACACACATTACTAACAACATCGTAATTAATTTTTGGGGTTTAATTAATTTTTTATTCATAATACGAACCATCCTTTCTGCTAATAGCATATAAATGTATCAACGTTGATTGGGGACACCGTAAATCGGTTTTAGAGATATATTGCTTGGTACTAATATTTTATCACTCTCCTTTCTAATGTCAAAAATCGAGAAGCGGTTACTGATGTCAAATTTTTCGAGTTATCCATAAGAACAGAAGATGAATTGTAAAATACGGCGATGATCATGGTCTCGATTTGGTAAAATGTTTTGCCTGTCATCATTATAACACATAAAAACTAATAAACCACATGTTTTTGAAAGATATTTTATTTATTTAAGTATATTTATGATAAACATATTAACAAGTTTACTTCGTGACATATTAATTGGGTATTCCGGGGAATTTTGGCTCTTCCTGTAAGTCATCTTGATGCACAATAGTTTTCTGCTAGAGCTATCTCATTTATTCCACTTTGGAGTAGATCTGTATAAAAGGATACAGCAATAGCATGAATAAAGTTTTCTAAGAATTTATGCATGATTTATCGAATGGTAGATATATCAGCCAATACAAACGCAGTCATATGTTAGAAACCAGCAGTTCCGGATTGATTGATTCAGGAGCTATCACTATGGTGTTTTTAAAACACATAAAAGTCAAGTAAATTCATTTTACATGTATTGATAGGAGGGTGGAGTTCCAAAACTAATAAATAATATTTCACATAAACTAATCTTATTGTTGCATTATCTCCGGTTTGTGGTAAAATATAAAAATGGGGAAGCAACGGGAAATGCTAAAAGCATTGGAGTCCTGTATGAGAAATAATTAACGCTTCTCATGCGGGTTTTTGCTATGCTTATGAAATCTTAGGTAGTAAAATAGATGTATTAATTCTTTACTTCTTTTCTTGTTTCATGTGATATGAATTCAAATAATAGGAAAGTAAATGTATCAAGTGAAGAAAAAGTATACCCGCAAGTCAACATACCAAATTCGGATTATTACTACTCTATTATTTTAAAGGAAGTTACGGAGATTATTGATTTGCTATATGGGAACATGATCTGACATTTGACGTGATTCAAATTGAATATGCTCCGGAAGGTGAAAGGCAATTCTAAAAAATGGTTAATTCTACGATTAGTGAGGAAATATTTGACCTTAGATGTAGATGATATAGAACCTTATCTGAAAGTAGACAAGTGGTAGATTATTAAGTAACGAATATCGTAAGATTGAACCTTTAACTATAAATTATGCAATTTTTGGATTTATAATGTCTATTTTGGGATATATGTAGACAACTAATATAAAAATGAGTATTATTATTCCGAAAGGGGATTTATCTATGTCTTCAAGAATTAGAATAGGTATTTGTGATGATGATATAAAAACATGTGAGATACTTAATGAAACCATTATTAGTTATGAAAAGTTAATGCAGTTGCAAATTGATGTCATGATATTCTATTCGGGAGAAACATTATTAAAAGAATTGATGCAAGGTGAATATTTTGATGTTCTCTTCTTAGATATACGTTTAGAATCTTTAGACGGATTAAGCGTATCACTTAAAATAAGATGGGAAATGCAACATAATTTTACACATATATTTTTTATCACAGCATACAAACAAGATACAAGAGATATCCTGCGTGCAAGGCCTATTGGGCTTATAACCAAACCATTCAAGAAAAAAGACATTTATAAAGCACTTGTAATGAGCAACGAATTAACAGAAACTATGGAAAAAGAAAAGTGTTTTGAATATCGTGTTCAAAGCACTTATTATAAAGTACCTATAAAAGAAATATATTATTTCCAAAAGTATAAAGGTAAAGTTATAATTATAACCAAGAGGGGAAAGCAGGAGTTCTATGCAACGATTGAGAATGTATATCAAGAACTGAAGGATTTTGACTTTATCTGTCCTGACAGATCATTTCTTGTTAATTTTGCCTATGTTGAGAGCTTTAATGGACAGTCGTTAAACATTTATGGTATGCCAGATGTTTTGCCAGTGGCAAGATCAAGATTTGCTGCATTGGAAGCCATGTGGAAAAAACATAGACTTTTAAAATATAATAAAAACAAGAATTTGTTCAAAAGTAATGACAACAAACATAATAAAGGTGGAGAAAATTAATGAAAAAATCAACGCACAAGCTGGCAAAGTCGTTATTGGAAATGGCAATAGCCTGTACCAGAACTAATGTAAATTCTTTATGCTGGAGTCATTTTTATCAGCCCAAGTTACCAGTTGGATTTATTAAACTAAAAAAATGATTCAATCAAAAAGATCAGTAAATATGGCAAAACATTGAGTTATTTTGTCATTTTTTTAGGTTACCCTAAAAGATCACTGTATTATATTAGGAGCTTATTAATGAACAATTTATTATTTAATACATTATATATTATAATTGATTTATTTGGAACTTACATATTATTATGCTACCTAAGGCTATTTAATGGAAATATCGTAAAAAACTATAGTATAGAGAAATGCAGTTACATTTTAGTTCATATAATAAGTTACATAATTTCAATAGTAATTGGAGTGCCAATTATATTATCAATTTTTAATGCAATATCATTGTTTCTTTTGACGTATAATTATATTTCATCAATTAAAAGAAAAATATTATCCATAGCTATAACAATGATAATAAATTTAATAGTAGAATATATTATGATAATAATATTTGAAAGACCCATGGATATTGTTGTAATTGATTTTCGCATATCTCTATATATAAAAATATCGCTTTTGGGAATGGGTATATTATTGAGCAAGTTTTTTGATTCCACGCTTAAATCTCAAAAATCTTATATACAATGGTACCTTCCTATATTTTTTTCAATTATAATGATAATTATTGATCTATTAATACAACAGTTGTTTTTTGACAAAATTCAAATTATTTTAACTATTTCGCTTATGTTTTCAATGATTATATCATTAGGATATATTCATCGATTAGATCAAGAAAGACTGAAAACAGAAAATAAGCTTTTTAGACAACGCAATGATAACTACGTTAGATTATACAAAAAAACACATGATTATTCTCAAAAATTCAATTCTATAAGACACATCATCAAAGACGACTTTGTTAAAATCAACGGTATATTATCGGCAAAACATATGAGAGATAATGAGATTGAGGAACTAATGGATGAAGTATTAATGGCGACAATTGATATAGATGAAACCCCCATAATGACTGATAATATAGATATAGACAGCGTTTTAGATGCAAGGATCAGTGAATCAGAAGAAAAAGGAATTGAGGTGGTACGAGATATTTTGATTCCAGAGCAAATGGATGTGGATAAGGATATTATTTCGATGATCTTAAACAGCATATTTGATGCTGCAATTGAAGAAGTCGGGCGTATTGAAATTAAGATAATGAATTTTATAATGAGATATGATGCCGAGTATGTTTATATATTCTTGATTCATCCATATGATGATACCAAAGCAAACAGAAAAAAAGAATTGTTCAATAAACATAAGGACATGATTAAAGAAATAAGATCGGAAATAAAACCGTATCATGGCCGCATGTATTGTGATATCGATGATGAAAAAGTAGTATGGGACGTCTTCATGTATGCTGGTGAACTATAGCCCCAAAACTCCAATATTATATTAGTCACTCATTTGTATGCTGGTGAGCTATAGCTGAGATAAGTTCCAATAAAATATAAAGTTAATAAGGGTTGGTAATCAATTGACACAATCAGAAATTAAAATCTGTAGGTGTCATTTTTTTGTACTATTAATTGTCTTTATCAGTTCAGATCATTCTCACTGCGGTTTAAACGAATTTTGATGGTTATGTTTACCCATGTGATATGTTGGAACCGGAGTGTTTATAGTAGAAGAGGGAATCGAGATCAAATCACATAGTAAATTTAAAAATTCCAGACATGCCGAATATTCAAAAGTAAATATGATTATTTTAATTTTAGCGGTACTGATCATTTTACGCCTGATTCCTGCAAAACTGTCTGAAGAAAATATTTATGACCAAGTTTCCGACAGAATCAGCCAATATTTGAGCCATGAAGGATTTGATGTCAGTAACCTGCAAATTGTACGGGTCAAGGGCGATTATATCAATAAACTGAGTATTTACCTTTCCAATAGCCCGATCTACGACAAGGAACAAAAGACAGAGTACTGGGAGGTGAGGAGAGTCGCAAAATTAACCAGGGTGTATTACATAATCACACCATATTACGGAGAAATAACATAGCATTGGTAAGTATGCATTCAGCAAGTTTAAAGTTACTGTCGTATGATATCGTAACGACATAAAACAATCAATTAACAGGAGGCATGACCATGATCCGATCATATGCCAAATACAAAAGGTCATAACCTGCAATTTCGCCGGAAATAGCTAGAGGGAGACACGAATGACTGTTTCGTACACGAAATACAATGACTTATTAATTATGCATAACATAACTTCTTACCAGGTCTCAAGAGATACCGGAATCCACCAGTCAACGCTGTCAGACTGGAAAACCGGACGGAGCTGCCCTAAGTCTGACAAACTACATGTGTTGGCCGGTTATTTCGGGGTAAACATCGAATATTTCTTGGAAGAAGAAACCGGGCGCAAGAAAAAAGGCGTAGTTACTTCAAATAATAATAAAAACCGCAGGCAGACAGTGAAGGACAGGCAGATTAGCTGACTGCAGCAAAGAAAAGATAAGGTAAGACAAATGCAGAGGACATATCCGGTGAGCATGTGTATCATCGGATATGTCCTCAATGTCTTTGACAAGAAATCAATGTCTTTGACAAGAAATCAATGAGTTACTTGAATTGTAATTATTATATGGTATACTATTAATGGTTTGGTGATTGACATTATACCAGAAAAAGGAGGATATTGCTCGTTTTTTTAGGACTACCGCAAATCAAGTTTTAACAGGATTTGAGTATAAAGAATAGGTGGTTTTTGACACTACCGTCAGAAAAGACGAGAAAAATCATGAAAAGAAAAAAAATACTATCACTTGCCATTATACTGATGTTGGTACTGTTGACTGCTTGTGGCGGAACCAAGGCCGATTCTGTAACGGGTGAAACACCATCTTCAGCGGCAGAAAGCAAGACCTCAGAAGATACACTGGCATCGGAAGATACACCAGCATCAGAAGACACACCGGTATCAGAAGCTACACCAGTATCAGAAGACACAACAGCATCAGAAGAAACCGTTGAAGACATTACCATCATGGGTGTACAATACCGTACCGATTTAACGGAACTGGAATTGAGCGGAATTTCAAACGAAGACCTTCTATTATTGGAAAAAATGACCAGCCTGACAGCTTTGGAGTTTTGGAACTGTGAGGGCATCACCGACCTGACGCCGCTTAGCGGACTGGCCAACCTGACGTATTTGGATTTGTCTGACTGTGACAGCATAACTGACCTGACGCCACTTAGCGGACTGTCCAGCCTGACGTATTTGGATTTGTCTGACTGTGACAGCATAACTGACCTGTCGCCGCTCAGCGGACTGTCCAGCCTGACGTATTTGGATTTAGCTCTCTGTGACGGCATCACTGACCTGACACCGCTCAGCGGACTGTCCAGCCTGACGGATTTGGATTTATCTTTCTGTGACGGCATCGCTGACCTGACACTGCTTAGCAGCCTGACCGGCCTGTCGCGTTTGGGTTTGGACTCTCACGAAAGCCTGACTGACCTGACGCCGCTTAGCGACTTAACCAATCTGACGGAATTGAATTTATCCGGCTGTTACAGTCTCACTGACCTGACGCCGCTTAGCGTCCTGAGTGACCTGTCGTATTTGAATTTGTCTTACTGTTACAGTCTCACTGACCTGACGCCGCTTAGCAGCCTGACCAGTCTGACGTATTTGGATTTGTTGGGCTGTGACATCATCACTGACCTGATGCCGCTTAGCGGTCTGACCAGCCTATCAGAATTGGATTTAGGCCAATGTAACGGTGTCACTGACCTGACGCCGCTTAGCGGCCTGAACAACCTGACATATTTGGATTTATCTCCCAATGACAACATTACTGACCTATCCCCGCTGCACGGACTGACCAGCCTGACGGAATTAGAATTATTGGGCTGTGAAGGCATCAACGAACAGGAAAAGCAAAAACTACAGGATGCCTTGCCGGATTTAATAATCTCCGACTGATGCGTGATGGGGAATCATTCTAAGGAGGCTATTATGGCTGGAGGCGATTATGTGCGGAAGATATTATGTCGATGATGAAACAGCCAGAGAAATAGAAAAAATTATCAGACAGGTAAATGATAAGCTCATTGCTGAGGATAAGCTCATTGCTGAGCGGGAAGTCTATCCTTCGGCAATGGCTCCTGTAATCGTTGCAAAAAACAAGAGGCTTGCTGCAGAAGAATACCGATGGGGCTTCCCGCACTTTGATCCGGATAAGAAAAGCGTAATCTTTAATGCCAGATCGGAGTCGGTCATGGATAAGCGAATGTTCAAGGAAAGCATCTTGCACAGACGATGTATCATTCCGGCTACCGGCTTCTACGAGTGGAACAAGGATAAGGATAAGTTCTTTTTTAGGTCAAAGAACAATCAGGTTCTATTGTTTGCTGGGTTTTATAGCAGATTTGAAAAGGAAGACAGATTTATTATCCTGACTACCCAGGCTAACGAATCCATGGTGAAGATCCATGACCGGATGCCGCTTATATTGGAACCGGAAGAGGTAGAGCAGTGGATATTTGAAGACGTGGCGACAGAATCTATTCTCCGTAAAAAACCGAAAGAACTGGACAGGGAAATAAAAGGTCAGATGTCGTTGTTTGATTATTGATCAGCGGCCCGCTACTGAACTCGAAAACCGAGTCCAGTTAGCGATATTCGCCGCTTGCGGTCAGGCATAGCCTCTCTTACAGATGTCCCAGAGAATTCTTTTAAGTCTTATATACGAAAACGCCCGACTATTTCGTCCAGCTTCACGGCGATGGTTTTTAATTCACCGGCCGTGTCGGTAATAAATTTGATGGAATCCGACTGCTCATGGATCGCGGCCGCAACCGCCTTAGTCGAACCGTCCGCTTCGGTAGCAATGATTGATATTTCCCGCATGCTCTCGATCGTCTTATCTTTGCTGATCTTTACCTTTAGGATGCTTTCAGCCAGTACTTTGATGTCCTTAATGGTATCCGCAATAGTCGTCCGAATACTTTGAAACTGTACCATAGAACTGTTGGTCGCCGTATTGGCGTCACTCATTGCTTTCTCTTCTTCCTTCATTTTGGCCTTCAGGACACCGATTTCGCTTTTGATTTCATTGATAATTTTTTCGATCTGACCGACCGAAGTGGCAGTCTGATCGGACAGTTTACCGATTTCATCGGCGACGATGGCGAATCCTCTGCCTGCTTCACCGGCCCGGGCAGCTTCAACCGCCGCGTTTAGTGCCAATAAATTGGTTTGTTCAGAAATATTTTTGATAGCATCGGTAATTTCACCGATAAATTCCGACTTGTCCGACAATGTTTCCACACTGTTAGATAATTTTGCCAAGGTCTGATTGTTGACTTCAATGATTCCGGCCAATTCTTCAATGGATTTCAGACCCTGATTACTGATCTGATTGGCGTTAACCGACAGATTTTCCATTGCTTCGGCATTTTGGGTAGCAATATCGATTTCCTGCGCCAACCCGTCCAGACTTTCCGCCCCGCTTCGGGTAGCCGCTAATTGCCTGACTGCACCGGAAGCCAATTCGCCGACAGCTGCAGATACCGAACTCATGCCGGTCGCCATCTCATCAGAGGCATGGTTAATGCCGGCAGAACTGCCGAGCAGCAGTTGGGCTTCCTGATGTATGAACGTGATGATTCCGGATAATTCTTGGCGTAAGGCCACCACCGCCCGCGCAATTGCCCCCGTCTCATCTTTACGGCTGCAGATTTGGTCATATGTCGACGTCGCAGTTAAGTGCAGAGTGGCGGTGTCATCAATGAATTGTGTTACGGCAATAATCGGCCGGGACAGGCGGTTACCGAAAAAGACCGCCATTAGAATCGACAGCAGTAACAGCACGGCTCCCACAATTAAGAAATTGAGAATCAGCTGGCTTAGCAATTGGGTCATAACCGCCTGATTAAAAACCAGCCCTACCGTCCAATTAAGTGATTTGACCGGTGAGACAATAAATATTTCATGATCAATGCTAATGCTTTCCGCTGCCGCGAGTTCGCTTCCCAATGCTGGGATCAAGGGGGATAGTTCCGTGTCTTGAAGATTGATCAGACCGTCCGCTGTCGGCTGATAATTCTCATTGGGGTGCAGGACAATGTTATTCTGGTTGTCCACCAAGAAACCGTAGCTGTTGCTGTCCATGGCCTGAGCTTCATTGAGGATCTCTTCGAAGTCCTTTAAGTTAATGTCCATCCCCAAGACGCCAATCAAGCTGCCGTCCTTTCTGATCGCTGCCGCCACACCGACCACCATCTGTCCGGTCACAGCATCCAAATACGGTTCGGTAAAAATGGTTTCATCACTGCCGGATGCCGCCACATACCAACCTCGCTCAGTACATTTCCATTCCGGTGCCGGGGTCCAGCCACTGCCGTCCAAAAAGCTATTGTCGGGTTTGCCAATGTAAATATCTGAGACAAAATCCTTTTCCTTAGTTTTCTCTGTTATGTAGTGAAGCATTTCCTCATCAGTAAAATCATTTATTTCCAGTGCCTTTACAATGTTGTTCACATCCTCTGCCTGAATCAGCATCCAGCCGTTGATCTCTTCGCTGAGCCGTTCTGCTGATACTTTCAAACGGCGGCTGGTTTCGGCAGTGACCGCTTCGCTAGTCATGTAATAACTGGCCAAGACGCTGATTATCAGGCAGAAAATACTGATAACGGCTGCTAATAGGACGACTCTTAACCGGATTCCTTTGCGGCTATACTGGGTTTGATCTGTTTGTGTGGGGGTCATTCTTAATCCTCCTAGGGTGATTTTGTTTTTATAAATTATTTTGTTGGTGCTTTAGAAACGTAACTTTAAAATATCGTATGTTAAAAGTCATAAAGTCATATTTAATAAGAAGTTGTATTTACAAAAAAATATAAACATATTTACGATTTGTAGTATCTATTATAAAAAACTTATAATCTGATAATGACTATTACTCTTAGTTTTCTATATTACTATGACGAATCGCTGTATTTTTATGTTAAATATCAGCTTAGAAATATATTTTAACACAATTTGTTTAATTACGCAAACAATTACGGTAGAATTTCGGTGATCCAAGTGATCCAACATGAATAGTGTTATTTCACATTGGTACATTTATGTCTTGTGATCCCTTGTACAACATCTAATATTTCTATAACAAGAGAATAAGTTAATATAAAGGTGAAAACAATTTTGAAAGATATACTGATATCAGAATATTTATTAATATTTTATAAAATAGTTGTGAAAGTATGAAGCGTATGCTATAATAAAAAAGTAATAACGGCCCTATAAATGTAGGACATATCCGATTGAGTTTGTGTATCATTGGATATGTCCTCGTTTATGTGCCGTTTGCGCCCTTGGTCATATTGACAGAAATAAAGGAAGAGAATATTTCAAAAAAGGTATTGTATATGACGTAGGGTAATGGGATATAATTCTTGTGACAGATAACAGGAGGGCTGCATCAATGAATAAGCAAAAAATAATTCCATCAGGATATATGACTGTCGGCGAACTTGCAAAGAAGATGAATACCACCGTTCGGACACTCCAGTATTACGATAGAGAGAATCTGCTTTCTCCGTCGTTGAACAGCGAAGGCGGACGCAGGCTTTATACGAATAAGGATGTTGTCATGTTGCATCAGATTCAATCCATGAAGTCGTTGGGATTCACGCTAAATGACATAAAGAACCGACTTGTTTCCCTTGAAACGCCAGAAGAGGTTGCAGGAATTTTGGCAAAACAGGCCGAAGCCATCCGTGAACAAATAGCGGTCTTAACGGAAACTTTGGAAACAGTTGAGACGCTACGCGAAGAAACGCTGCTAATGCAAACGGTGGATTTCAAGAAATATGCCGCTATTGTTGTGAACCTACAGATGAAAAATAAGTTTTATGGCTTTATCAAATATTTTGATGAAAAGATGTTGGATTACCTTCATAACCACGTTGATATAGAAAGCGGAACAGCGATTATCGACACAATGAATCGGCTGATAAGCGAAATAGGAAAACTGCAAGAGAACGGAATATCTCCAAACAGTGAAGAAGGTCAAGCCATTGCAAAGCAATGGTGGGATATGGTCATGGCATTTACCGGCGGTGACATGAGTCTGCTGTCGGGTCTGATGAAAATGGCCGGCAACAAGGAAGTCAGCGATGAGGCCTGGGGCGAGCGCTGGTTGACAATAGAGACATTTCTGCAGCCGGCGCTCGGCGAGTATTTTACCAAGTTGGGCTATAATCCATGGGAAGGGGCGGAACAATGATAGAAATGAACAGCATTGTGAAACGTTATGGGCAGCAGACCGTTTTGTCCGACGTTACATTTCAGGTAAAAGAGCGGGAGATTTTTGGTTTGCTAGGGCCGTCTGGAGCGGGTAAGACAACGATTATCAATATCCTTACCAATCAGCTGGAAGCGGACGGCGGAAATCATCGCATTGGTGCGGCAGCGTTTGAAATTGGTCTGGTACTGGATGAAGATGGGTTGTATGTGCGGCTGAGCTGTCTGGAAAACTTGAATATCTTTGCAGATATCTACGCAATTCCCCATACAAAGTCGCTGGAGGCCCTGGAGCGAGTCGGCCTTACGGATGCCGCGAAAAAGCCTGTCAACAAGCTTTCGCGGGGAATGCGGCAGCGGCTGGCTTTGGCAAGGGCGATTCTGCACAGTCCCAAAATATTGTTTCTGGATGAACCGACAAGCGGTCTTGATCCCGGCACAGCAAGGGGTATCCATGGCCTTATAAAGGATATGCGCGATAGCGGTGCGACCATATTTCTGACAACACACAATATGGATGAGGCCGTCAAGCTGTGTGACCGTGCTGCGCTACTACATAAAGGCAGTATTGTGGAGCAGGGTGCTCCGGCAGATATATGTGACCGGCATCATGCCATGAAAACAGTGCCCGATCTGGAATCGGTATTTATCAAGCTGACGGGGGTGGAATTAGGATGAGAAGCGTAAAAGCAATTTTTATCAAACAGGCAAAGGATATGCTTAAAAATCCGATGATATTAGTTCAGTTTATTATCTATCCAGCGGTGGCTTTCATAATGACAGAACTTATTGCAAAGTCCAATCCGGATATCCCGAGCAATATATTTGTGACCATGATGGCGGCCATATTTG
Organism: Lachnospiraceae bacterium UBA935; assembly: GCA_002293525.1. Taxonomy (GTDB): domain Bacteria; phylum Bacillota; class Clostridia; order Lachnospirales; family Lachnospiraceae; genus UBA935. The sequence goes on from DBDJ01000069.1 coordinate 18,253, forward strand.
CCGGGATGGCTCTGATTCTGTCTATGTCGGGCATCATAGCCGAGGATGTGGAACGCAAAAGCCTCCGCATGCTGGTAATGGCGGGAGTGAAGCCACAGGAATATCTGCTGGGTGCGGGCGGATTTATTTTGTTGGCAGGGATTACGGTATCGGCTGTGTTCGGATTAATCGGGGTTTTTACGGGTTTGGAGCTTGTGAAGTTTTTAGCAGTCATGGTAACCGGTATTGTCGCTTCTATCATATTAGGGGCTGTCATCGGAATACTGGCCAAGAACCAGCAGATGGCAACTGCCATCGCGACGCCTGTCGCTATGATTCTCGGCTTTACTCCCATGATCGCAAGCTTCAACGGCACGGTTGAGAAAATGGCAAGTGTCCTGTATACGCAGCAGTTGAACGTAATCGTCAATGACTATTCCGCCAACTTCACAAAAGCGCTTGCTGTTAATGGCATTAACATACTTGTATTATTGATTCTTTTTATATTTATATATCGAAGGAAGGGGTTGAGGGGGTGATATGTGTTAACCTGTAGAAATGTACGCGCTGTCGTGGTCAAAATAACTGTTACCCTTGTCTTTCAGAACTACCATTCTTTGGTGTATCTATTGTTATAAAATTATTCAAACCAATTGTTTGAATGCCATCTTTTGCGTATTGTTCCCTCAGCTTCTCCATCGCGGTATCTCCCATTATATCTCTTGTGATAATTGCGTCGTCGATAACTGTAACGTCATAATTACGGTTTATCCCGCCCTTGGCCGTACTGTATACGCAGGCTGCAGCATCCCCGCCGACGATATAAAGGGTATCAACCTCATGTGCAATGAGATGCTGTTCAAACTCCAAAACGGAGAAGCTATCGCCAACTGACTTTGTGAAGATGTTTTCATTATCAACATGCAGTCTGCTGTCAAACGCTGCCCCCTCCGTGCCTTTTTTGAACGTACCCCCGGAGAGTAACGAAATAATTGGGTTATTACCATACTCGTTTCTGATATATAAGATTTCCATGCCGCTTTTTTGGGCAAGTGTGATCGCATGGTTCACATTATCAACAAATTCCGATGTTCCGCTATAGGATTGGCTGTTGGTAATGTCATTTTGAACATCAATCACCAGAAGAGCCTGCTTAGGGCTACTGTATTCAGCAATAGTGTCGCCTTTCGTGGGTAAGTTAATATACAAACTCGTTAATAAAAATACTGCGGCTACCACAACTACGATACCGACAATGGTCAGAATAATAGCCATTTTCTTTCTTCCTTTCTCAGTGTTTGTCATCAGGGATTTCTCCTTTCTAATTTTTAGGGGGAGTTGTAATAATGCACAGATTATGCAATTTGCGTTTTCCGTCAGGTTTGTGGCTTTGGAGATCTGTAATGATTTCGCCAATTTTGAGGAGCGCACCTGTCAACTCTTCATGCGTCGCATAAATTGGCGCAATGGAACAGCCTGAGCCGTCGTTCGCAAGATCTATACCATCACTTGAGGTATATTCATCGAACTCCTTCAGAATCCCCAGCATATAGTACGTTACAAGCTGCATATACATCTCGCCGTCATTGTCTTTGGCAAGTCTTTGCTCTATTTTCGCTATATCAAAATCAAGAGCATAAACCTTTTCCAAGGTACCTCTGATTTGGTTCTCGCCGACAACTTTAAGAATGCCATCCTTTAGCATCTTCTGTAAACGGCGGTAAAGCGTCGCCTGCGGTATATCTTGGAATGTTTCCATAAGCTGTGAGGCTGTAGCTTCGCCTCTATCCTTCATTTCTATGATGAGCTTCGCGTTCAGCGGCTCGCTTAAGTACCTTAAAAATTTACTGGTCATCCTTATCACCCCAAAACATTATCGAATAAGATAATATTATCATACATGATAATATATGTCAAGCGTTTTTTGTTTGAGATAAATAATTATTGAAGTAAAACCTGAATCCCTATAAAATCTAAAAACCGCTGCACCGAACTGTTCATGATAAGCTGTTCCGGGAATCCGGTTTTTTTAATTAGTTCCCAAGCATGGGTAAATTCTCCGACCTGCCGGTATCCGTGACTATCGCTGGAAAGAACTACCGGACAGCGGTATTTTTCACATAACTCTAACAATATCTGATTATTCTTTTCTGCTTCATACCGATAGCCGTCGGGAGCCAGTGAAGCATTATTGATTTCAATCAATACCTGATGATCCATGGCAGCCGTTACGAATTCGTTATAGTCTATGGGAAAGCGGCCATCGTCGGGATGGGCGATGATTTTGATATGAGGATTTTTCATGGCTTTTATATAAGCAGCCGTATTTTCCTGACGGGTACCCGGCCGGCAGCAGGGAAGATGTAGTCCGGCCAGACAGTAATCTAAGTGCTGCATGATGCCGTGATCTAAGTCTAGTGTTCCGTTCATATCCAGAATATTTACCTCGGCACCATAAAGCACCCGCATCCCCATCCGTATCGGAGGGGCGAGGATGATATTTCTAAAATAAGAAACCGTACAGGCTCCCGGCATGGCGGGGCCGTGTTCGCTGATTCCTAATAGTTTCAGCTTCTTTTTTTGGGCTTGTTTCAGCAAGTCTGAAACCGTATCGGCGGTATGATGACCGCTTGAAATAGTATGGGTATGAACGTCAAGCTCTAAGGTAAGCATAGGAATTCTCCACATAAAATAGGATGATTTCAAATAACAACACAATAGCGACTACGATAACAACACAATAGCGACTACGATTACAACACAATGGCAATTGCGATAACAACAGTAACAACATAAGAATAACATGAAATCAACAAAAAAACAATATAAAGCATGTTGATTGTATTGACTTTTTCGTTTTATGCCTTTATAATGATATCGAAAGCTACATATTTACCCGTATGCAAACTCAACATTCGCTCGACATTAGCGAAAGAAGTCAAAAACCAACGATAACTGGTGTACAGTCATGCACCACCACGAAATCGCCGCAAACTACATAAACCGCCATAAAAAAGCGAGCAAGCTCGCTTGGAAGAACGCAGAGCGTTCTTCCCGAATGATTCACTCTTGCAGGAGCACTTTCCTATAGAATAAAAATATCAAGTCATATCCTTGATTAAGGCTCAAGACACAGACTATGGCCTCAATTGCTGCCGCTGCCATTATCGAATGGCATATCATCGTGCCACTTTTATCTTAGTGTCTATTTGGGGCATAAAGAAGAGGGTGCCCCTTCTTATGAGCTTGAATACTCACAGTTTTGGGACACCCTCTTTTATGTTCACTTCTAAGGAAATATTCTTAATAAATCGCTGAATGTCACCAATTCCAGCTCCGTCAGCTTGGCTTCCCTGATGCTGCCGATGGCTATCGCTTTCATTCCTCCCCGGAATGCCGCCTGGATCCCTGCTTCAGCATCCTCGACTACCGCACATTCCTCTGCCGGAAGCTGCAGATACTCAGCGGCTTTGACGAACACTTCCGGATCCGGCTTGGAATTGCTTATATTTTCCCCGTCGGATATGGCGTCAAAAGCATCCGTCAGACCGATCCTCGCCAGAATAAATTTGGCGTTCTTACTTGACGAACCGATTGCCAGCCGATAACCCCTGTTTCTCAGCTCTTGCAAAGTCTCCCTGACTTCTGCCGTCACATCATCGGGCGTCATATTTCCCAGCAGTTCCTTGTAGGTCTGATTTTTTTCAGCGGCCCGTTGTTCCTTCTCGCTCTCGCTCAGAGCAGTACCTTGATATCTTTCCAAGATAATATCTAGGCTCTCCATACGGCTCACGCCCCGTAAGCGGTGATTGATTTCTTCATCGAAATAGATTCCCATATTATCAGCCATCTGTTTCCATGCCTGGAAATGATACTGATCTGTGCTGACAATAACCCCATCCAGATCAAAAATGATTCCTTTCATTTTCTGCGGTTCCTCCTTATGCTATCTTACTAACAAGTATAACCAGAAAGGAAAGAATGTCAACTGGACTATTTTTTGTAACCACATTTGGGGCATACGCCGTTTTCATTCAACTGTATGCCACATAGCGGGCAACGGTCTTTTTCCTTAACTGTTTCACTGCCGTATTCTTGGCTGGCGCCGTTGACGCCGCTGGTAAAGGTTAGTTTCACAATGTTCAGCTTATCTTTCAAGAGGTCGTAGACTATCTTAATCATGCCTTCGACTGTCATGGTTTCTTTCGTAACGACAAGGCGACATTCTGGGTATGCTGTCGCTAGTTCCGACTTAAAGGCAGGACCCTTTTGTTTGTTGACCGGTGTTCCGTCCTTAATCCCTTGGGCTTCATAAACTCCCAGAACTGCCGGAAGCAGCGGGTCATCTTCCCTCAGCACCAGCGCATGGTCAAAATTCTGCAAGACCTCCCAGGCTGTTTTCTTGATCTCATTGCAGGGAAATACCATATTGACGCCATCGTTGACGCTATCCTCAACTTCAATCGTCAATATGCCCGTATGACCATGCAGATACTGGGCTTCGCCCTGAAACCCATAAAACCGGTGTGCGTACTGCAAATCCAACGTGGTAAAACTTTTCATGCCTTACTCCTTTGATGTTTTATTTACGGAATATTTATGTGCGTCCGCATGCGCACAATTAATGTACATCGGTGATGTAACCTTATGCAGACATTGTAGCACAGATGATTTATAAAGAAAAGTACAAAATAAGAATGATTACTATTTTATGACAGATAATTTAATATGCGACGCAAGGATGCTATTTCAGTATCTCGTATATTTTCATAAATGGCTGCTATATTCTTAATTAATTCGTTATCTCTTATAAATTCATACTTAATATACTTGTAAAGAGCAAGCTTGGACTGCTCTGCATTCTTTTGCAAATCAGTTCTGATAAGCAAATCATCGGGTAGATATTTATGATTCATCAAATACTCGGCGGATAAACTTAATACTCTTTTATGATCATACATAAAAGTGAAAATTTTAAAATCCGGGACAGCGGCTTCCATCTCCAATGCCGATAAATATTCCATTAAAACCTCATAACTGCTAATTCCAAATAAAGCTGAATCATTTTTCCAGATAATTTCCCGCATGTAGACCGGTTCCCGGGAAGAACCAAGATATTTTTCCAGCAGGTACCTGAAAAGCCCTATATCGAACTTAAAATCATAGTCCTTCATCCTAAATAGATTAATTACACCTAATTCCATTGCTTCGATCATATCGTCAGTTTCATAATCGTCTGCACGTATAAAGGACTCATTGATAACTTCAAAGCTATATTTTCTACTAGTAAATTTTCCATAATCCAGGTGGTCAAGCATTAAAAAATTATCTGCCTTTTCGTAACCATAGATTAAGCAGCTATGTACGGCATCCTCTTTCCGAATCAGATTTTGCTCCAGATATAAATAGGTATAGTATCCCATATTTAACATCTTCACCAGAAAATCGGTAATATTATCATAGTTTAAAAGTGCTATGTCCCTACCGATAAAATATCGTTCAATAAACGGACACAGATCCCAGATATTGCCGATAAAATGAGCGGAGTTTGGAAACATTTCCGGCACAAAAGTAAATCCTGCCATTAACTTTCCATTCTTATTATGTCCCTTGAATCCTTTGATCTGCAGAAAATTATTATATACCCAGTCTAAAGCCGTGCTTTTTGTTAATATGGTTGATAAAAGAAAAGTATTTGCAGCCCAAGTTGTTAAAATTGGATCTGTGTATGAAAGTTCAACAATGTTATTTGCTTTTGATATATTATTCATATTGCGCACCTCGCTTTAATAAATCATTTGTTAAATATATCGTAGCATATTTTATTCTGACAAACAAGAAATATATAATCCCCCATGATCATCTTTGCTGTCAGATGGCTGGCTTAAGCGGTCATCTAATTTTCACGGTGCATAGACAAAATTATGTGCGAAGTTTGAGTATGTAAGTAAACGAAAAGTAAAATAACACAATAGGAACACAGCACTTTTAAGCCTGCTGTGTCCCTATTGATATTACATTATTTAAAAGATATTGTTAAATAAATGATTATGTACTTGCAATTAAATTTTTAATCTTCTACTGCTTCATCATCAGAGTACCCATGTACCACTTCATTACTTTCATTATATTCTGTGTGTTGCACACTTATCTTTTCTTCTGGTAAAACATCTTCTATCATTGCAGGCTCATTTTCTTTGGAAGATTCATCATATCCATGTACTGTTTCCTTTTCAATTAATCTCAAGCTTTCTTCATTCACTGTTATTCCTTCATTTGGTACAATTTCTGAGTCTGCTAAAGTCTGCATATAAACATACATTAAGGGTGTTAGTACAACCAATACCATTGCAATTATAGCAAGTAATTTTTTTTTCATACTTTACACCGTAAACGATCCAGTATATGTAACTTTATTTTGGGTGTTATTACATATGGCTATGCTAAATTGGCCACTATATGACGGGGTAATGGTACCTCCAATATATCCGTCTGATGTCCATTTAGCCCAACCATACGTTTCACTATCTCTATCATATAAACCAAAGCCGCTATTAGCACCTGAGGGGAAAGAAATATTCAAGCTTACTTTTGATGATGTAGTAAGACCGAATTGACTTCCTCCGGCAGCCATTTCCCAAGACTCAAGAGTCCAGTTAATATTAGCAGTGTATCTGGTCATTCGTGGAGGAGGATTAGTTGCTGAAAAAGGAGTGAAAATACCCATAATATTACCATTTTCATCAACTATTTCAACTGGTTCAGTACTAATACCACCCATTGCATCTGTAACTTGATCTATTGCTGTGGGCTGTTCCGCGCCATATGCCATTTGGGGCATGGTAAGGAAGAAGCAAAATGTCATAGTTACCGGAATCAGAATCTTACTTAATATATTTTTTAATCTTTCTTTCATTTTTCTCCTTTTTGAATGAATTGTTAATTAGTTACAATAAATTAATATTTTAGGTACACCTCCTCACATTATATAGTAATAGTTAAGTAAACTTCCCAAACCCCACAACATAAACATTTCAATAACCCCACTGGTATTCTCTTAACGATATATTACTATATGTATTCGCACATTTTCTAAATTTTGTTATCAATATATGACTGCATTTGACTCCTCAATTTTCTATAATTTAAAAATCAACAAAGTGATAATGATTTTAATTAATATATTTACATATCACTTATATGTTAATAGATTGTAACTTATTGTATATTTAGACGATAACATTAATATTGTTTTATGTCAATATAAAAACTTCCACATAATGTAAATAATACGCTAGTTATTAGTATATTTATAAAATTGAAATTTTAATAATGAAACAAAATATTATTGATAACATTATAATTAAACAGAATATAACAGTTTATTTGTTTATATGACATTATTTGCAATCATGTAAGTGGCTTCGAAATAGCTTTCAGCTATTAGCCGCGCTGGCATAAGAAAATAAAGAGAAAAATAGTAACCCTATGAAATCAAAAGCTATGGAAATCTCCCAATTACTAGTTTTGACGGTTGAAACAATGTAATCGGGCCTTTGCATGAAAATCATGGCGATATTGATAACGGTAATCGTGTACGGGTGCATGATAGAGATTTATTATATTGCAGCGTCGCACCCTGTTTCGTTCGCCACCATGCACCATGACAAACCGGGGGTGGTTAGTATATAAAGGGGGGGGCAAACTAATGCTCCTACTAAAATAATCTGCGCAATCGGCTCATTCACAACGGTTTGAAGCAATATGCCGAACTAACTAATGAGCGGATCAGGCTCAATCAAAGCTATGTTTCCCTCACCATTGTGGAGGACAAGCCGTACGTCATGGTATACCCAGATATGGCGCAGGCTCTGGAAGAAAGCCCGGCTAATATGGCGATGTTACAATCGTTCCAAAAACACATTGACACCAAATAAATTTTGTTATATTATTTAGCTGTGTTGAACAAAGGCGTTCATCAGATGATGTAAAAGCCATGAATCGGTCAGACGATTGGCGGCTACCCTCGCGGGGCATCATGTGATGAGCGTCTTTTTATATGTGACAGGATGTGAGGATATCATGCAAAGGGAAGGACAAATCAGGATACCGTCAGGCTGCGCTGTGGCGGGAATCATCGACAGATCAGGCCAGTCAATGAGCGGCGAGGCGATCATCCGGTCCATCGCCGTCATGCACGACCGTTCCAACGGTCTGGGCATCGCCAGGAGCGGTGCCGACATGCAACTGGGGCATCGCGACACAGATACCGGAACTGGTCAAACGCTTAAACCGAAAAAGAACTGGATATTTTGGGGATCAGGCATGCAGGAGCTTAATGTGAAGATCAGTCAGGAGGTAAGCTATGAAAAAAGTAATCAGCGGAAAGGTCCGCGAGGTATATGAGGTGTCGGACGATCAACTGGTCATCGTTACCACCGACCGGATTTCGGCTTTTGACGTCATCCTGCCGAAGCCGGTGCCGGGTAAGGGAAAAATATTAAACGCGGTTTCTATGTTATGGTTTGACCTTACCAAAGATATCGTTCCGAACCATATCCTCTCGGACGACCTTGGCGACATGCCTGCTTATTTTCAGAAGGTAGAGCTGGAAGGCCGGGCTGTTCTGGTAAAAAAGCTGAATATCCTGCCGTTTGAATTCATCGTCAGAGGATATATGTTCGGCAATATGTGGGAGTCATACCTAAGTACCCGCAGTTTCTGCGGCCATAGCATCGACGGGGAATATCAATTGGCGGAAAAGCTGGCCGCTCCGCTGTTCACTCCGTCTACCAAAGCTCACCAAGGCCATGATGAATATGTTTCCTTCAAAGCTGTCGGGGATGCCATCGGCCAAGAAGTGACAGAAAAAATATGGGAAATCAGCTTAAAGCTTTACAAAATATGTTATAATAACGCGTATGCCAAAGGTATTATCATCGCGGATACCAAGTTCGAGTTTGGCCTCGATCAGGAGCAAAACCTTGTCCTCGCCGACGAAATCGGCACGCCGGATTCAAGCCGTTTCTGGAGCCTTGCCGATTATGAAATCGGTGTCTCGCCGAAAAGCTACGATAAGCAGCTGCTGCGGGACTGGCTCTTAAATCACAAAGTAAACGACAGGACGCCGAACGCCAAGATGGCGTTTGATGATGTGCCGGATGCAATCTATGAGAAGACAGCGGATATCTATCATGAATGTTTAAGGAGACTCATAAATGACCAACCAATATGAAAATCCCTTGTGCAAACGATATGCCAGCCAAAAGATGCAGGCTTATTTTTCGGACGACAGCAAATTCTCCACTTGGCGACGGCTGTGGATCGCCTTGGCGGAAAGCCAAAAGGAACTAGGCCTAGATATCAGCGAGGAACAGATAAGCGAAATGAAAGCGCATGTGACCGATATTGATTATGAAATGGCCTCGATGTATGAACGGGAAACCCGGCATGATGTCATGGCTCATGTCCGCGCTTACGGCGACCAATGCCCCTTAGCAAAGCCGATTATTCACCTTGGAGCGACCTCCTGCTATGTGGGTGACAACACCGATCTTATTTTACAGCACCGGGCCTTGCTGCTAATCCGGAAACTGTTGGTTAACGCCGTCGCAAAACTGTATGAATTTGCTGAACAGCACAAAGCCCTGCCCTGCCTTGCCTATACTCATTTCCAAGCGGCGCAGCCGACCACGGTGGGCAAACGGGCGACCTTATGGATCCAGGATCTGTTGTTTGACCTTGAACAGCTTGACTCTACCCTGAACAACATAAAACTTCTCGGATGCAAGGGAACAACCGGCACCGGAGCAAGCTTCCTCGCCCTGTTTGACGGCGACCATGAAAAGGTAAAGGAACTGGAACGGAAAATAGCCGCCAAGATGGGATTTGACAGGACTTATTCCGTCAGCGGCCAGACCTATTCCCGGAAAGTCGATTACTATATATCGGCGGTACTATCAGGCATTGCCCAGAGTGCCTATAAATTCTCCAATGACATCCGGCTGCTTGCGCATATGAAAGAAATCGACGAACCTTTTGAGAGCGGTCAGGTCGGGTCAAGCGCTATGGCCTATAAACGCAATCCCATGCGAAGCGAACGCATCGCTTCCTTGGCCCGCTATGTGACGGTCGATGCTCTCAATCCGGCACTGACGGCCTCGGCCCAGTGGCTGGAACGGACACTGGACGATTCCGCAAACCGGCGGATCGCAATACCGGAAGCTTTCCTGGCGGCAGACGCCATCCTGGCGCTGGTAATCAACATCGCAGACGGCATGACTGTCTACCCGAATGTCATCCGGAAGCATCTGGAAGCGGAACTGCCGTTTATGGCGACGGAAAACATCCTGATGCATTGCGTCAAAAAGGGCGGCGACCGGCAGGTTCTCCATGAAAGGATAAGACTGCACGCGGTTGATGCTGCGACTAAGATCAAACTACACGGCGGGGAAAACGATCTGATATCCCGTATTATAAAGGACAGCGCGTTCCGCATCTGTGCCGATGAGATCAACGGCTTACTGGAGGCCGAGCACTTTACCGGAAGGGCATTGGAACAGACCGAAGAATTTTTAGCTGAGGTCAAGAAGATCATCGACGCCAACCACAAGCTGTTAGGTACCGAAGTTCCCATAACTGTGTAGAAGAACTACGGCGTAACTTAAGTAAATAATGTAAGATCAGTAACGGAGGAAAATAGCCATGAACAATACTGCCAACGAAGTATTGGAATTTGTCAAGGAAAACGATGTCAAGTTTATCCGGCTCAACTTTTGTGATCTATTCGGGACGCAAAAAAGCATCTCGATCATGGCGGACGAACTGGAATCGGCCTTTGAAAACGGCGTGTCGTTTGATGCCCATGCCGTCCACGGATTTAAAGACGTCAAACAGTCCGATCTGCTCCTGTTCCCGGATCCCGCTACGCTGATGGTGCTCCCCTGGCGACCGGGGCCGGGTCGGATCGTCCGCTTTTACTGCGATATTAAAAACCCCGACGGATCATTCTATACCCATGACAGCCGCAACATTCTGAAGCAGACCGCCGCCCGCTGCGATAAACTGGGTTATGTCTGCAAGATCGGGCCGGAATGTGAATTTTTCCTCTTTAAGACCGATGAGAACGGGGATCCGACCGACAACCCGTTAGATCATGGCGGCTATCTGGACATCCTGCCGCTTGACCGCGGCGGCGACATCCGCCGGGAAATCTGCCTAACCTTGGAAGAAATGGGTATTAAGCCGGAAACCTCACACCATGAACAGGGACCGGGACAAAATGAAATTGATTTTCGTTTTGGCGATGCCCTGACCGGTGCCGACAATCTGCAGACGCTTAAGACTGTCGTCCGGGAGATTGCCGCCCGCAACGGCTGCTTTGCCTCCTTTATGCCCAAGCCCATCGCGGATTGTCCGGGCAGCGGCATGCATGTCAATCTGTCCCTGACCAAAAACGGCCTGAATATCTTCAAGAATACGGCAGAAGGACATTCGGACATTGCCGAGAGTTTTATCGCCGGCATCCTGGCGAAAATACCGGAGATAACGATATTCTTGAATCCGCTCACCAATTCCTATGAACGGCTCGGCAAGTTTGAAGCCCCTAGCTATGTCTCCTGGTCCCATCAGAACCGTTCGCAGCTCATCCGCATCCCGGCCGCTACCGGCGAAAAAGTCCGGATGGAACTGCGTTCCCCCGATCCGGCGATGAATCCTTACCTTGCTTTTGCGCTGATTATCGCTGCCGGAACCGCCGGGATAGAAAGCGGCATGACCCTGCCTCCGGCACTGGATGAAGACTTGTATACCGCCGATGAGGCCGTGCTTAGGACACTGACGCCGCTGCCCCCGAATATGGAGGAAGCGATCCGGCTGGCAGAACACAGCAGCTTTGTGCAAAATGTCGTCGGCGATGAACTACTGACAAAATACCTCGCCAGCAAGAAAAAAGAAGCCGCCGACTTTGCGGCGGTGAACAATAAAGCGGAGTTCTACCGGAAAAGATATTTTGGCATCATCTAGATGCGCCCGGATTTATAACGGAAACCGATTTATAAATATACCGGAAAGGCGGTGATTCGATGGAAAGCGTTTTGCTCATAGCAAGCTCGGAAAAAGGCAGTGACCTTATTTCCGATATTTTGAGCTCCTCTTCTATCTATCAGATCACCGTCATCCGCTCCGGCGGCGAGGCTAGACGGCTGCTGTTGGAACAGGATTTCGATCTGGTCATCATCAACGCACCGCTGCGCGACGAATCCGGCGAAAGTCTTTCACGAACCATTGCTTCTAAAGGGATTTCACAGGTTATCCTACTCGTGAAAAGTGAGTTTTATGAAGCCATGACCGCTGTTTGCGAGGGGGACGGTGTCCTGACTGTTTCCAAACCGATCAACAAAGCGGTCTTTTGGTCGGCTCTCGCCCTAGCTAGGTCGGCACGGAACCGGATTAAAAAAGTACAGGCGGAAAATACCCAACTGAAACAAAAGATTGAGGATATCCGCATTGTAGACCGCGCCAAATATATCCTGATATCCTATATGAATATGAGTGAGAACGAGGCGCACCGTTATATCGAAAAACAGGCAATGGATATGCGTACTACCAAAAGAGCTATTGCGGAAGGGATCTTAAAGACTTATGAAAACTGACGGCAAATGGCTGCCTGATCAATCTGACGATTCGGTATCTCTACTGGACATTTAATAGATTGCAATGAGGAGGTTTTTATGATTAAGATTATTGATTATAAAGCTGGGAATGCGCCTAGTGTTATGCATGCCCTTGAAAGGCTTGGGCGTAAAGCCGATTTTGCCCGCCGGCCACAGGATCTGGGTAATGCCACCCATATTATCCTGCCGGGTGTGGGCAGCGCCAAGGCCACGATGGAATCGCTCCGTGAAATGGGGATGATTGTCGCACTGGAAGAGGCTGTGATGTCTAGAAAAGTATTTTTTCTGGGGATCTGTGTCGGTATGCAGATTTTGTTTGAATATAGTGAGGAGGAAAATACGGACTGTCTGGGTTGGCTGCCGGGTCGGGTGGTCAGATTCGATGCCGGCCGAGTCCGGGTGCCGCAAATGGGGTGGAATCAGGTTCACTTTGTCACGCCGCCGCCTTGCCCGGTGACGGATGAGTATTTTTATTTTGTTAACTCTTATTATGCGGTACCGGGCGACCAGACTGATCTGTGGGGTCAGGCGGACTACGGTGGGTTGTTTGCGGCAGCCGTCTGTCATGATAATATATATGGCACCCAGTTTCATGCCGAAAAGAGCGGTGAGGCGGGGCTTTCGTTGTTAAGAAATTTTTTGGATTTATAAATATTCTTAGCTAAAGATTCCAAAGATCCGAAAGGAGAATTGCTCATGTTAACTAAAAGATTAATTGCCTGCTTTGATATTATCCACGGAAGGGTGACTAAAGCGGTTCGGTTTCAAGATAATATTGACGTCGCACCCGCTGAAGAACTGGCGGTCTCGATGTATGAAGCTGAAATCGACGAACTGATCTTCTATGATGTTACGGCCAGCGCTGAAAAGCGCCCTATCGACATTGAGACGGTCAAAAAAGTTGCCCGCTCTGTTTTTATTCCTTTTACCGTAGGCGGGGGGATTAAGGATTTGGATTCCATGTATGAAGCTCTGAAAGCCGGAGCCGAAAAAATCAGCGTGGACTCCATGGCAGTCCGGAATCCGCAGATCATCAACGACGGGGCGAAAGCCTTTGGCTCGCAATGTGTAGTGCTGTCTACCCAGGTCAAACGGACCAATACAATGCCGAGCGGATATGAGGTCTATATCGACGGCGCCAGACTGGCGACTGGCATGGATGCCATCGAATGGATTAGACGCGGGCAGGAACTGGGGGCGGGAGAAATCTGTTTAAATAGCATCGACCAAGACGGTACGCTCTCCGGTTATGATATTGAACTGATGAAACTAGCGGAAGCCGCCGTCTCGGTTCCGCTCATCGCTTCCGGCGGCGCGGGGGCACCGGCACATCTGAAGGCCCTGTTTACCGAAACACAGGCCCAGGCAGCGATTACCAGCAGCATGCTGTACTCGCCCCGCATGGATCACAACTATTCGGTCAGCCGGCTGAAAGAATATCTGGCTGATAACGGGATCGCGGTGCGGCCGGCGGTTTGTGCGACGCTTTAAGAATCAGAATTGTATGCCTGGTTTAAATGGGATGTGGCCGGTTGGACGCCGCCATAAAAAACATGGACAAAGCAGCGGCTTCTCTGCTTGTAGTTTGCAAGACTGAATTCCACCTGTCGCTCTACGCAATTTCGCTACTATGCTTAAATCGATATTTTCCTTTTCCTTTTCCCTTTTCTTCTGTTACAATGTCCATTTCGCGAAGTTTTTTCATAAATTCTTTTGATGCCGATACCGAACAGTTCAAAATAGTTGCTATCTCTGGTGCTCCAAAAATCTGGTTAGTTTCAATACTATTGTAAATACTCATGATGTTTTGCTCGGTACGCTCTATGTAGTGCCTTTCAGAAATAGCTTGCTTTACCTTTTCAATAGGCAGCTTTGCAACATCATAATCCGGCTTTTCATTTACAATAGCCTGATTTTCCGATTGAAAAGCCTGATTTCTATTATTGTTATTATAAATGACAGCTTGCAAGATAAATGCATTTGTATAATAAACTGGCGCTTTCAATCCAACTGCTTCTAGTTCATTACACATACGATTAACGCCTTCCCCATATTCTTTTACAAAATCATACACTTTTAAGAACTCAGCTATTTTCGGATTCCGCGAGAAATGTGTAAAACGAATATTATCGGCATGTACTAATCCGGGCAGTTTACCCGGACTCTCAACTATGATGTGATCATCAAACATTTTTATCTGTATATCGGTTCCCGATATACTATATGCCCGGTGGGTAACTGCATTGACAATTAACTCTTGTCTCACAAATTTAGGATATTCTTCATCTGTTACAAATGTTCCGCTAGAGCCCAAATAAGTCCTTTCTTTTACCTGTGTATCTAGATAGGATATTGATTCATTTATCATATTCAAGAGTGTGCCTTCAAATATCACATCTTTGATTACATTCATTGCAGTACCAAATTTTTCTTCCGTTCCTTCATATCGTATGAAGCGAATTCTAGCACGTGGAAAAAATTTTTGAGGATTCTTACCAAACAGAAGAATTGCTGCCGAACTCACCTGTATATTTCCTTCTTTCTCTTTTCCAAAACCTTTATTTTCTTTTAGATATTCCAATGGACTTTTTCCATACCCGATTTTATCTGTATATTGCTTCACAAAATCCATTTCAATATCATCTATGCCCGCATCGGAAACTATCTTGTCTTCAAAATACCGTTCGCCTTTGTCGTAATTGAGCTGGAGTCTTTCCTCGAAGGTCTGTAACTTGGATTTATCTCCTACGCGTAGATATACTTCATCCAATTGGTTTGCGTGGACTTGAGGACTTGGATCTATGTGCATTATAAGTACATGATTATCCCTACCCTTTTCATCTATACAAGGCACTCTCTCAATTCTCACACTAATTGTTGGATTGCAGAAATCAAATGGAACTCTCAAAAGTTCATTTAAGTTTTTAGTTTCAAAATCAATACCTTCTATCCTGCGTGTTTTATCTGTAATTCCAATAGCTATCATTCCACCATCAGCATTGGCAAATGCGATAAGTGACTTTGCTAACACCTTAGGTTCAATCATTATACTTTTTCTGTCAAAAGTCTGGTTTTCTTCCATCTTTGTGATTTGTTCGATTATCATTCTCCTACCTCCATCCTTTATTTCTTACATCTCTTAATAATCAAATCTTCAAGTAATCCCCTATCTGACATCCTTAAAATATCTAATCAGTATTTCTTTAATAAAATGATACCGCCGGGCGTAAGCATTTTCTACGCGGATTAGTTCAAAGCCATGCTGTCTGCATATTTCATTTTTCTTGCGATCGCGTTCTTTGACCACGATATTTTCAAAATGTTCTTTTCCATCCAGCTCAATCGCTAATATGGGGATGTCATTTCGGGCATAATATCGCTCATATACGACAAAATCAAAACGGCCGGTATAAAACAAATCCAGATGTCTGATATTTTCCGTAAATACATGGGCAATAGGAACCTCCCTTTGAACAATACATTTGCGGTTTGTATTTAAAACATTGCCGAGGGCATGATTTAAGTTGGTCAGAAAGGCCTCTTCCACTTCGGTGCTGTATGGCTTTACGCCCAGAGCACGGGATTCCGCTACCTTTGTGCTCACTTCGATGCTCCCGTTACTTTTTACATACTGTACCAGTTCATAGACGTCATCGGATTCGTTTGGTGCCGCCGCATGTAATCTTTCAAGGTTTTTTTCGCTATAAAGCAGGACCAGTTTGTCTTTTGCCCTTGAAGTGGCGACATTTATTAATTCGTTATTATTTTTGAGCCAGTCGTAGGTTTTTACTCCGGTTTTATCCGTCAGGGCCATTGAGAATAGGATCACATCTTTTTCGTCACCTTGAAAGGCATGGACAGTACCGCAGGTTATGTTGCTTAATCCGTTTTCCTTGAGCATTTCCTTGATACAGTCTTTTTGATTGGTAAACGGGGTAATGACTCCTATTTTTTTATCTGGATTAAGCTTGGCGTATTCAATGATATGTCTTGCCTCATTGGGAGCAGTATTCTTTATGTATGTAGCATTATTTTCCACATTGACATAGGACAGTGGCTGCTGTTCGCTGCTTTTGTTCTGGATGATTAATTTGTTGTTATAGTATTTTTTGTTGTTAAAATTAATGATTTTCTTATGGCAGCGGTAATGATGTTTCAACAGGATTTCCACACTGACGGAATCGCAAGCCAAAAAAGCCTTATAGACGGAGTTCTGTATATAATCGTATTCATCTGGGATGGAGTAATTCTTCCTCAGTACGGTATTATCCTTTTCATCTAACAAGATGACCGGTCGAAGTTGTTGGGGATCGCCGACCAGCATCAGGCTTTTGCCCCGGATAATCGGTACCAGCGAAACAGCGGTATTTCCCTGACCTATGCAAACGCAAAGAAAAACTACTCTGCCAACGGTACCAGCGAAACAGCGGTATTTCCCTGACTGGCTTCATCAATAATGACCATATCAAAATGTGTCCCTGGCTCACCCAGCTTGTGAGCTGATATACAGGTCGTAGCAATAATGGGGAAAACTTTCATGAATTTCTTAAGGTTTTCACTCTTGCTCAGATGTTTGTTAAATTCATCGGTCCGCTGCTCTTTGTCTTTCATATATATAATTTTTAGCAGTTCTTCATTTTGCGGGGTGGACAAGCGCTTTATATGCTTTGCCGAAGTATAGTACAGGTATTTTCTAAACTCTTCCTCATCCCCTTCAATCAGTGTCATCGCTTCCTGGTCGGCTATTTCGCCGATTTCATGTAGCTTATGGTTGACTTCAGCCAGCTGGGTACCGTGTAAATCCGCTTGGAAGGTCAAGTGGTGATTCTTGTCAAGTAGCTTATGAATCGCTTCCCGCTGTTCCTCAAGATGAAGCTTCTCTTCATATTTCTCCAGTAATCCTGTCAGCTTTTTCACCTTGAGTATCTTATCGTCTTTATTTCTTTCCAGCGTCTGGTCATAGATCTTTACATCCTTCATGATTTCATACAGGGTTTTGATGGAATCCAGCGTTTCTTCCAGAACCTCATTGTTGCCTAGCCTGATCGCCGGAAAGGGAATCGTCCTGCCCTTGTACTTGATGTTTTGCAGGATGCCGCAGACGCTGTCGATCGGGTGATTATTATAGGATGCAAATAGTACGGTACGCTCGTTAAAATATGCCGTAATCATGGCATTAATAATCGTATTGGTTTTTCCTGTTCCCGGCGGTCCTTGCACGTAAGTCAGCGGATATCGGGTGGCGTTATAGATAGCTAGTAGCTGGTCCAGATTGATTCGGTTGTTCAGAATAACGATAGGGGAAATTTTCTTGCGTGCCGGCGGTTTGATTAGATTGCCAAAGAATGCACCAATCGGTATTTCTACCTTGTCTGACTCGAACATTTTTACAATTGCCTTATATTCTGCATGTAGATCAAGGGGAATCTCTCTTTCAACAGCAATGATATAGGGCATGTCGTCTACAACGTAAATCCCCCTGTTGGTTTCGGTAATTCTGTTCTTGATTTCTTCTTTATTCATGATAAAATCTTTTAGTAAGTAAAAATCATCCGCATCTAGAAACTTTCTGATGCTTTGTTTCGTTCCGTCAATCGTAAATTCTTTACAGATCGTCAGTTCTTGCTCCGGTCTTAAGCTCCTTTTTTTGACATCCAGATTAAGTTTGCGGTATGCCAGAACATATAGACCCTTTTTCGTATTTATACTCAGTAGATTGAGGCCGATTTGCTTGAATTTCTTTTTAGCCGGGTTGTTCTTGGCATTGATCTGAAAACTGCTTACAATTTCACGGAACTGCTCATCGTCCAGAGGATAAGAACCATCGGTAAGGCAATCTCCGTCCAATTTTTCAATCAATGCATAGTCGCTTTTATACGGTGTCGAATCTAGCCTGTTGCAATGCATTAAATAGTTCAACACTTTTAAGTTGGCAATATTGACAAAGATGTCTTGATATTTTTCCGGATTCAGCTTGATATCTTCCGATAGGCTATCGGGTGTTTCAAAATAGGAGCCGTCTATCACCTCCGAAGCCTCGATGGAGTCTAAATAAAGAGTTAATTCCTGGGTCCTTAACTCCATGACATGAAGGCCTTCGACAGTCAAGGTTCGTTTCAAACAGTTGATATCCTTGATCCCGATCCAGTATTTGGTAAGATAACCCTTGCTATTGTGATATTCGATACTCAGCCACTTTTTTTCATGAATTGCTCTGAAAATATCTTTATAAACATGGTTCATTCCATTGATTCCTTTTAAAATAAATGCATGCGTAGATTCAATATTACTATTATATCATTTACATAATAAAATGAATAGCAAAAAACTAAAACAGAAAGGTTATATAGTAATATTGGGCTTGGAAGTACACGCCGAGCTGTCCACCAAGTCGAAGCTGTTCTGCGGCTGTACCACCACATTCGGCGGCGCGGTCAATATCCAGGTCTGCCCTGTCTGTTCGGGCATGCCGGGAGCTCTCCCGAAGCTGAACCGCGCCGTCGTCGAATATGCCGTCAAGCTGGGACTTGCGCTCGACTGCTCGATTACGAAATACAGTAAATTTGACCGTAAAAACTATTTTTACCCCGATCTGCCCAAGGCTTACCAGATCTCTCAGCTCTACGCTCCGATCTGCCGTGACGGCCATATGGAGATCGAAACCGACGGCCAGACAAAATCCATCGGCATCCTAGCGCAAGGCGGGGAAATCATCTAGGAAACCCGGCGCTGGAACGACGACCTGGGGGAGTCCTTCGGTATGCGCTCCAAGGAAAACGCCTAGGACTACCGCTATTTGCCCGAACCTGATCTACTGCCGGTGGAAATCGGCGATGCCTGGCTCGAAACGATCCGGACCGCACTCCCAGAGCTGGCGCATCAAAAGCGGGGGCGCGCCGTCCTCCTGATCCGTTGCCGTCACGCCCTGAAGCGGATGAAAAGCCGTACCTAGCCCAATCATTACATTATCCGCCCCGGTTATCGTCGGTTCCATATTTTCCAATATAGTCTGCCGGCTGATTTCCGGGCCGTCGGAAGCTATCCTTTGTGTGATCTCCATGCCGACGATATCCGCTATATCAGCCGGGCCGCTTGTCTTTACTTGAAAGCTCAGTGACCCGCTCTGAAAAATAAAGCGGCTGCCATAGCCTGTCGCAAGATTCACCACGCCATATCCGTTTTGGTTGCTTACCGTGATGCTGCTATTGCCCACGGGTGAAAAAGTCGCATTACTGACTGTACGGATATATAGTGTAGGAAGTTTTATTGTCTCCAGATGGAATTCGGCAATCTCCAAGACATGGTCAGTTTCATCTGTCGTCGCCGGATTACTGATGGTAATGTTATAGAAGTTCTGATGATTCTGGGTAAAAGGAATGATGCTGACTTCGGCTTCGATATCAGTGCCGCCGATATGATAACCGGGAAGACCGGAACTGCCAAACAGCTCTTCCTTCATTACAGCTGCCAGCTCATCCCGGATTGTGCCTACGGACACCGATTCCTTATTCTTTGACTGCATCCAGCTGTTGGCTCCCCCCAGATTGTTTGCTTTGATGTATTCTGCCTTTTCGGTGACGGAATCAACATCATCAAAGGTAAAAAACACATTCTCGGCCGCACTGTATAAGTAAGGAGCTTTTGCCATATCATCCCAATAATATTGTAGTCCGGGATATCTGGCATATAACTGACCAAGATCGCCGTAGAACTCTTCCATTGCGGGTCTAGGCGGAAAAAGGGGCACCAGATGAATCGTTCCGAATAATCCGGGAAGCGGATTGCCGTAACCATCCACAGCAGCGCCGTCATTGTCAACATGTTCCCATCCTCTGATATGTAAGCCATATCCCACAACCAGCTTCCCCGGATCAGCACCTTCTTCTAACAGATAGTTTACGCTGTCATCCACTGAAAAACCGTCATTATAATACGGATCTGCCGGATTGGTATAGAGCGCTGTATGATGGCTGGCGATGGCACCCTGATCATCGTTCATGTCATAGCTCATGATATTGACGAAATCAACCAGCTCCATCATATCAGGGATGTCGAAACCCAGCTCAAGACGCTCTTTCAAAGCCGGAACAGCTATGGATAATTCGTATTTCTTACCCAGTTCTTCTCCTTGCCCGTCCAGAGCTGTCCGCAGTTCCTGCAAAAGATAAACATAGTGTTGCTTATCTAACGGAGTAGCATTGGCCGTTCCTTCGTCATGTATATTCTCAACGAGATCCGGCATCCTGACGTCGCAGGGATATTCCCAGGCAATGTCGACATAGTCCATTGCGGTATACTTGACAAACTTAACTATATTATTTACCAGTTTGGCACGAAGCACCGGGTTAGCCGCCACTACCGAGAAATCACCTGACTTTAGCCGCCCTCCGAGGGAAACCCCGATCCTCAGATTGGGATTCTTAGCTCTTAAAAGCTGCATTGCGGATAAAATGCCGGCATTGGCATCACCCCATGTTGCCCCGCTAATACCCAGATATGCGTTCATGGCGACGTTAAAGTCGACCAACACTAAGTTAGCACTAGCATCAAAATCTAAAAAAGCAAAACTCAGATGGGTAAGCTCTTGCGCCGGAATATGACTAGGATAAATATTTCCCTCTGCTGTCCAGTCACCATAATACATAACGTTCCGGTGTATGACAGACTCAGGGTGATAGTCAGCCGGGGTTCCGGCAGCAACTGCTGTAATGGTTGATGGCAACAGCATATATACTGCTGGTAATGCTATACTCAATGTTATAAAATATCTCTTAATCTTTGCTGATAGACTTAATCCTGATAAACTTAATTTTATGTTGCTCTGCTTCATATCATTTCCTCCTTTGCATAACGTTCTGATGCCATTATTTTATTCTACTTTGTCTCAGAAGCATTGCAAAGGCTTTTACGCTAATCTACAGTTTTTTTGTTTATTTGACTGTTTGGAAAGCCGATGAAGGGATCTTTATCGTCTCCTATGGCTGGCGGAGTGCGGGGAACGAACCGGTAAATGGCCTTAATTTCAGTGAAAATATTGAAAATAGCTTGCAGAACATAAATCATAAAATGACAATCTTGACACTCCCCTCCAGAAAGCGATAATGACAGCCGTTCCGATCCACTGACACCTCTGTCAGGGCACTGCGGTAACGGAAACGGAATGAATATCCCTGCCAGGCTTTCGGCAGAAGCGGGCGCAGGCTGATGCCATCTTCCGTAAAGCGCAGGCCGGCCAGGCCATAGATCAACGCCATGTAGCTGCCTCCCATATTGGCGGTATGGATTCCGTCCTTAGTGTTGCCGTGACTGTCGTTCAGATCCAGACTGACTGTTTCGGTCAAATAGGCGGCAGCTTTCTTGGCATCGCCCAGCATCGCCGCCACGATACTGTACATACAACGCGAAAGCGAGGAATCATGGGTGGTAATATCCTCATAGTAAGCAAATGACCGCTTCATAATGCTGTCCGGGGACATATTGCAGACAAAATAAGCCATCACCGTGTCGGCCTGCTTGCATACCTGATGGCGGTAAAGCGTGAGCGGGTGGTAATGGAGGAGCAGCGGGTGCTTTTCCGGAGGCGTATTGGCAAGATCAAAGCGGGGCTTTGACAAGAAACTGTCGTCCTGCGCATGAATCCCCAGCCCTTCATCATAGGGCAGGCGCATCGCTGCCGCTGCCGCGCTAAAGCTATCCAGTTCGGTGGCTGTAAGCCCTAAGTGCCGGCCGTGCGCACTGCTGATGACCGCGGCGGCACGGACTGCAAAGTGCAGATTCTTCTTCGCTAGGGCATTGGTATAATAATTATTATCCACCATACAGGTATATTCATCCGGTCCGGTGACGCTGTGGATCCGAAACTCACCGCCGTAAAAATGTCCGACATCCAGCCATAGCCGGGCGATTTCCAAGACAATCTCCGCTCCCATAGCTTCCAAGAACTCATCATCACCCGTAGCCAGCCAATACTGCTCCACAGCATTGGCGACGGCACCGTTGATATGGTAAGCCGCTGTCCCGGACACATAATATCCGCTACATTCCTCGCCATTGATCGTGCGCCAAGGATAGAGAGCGCCTTGACGGTGGCCCAGCGCACGGGCATTGTCTCTAGCCTGATCCAAGGTACGGTAACGGAAAGCAATCAGGTTTTTACAGAGTTCCGGCTGGGTAAGCAGGAAAACCGGCTGGATGTACATCTCCGTATCCCAAAAATAGTGTCCCTCATAACCCTCGCCGGACAGCCCCTTGGCTGCCACATTGGCATAGCTGTCCCGGCCGGCGCTTTGCAACAAGGTAAACAGGTTGTAGCGCATGGCCAGACTGATGTTCCGGCTGCCGCTGCCTTCGTTGACCGACACGGCGGCATGTTCCCAGAAGCGTTTGACATATTCGGCCTGCTCGGCATACAGGCAGTCTATCCCGGCTGCCATGGCCTGATTCAGCTCCGTGACCGCCCGAGAAGCGCAATCCGCGCCATGACGCTGGCTGTCACATACGGCAATCCATTTAACCAGATGGACAGCCTGTCCCGGCAGAGCCTTCAGGAGAAAACTATGTACCGCGCCGGTGGCGGTGGTTGCACAGTCGTGGATGACCGACTCCGAAGGCACACCGTTTTTATCATGATTGTAGCTATTATAATGGATAATATTATCATGGATAATATTATCTAGGAAGATGACATGGCTGACAGCCGTGCAAACTGCCAGTCCGGATCGGGACGTGCGGGATGTGATACAGGAAACCGCCGCGCCGCCCACCGCATCGTTCGCCGAGTCAGCACCGTCGGAATCTTGCAGACTGACCGGGATGGTCATTCTTTTAACTTCCTCCACTAGCAGGTTCTGCACGCTGTGGGAGGCCAGACGCGGGTCGTCCGGGTCGCAGAAGTTACGCACATCGCCTTCATGGCGGGAGATAAAGGAAAGCTCAACCGGCCGGTGCCCGGCTGTTACCTGATAGTCAATCATCATAATGGAAGGATGGGCGAAGCTGGCCAGACGCTTTACGGTGATTTCCAGCTCAACACCGTTCCCGGCCTCCCAGATCACATTCCGGCTGTAGGTTCCGGCATCAAAATCAAGCTCCCGCCGGCCGCCGCTTATCCCGTCGCCAAACATGGAAAAGCGGCGGCCTTCGGCAAACAGCTCAAGGCCTTGGACGTCAGCAAGGTTGACGATGGTCTGCTTTTTATCAATCAGCCCATGCAGCGGCTCGGCCTGCTTCATATCGACGATATCATAGAAGCCGTTGGCATATAGACCGCGTACGGAGGGAATATCCGCCGGATAGCCTTCTTCAAACGCCGCCCGCAGTCCGATATAGCCGTTGGCTACGCTGAAAAGCGCTTCGGCGCACAAAAGGTCCTGTGGCGTAAGCGGTATCGGTGTCTGGATATAGTTCAATGTCTCGTCCCCCCATCCGGCACGGTGATCAGAACGCGCCCGTATTTGGCATAGCGCGCGTTCTGCCGGCGGCCATATACTGCGGTTCCATCTACCATAGAGCGAGCGCAGCTGATATATTCATCAATATAACCCTTATCAATCGGTTTTTTATGGTGTCCCGGCCATATCTCGTCAAAGCTGGCGGCGAGATCCCGCAGCCGTTCCATTGATTCCAGATAGACCTCAGGCGTATCCGCCTGATCAAGATGCAGCAGTATGCCCCAATCGCAGACCGTGTCGGCACTGAAAAGCCAGCGGTTCTGGCGATCCAGGACACAGAGCGAGCCATGCGTGTGCCCCGGTGTGGCAATTACCTCCAGCTGCCGCCCGCCAAGATCGATGACATGGCCGTCTTGGATATATTCATAGTTGCCGGCAGCCGTGGTATCACGGAGAATCGCCGCCATTTCATTCCGCAGCAAGAACCGTAACGGACCGGGGATGGCATCATTCAACATTCCCTTAAGGTAAGCCGGGGTAGTCTGCAAAGCCAGTAATTCGCGGTCGGCTTCCGCCAGATAGATTTTTCCGAAAAAGCGGTTGGCACCGATATGATCCAAATGGGCATGGGTACATAATACCTCTATCGGCTTATCGGTCAAGCCGGTCACGGCTTCGACAAAACCCGGCAAGGCTAGGCCGGTATCAATCAGCAGGGCCTTTTTCTCACCGGCTACCAGATAGGCTCCGGCTTCGCTCGTCAGCATATACTGTTCAATCAGCCAGGTATCAGTTCCTATTTTCTTGGTTTTATATTTTACTTTTGACATATTACACCCCTTTTTATATTGCGTCTTTAGCAGACTCAGAATCAATAGTTGCCGCGCAGAATCCATAGATTGATTTCCTCTTTACAAAAGGTTCCGGACATCCTCTGCCGTCAGACGGCGGTCAAGCGGTTCCGCTTCATCATAGCGCAAGGGCCGGAGCCCGAAGGCCAGACGCAGCACCGGCGCCAGCAGCCGGTTGCTCAGAAGCCTGGCTTCCTTGCCGCGCCCACTGGCTATCTCCTCGCCACTATACTGTGCATTACCGGTCAACCGCATTTCCTCACTATACTTGGCGGGATGGGCCACATAAAAATACTGTCCGGCAGGCAGGCGGCGCAAAAAACCGACGGCATCCTCGTTCATCCTGGCAAAATCCGGGGGCAGACGATAAAAATACATGTGGTCAATCAGGCCTTTACGCTTCGCAAACGCTGCCATCGCCTCATCCAGTCCGGGAATATAAGCTTCGGCAAACATATGCGAGTCGATGTAACGGATAGCAAACCCCAAGGCAGTCAGTCTGTCCAGCTGGGCCGCCAGCTCCGCCATAGCCGTTTCGGCGCTGGGAAGGGAGCGGGCAAACATCGCCGGATCCGCCAGAAAATACCCGTTTTCATCCACCAGTCCGCTGTCCGGGCGGACCGGATGAAGCGGTTTCCATTTGACCCTGTCCCACTCGGCATTGAGGGTGCTGTGCAGCCCGAAACAGACTTTGTTGCTCCCGGCCAGCATCTGCGCCGCTTCTTCGATATGATATCCCGGCGCCATCAGCGAGACATTTTTTATGAATCCGGCCTTCACCGCCCCCGCAATGGCAAGATTCGCCGCATGGGAAGAACCGGCATCGTCGGCCCGGGTAATAAAACGGATGTCTTTCATCACTAGGTACTCCTTTTTATGTTTACAAGCTATTTAGCTGCTTTTGGGCCTCTTCTCTGGTGATCTCGCCGGAATTGGCCGCCGCCATGATCTGCACGCTTTTGTCGCGCAGCTTATAGCGGGCAAAAAACGGCAAGGACAACAGTCCGCCCACCACCGGCGACAGGATAAATAAGACCCAGATAGCATCCAGCGCCGACTGCGGCTGGACTGCCCCTTCCCCCTCGATAAAGCCGAAGCCGGCTAGGATAAACATGGCGACAGCGGCCGGCAGGGCGTTCATGAACTTAAAGACAAAGGTCTGGATCGAATAGGCCGTGCCCTGTAAACGCTTCCCGGTCTTATACTCGCCGTATTCCACGAAATCACCGGTAAACTGGAGCTGCAGGATCAGCTGGATCCCAAAGAAAATCCCGCGGATCAGCATCAGGACATTAAAAACCGTCATATTCTCGTAGCCGACAAAATAGATAATGACATTCATCACATTATGGCCGATAATACCGCAGACCAGCAGGTGGAACTTGTCAAAACGCTTGGTAAGCAGCGGCATGAACACGCCGAAGAGAATCGCCGGCAAAGTCATAAAAAGGGTTATGCTGGTAACCATGCCCATATCGCCCAGACAGTTGATGGCAAAATAAGCAATGACGGTATTGGTCATGGCAGTGATGCTGAGCATCATGATGCCGGCAAAGCCGATCCGGAGATATTTATTCTCCTTGACATACTGCAGCATCGCCCGCAATGTGACCTTCTCCTCGTCTTTATTAATATAGCGTTCCTTGGCAAACCGGCTCATGAAGAGCATCAGGATAAAGGATAAGACCGCCACCCCGGCGGCGGTATAAAAGGCCCCGATGACGGGATAGACCTGCGGCACCACGACCGAGACTAGGATGATGGTCAGGGTGGACAGAACCGTGTTACGCGACATAATATTGATACGTTCGTGTACCTGGTCGGTGACCGCCGAAGTCATGGCGAAGATCGGCACATCACACATGGTATAGGCGACATCATAGAGCAGGTAGGCGACAAACGCCCAGAAAAATTTCATGCCCAGCGAAAGGCTGTTCGGAATCGCAAAGAGCAGCAGGACGACCAGCGGCAGCAGGACATTGGCGGTGCGAAGCCACGGCAGGAACTTGCCGCTTCCCAGCGATGTCCGGTCAACAATGGCTCCGAACAGCGGGTCGTTGATCGCATCCCAGATCCTAGCCACCAGAAACAGTACCCCTACCAGGGCTGCCGTGATGCCGATGTTTGTTAAGAAGACCTGAAAGAATGATCCCATAAAAGTGTTTACGATGGCTTGGCCGGCCATAAACAGAGCGAATCCCCACCGCTCGATGCCGCTTGTCCTAAATGTCTGTTTTCCCATATACTCTCCTCCTCATTCATTGTGTCACTTATATTTGTTTTTTGAAAAAATCTAGGATGCGCATAATGCTTGGCGGCTCCAGATAATCCGGCCCGGCTCCGGCATGAGGCGCACCGTCCAGCAGATCGAGAACCAGACGGTCGGCAGCGGCGTTATCCGCCTGAGAAAGCAGGTCGTAGAAGCGGCTGACATGACGGTAATCGATAGCAGGATCTTTGGTCCCGGTCTGTAGATAGAAAGCCGGTATCGTGTCTTTAATATAATTTTCCGCACTGGCCAGCTTCATCGCCGGGGCGGACTTAGACGGCCCGGTGCCAAAGACACTGCGGCATATATAAGGAAACATAAACCGCACAAACAGGCTCGCCCGGCGGCGTTCCTCGCCTATCCATGTAAAGCTGAGCAGCGGGCAGAGCGCGGCAACGGCACGCACAGCATAGGGAGCTCCTTCATTATGGCCTTTCAGCCCGACTATCGAAACCAGGTTGCCGCCAGCCGAAGTACCGTAGAGGTACAGCCGGTCAGGATCTAGGTTCCATTCCGGGGCATGCGCTTTGATATGAAGGATGGCGGCTATCAGGTCATCCAGTTGATCCTGGTGCTTGGCCCTTGGTGCCAGCCGGTAATTGACGGAAATCATCGCAAAGCCTTCCCGCAAAGCATAAAAACCCGGATACATGTGCCAGTCCCGCTTATCCATATGGCTGAAACCGCCGCCGTGGACGATGACCACCACCGGAAGCGGCCCGGCGGCCTCCTGGTTCGGATAATACAGGTCAAACCGCTGCAGCGGGTCGCCTCCGTAAGCGATATCCAGCTGTTTCTCATGAATCCATTCAATCCTAGGCACGGGAATCTTTGGACCCATGTCAATCCATTCCGGAACAAATCTAGTCTTGCGAATCGGTGGTGCCATTTTACCCTCCTCCTTGTGTGACTGTGTTTCTTTCATTATACTTGGAACAGAATCCGGCGTATTCTAATATTTTAACTTCTATGATAATATTTTAAGCTGCCCGTATTTTTGGAGCAGCTTACAAGAAATTCTTGTTTATTTTGTGCATATTTAACCATAGTGCTACCGATAGCATCGCATTTTACTGCCCTAAAGACGTTCCGGCAGCCGCCCGCTGGTTGCCCTACAGACGTTCCGGCGGCCGTTCGTGCCGCTGCCGCATTTCACCTGGGGTGATGCCTAAGCTCTTGCGAAAGACGGTAATATAATAACCCTGGCTGGAAAAACCATACATAGCGGCTATCTCCGCAATAGAGTGTGTGGTGTTACGCACAAACCAGACCGATTCCTCCACCTTGCGGCTATTGATATAGTCGGTGACGGTCCGGCCGGTCTCCTGCCGGAAGATTTTACTGAGGTAGGCGGGATGCAGTTCCAGATGGCCGGCGATATCATCCAAGGTAATCCTGTCCGCCAGCCGCGTATGGATATAACTGATGGCGGCCATGATATGGGGAGAATACTCTTGGCGCAGTTTTTTCTCCACTAAGTCAAGAAACTGCAGCAGGGCGGCCTGTTCATAGTCAAGGACCGCCTTGATATCAGGGAGCTCTTCGATATGACGGATGGCGGCATCACTCAAAGCAAACGCTTCATCGGCAGCGACACCCGCCTGGATGGCCGCCCGGGCGAGGAAGGCACAGGAACAGATAACCGAGTTTTTCGCCGAGCGCAAGGGCTCCTTGGCGAGAACCGCTTTCGCGCCGTAACGGCTGATTTCAGCCATCATCTCAACGGCGAACTTTTTATTACCCTGAATAACCGCATTAACAAGCCGTTCCTCTAGGTTATAAGGCGTGTGATGGAACATCGCGTCGCGGTCATAATAAAGGCTCTGATAATATTGCCGTGGTTTTTCCTCCATACCTGCTGCTCCTTTGCGGCCATGCTTGCTTCTGATTTTATATTACCTTAGTTATGGCCTTTTTTCAATGTTATCAGGTCTTTAGATTAATTTCGTTTCTAAATACATGTTTATTAATGATGAAATAGTGCAAGTTCTTACTGATATCGGAAAGTACTTGCACTTATTTCATTGTTTTAATGGACTGTCTGGTGTCATATCCGCAGTAAATCTAAAAAATCAAGCGATTCAAATAAAGTCAAAAAATAGATTATCTTAACATAAAGACTTTACATTTGATTGTCGTTTACTTGTTTACCAAACATAACATTTATGTTATAATTGTGTTATATTCATTGTTATTATTGGTAGAAGGGAGGTGCTTTTATAACTTATCGCTTTTAATAATTAATATTTTCAATTTAACATTTAAACTTTGCTAACAAGAAAAGGAGATAAGCATGAACAACAAAATAACCATCCATAAGTGTTTAGTACTGATATTAACCACTATTATGATGTTTACACTGACCGGCATAAATACCGGCGCCGTAGAACCGTCATTAGAGCTGAGCCTTCCGACCGGGGGCGTTGACCCGATTGAAGTTGTCGGCATCGAGGTCGATGCGCAAATGGAGGCGGAAGAACCGGCGGTCACTGCTTCACCTTACAATCCCCGCTTACGCTCATATGTCGCCCCTTCGATGCCGGGATACAGCAGCTACGGATATCAGTGGCTTGCCACCGACGACAACCCTTATGTTGTCGCCAACCGGGCGGCATTGGTCGGCCTTTATGAGGCCTTTTCCCAATACTGCGAGCTGGCCTATTATTCCCCTGACGATCTTTCGGTCTTGGGCGCAATCAATGTAACGGCCCTCAACATCCCGACCAATTCCCCGACGGCGCTTGATGAAGCCAGCAAGCTGATCAATCTGGCCGCTTCTGTCTTTGACGCGGACAATCCGCAGTATTATTTTATTGGCAACGGTTATTACTTTAACTATTACAGCGGCACTACCGGGGTCATGTATACCGTCAGACCGTCATTACACACT
Source organism: Lachnospiraceae bacterium UBA935 (assembly GCA_002293525.1). GTDB lineage: Bacteria > Bacillota > Clostridia > Lachnospirales > Lachnospiraceae > UBA935. The sequence continues at coordinate 48,306 of DBDJ01000069.1, forward strand.
TCCTACAGTTCCTATGCCGCGCGGCAAAATAACAATGCCGTCATCGCGGATAAATATGCTGAATATGAAGAACTGGCCAGCGGCGTGAGCACGCCTTATGATAAGGCCCGGAGCGTACATGATAAAATGGTTACCGAGCGGGATTATGCTTATTTGAACGGCCTCCCGGACAGCAGCGACTACGCCCACTCAATTATGGGGGTGATGGACACGACGACCAACGGCCCGGTCTGCGAATCTTACGCGAAGGCCTATGCCTATATCATGAACCGGCTGGGCATCGACACGCTTTACTTTACCGGGCTTGGCAACGGCGGCGGGCACGCCTGGAATATGGTCAAACTGAACGGCATCTGGTATTATTGTGACACTACCTGGGACGACCGCGAAACGACCCAAAACGATCCCGGCAATATAAACAACGATTTTTTCTGCATGTACTATATGCTGGGCAGCAACAATACCACATTTACATCCTCCCATGACGTAGGCGACCCCGAGGGGAGCAACGGCTGGTTTATTTACGATGAGCCGCCGGTATCCGCCACCGACCTGGACGTTAACCTCCACGAGTATTCATATGTGACCGATAACGCCTTTTATGCCAATGCGATATGGTCCAACGGCGGCAGCTATGATGTCAAAAATAACTATCATGTCTGCTATGTTTCCCCTATTGATATCTACCGCTCCGAAGGCAGGGATTTCGGTACCTATCCTCTGCCCTTGGCCGGCAATGAAGAGGACGGACATGCTATCTCCGGAGCCGAGCTGTACCTCTATGTCTATCCGCCCGGACAGTCGCTCGGGGCGCTTAGCCACGGAGCCGATTATAAAGTGGTTGTCAAAGATCCGCAAGTCGGCCTGAACCGAGCCTGGGTCTATGGCCTCGGCAATACCTTCCGGGGCATTGATTTCGGCTGGGTGACGCTCCAATAGAAGCATAAAACGTAAAAACGCTCAGACGTAGTTTAGTCTGGGCGTTTTTGTGAAAGCAGCCATATAATTCTTAAAGCACCAGTGCGCTGATCTGATAAATTGCGACTACAGTGATTTTGCCATCAGCTGACTGGCTTAAGCGGTCATCGCCATATTATCCGGCGAAGGCGCTACTATCCCTCAGATGCTGAACGTTTCTCTTAAATACTGGCTACTCTGCTGCTGGAAGGAGCCAATGGCATAAATGCGTAGCTCATATTCCACATTGGGCTGCAGCCCGCCAATCGTCTGGGTGCAGTTTTCTTGTCTGAGCCTAGACGGCCACATGAAGTCCGACCATTGCCAAGCCGTCTTAACCAAGGCCCCGGTATGCAGATTCCTGATTTCAAATTTATAGGAATGGACCACTTCGATACCAGCATTGACAGCACCGGAATTCGGCATGGCGGCCTGTTTAAAGGTAACAACTGCTTTGGTAAGATCATTCGTCTGGAACTGAATGTCAATCTCACCGGCAATCGCTGCATTGGACGGTTTGCTATTGTCAAATACAGGAGCGGCCTTCGCGGCCTCTCTCCGGGCATTGGTATAGGGAAAGGCAGCGGGCTGGGATACATCGAAAGTCCATATCTGCTCCAATTCCGGCTGACCGGCTGGTCCGGCTGTGGCATCGAAATCATAATTTCTGATCGTGACTACAGAACCTTCTGCTTCTACGATCATGCCCTGCATCATGGGAACAGCGGTCTCGCTTGTGGGATTGACCGGGTTGCGTGGATGAGAATTGGTACTGATGCCATCCTGCTTATAGCCCAGATAGGACTGGCCGGCACTTCCGGATCCTTCCATTTCCATATAATGCATCGAGCCGGTATTAACCGAAGTGAAGCCGCCCTGCCAGATCGAACGGGGATCTTGATTGGGACTGTGGATATGGCCGGAAAAAACGACCACCTGGGGATCATTTTTAAAAAAGTAATTCGATTCGTTAGTGCCAAAACTGCCAGTATACCATTCATCGGAAACATAGAAGGTATTTTGGATCGGCCAATGGCATAACAGGAAAATCGGTTTGCCAGGATCCTCAGCTTTGGCCAGATCAATCCGCGCCCGGAGCCAGTTCTTAGTGGCTTGGGCAAACGAATTGTCCCAGTTTGACGACGAGCCGGCCGTATTGAAGCCCAGAGAAGCAGCTCCCGAATTCTCGCCGCCGGCCACGGCTCCCGGGTTTATCGTAATAAAATGGTAACCATTGATTACATAGTCCGCATTGGTTTTCTGTCCTGTCGCTTGAACAAAGGCCGACGTACCGCCGCCATAGGCGTCATGGTTGCCCATAGCCGCTACCATCACCGGCTGATCGGGGCTGGGATCGAGAGGGGAATCCAGCCGGTTCTGGACGACGGCATGGAACTGATTCCAGTCGTTTGTCCTGCCAAAGTCGCTGAGATCGCCGCTAAGCGCTACCGCATCAACCTCTTGCTGACTGTACCAGTCAAGCACGGACGCAAAGCGCTGGTTGTTGGGGTAAGCGGAGCTGGAACTGTCAGATGTTCCCACGTGGATATCAGAGAGTACCCCGAAAACGACCCCTTCCGTATTGGTATTGGTACCAGTCACTACCTGCACTGTTTTTGTTGCACTGGCCTGCGGATGCGACCATAAAGAGGCTTTGATTGTCAGCACTGTCCCGACCGGCTCGTTTGCACCGACCGTCAGCTGTCCTGATTCATTGATCGAAGTACCGGCACCGCCGCCTTCCACCGTCCAGCTTACTGATTTGCTCGATGCGGTGAAACTGATGGCTTGGCCGTTTTTTACCTCATTAGTATTAGTCGTGATACTTAAGGGAACCGGGTCAGGCATCGCGGAATTCTCTCCATAATACTGCCATTGTGTCTGCCCGCTTTCCCGCATGCGGATGTTTCGTAGCATAAAATCTTGGACGTTACCGTTATGATTGCGGAATCCCAGCTTGCCAGAGGCAACCGGGAGGTCGCTCCTAACCGGGAGATTGCCCTGCTCAATGCCATCAATGAAAACTGTCATTGTAGTTCCTGCATAGACGACACGGACGAGATGTACCTCCGGTGCCGCCATGGGAACTGCTCCTGTGTTCGATATTCCGTTGAGAACCGGCTTGCCGATGCTCGAATAATGTTCTCCGCCCAGCCAGAATTGTGTCATCCAGTCACCGCTGTTGATATACTGCGCCCCGGCAAATACGGGATGACCTGTCATACCTGGCTGCAGACCAGTGAAGCGGCTGAATATCGTAAATGAGATATTGCTGCTTCGGGATGAAAGCTTCCATTCAAACTCGAATTCCCCGTCGGAAAAAGACGGGCCATCCTCCAGCCATATGAACTGATCCGTCAATGACTTCAAATGGATCCAGCCTTCGTCATCAATATAAGGGGCTTCCGCAAAACCCGGTGTTTTCCCCGGCGTGGCTGCCGTAGCAAATTCAAAGGGCAGTGAACCGGCTGTTGTTCCTGCCGCCGTTTGTTCCACTGCATGTGCCGGCTTAGAGGGTGTTGCCATGCTGAATGTAACAGCCAGCAATGCTAATGTTAATATGCGAGACGCAATACGACTTATCATTTGTTATCTCTCCTTTTTACAATATAATCAACGGGTTAACATATTTACTTGCTTCATCCTCCTTTCCTTATATCTAATCCCAAAGAAATACTTTTACTTATACAGGGATATTTATTGTTTTCCATTAAATTATATTATATATACCGTCATGGTTCAACAACAAAACAATAATACTATTATTCTACATAATCATACAAATAATTATAATTATAATGAATAGCATTTAATTCTATGGAACAGCCGCCCTGCTCTGATGTATGAGCTTAAGCGGCTGTTTTCTGATTGCGGCTGTAATTACCTATATCGATATCGTTTCACCGATTACGCTTAAACGGTTTGCCAAAATCCGGCCCCGCTTCGGTGATGAGAAATGGCTGGACGCAGGTATGCCGGCCGGCGTCCTGGAGCGGGTCGCCCTCCACCTGAGCCGCTTCGCGGACATGGTAGACGAGAAGCGGGGTGGTTCCGTCCTCCGCCCAGGTAAAGCTGTTATGACCCGGGCCGTATTTATGGTTTTCCGCCCAGGTGGCAAAGACCGGCTCGGGCGACTTATGCCAATTGACCGGATCAAGCAGGTCGCCGCCGGCATCAGCCGTCAGCAGACCCATACAGTACTCGGTGCCGGTCGCGTTCGCGGAATAGGTCAAATATATCTTATTGCCGTGCATCAGCACTGCCGGACCTTCATTGACCGGAATCACTGAGCACTCCCAGTCGTATTCCGGCCTAGTGAGACGGACCGGTGCCGTTGCCAGCTGCCAGGGACTTTTCATTTTAGCAATGTATAGATTGGAATTGCCCTTGATATCCGGATCTTTTTGCGCCCAGACATAGTAACGAACCCCGTCCACCGCAAATGTTGTCGCATCCAGGCAGAAGGTATCCATACCGCTTTCCATCCGGCCCACTACCCGCCAGTCGTCCAGCGGATGATCGGCTTCCAGCACATACATCCGGTGCTGAAAAGTCCGGTTGGCCGGACAGAGCGAGAGGACGGGGGCGGCGGCAAAATAAATATACCATTTCCCGTCAAGATAATGGATTTCCGGTGCCCAGATCAACTGACTCATTGCACCGGCATCGGGTTTTGACCAGATGCAATGGGCTTCCGCCGCTGCCAACCCGTTGACCGTGTCGGCGACACGCAGCTCGATCCGGTCATATTCCGGCACCGTCGCCGTAAAATAGTACTTGCCGTCATGATGGCGGTATAGGAACGGATCGGCGCGGTATTCGATTAAAGGATTGAGATAGTTATTGATCGTCATATTATTCGATATATTATTCGATATATTATTCGATATATTATTCGCCATATTATTCCTCATATTTATTTTTGCAATATATCCTGTATTTGCTATTCGACAACGCACTTCCTATGAATTAAAATAGGCTTTGCCCCAGGCCAGCCGGAAATCCAGCAGCGGTGACGGAGCTAGTATCGCTGGGACGGCCTGATCCAAGAACTTCATTACCGCTTTTTCTTCATGGCGGTAGGCTGCCCAATGCGGCAGCGTATTGCCATGATAGTCCGGCCCGTTGGGGTCGCCGTATTTGACGAAATTAGTCCAATAAGAAGTTACCTGGCGAGCCAGGTCATAATGCCGGCCTTCAAACGGCCGCCAGCTGTTGCCTAGGGAGTCGAACATGAACCATAGGTCGGAGCCATGGAACGAACCGGCGTCATCACCCGGAATATCGTGGTCAAAGATGTAATAGTAGACCTTTTTACCCATTGCCGCACGGAGCTCACAAAAACCCCGGCTATTGCTCAGCAGCATATTTCTGGCATCGGTCCGAATCAGAGCATCTGCCGCCGCATCGTCGGTAACCCCGGCAAGTCCCAGGAATTCTTCCTCCCGTTCGCCAAACTTCCGGGCCCATTCCCGGAATCCTTCATAGGACAAGCCTTCCCCAACAAACATTCCGCCCTGAGTCTCATCCCAGCACAGGCCGATCATCATCGGCACATCGGGCAGACGATCATGGTAATATGACTCCCAGACCGACTCACGGACAAACCGGCCATCGATGCACTGGCCAAATCCATAGCGGCCGTCAGCCGTAATCTCCTGGAGTTTTTCCATCAGTTTATCTGCTGCGGTATTCTGCGCCTGTTCCAGACTCTCTAGGCCGGCCTTGCGGAAAAATTCTTCCCCGTGGGCTTCGGCCTGACTTAAGGTCATGGCGGCCCCGAAAGGTTTGTCTTCGTCGCCGAAAGCCATCGAGACCCCGGACTGACAGATTGCCCCGGCGATCAGTCCTTCATTAAGCGGGCTGCAAAGCTGAGCTTGGACACTGCCGGCTCCGGCACTCTGGCCGCAGATGACGATGCGCTCGGGATTCCCTCCGAAAGCGGCGATATTTTCCCATACCCAATGTAAGGCTAGGGACTGATCCTGAAAGCCGAAATTGGAGACCACTTCACCGGCCGGAGTCCGGGCCGTGATGGCCGGATGAGCCAGGAAACCGAACAATCCCAGCCGATAACCGATCATGACTACGATAACCCCGCGCCGGGCCACCCGCTCCGGATCAAATTCCACTTCATAATTATAACCGTCCTGCAGGCCGCCGCCGTGAATATAGCAAAATACCGGGAGATTCTCATCGACTGCCGCCGCCGGTGTGAAAATATTCAGATAGAGACAGTCCTCACTCATCCCATAATCGGCAGAGGTGGGGTGCAGCTCTTTCGTATAAAAGTGGTCGTCGGTCCCAGGGTGTACCCGCATCATTGGCATGTCGCCGTATTCGTAGCATTTTCTGACTCCTTCCCAGTCTTTTGCCGGCTGCGGCGCCCGCCAGCGGAGCTCGCCGACCGGCGGTTTGGCGTAAGGCACGCCTCTGAATACCGTAATGCGGGGATCTTTGCCGACCAGACCCTGAAGTTTTCCGTTCTTAACCTGTACTTTTCTTAGCATGGCATATTTCCTTTCTTTTTCACTTTATCTCACTTATTCTCGTTCTTATCATTTATCATTACTTCTCTTAGCCATCATTTTGAGCCATTTAACATCTGTCGCTATTGCCACTAATTTTCTATCAGCTAATTTTTAAGCCCTTAGCACTTTTTCATCACCAATACATTGACGGAATGTGCCGGGACATGATAGGTAAATTCCGGCCCGCCGGCAATTTTGCCGCAGACCGCCGCCACGGTATCCGGAGCGGCAAAGGAATTCACCGCTTCCGGCGCTGCCGCTACGGTTTCGGTCAAGACTTCCTCGGCCACCGCACAGTCGCTGCGGACCTGGACCGCCTGCTCCTTATCCCCGACATTGACGATCTTAAGATAAATCTGCTCCTTGTCCTGCGTCGCCACGGCACTGAGCAGCGGATGCAGCGCATGCTTCTTGGTCTGGATCAGACGGTCATTCACATAACATTCGTAGCCGTAGGCGTGGCAAACCATCTTATAACGGACATATTCTCCGTAAGGAATTGTGACTGGCACCTGCTCTACGGGTGCTAATGGTCTGTCAAAATACCGTGGAGCCCGGACCGCGCTGATACCCCGGGCAATCCGCCAGACCTGATTCCTGACCGATCTCAGCGTCCATTCCCGGTCCCGAGGTTCGTTGCAGCCGGCATCGGTATCCAGATGCTGATTCCAGACCGACAGAGTCAATGGATTATCTTCTGTTGACTGAACCTCGATTTCAAAAGTAAATTCGCTTAGTTCTTCCGTCCCGAAGGCAACCCAGATAAGTGGTTTGTCATGGATGCTGCCACTGGCCAAAAACGCTCCGAAGGCTTCGTTCCACTCCTTACTCTTGCCGGTATACTGATGCTTGTGGCTGCCAAACATCATCCGCCAAGCTGCCCCGTCCTGTTCAGCCTCACCGTAAATACAGCGGCTGATATCGACCGGACGGCCATTGACCATCACATTCTTAAATAGCAGCCCTTCCTTTTCACAGGCTATTCCCGGAATACCACGGTATACCGGCGGACGGACGCAGCTTTGACAGACGATGTCCACGACCTCATCCCCGCGGTATTTTCCCAGCAAAGCGATGGCATGATAGCTAGGGATGCCGTATATCTGATGATTGTCGAACACAATCATATTGGGCTTCCAGGCCGTATAATCCGCATTCTGAAACAGCGGCGCATAGGCCGTGAGCCGGACCAGGTCCTGATTCCGCTCGGCTCCCACTAAAAAGGCTGCCTCCGCTAAGGCACATTCCATCGAAGCTAGGCTGCTGCCGCCGTTGACCGCATATTCACCTAGGAAGATCTGCGGACCGTTCCGGTCGTAATCATCATACAGATCGACATTCTCCAAGAAAAACTCCGGACCGGCATAGTAATGCTCGTCAACCATCTGTGTCGGCAGACCGTTCCTTTCCGTATGTCCGTTGGATATGTAGATTACCTGCGGGAAAGCCGCCTTTAATGCTTGGAGGAACCGCTCATAACGGCGGTTATAATCCGAGCCGTAATTCTCGTTACCGATCTCCACATATTTTAGCGTAAAGGGCTCCGGATGCCCGTTTTCGGCCCGTAGCCGGCCATAAGGCGTCTTGGCCGAACCCAAGGCATATTCCAGCGCATGCAATGCTTCTTCCAGATATTCGTCAGTCAGTGCATCGGTAAAGGCACCGCCGTGGCGCGCCTGACAGCTCATGCCGCAATTGCAGACGTACATGGCTTCCATCTCTAGGTCCTCGCAAAGCTGCAGGTATTCATGGAAGCCCAGTCCGTTGGTGGTGCGGTAATGCCACATCAACTGAGCGCTCGGACGCTCCCAGACCGGACCGATGGTGCGGGAAAAACGCAGGGCATTCTGCTCATTGATTCCTTCCACGACACAGCCGCCGGGAAAGCGGATAAAGCGGGAATGGGTGTTTTTCAGGGCTAGAGCCAGATCTTCGCGAAGCCCGTGCCCCCTAAATGTCTGGCGCGGCATCAGGGAAGTAAAGCCGATGACCAACTGTCCGCCCGCCGGCGCGACGATGCTGAGCCGGCCGTTAAAATCGGTTCCGCCGGCCGTAAGGTCACAGTCATAGCGTTGATAGCCGTCACTTTTCTGCACCCTGATCTCAGTGCTGCCCAGAACGGGGCCACGCAGATCGCCTACATCTGCATTACTTCCGCCCGATTCGATCCCGTCCGCCGCTTCCAGTGCAATGGTAAGGCTGAGCTCCCTGTCCGAACGTATCATGCAATAAAAATGATAAGCTTCACCGCTCCGAATCGGGACACCGCAGTAGCCGATGTTAAAAATCTTGCCACCCGGGCGGAAATCCACCTCCAATGCTGCCTGCCGGTTGGGATTGAGCGTCCCGGCAGTCAGGATCGTCAGCTTAGCCTGCTCGGCATACCAGCCCGGAATGTCGGTCAGAGCGACCGCTGCCGCCCACTCGTCCATGCCTTCGCCATGATTGAAGGCTCCCGGCCAGCCATATTCGGTCATAAATATCCTTTGCTGCGGATCAACCGTACAGCCCTCCGGCACCAGCGAATCCTCAAAGGCCCGGTTCCGGATCATTTCCGGATACAGTCCGCCGTCGGCGGCATGATTGATATCTTCAAAAAATAGACCGTAGAACTCCGGAGCCGTTGGAAACCTCACCTTCTCAGTCTTAACGGAGATCTCATTGAGCGTCAGGTCTTCTTTGGCATATTTTGATAATTTTTCTGACTTTTCTAAGGTGCAATCAATACGGAACCGCATCAGCGGATCGATTTTAATTGTTGACTCAATCGGTCTACCGGTAAATTCCATCACAAACTCATTATCAGTGCTAAAAGATGGCCACTCCGGCAAGTCTTCCCCGTTGCTGTCGGTTCCGTTGGGATCGCCGCTCTTAACAAAGTTGGCCCAATAGGAACTGATCTGTCTGGCCAAGTCATAATGCTTCCCGGTAAACGGCCGCCAGCTCCGAGCCAGACCGTCATAAGCAAACCACATCTCACTGCCGTGATAACTGCCGACCTGATCGTCGCCGGGAATATCGGCATTGAACTCATATAGATAAGCCTTGCGTCTCTGCGCATCCTGCAAAGAACCGAACAGTCTGGCTCCGGCCACCATGTCTAGCATCGCGTTGCGGTTAAACAGCTGCCGAACCGCTTCATCGTTATCAGCCTGAGCCAACGCTAGGAACTCTTCGGCTCTTTCTCCAAAGCCTTCGGCATATTCGCGGAACTCAGCCATCGTCTCAATTGGCTTATCAAAGGCTTTCCAGAAAGTCTCGGCTTCGCCGCGGGTATAGCCGGCCAAGACCGGAATCCGGTGATGATGATCCGCCATATAGGCACTGAAATTGGATTCCGTCAGAACCAGATGGTCGATCGCCGGTTCAAAGTGAATCCCCGGACCAAGCAGCCGGTCTTCTAGGCTTAACAATTCTGCCGCCGGCATTGCCCGCGCTGCCTCCAGATCCTTGATCCCCGCTTTCTCAAAGAAATCGCTGCCGATTGCTTCCGCGCGGTCCAAGGGCCGGACCCGGTCTTTTTTCTCCCCGAAGGTCACGATGAGGCCGCTTTCAATAATGGCTCCATGAAAAAGACCCTCCGCCAGCCGGCTAGTCATCAGATTCTGTACGCTCATGGCGCCGGCCGACTGACCGGCAATCGTAATCTTATCCGGATCGCCGCCAAATGCCGCGATATTGCGTCTGACCCACTGGATCGCCGCCATCTGGTCCATCGTGCCGTAATTGCCCTTCGGCTCGTCCGGCGCTTCCGCCGACAGCCACGGATGTGCCAGAAAACCCAGTACCCCCAAGCGATAGGTAATCGCTACCGCCACTAAGCCCTTTCGCGCCATATGTTCCCAGTCAAACTCCACCTCATGAGGATAACCGCCTTTGAACCCGCCGCCATGAATATAGATCAAGACCGGCAGTTTTTCCTCACCGGTACGGGCCGGGGTAAAAATATTTAGATACAGGCAGTCTTCGCTCATGGCAAACTCGGTACCGGTGGGATGGATTTCCCTAGTCCAGAATTCATCAGGATTGCTCCCCGGCACGGGCTGACAGGCAATCGGACCATAATGGTCGGCCATACGGACCCCTTCCCAGGGAACCGGCGGAGCCGGAACCCGAAAGCGGCGCTCTCCCACCGGCGGCGCGGCATAGGGAACCCCCTTAAAAACCGCAATGCGGGGATCCCAGCCGTGAATACCCTGTAACGTTCCTGACTCGACAATAACTTGTAAATCTTTCATATTACTCCCTTCCGCCTACAACAGCAAACCTTTCCCTAAAAAATCTGCCGGCCACAGCAACCAAGCCATGGCCGGCAACGTTATTTGCTCTACTTACTGCGCGGCTCGCCACGCGTCAAACTGTTTCTGCTCTTCGGCGATGATCTCGTCGATACCCGCCGCCTTTAACTCGGCGTTGAATTTTTCCAGATAATCGTCCACATCCACCAGACCGTATAATAGGGCATCACGGTATTCGGCAACTATCGTGGTACAGGCGGCCATCTGGTCATATACCGGAGCGCTGTCAAAGATGAAACCCATCGCCTCGGAAAACTGGGCCATATCGGGGGCTGCCAGCATGTCGGTATAATAATTGGGCATTTCCACTTCCAGCGGCAGGCTCAGACACTGGTTGGGATAATACCAAGGGCCGTTCATATTCCAGGTAGCGTTACTGGAATCAACTCCTTCCGGATACCGGGCGATGCCGTTTTCATCCACTGTATAATTATGTCCTTCCACGCCAAGGATCAGATAGCGGGCGACAACTTCATCGGTTGACATCAGATAGAGGATCTTCATCGCCGCGTCCGGATTCTTGCAGACCGAAGAGATCATCCAGCCGCCCAGGACGGAAGCACTGGTTCCGACCAGATCGGACATCTGGAACTCAATCGGTTCATAAGGGCTGTAAGCAATCAGGGCTTTGATATATTCCGCACTGTAACCGCCAAGATAGACGCCGGCCGATACCCCGTTATTGTACTGTGTAATCGTAAGCTCATTATTCAGCGGATCATCCAGCTGTAAGCCGGCTTCGTTCCAATCTTTCATCCGATTACAGTAATCGCGCCATGCTTCCGTCTCGTAAAGGTTCACGATCTCGGTGGTTTCGACGCCGCGGTTCATCAGCACGCCCAGCCAATTAGGATTACCCAAGCTGTCGATTCCGATTACCGATTCATTATTCGTATTAACCATGTAAGAATATTCCGGATGTAGCGCCTTGGCATCCTTCATGATCTGGCTCAGCTCGTCAATCGTGATCCGTTCTCCGTCACGTTCGGCGATTCCCATCTCTGCGGCGATATCCTTGCGCAGTGCATATACCTCATAGGTCGCGTAACTGTCAACCGACGGCACCGCGTACTGAACGCCGGAAACCTGCTGGGTCTTCAGGACCTTTTCCGGATACATGCCCCAGAGATCGGGATAAGCTTCCAGATAAGGATCCAGGGAAATACATTGTTCATTTTTGACACAGCTGTCGACATTGGAATAGAATCGCCAGCAGAAAATATCCAGCGGCTCTTGGTTGTCCGACAGCATCAGCGTCATCTGCGTCGCCAGATCGCCGAAATTGACCCCGACCAGATCGACCTTCGCTCCGGCATTGATGGAAATCAGATAATTATTCAACTCTTCCTCGACCATCGCCTCGTCCGGCATGTCATAGCTTAAAGTCTGAACGGCAATAACCGGCCAGTCATCCGGATTCTCGGCCGCCTCCAGCGGCTGCGCACTGCCGGCTTCCGTTTCTGCTGCTGACGACGTGTCCGAACCGGCCGAACCATCCGCACTGCCTGAACCGTCCGCGCTGCCCCCACAGCCAGCCAAGGTGCCGGTCAGCAAAGCCACCAGCAACATAACGCTTAACATCTTTTTCATTTTACTGCTCATACTCATCTTACATCCTCCTTCGCGCCGGCCATAGGTCAATGCCGGACTTTAATAATATAGTATCGAAACATACTGCCCTAAAATATTCATTTTCCGACTACTTAAGTGATATTTTCCGACCAGCTGTTACTGTTTTGACCCTCACCGGGCAGCCCGTAATATCAGCCCTTGACGCCGCCGATGACGATGCCCTTGATAAAAGCTTTTTGGAAAAAAGGATAAATAATCATGATCGGTACTACCGATATCACCGCGATGGCCATCCTGACCCCCGAAGTGGGGATCTGGGTGGTTATCTGGGCACTGGCGGCATCCAGACTATTCTCCTTCAGAAACTGGACATTATTCATCATCGAGTTCAGGACATTCTGGATGGAATAAAGGTCGCTGCGGCGGGTTAAATAGTACAGGCCGTTGACCCAGTCATTCCAATAGGCCAAGGCAGCAAACAATGCCACCGTAGAGATCATCGGCTTGGACAGGGGAATCACGATCCGAAACAGCATCCCCAGTTCACTGCAGGAGTCCATCTCAGCCGCCTCCAGAATCTCGCGGGGCACATTGGTCGTAAAATAAGTCCGCATCAGAATCACATTATAAACTCCCAAGGCCAGATTGGGCAGGATCAAGGCCAGCAGACTGTCATTTACCCGCATGTACTGGCTCCAGACGATATAAGAGGGCACCATCCCTCCCGAGAATAACATCGTAAAAAAGATAAAAAACGAAAGGAGATTTCTTCCCGGCAAATCCGGTTTAGACAGCATATAGGCCATGAACATCGTCATCGTCACATTAAGCACCGTTCCCACTAGCGTGACGAATATCGTCACCCCATAGGCACGGGCAATTTTTCCGACCGCCTTGAACAGATAATCATAAGCCTGCAGATTGAATTTCTGCGGGAAAAAGGAATAGCCGTACAGGGTCAGGGTGGCTTCATCCGTGACGGAAGCCATAATCAACAGGATAAACGGCATAAGACAGCCAAGCACCAGAATAATCATTACCGTATTGGCCAAAATACGGAAGCCTTTATTGTTACCAGCCATATTGAATCTTCCTCCTTAATTCATCAGATCATTATTCATAATCAATAATAATGGAACGGTTACCATCGACCTCAGAATAACGAGCTTTCCGGCTCGGTTTTACGCACAAGCGCATTGGTCAGCAGCACCACGCCGAAACCTAGCACTGACTGTAGAAAGCCAGCAGCCAGAGAACGTCCCACATCATGGTCCTGCATCAGGGTACGGTAGACGAACGTATCGATCGTCGTCGTCGCCGAATAAAGCAGGCCGCTGTTCTGCGGAACCTGATAGAACAGACCGAAATCGGAAGCAAACATCCGCCCCATCGCCATAATGGTCAGGATAATGACTGTCGGTTTTAGCATCGGCAGGGTTATCCTGGTAATCTGCTGCCAATTGGTAGCCCCGTCCACCACGGCTGCCTCGTAATAGGTCTTGTCAAAACCGATAATCGTCGCATAGTACACAATGCTCTGAAATCCGAAACCGCGCCACATCTGGACAAAAATCAAGATAAACGGCCAATACTTTGCCTCGGTGTACCATTGGATGCCTTCCATACCCAACGGCTCCAGTATTCCCTTGTTGACCAACCCGTTGGTTGCCGACAGAAAGGCATACACCAAATAGCCGATCAAGACCGTACTGACCAGATGCGGAATCAAAATAGTGGTCTGATACAGCTGTTTAGCCGATTTCCGGCGCACTTCGTTTAACAGGATGGCTACCGAGATGGCAATCAGCATGCCCAGCAAGATAAAGGCCATATTGTAGCCGATCGTATTGCGGAACATGATTCCGGCCCATTTGGAACCAAAGAGATAGCTGAAATTGTCCAGCCCGTTCCAGGGACTTTGGACAATACCCTTGGCGAAGCTGTATTTCTTGAAAGCGAGGATCAGGCCGCCCATCGGCAGGTAGTTGTTGATAATCAGGTAAATAATTCCCGGCAGCGCACAGAGATAGAGGGGGATGTATTTCCGGAACCGCCGCCGAAGCGTCTTTTTGACCCCTGTCCGTCCTACTGTTTTACTTGTCATAGCTATTGTTCCTCCCTTCATAATTGCCATCCGTCGCAGGGCAAAAAAAGACTGACAATCCTCTTGTCAGTCTTATTGTAGCGTAAGCAGCAATACCGGAATATTCAAAATCGGTGTTTTACTATTACATTTTCTGACGTGCGGCCTCTTTGCGGTATTCTTTCGGGGTCAGGCCGATCAGTTGCTTGAAGCTTCTGGTGAAATTAGAATAATTCGCGTAGCCGACATGATCGGATATCAAGGTGACCGGCAGATCGGTTGTTGCCAGAAGCATCTTGGCCGCTTCCATTTTGTCATGCACAATATATTCTTTCAGGGTCATGCCGGTCGTTTTCTTAAAGAGTTTGGATAGGTATTCCGGATTCATGCCGGCATATTCGGCTATCTCTGAGACCAGCAGCTCGGTATCCAGATGCTGTTTAATATATTTAATCGTCCTCTGTACCACATCACTGGAATCGCCGGTGTCTGTTATGCTGCTTAAGCGGTCGGCGATATGGCTAAGTGCTTCTTCAAAGATGTCATAGCCCTGCCATGTATTCATATAGGTCAGAAACGGCAGCTGCTCATCGAAAACCGTATCGCTGCCGATCTGGTGATCGACCATGTACAAGAGCAGCAGCTGGGTAACGCGCTGATGCAGGTTCATCATCCCGGCGGCATTCATGCGGGTCCGGTAATCGCCTTTACTGATATAAGCCATGATACTGTCTTTAAAATTGATGAACTGATTCTGCTCCAGCAGTTTTTTCCAAGTACTCAACTGTAGTTCAAAGGAATAGGGACCAATCTCCTTTTCATGCTGTCTCGGTAAAAAGACCCGGCTTTCGCGCCGGACGTTATCGGTCCTAGCTTGGAACAGCGGACTTACCAGAGCGGGCAGTTCCGTCGGCTCACCGACCTCACCGCAGTATATTGCCGCCTCTGTTTCCAGCACGCGTTCCAGCAATATCCGGAAACTTTCCAGCTTGTCCGCAAAGACTTCACGTTCATAAGCCATGTCCCGTTTCCAGTATAGTAGGACGATGAAATCCAGAGACATCTCTTCCAATAAGATGATACTGAGAACCTTAAGGGTCTGAAAGACTTCGTCAAGAATATTTTTATAGATCAGACGTAAGATCGATTTTTCTGTTTCGCGGATCCTCCTCCGGGTCTTTAAGATGGAAATCAGTACCGGCAGATAGACGGATTCGCCGCTCTGATTGATGTTATAGGCCGCGATCAGGCGGCGCAGATAGGCATTATCCTGATTTTTGCCTTCCAGGAACCAGAGCGCTTCTTTTTCCAGGATGTCCATCTCGTTGGTCTGGAAAAACGCGCCGATGTCCGCCAGTTCAAGATTCCTCCGTTCGATTTTGATCTGCGAGACCGCCCGCTCTACTACGCTTTGCAATTCGCCGGGGTCTACCGGCTGAAACACATAGTCAAAGCTTTGCATCGAAATTGCTTCTTTCATAAACTGGACATCGGCATAAGCCGTCAAAAAGATGATCTTGGCATCCGGGCAGCGCTCCAGGACCCACCGGGCAAACGTTATGCCGTCCTCTCCCGGCATGACGATGTCACAAAGGAAAATATCATAATGGTTGTATTGCATATATTCTCTTGCTTCCTCAGCGCTACCGGCCAGATCAATCTGTTCCAGTTCCAGATTCCGTTTCTGATCCATGTCCCGTAGCTGGGAATTGACCGTTTTTAGTACGGTTCGTTCGTCGTCAATCACTAACACCTTCATCATCTATGCTCCTGTCCGATCGTACTGTCCACTCTCCGGTCTTCCTTTCACTCTGCAGTAACATTACTTTGCTTGCGAATATGTCACGCCGGTTCCTCTGCCGCCGGCAACAGCATTTCCGTAACTGCGCCGCCGTTTAGATGGTTATAGAAATAGATCTTGGCCGCCTCTTGGTAAAGCAGGAAAATCCGGTATTTCATGTTGTCAATGCCGATCTGCTCAGAGCGGTACTGAAAGCCGGTGACCGGCTGGTTCAGACGCTCCAATAAGTCCGGCTGATAGCCGCCGCCGTTATCGGTAATCATAATGCGGGTATAGGCTTTATCGTTATAGCGGATCCGCTCAGCGACAATCGACAGGGCCAGCACCTGTTCTGTACTCAACACATATTTGATGGAGTTCTCCACGAAGGTCTGGATACACAGGATCGGGATCCTTTCGGTCCGGGAAGCCTCGTCGATGTTAATCTGCAGCAGGATCGGCAAAGCCCTTTGGATCATGTAGATATCGCAGTAATTCTGAACTTCCGCCATTTCTTCCGCCAGGGTCACGAGGCTGCCGGTATCTTGGAATACATAGCGAAAATGCCCGGAAACAGCATAGATCATCTTTTTCACCGTCTCCACTTCGTTTTCATTCATTAAAGAAGCCACGATATTCAGGCAGTTAAGGAAAAAATGGGGACGGACCTGCAGCTGGTAATACTGTAATAAAGCGGCATTTGCCTCCTTCTCTTTTTGGTACTTATCTTGCTCCAGCCGACCCAGTTCTGATATCAGTTCATCGAGTTTGTCATTGATTAGACGGATTTCTTCTAACCGGACGGGATGAGGGTCATTACCGGACCCTTCTGGCAGTGTTCCGCGGTCCCGTTCGGACAGCCGGCGGACGAAATGATCGATCGGCTGATATATTATCCGTTTGATAAAAAGGTAAGTCTGCCTTAAAAGCAAAAAAGCCGTCACGGGAATCAGGATAAACCACAACCAAAATACCGGCCAGTTCCAAAAGGATAGTTTGTTATCTTGATAAATCAGCATAAGCCGGAGTTCCTGGCCGCTTACCTCGGCCGTGGCAGCCAGCCGGGCAAATCGAAAAGGCCCGTCCTGTCCCGTGATTGCCGCTGCCGCCTCTTCCCTGGCCAATATCCTTAAGCCGCTGTCGACTAGGATCCCCCCCGATGCATCCGCCAGGATGAGCTGCATATTCTCCGGCAAGGTAAAATAGCGGGACAAATTAACGGTATAACCGAGGAAGCGGCCACGATTACCGAGTGTGTACAGCAAATAAGTCTCGCCTTCGTATGTCATCAGCGATTTTTCCAGTATCTGTCCGTCGGCGTAGCTCCGCATTTCCTGCTTAATAGCCTGATTCAGACGATAGCTGTCGCCGGCATAGGGATAAGGGCTGAAAGCACTGTAAAATGCATCCCGTCCTTTGTCATAATAATACACGCCGCCGAAATAATTCAGCGTGTCGGCACGGCCGCTAAAGTTATTATCCAGATAATAGGTGGCTAACATCCACTGGCTCTCGCTGATACTCGTCAGTTTCAGCATCTGGTAATGGACATTATCGACATAGAGGTTTTTGATGTAGGATTCCAGCGACTGGATATCATGCCCTATCTGCCGGGCATAATCGTCCGTCAGAATCGCATGTTCTCTGGCATTGGCGCGGTGATACTGCAGCATGATATAACTGCCGAAGCTCAGCAACAGGATCAGGATCAGGGCTGAACCCCCGACCCCGCCGATCAGCATATAATTTCTCAGCGAGACTTTCCGGCGTCTTTTTCTCATCGTCACCTCTTTTTCGATATTTGTCGCGTTTTCTTATCTGTCATTACTTATCGAAATTTGTCTACAAATGATATAAATATATAATATATGCATATATTTATGTATGAAACAAAGATACTTCCTTGTCTGCAAAATGTCAAGTCCAATGACCATTCGGCCATGGTTATACATAAAAGCAACATGGACGCAGAAAATATGATAATTAATGACTGTTTTTTTATAGTTTTTTACATTTTTTTTTGATAAACTGTATTTATTTGAGATTGGGAGGACAGCGTATGCGTTGGGGAATTACCAGAGAAAAAGCTTTTTATCAGAAGGTCTTTACGATCATGCTGCCGGTGGCGTTACAACAGGCCATTAATTCGGGGGTTAATATGGTGGATACGATGATGCTGGGACAGCTGGGCGAAATCCCGCTTTCCGCCTCCAGTCTGGCCAACCAGTTCTATCTGCTTTTTACCATCGTGTGCATGGGTATTGTTGGCGGTGCCAGCGTGCTGGCGGCCCAGTTCTGGGGAGCCGGCGACAAGGAGCGGGTCAGGGAAACGTTCAATCTGGCTTTAAAACTGACGCTGCTCGTGAGCCTTGTTTTTACGGTATTAACGGCTCTTTTCTCCCAGCAGATCATGTTGATTTATACCCGTGAAACAGCAGTAATCGAGCAGGGCGTCCGTTATCTGAGCGTGACCGTCTTTATATTTGCCATCCACGGCATCGGCTTCGTCGCCGCCTTTCTGATGCGGACGGTCGGCAACAGCCGGCTGGGACTTACGGTTTCGGTCATCTCTTTCTTTGTCAATATCGCTGCCAATTATATATTTATCTTCGGCCGTCTGGGCGCGCCACAGATGGGTATCGCCGGCGCGGCGCTAGGGACGCTGATTGCCCGGTCGGCAGAATTTTTAATAACGGTTATTTATGTTTTTATCATCGACAAGACTTTGGGGCTGCGGCTCCGCCATCTGCGGAAAAATCCTTCCCCGCCGTTTATCAAAAACTACCTCCGGCTCGGTGCGCCGGTCTTGGTGTCGGACGCACTGCTGGGCTTGGGCGGCAATATGATCTCAATCGTCATCGGCCATATGGGTTCGGCGATCGTCGCTGCCAATGCCATCTGCATGGTCATTGACCGGCTTTGCACCGTGGTCATCCACGGCGTCGCCATTGCCTCCGGCATCGTTACGGGCAACACCGTCGGCCGCGGCGAACGGGAAAAGGCGATGGAACAGGGGCGCACTTTTTATCTTCTCAGCATCGTCTTCGGCCTGTTCGGCTCCCTGATGGTGTTGCTGATCGGCCCGATGACCATTGCTTTTTATACCTTAACCGCTGAAACGGCTGCCCTGACCAGGCAGATGATGGTTATCTATGCGGTGATTGTCTTCTTCCAGTGCATACAGACGGTGATGACTAAGGGAGTACTGCGCGGCGGCGGCGACACCCGCTTCTTGATGGTGGCCGACATCCTGTTCCTGTGGCTCGTGTCGATTCCGCTGGGTGCCGCCGGCGGCCTGCTGTTTCACTGGCCGGCCGGGCTGACGGTAATCTGTCTGCGCATCGATTACCTGATCAAATCCTTCTGGTGTGTCACCCGTCTTAAGTCGGGGAAATGGATTTATGAGGCAAATGATTATCATAACCAGTAAAATCGATGCAACAACGGTTGCAAGGAGTTTCATTCCACTATGCCTACAACCCATAAGCCAGGTTTCCAGGCCTTCCGGTTGGGATGCCGAATCGTCAGATTGCCCGGGACTCATCGGCGCCGGTTCCTTGCGGGAGAAAATTAGTACAACTTATTTCCCGCTAAGGAAAAAACCAGTGGTGGACGGCCAAGGATGGCCGGCCAAGTCAGTACGCGCCAAGGAGGGTGCTTGCTGACGACACGGAAGCTACCATTACTTCAGGCGGGAAATTTAGTTGTACTTTTTTCGGGAGCCAGAACTGGAGCCGATGAGTCCCGGGCAATCTGACGATGACCGCTTAAGCCAGTCAGCTGATGGCAATAAGCTGCTTGCACTAAAATTTAGGCCATTTAACGGTTCATTACAGAAAAAGCCGGTATGCTAATCCGCAGCATACCGACTCAGTTTACTCTATATTTTCATACTATATTGTGACTCGCAGATCACTCGATCAATTCCCAGACATCACTGCTGCCCGGTGTATTTCCTCTCGTCCACCATTTGGCCTGATAAATATGGCCTTCATACATGACCCTGTCGCCGCCGACATAGGCCTTGGCCGCATTATAGGCGTCAGCAGATCCGGTTCCGCCGCCGTCACCGCCGGAAATCTTTTCCCATGCCTGGTTGGTGTCAGGCGCTGCTCCGCCTTTTGTCCACCACTTGGCTTTGTAGGTGCTGCCGTTATATACCACGGTATCGCCGGCCACATATATCATATTGGGATCATAGGTGTCTCCGCTGCTGTCGCCGGGGTTATCCGGCTCCACATCGCCGTTGCCATCGCCGGGGTTGTCCGGGTCCTCA
>DBDJ01000070.1 GCA_002293525.1 Lachnospiraceae bacterium UBA935
TTTCCTTTTCATTCACCTATTCCCCTATTCCACCTATTCTATGGCTTACTCTGCTGTGTCAGAAACAGCCGGAATGCTTTGGGATATCTCTGCCTTGTCTCAACATTTTTTCAAGCAAACGGTTATCCAAAGGGCGTCTTCATTTATTCAAGCTATTTGATGAAATGAGCTGGGAAAGTTGAGTTTTTAATATTTGATTATTTCATAAATAACATAAATAATACCTAATATCCAACCTATTATTGCATTAGTCTTATCCGCATGATACCCGCTCGGATCATAATACATCACCGGGGTATTACATTTATAGCGATCCTTATGCAAATGTCCCCTTAATCCATGTGCATAAGCCCATAAACTTATAATTGATTTCTACCCGTTGTATCCGATTTTTTCGACGTGCCTTTCTTTTATGGCAAGTATCCCATGCCCGTGATAGCGCCATTGCTACGTTGTATGTGTACCTTTATTCCTCCGCCTAAAACTGACGCTGCAGGAGCATAGTAAACTTCCCAAGTATTTGACTGTTCATTAAACGAAACTTCAATATTATATGTATATTCCTCACTAAATCCTGACTGTGCTTCAAGGATAATATTGGCTATTTTTATTGCGGTATCTTCATTTGGCACGGCATCTACTTCTCCCCAAATTTGCTGGTTATTGTCTAACAATTCACCTAATGACATGTTTCTATTGATTTGAAATATATAAGCTAATAGTAAAACTATAATCGTAAAAAGGATAATCAGTCCTAGATAAAGAATTTTCATCTTCATATTTATATCCATTCCTTTCGTTTCGTGCAAGGCACAAACGTGATGAAACGTTGCCTTCTGCAATTTCTTTTATAATTCTCATATAGAGAATAATAATACTCAAATCCGCTTTTCTATAGTTATAGCGACATTTCTTGACCCTAATATCATAGAGATCTCAGTATCCTACATGCTACGGAGAGACGAGTGTGCTGGCCAATTTACTTGATTTTAGCGTTGGTTATTGATCTATTCCTAAAAAGCTTCGATTTTATCAACCACCTTGGGTGTAACATTCATCACAATTGCTTTTATGCCTAGATGGTAGATCTGGATGATTTTTGTCATGGGGCAATTCCCAGTTCTGCGTAAACGTTGAAGATTTAAAGAATTTATCTTTTTTAGGATCATACTTTTTTAAAAGACCCTTAGATGATACTAGATATATGGGATATAAATTATTTTCTGACCATGCTTCATCTTGAGGTGAAAATAGGTCATTCCAATCTTTTCCATCAACAACTGCCTCTGATTTCCACGCCCCATGCGTATGTCCTAATGCTTCAAGTTTGGTGTTTGCAGGTATCGGCGGATTAGTTATATCAGCATCTACTGTATATGAATCATTATCCGTATGCGGCTCCGTATATGAATAAACCGTATCTTTGTATGTGTAATCTAGAAAAAATACATATTTTCTATCCACCTGATACGAATAGATATAAGTAGCATATTCAAAATTTTCTTCTATGGATTTCCCATTTATTGTTTCTGCAAAATCTTCTGCTGCTTTGTCCATTGTTGAAAATTCGTCTCCTGCTGCAAATCCATAAGGATCGACATAACTTACCGGGTTATTGATACAGTACTGGTAGCGGTTGCTACTCTGCATGATTGCCTTAAGGTCAGGTATCTGATTTCTTTTCGGGTCATTACCATAAATGCTATTTCCGGCAGTCCAATAGGAATCTTCCGACCAGAAACGGCTTATTGCCGGGCCGTAATATCTTGACTGCGCATAATACAGCCCGCTCGTTTCCTCCTTCTGATATCCCGTAAAACCAAAGGGGTTATGAAGTGCCCTGTTTTCCCCTGTTGCTACCTCTGGCACACCGAATTCATCATAGGCAAGTACATCTTCCTGTCCGGAACCGATAAGCCGCATGGGACTGCCTAAATGGTCATTCAGATAGCAGAAAGAAACTGATCCTTCCGACATCAGCAGTTCGTTGCCCCAAATAAACCGCTGGTTTCCCTGGCCTTCAATTGCCAGCAGGTCATCGTATGGCCTTGTCATGTCCAGAATATAGTTTGACCTACGGATTATGCCTGGGGCTTCGCCTGACACATCCCCGCCAGGCTGCATTTCCTGAGGGGACGGTATCCTGGCTTGCGGATCCAAAACCTCCAGTTTCTGCACTCTTCTCAGAAAGCCGTTATATAGATATTCTGCATTTCCTCTGCCTGCTGTAACCGATTTTATCAAACGGTTGGCCACATCAAATGTATACTGGCTTTGTATAGTTCCGTTTTCTGCCTCCTGTATCAGATTGCCTCTGAGGTCGTACCAGTACTCTGCCACGTCTTCCCCTGTCTGTGAGCGGATGAGCTGATTGCGGGTGTTATAGCTATAGACTGTGACAAGGCCGTTCTGGCTGCACATTACACGGTTCCCCAGGCTGTCATAGGCATACTGCCTGTTGTCTTTGCCATGGGCAGACTCTGTCAGCCTTCCCAGCGGGTCATAGACATAGCTGAACCGGCCACTGTCTGCCTCCATCCCTTGACGGCTCTTTTCCAGGCCTATGATATTTCCCTCCGGATCATAAGTATAACATAACTGATCCATTATTATGTCATTTTTTTGGTGAGTGAGGCTAACCAGCCTTCCCAGCGGGTCTTGCTCGTACTTAGTAACAATACCGTCCGGCATCGTGCGTTCCCGGATTCTGCCCGCCTCGTCATAGCGATAAGAAACCTTTCCCTCCTGCGATATTACTTCCTCCAGCTGGCCAGCTTCATTGTAGCGGTAGTCCACCCTGCTCCCGTCCGGATAAACGATGCCTGTCCTCCGTGACAGTGCATCCCATGTATAACTGACTGCTTTCCCTTCATGGTCAGTTATTCTTTCCGCACGTCCCAGATCATCAGTTTCTATCGTAGTGGTACCAAGCCAGTCCCGCATCCGGCTTAAGCGACTTAACGGATCATATTCCTGCTCCACGGTCTTTCCGTCTGCATAAAGTATCTTTGTAATCCTGTCTGCCAGATTATACTCATATAATGTTTCCAGGCCTTCTTCATCGATTCTGGAAATCAGTCTTCCGGCTCCGTCATAACGATAATGTATGGTTTCTCCTGACGGCATATGAATTGCGGTAACTTCACCGCGAGGATTGCGCTTCCATTCAGTAATAAGGGATTCTTTCCCCCTACTACAGGAACCGGCATCGGCATCTGTTACATGCCGGATGTTCTCTTCCGGTGAGTTCTTATATACTGCATCAATAAACTTGCATTGTTCCATCCTTGTCAGACGGCCTGTGCCATCATAGTCATACTTCGTACTGTGCCCCATAGCATCCTTGACTTCAATGACCTCTCCTATCAGTGAATAAGCATATACTGTAGTATTGCCGTTCTTATCAGTAAATTGCGTAACATTGCCTGAAGCATCGTATCCGAAGCACTTGCTATGATCCAAAGGATCTTTTGTTGCTGTCACACGGTTCAGGCTGTCATAGGAGATTGTCGTTACATGCCCTAAACCGTCGGTTATGTGAATAACATTTCCATTTTGATCATAATCATATTTTTTATAATCACCGTTTGGGTAGGTGACGGATTCAAGTCTGCCTCCGGGATAATAGCTGTATTTCTGTTGACTTCCTAAGGCATCCGTGACCGTCTCTATGCGCCCCAGCGTACCATAAGTATAAAGAATGTCATTTCCCATGACATCGGTCACACTTTCGATCTGGCCAACAGGATTATACCTGATCCTGGTCTCTCCTCCCTGAGGATCGGTGACGGCCGACAGATTCCCTCTGGCATCATAGGAATACCGGGTAACCGCTCCGCTCGCTTCGCGGATTTTCTGGCGGCGGTTCAGGGCATCGTAATGGATTTCCGTCCGCGCCCCTGACGGGGATACGATAGCAGTCACGTTGCCGCTGCAGTCATGCTCATACTGGGTGGCAT
>DBDJ01000040.1:0-26595 GCA_002293525.1 Lachnospiraceae bacterium UBA935
GAAACGTGCGCCGCCGGGCGCACTTAAGAAAGGCTGCCGCAAACGCGACAGCCTTTTAATCAAAAACGCCTTATACCTCAAACGCCTTATACCGTCCTGACCGACTCAAATTCATCCTGCACTTCTTTGGACGGCGGTGCTGTCAGCAGCGATACTGCCACGATCAGCAAACAGGAAAACAAAAATGCCGGAAGCAGTTCATATACATCCCATATCCCGCCCAACGGACGGACAGCCAGTTTCCAGATAAAGACCATCGCCGCGCCGCCGACCATACCGGCGATTGCACCGGAAAGATTAATCCGTTTCCAGAACAGCGACATCAGCATCAACGGCCCGAAAGTCGCGCCAAAACCCGCCCAGGCAAAGGACACTATGGTAAAGATCACACTGTCTTCATCCCGGGCAATAAAGACCGCGATCAAAGCAATTACCACCAGTGTAATTCGGGAAACCCACATTACTTCTTTCTCGGTAGCCTTTTTCTTCATGAGCCCCTGAAAAATATTTTTGGAAAACGCCGAAGCTGAAATCAGCAGGTAAGAATCCGAAGAACTGATGGTAGCCGCAAGGATGCCCGCCATGACAAAACCGGCCAGCAGCGGCGGCAGCAGCTGCCGTGAAAGCTCAATAAAGATATTTTCAGCCGCCGAGGCGGTACCGAGCAAGGTCGGATACAGCGTCCGGCCCACAATGCCGACAAATACCGCTACGGTCAGGGAAATCACTACCCAGACAGTGGCAATCCGCCGTGACCGGGTCAGTTCGCTTTCTTTGCGGATCGCCATAAAGCGTAAGAGTACCTGCGGCATGCCAAAATACCCCAGCCCCCAGGCCATCATCGATATGATTGAAATAAACCCATAATTCGCGGCATCGCCAAAAACCGGCGCATTATTCTGTACTAGCTGTACGTCGTTACCATCCACCACAGGAACTGCCAAACCAAAAAACTCCAGAAAACCCGGGATAGAGCGGGCGTTTTCCGCCACCGCGCCAAGCCCGCCGGCCGCCGCCGTCCCGGTTACGACGATCACGATCAGCGCGATTATCATTACAATCGCCTGCATAAAGTCTGAAGCGCTTTCGGCCAGGAAGCCGCCGATCAGGGTGTAAATCAGTACAAAGACTGCCCCAAGTATCATCATCGCGACATAAGATGTCCCGAAGAGGGTCGAGAACAGCTTGCCGCAGGTTACCAGGCAGCTTGCTGCATAAACGGTAAAAAACACCAGAATGAACAGGGCTGATATCGTCAACAGGATATTATTCTTTTCTTTGAACCGGTTGGAAAAAAACTCCGGCAAGGTTATCGCGTTGCCCGCTTTCACGCTGTAACGCCGAAGTCGCTTTGAAACAATAAGCCAGTTTATATATGTACCGGCCGCCAGGCCGATTGCCGTCCAGGACGCTTCCGCCAGGCCGCACCAATAGGCCACGCCCGGCAGGCCCATCAGCAGCCAGCCCGACATGTCCGATGCCTCCGCGCTCATCGCCGTAACCCAAGGGCCGAGGCTTCTGCCCCCAAGAAAGTAGTCTTCCGAGCTTTTATTCGCTCGCTTGGCAAAGAAAATACCAATGCCGACAACTACCAGCATATATACCGACATTGCAATAAGAATCTGAATCGTATCTGAACTCATCAATTTCCCTCCTCCATATTTTGAAATAACCAGCTGCTTCCAACAATTGGAAAGCGAACAACATTCACATTATAATTGATTTATATGGAAAAAGCAAGCTACAAAGCGCTGTTTTGTACTGTCCACAGCAAAGCGCATCCGGTACTTCACAGATTCTGCGTTAGTCGATTTATGCCAGATTTAGTTTTTATTAGCAGAATAATCACCGTTATTGTAAAAAATCATACTTTAATATAGATATTCCTTTACATTACCAATGGGAAACGACCAATTTCGATAAATTGCAAGGAGGATAAAACATGAGCTCAGCTTACCTGCAGCTTCAAAGTACGGCACAAGGTACAACCCTTGGGGGATACGAACCCATCCGCTTTGATTATATCGTCTCACAGCTTCAAAGTGCGGAAATCATATACAATAATACCACGGGTATTATTCAGTTTAACCGGGAGGGTGTTTACTACTTAGACTGGTTTGTCGTAACCGAGTCATCCGATGTTCCGGTTACCATACTCTTGCAGACTACCGACCAGAAAATCGTCAACTCCGATACCAGCCTCGTCAAAGATGAAGTTACCGGCTCCGCCATTATAACTGTCGGATCGGAGCCCCGCTATTTAGCTTTGACGAACGGTACGGAAGCAATAACCTTGGGCCATGTCCCGATTGTTGCTAATTTAGTAATTCATTCCGTTGACATGAGCGAAATCACGGGCGGAAATACCGAGTCCAAGATATGCGGGTCGACCATCAATTTTCAGAACGGCGTGATTGACTGTCCGGTCTGTAATCCTTTTTCGTGGCCGGTCCTACTTGATTTACTGGATATTTCCTGGCGCTCGGAGCGTGTTTCTCAGTTACTGGAGTGCTGTACAAAAAGCGGCATGGAAGCGCTGCTGGATCTAAATTCCGGCGTTCTGGGTTCCTTTGCGGTAACAAACCAGATCGAACCGATCATCAGTGCCCTGCAGATGGAGGTGGCTGATCTGGAGGCTTTATATCAATCCTTGTCCGGGATCATCGCCGATGCCGGTTTACTGTCTACCGATGTCTACCTGAATCATGCATCGGCTGAAGTGGTTCCGGCAGTTTCCGGCTTCGATGTGCCGCTCTTCGGCCTTGACGGGCCCATTATGCCGCAGATCATTGCCGAAGGCGGCGTGATTACGGCTTTTGCTGCGGAATATGACAGTGTCGTCTCTTTTGATTTTTCCTGCCTCAATCTGACGCCGGGATCCGGTGATGTGCTGAATACCCAGATCACCGACGTCAATAACACGCTTACGCAGTTCAGCAGTACGCTTGGAGATCTGGCGGATGTATTTGATAATCTGCTGTCGCCGCTTCCGGAAGATTATGCGAACCGTCTTCAGGATTTATTGTTGTCCCCGTTAAGTCTGGGGCTGGCGGATACCAATCATCATGTCCATGCGGTCTTGTGGCATCGTGCGGATGAGCCCGGAAATAATGTGCAATGGAACAAAGTGACCGAACTTGACCTTGGCGCCGTTGACTGGCTCGGGCTGGCTCCGGTTGAAACCTTTGCTGCTACTATCGGCGATATTTTCGCTGCTGCCAGCAGCCTGATCGGCTGGATCTTAGGTTTGCTGACCGGCCAGGGATCGCGGAACCTTTCCCCGACAAATGTACCGTTCCGGTCAAGCAGCGTAAAAGGATTAAACTATCCGGTTTCCGCCGGCGATTACCTGCTCGTACAGTTTAAGCTTGTCGGGGGAAATGACATTACCTTGGCGGCCGGCGTCATAGCCACCAATGTAATGGCCAGTGTTGCCATTGACTGTCCGGTGACGATTCCCTAACCCAAAATACAGGAGGATAAAATCAATGAGTTCAATTTTCTTACAGCTTCAAAGTACCGCGAAGAATTCCACCGTCCTGACAAATGAAAATCTGCTGTTTGATCAGGCCTTGGCCGTATCTGATACCGTTAACATCACCTATGACAGCAATACCGGGATGTTTCTTTTCCACACCGCAGGCGTCTATTATGTAAGCTGGTCGGCTGCGGTTGTCGAGACCCCGGCAGCAGTCAGCACCGAACTTGCCTTGGTAACTTCCAACGGGGATTATTACCGAGCGAACACTTCCCTGTTAACGGACGAAGTATCTGGCTCTGCAATTGTAACGATAGGTTTGCCCGACACCGGTTTATATGTCCGCAATCTGTCCTCCGGAAGCATTCAGCTGGGCAACGTTGACATTGTGGCCAACATAGTCATTCATTCTATTGAAGCAAATGCTTTGGAGCCAGGAGTGATTATCGCGCCGCCGGGATCCGGTTCCGTTATTAACTTCAACAGCGGCGGCATCGACATTACCAACCCGCTGACTTTCCCGATTCTTCTTGAAGTGCTGCAGATTTCGCTGATCCAGAACGAAATCAGTAACCTTAATGATGTCTTTAGCTGTGAAGGGCTGGAGAGCCTGTTCGGGATGCCGGGAGGCATTCTGGGCCTTGTTGCAAACGGAATCATGAATGTGGTTCTGGCTCCTTGCCGGACTATCTTAAATGCTCTGTTAGGGCCGCTCAGTGATATTTGCGGGCCTGCAGCCAATGAAGGCCTGGTATCGGTGGATTCCTATATCGGCCATGCCAACGTCGGGATCGTCCCGGCACTGGCCGGTGCCGACATCCCGATATTAAGTCTGATTGCCGGCCCGCCC
The DNA here is from genome assembly GCA_002293525.1 of Lachnospiraceae bacterium UBA935. Taxonomy (GTDB): domain Bacteria; phylum Bacillota; class Clostridia; order Lachnospirales; family Lachnospiraceae; genus UBA935. Next base: position 4,329 of record DBDJ01000040.1, read on the forward strand.
TATCCCCAGATCATCGCCCGGGACGGCTTCATCACTTCTTTTGCTGCCAAGATGGATTGCCTGGCCGCACTTGATGTCTCGGTGTTTAATACCATAGCGGGAGTATTCACCACGCTATTTAATCTGATCCTGGAACTGGTCAGTGCCGTGGCTGCTGTTATTTCCACGCTGGCAAACATTGCCGGTGACCTTCTTGGTTTTGGCGCACTCCTGCCTGATGATTTCGCGGATATTCTGAACAACAAAGTATTCAGGCTATGGAAGACGACAACACCGGACTCCAATCATCACGTTCACGCCATTCTGTGGAAAGGCAACGCCATAGACAATAACGCCCTGGGCGGCGATGTAGTATGGGAAAAGGTGTCTGATCTGGATCTGGGCCCGATTCCATGGGCTGAGCTGTCACTTGTCGATGTGTTTATTTCCAGCCTCGGGGATATTCTGGAGGCCGGCGGTAACCTGATCGAGACGATCATCACCTTGTTGGGCACACATGGGAAAGATAATCTGTCGCCCACGAACCTGCCATTTGTCGATGCCAGGATCTCGGGCCTTCATGATCCGATATCCGTAGGTGATTATTTAATGGTTCAGTATACGCTGGTCGGCACCGATAACAGCACCGTTTTAGCGGGTGTCCTGGCAACAGAGCTGATGGCCAGCGTTACAATAGCCTGTGACAGTAATACCGATCCGCAGCCAGGACAGAGGGAATTAGGAGGAAACGTATGAGTACAGTTTATTTGCACCTGCAAAGCAGTATCCAGAATAGTACAACAATCATGCCGGATAGCGTATTGAAGTTTGAAAGGACAATCGAACAATCCGACGTTAATGATATTTCATATAACAGTAACAGCGGCATAATTATTTTGAACCAAGTCGGAGCCTACTATGTAAACTGGTTTGTCGTATCAGAAACAGCACAAGGACCCATGGAATTTGTATTGAAGACTTCTGATCAGCAAGCCGTCAAATCCTGCTCTCCGCTTACGAAAGACCAGCTGACGGGATCAGCTGTCATTATCGTCACCACACCGGGGCTGGAACTGACTTTGTGTAACGGTTCTTCCGTGGTAACCTTTGGCGATGTTCCTGTTATTGCCAATTTAGTGATTCACTCTCTGGACATGACGGAACGTGAACCGGGAGATGATACGCCGTCATGCGGGACGACAATCAGTTTTACCAGCGGGGCCCTCGATCCGACGAACCCGCTTACGTGGCCGCTTATTTTTGAAGTTTTCCAGATCTCTTGGTTATCCCAGCAGCTTATCGACCTGCAGGACATTTTTACCACCTCCGGCATAGAAGCGCTGCTGGAGTTGCCGGATCATGCCCTAAGCAATCCAGCCGTCGCATCAGCAGCCAGCACTGCCATCAATGGCTGTAAATCGGCATTATCAGCCCTGCTATCCTGCTGTCATGACTCGTTCTCATTGGGGGAAAATGGCGGTCTGATTTCGATGGATGCCTATATCGGCCATTCAACCGTGGGCATCGTACCGGCGATCGCCTCCGGCGACCTTCCCATATTAAGCCTTGTGGCAGGCCCTCCTTATCCGCAGATTATCTCCCGCGGCGGTATTATTACTTCTTTTGCGGCCGGATACGGAGCGCTTGCACAGCTGGATATTTCACTGACCGGCTTTCTGGCGGGAACGCTGAACACGATAAACGGCTTCATTGACGGCGTGTCCGGGTCCGTCGCAGCTCTCATCGATACTATCGGCAGCATAGGTTCTATTCTAACCGGTCTGGGAGCGCCGCTTCCCGGTAATTATGCCGAGATCCTCAACGGCCTCATCCTGACAAGGCTGTCAGACGGGGCCCCGGAATCAAACCTTAATATGCATGCGGTTCTGTGGAAAGGAACACCGGATCCGCAGGACATCTTGCAGAAAGGAATAAGCTGGCAAAAAGTATCCGAGCTTGACCTCGGGAATATCCAGTTCCTCGGACTTGGGCCGATCGGCTCGGCACTGTCAGGTTTCGGTGCGGCTATCTCGGCCGGTGCCAATGTAATCAGTTCCCTGCTCTCTTTATTGAGCAGCCGTGGCACGCCCGGCCAGGGTCTGAATCGGGAGCCGCTGAATACCGCACTGGTATCCGGCTTGGAACATCCGATTTCTGCCGGCGACTATCTGACGGTTCAGTTTACACTGAAAGGAAACGATCATACCACATTATTAGCCGGCGTTCTGGCATCCGACCTGATGGCAAGTGTTACGATTCAATAAGATAACAGTTAACAATCAAGCAAGGAGTTAACCTTCTTAAAGTAAAAAGATAAAAAAAGCAGTAGAAAAACAAAGATATGCAAGGTATCGTATGCGAGATATCGTATGCTAGGTATCGTATACAAGATATAAACAAGGATATCTGAATGAACAATTATAATTAATTATGAAATGGAGGCAAATATGGAAAATGCAAATACAACATGTTTAGATAATGATTATTGCCATACCGGAGGGGGCTGTATCACGATAAAGGGCGATATCGGTGATGTCGGACCGGCAGGACCGCAGGGCCCACAAGGCATACCCGGTCTAAGAGGACCGATCGGTCCTCAAGGAATCCCGGGCATAAAAGGTGATTCCGGGTGTCCAGGGCCACAAGGAGTCCCGGGACCGGCAGGGCCGCAGGGAGCATGCGGACCTCAGGGGGTCCGGGGCGATGTCGGGCCTCGGGGCGATCCCGGCAGTCAAGGAGCAATAGGTGCCAAAGGAAATCCCGGCCCTCCCGGACCGATCGGGCCGCAAGGGCAAGCCGGGCCAAGGGGTGACACCGGGCCGGCCGGGCCGCAGGGGCCAATCGGACCAGAAGGCCCCCAAGGAGTAGCCGGAAATGTCGGGCCGGAAGGACCGATGGGACCGATGGGAACTGCGGGACAGACCGGCGCCCAAGGACCTGTGGGACCGATGGGCTGTCAAGGAGTGCAAGGTCCTCAAGGAGTCCGAGGCGATATGGGCCCGGCCGGACCTCCTGGCGCAATCGGTCTGTCAGGTGATACCGGGCCGATCGGTAATACCGGCGATACCGGACCTACAGGCTATACCGGCGATACTGGTCCAGCAGGATATACCGGCCCGGCAGGTAAATCCGCCTATGAGACTGCTGTTGACAACGGATATGATGGGTCAGAAGAGGAATGGCTTGGCAGTTTAGTCGGGACGACCGGCGATACCGGGCCTGCTGGTGATACCGGACCCACTGGTTACACCGGGCCGACCGGCTATACCGGCGATACCGGACCCACCGGTTATACCGGGCCAGTCGGCGATACCGGACCCACTGGCTATACTGGCGATACCGGTTCTACCGGCTATACTGGACCTGTCGGAATAACTGCGATTTCGGATTATAACCCGTCCACTTCGTATCTAGCCAACCAATTAGTCAGATATAACGGACAAATATATATTGTAGAAAACTCCCCACCGACAGGATTGCCTGGTGAGTCTGAAGATTATTCGTCCTTATATACAGCAATTACTCCAACACCTATCCTTGGTACTGAAATGGAAATTCAAGATTCGGCACAACTTGAAATAAATACGGATGATTTGATTGTATTTGACACCATGCTGAGCGGAAATCAAAATGTTTCTTATGATTCAGCTGGAACCTTTACCTTGAGCCAAGGCAGTTACTTGGTAAACTGGTGGGTGGCGTGCGACGGCAGAAATGACCCTACCACAATCTTAATTTTCTCATTATATAAGGACGGGTCAGCTTATTCTTATATAACGGCACCTTACTATTCAACCAGTGCGACTGTCACCGGAAGCAGTTTTATCAATGTTACCGGAACTTCCTCGACATTGCAGCTTAAATATTTATCAGGCAGTATCAACTTAATTAATGCTGAAACACAAGGAGGTATTGTCATCACACAAGTCGGGTAAATAGTTTTATATTATCTCATCACGATAAAAGCTTTTAGGTACAAACCACCCAAAGTCGGAGGAAAAAATGAGTGAAAAATATTTACAAATACAAGCTACATCAGACAGTCAGACATTTGTGTATCAAACAGAAAGTACTATTATTTTTGATAAGATAGTGAGCGTCGAAAGTACGTCGATTCAGTATAATACAACTTCTGGTAATATAATCTTTTATAAGAAGGGTGTTTATCTGGTTGACTGGTATGTTAATGTATTCAGCTCAGCAAATAATTTAGATTTTGTATTTGCTTTGGTAGATTCAAATAATCAAGAGATTGCCGGAGGCGCCAGTGAAAGACAGGGTATTGCGACCAGTAGCGCAATAATAGTCGTTGATACAATAGGAGAAACCTTGCGGCTAGTTAATAAATCATCAGACGATGTGACATTATCAGGAACTGAAATTTTAGCTAATTTAACGGTTTACGGCATTGATATCCCGGAAGTATCTGGACCTACTGGTTATACCGGTTATACCGGTTATACCGGATATACTGGTTATACCGGATATACTGGTTATACTGGCATTACCGGGCCTACTGGTTATACTGGTTATACCGGTTATACAGGATATACCGGCATTACCGGGCCTACTGGTTATACCGGTTATACCGGCATTACCGGGCCTACCGGTTATACTGGTTATACCGGTTATACAGGATATACCGGTATTACCGGGCCTACCGGTTATACTGGCTATACCGGATATACTGGCATTACCGGATCCACCGGTTATACTGGTTATACCGGATATACTGGCATTACCGGGCCTACCGGTTATACTGGCTATACCGGATATACTGGCATTACCGGGCCTACCGGCTATACTGGTTACACTGGGCCGACTGGCTATACTGGCTTTACTGGTTATACTGGATACACTGGCTATACTGGTTACACCGGGCCGACCGGTTATACTGGTTACACCGGGTACACTGGGTATACCGGCTATACTGGCTACACTGGGCCGACCGGCTATACTGGCTACACTGGATACACCGGATCGACCGGCTACACCGGATTTACCGGCATCACCGGGCCGACCGGCTACACCGGATACACCGGACCGACCGGCTACACCGGATTTACCGGCATCACCGGGCCGACCGGCTACACCGGATACACCGGGCCGACCGGCTACACCGGATTTACCGGCATCACCGGGCCGACCGGTTACACTGGACCGACTGGCTATACTGGTATCACCGGACCGACCGGATTTACTGGCATCACTGGACCGACCGGTTATACCGGTTACACTGGACCGACCGGATTTACTGGCATCACTGGACCGACTGGCTATACCGGTTACACTGGACCGACCGGATTTACCGGCATCACCGGGCCAACTGGCTATACTGGTTACACTGGATTTACCGGCCCTACCGGACTTACCGGTCATATTGGACCGACCGGCTATACTTAACCGGTTATAATAGGAAACCGAAAGTAATAGTAGCTTAAACACAAATTATAGCCCACTTTTTTGACGTATCAAAAAATTTGTAAGTATCTCTTGCAGAGAAGGGGCCTCCTCGGGAAATTCCAGTTTTACACCTAAATTACCGACACGAAAGCAGTAAGGATTTTTAACTGACGAGATAATCTGATCCACGCGTTCCTCATGAGGAATGTTGTTATCAAATGTAAGGCAGCTAACATCAACCAAGTCTTCTTTACTTACCTTCTCAATATCGATTTTTGCTAATTCAGACATGGACATAAAGCCAATCCTCCCAAATCACTTTTTATACTTACTATTTGTATGTTAATGTTTGATTGTCCTATGATAGAAAGAGCCTTGACAGCAAAATGATCAGCGCGTCAAATTCTAAATGCAATATTTTTTCCTATATTATCGGGTTATACTGGTCCCACCGGCCCTACCGGTAAGTCCGCGTATGATATTGCCGTAGACGGCGGTTATGATGAATCAATAGAAAAATGGCTGATCAGCCTGAAAGGCGCAACCGGCAATACCGGACCCACCGGCCCGAAAGGTGAAACTGGTCCGGCCGGCTCGGATAATGCAGCCGTTTATGGCATCATGTCACTATCAAACGGCGCTGTACTAAGTGCTCAAATGGGTGAATCTAAAATGATCCCGATGAACAATTTCTTTGGGTCAAAGGTCATATATGCAGCGGATAATTCAGGAACTAATCCTACTATTACTGTGTCTGAAAGCGGTATTTATGAAGTTGAATGGCTTTTGACCTGCAAAACCAATAACACTGCCAATCTAGCTGTCAAAGTCGGAAAGGGCACCAACAGTGCTTTACTGTATTTGGATCAGCTTACCGTTCTAAAAACCCTGACCAGCAATATGGAAGCTACTTTTTCGGGAAAGACTTACACGACAGCTTATTCCGGTACGGCTTTTACCTTGGTAGCAACGCCTCAATCTGCAAATATTACAATCACAATACCAAGCGGCGGCACAAATGCTTATCTATCTGTTAAGAGATTAGGTAATCTAATATGAGAAAACATTGTATGTGAACAGTACCCCGCCCTTCAGTCTTGAAGGGCGGGGCTTATATTTTGTTGAGGGTTCAAATATAGGCACTATGCAACGGATTATGGAACAGTGTATTGCCCATAAATGATTGTTTATAGCAAAGATAAAGCCATTATCTTCACAGGCGTAGCCAAGTGCTTCCAAACATATGGCTGAAGTTAGATAGTCTTCTGACAGTCCGCCATACATTTCATCAACACTCAATGCAAGTAAAGCGAAATCAGCAATTTTTTTCCACTTATCTCTGGAAAACTCATTATAATCATGTGGTACATTCAATTCCTTATGCGCAAACTTGATGATTTCTTTCCGATATTGTTTTTGTTCTTTTGTATAATCAAAATTCCATTATTTTTAACCTCGTACCTCCATTTTACCTCTTTCTGATCCAAGACACCCCCCTATCAATCTAATTTTGCCATTCATGGCCTTTTCATATCGGACTAAATCAGCCGAAACCCTGATTCTAACAGCTTCGTACCGACCTGTCACTATAATAACACTTGACCCCCATTCCCGGTTCGGATAAATCATGTCAGACGATCTTTTGCCCCTGATAATCAGGTTAGTACCATTCCCTCAGGCATCACCCGACTGCACTGTCAATTCGCCCATCTACCAAGAAGAATATTTTGTTTTGTCTCTGCTTCTTGCACCTTGGGAACCTGGCGCATTGAATGTAAAAATTCATGAAGTACCTTTTGTAAAAGTTGCTTATCATCTCCCTCAATACACAATTGAATCAATTCATCAAGAACGTCATAATATTGCGTCTGTAATTGAATACTTAACTGAAATTCACCTTTGAGTATTCGAAGCGCAATCATGAGGTCACTTATTGCCTTTTCAGGGTTAGCATCCATCTCATATGCCTGTGATCGGTTTTTATATGCCATAAATAAATCAAATGCATTCTGATGGATGCCTTTTTGCGATAAGCTTTCTCGAATAAATATACACTTACTATAGTCAGATATAGCCTTATCAATTTCCTGAAATGAGTAATAATTACTTCCCCTGTTCATGTACGCTATAGCCAAAGTATTCTCATCAATTGCTTTACCAGAATTTAGATATTCCTCCATAATCTCAATACAATTGTCATAATGAAGATTGGCTTCAGCGAAATTATCTTGCTGTTCATAACTAGTCCCAATGCCCATATATGCCAATATAATACCATCTACATCAAATTCCGCACCTGCCGCAGATAAGCGTTTTGCTACTTCTAAGGATTTTATATAATCAGATATAGCAGTGTCTGTTTGCGTTACTAAAGCGTTGAGAATACTGCCTCGAATTAGATAGGCATTATACAGTAATTCTTCATTTATTTGTTTTTTCTCACACAGCAGACGTTCCCAAATATCAATACATTTCGTTAGATCTGACATTGCTCGGTCATTTTCGCCTTCTTGATAATATACTATGCCTCTCCCCGCAAGTGCCATGGCATAATTATTTATATCAATTTGTTTTCCGCTATTGCAGATCTGCTCTGAAATTTTAATTGATTCATCTAAATCGCTTAAAGCTTCCAACATCTTATTGTTATGATAATATGACAATCCTCTCATTGTATGCATTTCAGCCAATTTGCCTTTATCATCTTTACTGATATTTTGTAATTTTAAGCTATTATCTATATTTTTCATATTAAAATATAATTCGTCTTCATCTTTATTAGTAAAAGAATTGGCTTTTGTTCTTATGATGCTTATATTAGCATTGGCTAGTGAAAGACTATTCTCATCAATTTTTCTCCCTTCTTTCTTCATTTGATTCCATATCATTATACTTTTTTCAGTATCCTGGGATGCCATATCATATTTATCCATAGAAATATATGTTTGCCCTCTATTCATATAGGATGTTGCCAAAAGGTTTTTATCTATAGAATCATCTAAGTTTATTTGCTCTAATATACAAATACTTTTCGATTTATCTATTAGTGCTTTTTCATGGTTTTTCATGTATTCATAAGCAATTCCCCTGTTCATATAAATTTTGGCAAGTTCATTTTCATCAATTAGATCATCATTATAAAGCAATTGTTCTCCGATATCTATACCCAAGCCAAGTACTCTAACGGCCTCATCATAGGCGTAAGCGGTAACGTGAGATATTCCTATGTTTATATATTTCAATAATTCATTATTGGAATGTATAATTTGTATATACTCCTCATAATTAGCTTCCTCTCTATCCTTATATCGTAGCATCCATTCATCTTGTTTTTGTGAATTATTCATTTCTTTTTCCTCTATTCATTTCAAGATAGCGAATATTCATAATAGCTTTTATCCTATTCTCATTATATAGATCCGTAATCCCTGCTGCATTATGCTGTTTACCATTACAATACAGTGGTTCGTTTGGAGTGTCTTCGAAATCGTCGTAGATAGAAAGATCACATCTCAGTTCATCTCTTAAATCTCTGAACATAATAATAAATCTGCCAAAATTCTTCTCACGCCAGTCGGGTACAATACTCAATGTAGAGGCAAATATCTCTTTTACTATTTTTACGGCCTCCTCATTTCTTAGCAGGTTTATAATTTTCTCCATAAAAATATAATCGTTATGATATATGCAATTTGATATATCTTCCAGTGGCATTTCACCTAGAAGCAACCAATAAAATACCATGCCCATAGAATATGCATCTGTTGCTTCTGTAATCTCTTCCACTCTCCATGAATACTGCTCACTCGGTGCCCATCCCTCTGAAAAGACCCTTTCGTCAGGAAGGTTCTTTTTTTCATAAACAGTATCAAAATCAAACAAGGCGATTCGACGACTTTTATCTGCTTGTTTCTCAAACAAAAAAATATTTGAGGGTTTTAAATCAAGGTACAGTTGTCCTCTTATATGAAGATTAGATAAAACATTACAAATAGAAATCATAATCTGTACAATATCAATGACCGACAATAGTGTGCGGTCTGTATTCTTGAGTATCGTCCCGTCACCCAATTTCAATATAGAATAGGCTGTTCCGTTTACATCTGTATACGCATCCGGATATCCCAAAGTTTCATTACTTACATCCACATAAGAGATAGCAATCTGACGTGCGACTCCGCTGCAAAACTTCATTTTTTCATATTTGAATTTCTCAGACGAGCTCTCTGAAACAATTAATTCGCTATTTATCCCTCGTGATATGTGCTTTGCCAAAATATGATCCAGTGGATAAAATTCCTTGATAACAACCTTTGATGAGGCATAATCATTTACACTCTGACTTGTGCACTGCAAAGGATATTCTGATGGCAGAGATATGGCCAGATACACAAGACAGCTCCCCCCTCTTTCTGATAAGAATTCAATAATACGATATTTATTATTGCCAATCCATAGCTCTGTCCCATTCTTAATTGGTTGACGGTATTGTTTCATATTTATCTCCATCTGCGGCTCTGCCGCCCATCTTTAATTATCCTGTTCACTTGCAAGCAACTCTATTATCTCATTAAATAGTTCCAATATATCAATATCCTCATCAATATCAAATTCATCAAGTTTCTTTATACAGCTAAGGATAAGCCAATCAAAAGGATTCGCTGGATACAAAGCCCCATAACTGCATCTTAGAAGTTTATCATCCAGGGTACGGTAGAAATACTCGTAAAAGCTAATTGGCTTTCTACCATCTTTTTCCCATGTCTTTCTCCATTCCAATACATATTTAGAAAAAAAACATAAAATATAAACTTTTCTAGCATGGCCATGACCATGATCGGTAGTGGTGTTTTTTTTATTTATAGCAGTGCTTTTCATTTCATCAATGAAGTATTCTGTTGGAAGCTTGTCAATGATGCTCCCAAAGATGGTCTTTGCGGCTTCGACATGGTTGCCACGTTTACTTTGCTGTTTGAGTGCCAACCCCCGGACGAAGCCACTAAAGATGATTTCAGCCGAAATATTGACTGTTTTACTGTTACCCTTTACCGTATATCCTTCAATTTGGGCAGCACCAGTGTGAACCTGATCTTTGGCAATATCATCCGACATCAACTTATAAAGAGATTTATACAATTTTTGAAACTCAATTTTTGAAGTTTTATTGTATCTATAAAAATGCTCAGCATTTTCGATAAGTTCAGTAATCAGCTCATCTTGTGTCCAATCAGACAAATCACAAAAATTTCTCCACAGAGTATAAGTTCCTTTTGTTTCATCAGCGCTATCATCATATTGGACTCCGGTGACTTGAGCGTTAAAAACTCTTATCAATTCATTAGCTTCGGCAAAACTTCCCCCCTTGTCAAGAGCATAACAGTATATAATATCTTCAGCACAACGATAATTAAAACCATTAATTCGGCACACGTTCCAGAGAAACTCAGTTGCCGTAACTGCTTCAGGATTTCCCCTTTCTTTTTTAGAGGATAAACCAAAAGCAAAACACATCTTAATCGCCGATTCCTTATTTGGCAACAAGATTTCTTCAAACCACTTTTTTTCCTGTTCGCCGTCAAAAGATAGTACGCCTTTTTCCCGCATCAACTGTCGAAAGCTTTTCAAATCCTCATTCTTTCCAAGCCGCCGCAATTCTCGCTTTATACCATCTTGAATAAAGCGAAAGTTGTCCTTATTACTTAAAAATTTCAGTGATTCTTGCGGTGTAAAGCTTTTTTCGCGTTCCAATTCATTTTTTGCCCTTATTGCTAAATAATCCATTATACTTTCCTCACTTTTCAATAATCCGGTTTCATCAACCCCGACCATATATAACAGTAGTGTACTATCTAATTAAAAGATATCAAATTACTTGATTGCTTACTTAACTATATCACTTTACCAAACTAAATTCAAAGACTTTCAACTAAACGATACTAAACGAAAAGGAGTTTAACAATATGAAAGAAATTCGAAATCCAGATGGCAGATTAGTATGCCGCATTAACGAGACAACTGGTAGCATCGAAATTTTAGAAAAAAACTGGATTACATTAATAGACCCTAATAAAAACAGTTTAATAAGTATTTCTCATTTTAGCAAATCAAATTATTATAATAATGATTTGTAATAGCCCTTCGCATGCGCAGGCGAAGGAGGCCACATATGAAAGGAGGTGACAATATGAATAAAAATAGCATGAACAATAGATTACATGCTGCAATGGCAAAGGCTACTTTATCCTCTGCACATGCTGGGGCAGGCCTTATGAGTCGTTGGTTCTATTACCAACCTCGTGTCCCAAAAAGAATTGCTAAATAAAAGTTAATATCGTTGCTTTACAATGCCTTTATTTAGTGATATTCTTTTATTGCTATCCATCTACTATAAGTTTAATTATTATTATAAGTAGATGGATAGCAACTCAATAAGTATTTATGATTCAATTGCAAGGAGACGTTATGAGATTTGTAATTTGTGATGATAATATTGACGATCTGGAACATTCGGCAAGTATCATACGAAAATGGGCTGATTCCAGGAGTATTATTGCAAATATACTTTGTTTTAATAATGCAGAAGAGTTTTTATTCTCTTGGCCTGATATGATAGTTGATATTATATTTTTAGACATAATGATGAAAAAAATGTCGGGAATTAAGTTGGCGGAGAAGATTAGAAAAATTGATAATAATGTTATAATAATTTTTGTAACTAATTTTCTTCAATATAGTCTAAAAGGATACGATGTCAATGCTTTCCATTATTTAGTTAAGCCCCTGTCATCTGATAAACTAAATCCCGTACTTGATAAAGCTTATGGCATTTGGTGCTCGCACGAAAAAGATTCCTTGATTATAAAAACCGATTCCGGACAGCTAAAGATATCTTGTGGAAATATATGTTATATTAAAGTACAATTACATACAGCAGAATTACATACCGAAACCGAAACCTATGAGATCAGAAGAACAATAAAGGAATTAATAGATTTACTTCCTTCCTATTTTATACGTTGTTATCGTTCCTATATCGTAAACATCCTAAAGATAGATTGTGTATTTGATAATTCTCTGATACTCTCAACCGGAGATAAATTACCGATTAGTCGTAATAACGCAAAACGTGTAAAGGATGCCTTTATGCGTCTAAATAAGGAGTGAGAAATGAGAGCCGAATGGATCGCTGTTGAATTGATTTCTATATTGGTAGAAAATATAATTTGCCTTTACTTTTTAAATAGTCGTTATCAATCAAAACGCAACTGCATTTGGCCACAACTGGCAACATGGGCTCTATTAGTTTTTAGTGGTATTATTAATACCGTTTCCTCCGTTACCATAATTGGATTTATAGCGTATGCGATCATGCTGGTTTACTTGATTATTTTTAAAAACGGAACAATACTACAGAAAGCTTTTGGTGTTTTGGTTGTTTGTTCAATAGAAATAGCTACTTCTATAATGGGCGGCGCATGGGCTTCTTTTATGGATTCTGCAGCCATAGATCAAACAGCAGAGTATCAGGATACTTCACGATTATTTGCTATTCTGCTAACAAAAATGATACAAGTAGTTGTTTTTTATATTCTTGCCAAAAGACATGAAAAGAGTCGTAATTTACAGAGGCGACCCGCTGTTGTATTATGTGTAGCAGCAATTTTAGATTTTATTTACCTTTTTACAATACACAAGTATATATATTCACCAGATCTGCAAATTCAACAACACCGTCTTCTTGTATGGCTTGCGATAGGCGCACTATTAGTAATTATTGCAATATTTGTAATATATGAATTGTTTATTCGAGAGGAAATTAAAAATGTGAAATTGGCAATGGAACTACAACGTATTGCATTAGAAGCAGGTTTCTTTAGCGAAATTGACCAGATCTATACTGAATTACGTACTTGGCAACACGACTATAAGAACAATTTGAACGCATTGCGTACATTAGTGTATCAAGCGCAAACCGAAAAAGCTTTGGAATATATTGATAATATGAATAATGAAGTTTATAAAAATAAAATTATGCTTCAAACCGGAAATCTCGTATTAGATGCTATCGTAAGTTCAAAATTATGGTTGGCACAAACAAAAAACATTGAATTTAGCATACAGGCTGTTTATCCGGAAAATAATCATATTAGCGACAATGATCTCTGTGCAATAGTTGGTAATTTAATTGATAACGCAATTGAGGCCTGCGCTCGAATGGACAATACAAGTAAGAATAAGTTTATAGATTTTTCGCTTATACTTAAGGGGAAAAATTTGCTGATATCAATAAGCAACAGTTATAACAATGAACTAAAGCTTAAAGGTAACCGCTTTCTGACAGTGAAGAATGAGCCATATCATGGTATAGGGATTCTACATATAGACTCTATTGTCAGGAAATATCAAGGTCATGTATTGCGTTCTCAAGAAAACGGAGTATTTGAGACAAATATTATGATTCCGTTATTATATTTAGAGGAAGTAAGCTATGAATAAATATAGTTAGTTTTTTAGTAAAAACAGTTTTTATAAGACCGCTTTGACGGCAGGGAAATCTATGTGGATATCCCTGTCGTATTTTTTTACAGAACAAATTACTGAATAAAATAAATCTAAATAATAGAAAAGAGGAGAAAAAATGAAAATAATAGAAAAGATTATTAAATACTGGATTGTTAATGGAATTATTAAAAGTATTGACAGAGATATATATGAATATGGTCTTGAATTGATTTTATCTTCAACATTTAATGCAATTGTAGTAATCTTTTCATCTATATTTGTAAATCGATTGGCTGAAAGCATTGTGCTACTTATAGTTATAATACTCTTACAAAGTTGTGGTGGTGGGTTTCACGCTAAAACACATTCGCGTTGCTTTATGATTATGTATATCGGATGGTGGCTCGTTGTATGGATAATCCCTTATATCTCTTTTTTATCCGCTATACTGATCGTATGTGCATCTCTTATAACAATACTTATTCTCGCCCCGGTTCGGCATGAGAATGTACCAATGAGTGAAAAACATTTTTTAAAAATGAAAATACTTGTGAGATGTTTTACAGTTGCCACGGCACTTCTAGGAATTACAATACTGTGCTTTCATGATGGCAGAAACAACATTGGAAATTCGGTTATTGTAGGATTATGTGTAGTTGCGATCTCAATAGTTGCTGCTAAAATTAGAAATTATATTATTAACCCATAAATTGTCATAAGAAGTAATATTTCCCACTAAAGCTATATTTTATAATGCTTATGCCAAATTTATCTTTCATTAATAAAAATATGGTAATATATAATTTGAAATTATAAAGTGTAACAATTAATTATGTCTATTTAAAACTTTAAAGGGATCAGCTATGTCTATTTGGATTAAATTAAATGAAGTTATATTATTCGAAAGGAGGTGCAAATATGTCACGAATGTCCCTTAATGAAGCAGCAGGTATCATAACAGCATTGATTATGCGAGGCGAAAGCTGTTCTTCCTGCAGACACAATAATGACCGTTATGGCGACTGTCCCTATGAACCAGATGCGCGCTTTGATAAGCCCAATGTCAATGGCACAAATATTTGTCATAGACATTCTAATGGTTAAGACCACTGTTTATTTCTGTTAGAACTTTACACAAATACATAAAAAATCGAGGGCAAACACAATGGCTGATTATGAAAATGAAAGTTTAACAATAGTAAAACAAATGGCAAAGCGAAACGACAAGGATGCACTCTATGAAATGGTATATAGGATACCCAGCGACATTCATACTGATCCAGTTCAAAGCTGTGCATGGCAGGATTATTGGCTTGAAAGGGCTTCTGATGCGGGACATATTGCTGCCAAAAGGACATATGCCCGCTCTTTGATCAATCGGACAATAGACTCTGATTGTCGTAAAAAGGCAATGAGATATTTTGAAAGCCTTTCAGATGATTTTGATTCTGGCAATCTAAGCGGCGATGAACTGGCAGATGGTGCAATCGGAAAACTGTGGTTAGGTATAATGCTATGCGAGGGATACTATACACGACGGGACGCAGTTAAGGGCACAGAACTTATTGAAACAGCGAGGGGATTTTTTAATGATTTTGATGGTTTTGGATTTAAAGTATTAAGTACAATTGGAGAACTGTATGCAGAAGGATTTGCACAACCTGGAGAATCACCCTCCATATCAGATATAGAAAAGTCAATTAAGTATCTTGATATGGCTGTCAAGCGGTTTGACCCTGACAATGATGATCCGAATAATCGCGGGTACTTACAACTTACAAAAAAAATGCTCGAACTACAAAAAAAGCGTGTTGCATATGCAATAACCCATGTAGATGATAAAATAAGCGATTTAAGTGAAACAGAAAAAAAAGAACGACGTGATAAGTTAATGAAAATATCAGATGCATCGCGCCAACGAATGGAGGCCGATAAAGCTGCATTAGAACAGTGGCGTAAGCGTCTTACAAAGGAGGATTGGTAATACAAACAACTGGAAAATAAGTTTTGGGGGAAGTGTAGAAAGCTATTAATTACCTACATTTAACGGTAAAAACTTAAAAAATAAACTCACAAATGCGGCAGAAGAATCTCATCGTTCTCCTTGCCGCATTAATTTTCTCTTTCTACGACAAAAAAATTCTCATTTTTCCTAATTTTTAGTATATTCATTTTTAATAGGGAAGTGATAATAATATCTAAAGCGACTACAAACCCGCCAGCATTTCAAACGTTCCGGCAATATTCAGCTTCCCATACCCCCATTCCCGGTTCGGATAAATCATGTCAGACGATCTTTTAGCCCCAATAATCAGGTGGCTTCTGAACTCTCGGCTTTCTACGTAGATGTTATGTCCTTCCACAACTGCCCATTGCATGAACTGTGCGGCGGCTCCGGCGGTTATAGCCGATGCCATGCCGGAACCGCTCATCTTGCCAAGGATAGTATCTATGTTAGCGCCGGGAGCTGAGATGTCCGGCTTGATATCATCAGTGCGGACATTTCCTCTTCCCGCTAATCCGCAAAAGCTACCACTGTTATCATCATAAGCCGATACTGATATGACCTCATCTGGCGGACCCAGCTGGATCATGCAAGGGTCGGGAGTCAAGAATGACACCTTGTCTTCTTCAACTTTCGGCAGCCAAATATGGAAAGGGCTATGGTCGGCAGCTCCTAAGCACACATTTCCTACAGTGATTACCCATATTCCTGGCGAAGGATCGACTATACGGAGAACCAATAGTTTTCCCCCGTTTTGTTCTGTTGCCAGCTGGCGATCCACCTGAATCATTGTCCGTTCATAGGCAAAACTGAAACTGCGGCTTTCATCGGTACGCAGATTAATCTTATTGGTCACTTCCCCGCTTGGAGAGCGGATGGATATTGACAGGTCATTGGGAAGTGAACTCCAAAGCTCGGCAATAAAGCCATGAGTACCTTCCTTTATCTTAATCTCGACATCTTCCTCACTGGGACGGTGGGTGGCATGCCTTACGCTGCCCGAATAGTAGCGGCCGTCATAACCCTGATTTTTCCAGCCGGACACGATGATCCGGTTACGCCTGGCCGCAGTCCGGTTAATATAAGCCGATAAAGCCGAACCGGCAGCGTGACTGCCCCGACTGATGCCCATGCCAAAATGAATAATGACCGGACGGCGGTAAGCGATGCCATAGTCTTCGAGGTATTTTATAGCTAGGATAAGGTCAGTTTCCGAATATACAGGATCGTCCTCCGGTGTAAAATAATATTCCCTGAGATACGGTTTTGCTTCTTTACATTTGACAACTATAATCTGGCTATCGGGAGCCGGGCTGTTAAATCTGTACCCGCCGCCAAGCGTACTGCCCGCAGCAACGCTGGCTACCGCAGTCCCATGACCGTCGCTATCCCAGCTGGGGACCAAGCGGCGAGGATCATTGGTGCGCAGCGCCTGATTGATCATCTGCTGGGTATATTCCGTCCCATATGCCATTCCCTCAGGCGGAGTACCCGTCTGGATAGTCTGATCCCAGATCGACAAAATCCGCGAAGTGCCGTCGGCATTGCGGAAAGCATCTTCCGTATATCGGATACCCGTATCAATAAAACCCAGAACCACCCCGCTGCCCGTAAGCGCAAGCGGCGGCCGCTGCACCTGAAGGACACCACTTTCCATCAAGGCAGCCGTATCATATGTGCGGCTGTTTCCCGTTATCCGCTCGTGCTGTTCCAAGGTAAATAACTTTGGAATCCGCCGATAAGTAAAATCAGCCATATTTAAGGAAGGCACCAGAGAACGGTTAATATATAATACCCCCAAGTCACCATCTACCTGCTGGTAATGAAAATTATCTTCCGGACAACTCAGCTCCAGTTCGTCGGTATCAGCAATAATATCCATATAGGTGTCGGACAAGACCATTTCTTTTTCTGTCATAACAAAAAACTCTTTTTTATTACTATATTCAAAAAGAGTTTTCTGCTTACACTATTTAATTTATAGTTACTTATCTATTCTACCGCCGCGTTCACAGGTACACTTCCCAAGGACCCCACTGCTCTGTGCCGGGGATATTTCCCTGCGTCCACCATTTACATCTGTAGACAATTCCTTCATATACCACGATATCGCCGAGCACATAGATTTCACCGCTATCCCACTGAGGATATCCGGTAACATCATTTACCGTTACGGTAACCGTGTTACTGGCTACGGCTGCCGTCTGATTGCCCGTTGCCGTGGTGTCCGTATTGGTGACGACACAGTAGTAAGTGCTGGTCCCGACTGTATCGGTGGGAGGGTTATAGGTCGCGCCGGTGGCGCCGCTGATCGCATTGCCGTTTCCGTCATACCACTGATAGCTCAATACGCCTTTTGATACAGTAGCGGTTACGGTAAGCGTGCCATTGCCGTCCACGCTGACTGTCACGTTAGAAGGCTGGCCGGTGATAACCGGGGTGGCGGCATCGTCTTGAACATTAGCGCTGACCGTGACTGTTGTTGTCCGGCTGGTTACGGTCGCTGTCTGGTTGCCTGTTGCCGCAGTATCGGTGTTGGTGATCATACAATAGTAGGTACTGGTGCCGACGCTGCCGCTAGGAGGGTTGTAAGTCGCGCTGGTGGCGCCGCTGATCGCATACCCGTTTCCGTCATACCACTGATAGCTGAGCGTCCCTCTTGAGACATTAGCTGTTACAGTCAAAGCCGCCGTCCCGTTCACAATGACCATCTGATCGGCCGGCTGTGCGGTAATAGTCGGAGCCTTGGCATGGGTAGTGGCATTGCCGCTGCCGTTGGCCGCTTCAATGATCGGATCTACCGCATCAATAAATTGATCATTGCCAGTTTCATCCCAGCCGATCGACCATGTCATAATGCCACGGAAATCAGGATATTCTTCCAGCAAGTCATTCAGGGCATCCGCATAAACCGAGACCGGCTGTGCGCCATTGCCTGCACCCGTGCGGGCAGGAACTCCGAAAGCGACCTGACTAGGCTCTAATCCTGGGAAGTATCCTTTGTCTACTGTCTGAAAGCCGGTGATGAGCATCTCGGAAAGACGTTTGTAACCTTCAGCTGAATACACCTGGGCAAAAGGAGCG
Organism: Lachnospiraceae bacterium UBA935; assembly: GCA_002293525.1. Taxonomy (GTDB): domain Bacteria; phylum Bacillota; class Clostridia; order Lachnospirales; family Lachnospiraceae; genus UBA935. The sequence continues at coordinate 23,302 of DBDJ01000040.1, forward strand.
CCGGCGCCGGCTGATCCCTGTAGCCATGCAAAATCACCGTTAAAGCCGTTATAATACTGAGGATGGATGTAAGTCAGGATGTCACGGACCGCATCCAGCACCGGCAGGAAAGCCCCGCAGTTTCCGCCGCCGATGGCACCGCCCTGGACATAAATATATTCCGGAGCTGCGGAAATAATAAAATCATCGCCATAAGTAGCTACTAAATCACGCAGAATGATCTCCAGATTGATAGACTGCTGCGTTACCAGATTCCCTATTTCGTCCGTGTTCATACAAGCAATAGAACTGCCTTCGAAGTCAACGTCAAAGCCGTCAAAACCAAAATCATCAATTATCTCTTTGATTCCGGTGAGGAAAGTCTCCCTCTGCTTATCAGTATCAAAGTGGACAACGCCGTTCTGGCCTCCGCAGGAAATGACAACCTTTTTGCCTAAGTCCTGCCAATAATCAATGTCATCCTTAAAAGCCTCTTCCTGTTCTTCTTTCGTACCGGAATATACAGCCTGAAGATCCATATTCAGATTTGCGGTATAATGATTTCCCACTGTTTCAATAAACGATACGTTGATAACGTCCCATTGAGGATCCATATCCCTTAATGTTTTATTGGATCCGCCATTTCCACCCAGCCAATAGCCTATGGAAAGATGGTCGTTAAGACCCACGCCGGTGGCCGCTTGTGCAGGCACTGCTGCTGCCATGGTAAGCGCCAGCATTAAGACAGTCATAATCACCGCTTGGACACGTTTTTTCAATCTGCTACTTATTACATCCATAAAAACTCCTCCTTTGTACTACTTTAATGATGATTCATGTAAGGTTACAAATAAAATTGTAAATTTTTTTGGCAAATATTTCAAGATTACTTGTCTATTCGACAGATTTTTTGTACAAAGTAAAGATAATCTCTAAAACGATGTTTTTGAAATATAAGCGTTTCCCGCGTTTCTTTTTTCGGTCATAAGTCTTGGGGCCGGAGGGCTCTCCCCATTAACAAAAAACCCTTTTTGGTTAATTTATCCAAAAAGAGTTCTCTGCTTATCCTATTTTATTATTATAGTGTACTATTAAAGTGCGCTTGCGCTTTTCATATGATGTTGATACCACGGATTACACACTTCGTGCGCTCATAATCCTAAGGAAACACTAATAAATCAGTATTTCCTTAGACGCTCCAGTCCCTATGGGACTTGGGATGCGCACGGATTTACAGTGGAAACTGGCACTTTGTGCCATAAATCCGGCGCGGGAAACGCTGCATCAGCGTTTCCCTAAGTATTCGAAATCCGCCCAAATCGGACTGGTTTCACGGGTACACTTCCCACGGCCCCCACTGTTCGGTGCCGGGGATATTTCCCAGGGTCCACCATTTACATCTGTAAGTAATGCCATTGTATACCACGATATTGCCGGCCACATATATTTCCGTGCTCTGCCACTGAGGATATCCGCTTACTGCGTTTACTGTTACGGTAGCCACATTGCTGATTGCGGTTGCGACCGGGTTTCCTGTAGCCGAGCTGTCGGTATTGGTGACGACGCAGTAATAGCCACTGGTGCCGGCCGTTCCGGTAGGAGGATGATAGGTTGTTCCGGTTTCGCCGGAAATCGCCACATGAGAATCCGTATACCACTGATAGCTTAATACCCCTTTTGACACGCTGGCGTTTACGGTTAAAGTGGCATTGTCGTTTACGCTGACTGTCTGGTTGGCAGGCTGGACACTGACGACCGGAACTTCGGCATCAATCGGGACATTGTTGCTGACCGTCACAATTGCCGTGCGGCTGGTTACGGTTGCGATCTGGTTTCCTGTTGCCGCAGTATCGGTATTGATAACGACACAATAGTAAGCTCTGCTGCCGACAGTGCCGGTAGGAGGGCTGTATGACGAGCCTGTCGCTCCGTTTACCGGGGTGCCGTTTACGTTATACCACTGGTAGCTGAGCGTCCCTCTTGACACCGTAGCCGCTACTGCCAGAGTCACTCCTCCGTTTACTGTAACCGTCTGATCGGCCGGCTGCGTGGTAATCGTGGGGGCCTGGGCATTGGTCGGTATATTACCGCTGTTGTTGGCCGCTTCAATGATAGGGTCAATAGTATTAATGAACTGATTCCCGCCGCTTTCGTCCCAGCCGATCGACCACGTCATAACGCCACGGTAATCAGGATATTCTGCCAGCAGGTCATTCAGTGCCGTGGCATAGACTGAAACCGGCTGGGCACCATTGCCTGCACCAGTGCGGGCGGGCACACCGAACGCTACCTGATCAGGCCTTAATCCGGGGAAATATCCCTTATCTACGGTCTGAAAACCGGTAATGAGCATCTCAGAAAGTCTTCGGTAACCTTCAGCAGAATAAACCTGAGCAAAAGGCGCACCGGCCCCGGCTGATGAATCAAGCCAGACAAAATCACCGTTAAAACCGTTATAATACTGCGGATGAATGTACGTCAGAATCTCGCGGATGTCGTCCAGCAACGGCAGGAACGCGCCGCAGTGTCCGCCGCCGATAGCTCCGCCCTGAACATAGATATATTCCGGAGCCGCAGAAATAATAAAATCCTTGCCATAAGTAGTTCTTAAGTCATTCAGGATATAGGAAAGGTTGATCGACTGCTGCGTTACCAGATTCCCTATTCTGTCCGCACTCATACAGGCGATGGAGCCGCCTTCAAAGTCAACGTCAAACCCATCAAACCCAAAATCATTAATAATTGTCTTGAGCCCAGCGAGAAAAGTATTCCGTTCCGTGACCCCTTTTAACTCAACTACACCGTTCTGCCCCCCGCAGGAGAGAACAATCTTCTTGCCTTGATTCTGCCAATATTTAATGTCTGCCTTAAAAGCCGTTTCCTGTTGTGTTTTCGTACCGGAATAAACCGCCTGAAGATCCATATTCAGATTCGGGGTGTGACTATTCCCCGATGTTTCAAGAAACGACACGTTAATAACGTCCCACTGCGGGTCCATCTGTCTTAATGTCTTATTTGTTCCGCCATTTCCACCCAGCCAATAGCCTATGGAAAGATGCGCATTAAGATTTGATGCGGCTTGAGCCGGTACTGCTGGCGCCATGGTGAGAACCAATATCAGGACAGTCATAATTGCTGCCTGGATTCGCTTTTTACTAAAACTGCTGCTTAATACGTCCATTAAGTCACCTCCGTTATATTTTTGCTAATATCTATTATGTTGCAATCAAATTTTATATTTTTTTATTAGTATTTACAAGCCAACTTGACTATTCGACAGGTTTTGCGTACAAAGTAAAAAAGCGAGCAAGCTCG
>DBDJ01000040.1:26686-78157 GCA_002293525.1 Lachnospiraceae bacterium UBA935
AGCACTTTCCTATTAAGTAAAAAGGACGGCCAAAAGGCCATCCTGACGGGAACGCTCTGCTCTGCTTATTATTTGGGGCTGAAATGGCTGAAATCTTCTAACGCCTCAATGCGGTTGCTTCTGATGTCGATGATCGGCCCGCCGTTGCCTTCGATATATTCTCTGGTGATAATTACCCTTCCGATGTTGTCATCCTTAGGAATCTCATACATGATGTCGAGCATAAATTCTTCGATGATGGCCCGCAGCGCCCTGGCACCGATATCTTTTTTCATGGCTTTTTCCGCGATTGCCCGGATGGCGTCTTCGTCGTATTCCAATTTTACTTCATCGAGGGCTAAAAGCTTCTGGTACTGTTTCAAGATGGCATTTTTAGGCTCATTCAATATTTTGACCAGCATCTCCTCCGATAGCGCATCCAGAGTAAAGATGACCGGAAGGCGTCCGATAAATTCCGGTATCATGCCGAATTTTTTCAGGTCTTCGATCGTTACCTGATTATGAATGTTTTTCAGCTTATCGAACTTATCTTTTAATTCTGCGTTAAAGCCGATAGATGTCTGTTTATGCAGTCTCTTCTTGATGATTTCATCTAAGTCCGGGAAAGCGCCGCCGCAGATGAATAAAATATTTCTGGTGTTAATGGTTGTCAGCGGCACCATGGCATTTTTACTGTTGGCGCCTACCGGGACTTCCAGCTCCGCCCCTTCCAGGAGCTTCAGCATCCCCTGCTGTACTGATTCGCCGCTGACGTCACGGGAATTGTTGTTTTTTTTCTTGGCGATTTTATCGATTTCATCTATAAAGATAATGCCCTGCTCGGCTTTATCGGCGTCGTTATCTGCCGCTGCCAGGAGCTTTGATACTACACTTTCGATGTCGTCGCCGATGTAACCCGCTTCGGTCAGGGAAGTCGCATCGGTGATCGCCAGCGGCACGTCCAGCAGGCGGGCCAGTGTCCTGACGAGATAGGTTTTCCCACATCCGGTGGGCCCGATCATCAGCATGTTGGATTTCTCGATTTCGATCTCATCCATGGTGTCGGTGGCAACCCGTTTGTAGTGGTTATATACGGCTACCGAAATGACTTTTTTGGCATGCTCCTGACCCACCACGTAATCGTCCAGCTGCGCCTTGATCTTGTGCGGCGGCGGGATGTTCTTAATATCCAGCACCGGCCGGGGCGATTCTGCCGGTTTCTTTTTTTTCAGCTTCTGCTTATTGGGGATACCGCCTTCCCCCTGAAGATCAGCCAGGTTGACAAAGCTGATGTTTTTGTTCATTTTATTCAGGTCGTTAAACACCGAAGGGTCATGCAGCATGCCCTGATAGTCAAACTGACTGACCGTATCCATGGTCTTGTGCATGCAGTCGCTGCAGACGCTGATGTTATTGGGAAGCTTAAACATTTTTCCGGCCTTGCTCTCGGGACGGCGGCAGATAAAACAGACATCTTCATATTCGCTTTCTATGTTGTCGATGCCGCCGGCTGAACGTCTTTGGTGTTTTTTGGCGTTATTAGGCGTTTTAGTCGGTGTCTCTGTCGCTGTCTCTTCGATTTCTTCTTTATCACTATCGTCTGTGCCGGGATCCTCATCAGTACTTTTTATTCCGGTACTATCCGTGAATCCGTCTCCTTCCGTGAATCCGTCACTTGCTGTGAATTGCTCTTCCCGGTCCATGTCCTCTTTTTCATAATCCTTCATCTTATCTCAATTACCCTTTCTGTTGGCAATTATGCGATTCTGCGCACTGCCAGAATTTCCTTATATGTCGCCACTGTTGTCTTGATGCCGGTTTTCTGCGTGCTGGCGTGGACGATATAGCCATTGCCGATATAGATGCCCACATGGCCCGCATAGCATATGATATCACCCGGCTGGGCATCCTGATAAGAAACCCCGGTTCCGACTGACCGGAACGAATAGGAGGTCCGCGGGACGGAATAACCGAAATCCTTGTAAACCCGCCATACAAAGCCGGAACAGTCGGCTCCCTGGGTCAGGCTGGTACCGCCCGGCACATAGGGGTTGCCGATAAACTGACAGGCGTAGCTGGCGATCTGCTGCCCACGGGAACCGCTGAAGCTGCCGGGGGAGGCATAGTTGCCGCCGCTGCCGGAATTGCTGCCGGATGAAGCCGCAGCGGCTTTCTTGGCTTCTTCTGCGGCTTTTACTGCGGCGATTTCTTCCGCTTTTTTCGCCGCCTCCTGAGCTTCCAGCTGGCGGATCTGTTCGGTCTGCCTTCTGATGTTGGCCTGATAAACCTCTGCTTCCTGTTTGGCTTTGGCGATCTGGACTTCATAATCTTCATAAATCAGCTTCTTTTCTTCCAGTAGCCGCTCCAGCTCCGCCTGCTCCGCTTCCAGTTCAAGCTGCTGGGCCTCCAGCTCCGCCTTTTCCGCTTCCAGCTGTTCTTTTACTGCCAATGTCGCTTCTTTGGCGGCTTGATATTCCTCTAACAGGCTGCGGTCATAATCATAAAGTTTTTCTACATATTCTACCTTGTTCAGCACATCCCCGAAGCCAGCGCTGTCAAAAAAAATCTGCAGGTAGGATTCCTCACCCTGCTCATACATGAATTTGATCCGCAGCTTCATAGCTTCGTTCTGGGCTTCCTCAGCGGCCTTCGCTTCTTCATACTGCGCCGTTGTCACGAGGATGTTGTCCTCCTTGATGACGATTTCCTGGTTGATCATATCCACACTGGCGAGGATTACCACCAAGTCTTGATCAAATTCTTCAATCTCCTCGCCCAGGGCATCAGCCGCTCCTTCCAAGCCGGATATCTCGCCGTCCACCGCATCCAGGAGCTCCTGTTCCGCTTCCTGTTCCCTTCTTATCTCTTCCTGTTGCTCCCTGAGTTCCCGCTGCTGCTCTTGTAAATCGGAAATAGTGGTAGCCCGCACCGGTTCTACCACTAAATAGATCGACATAAAGGTCATCCACACTGCCCATTTCTTAACAGTAGCTTTCTTCACAGTAGCTTTCTTCACACTCTCTCACCGCTATCCTGCTGAAACGTACTGATCACTGCTTGTTTATCACCGTGCTCTCTTCTAAAAACGCGGTAACTTTATCAATCATCAAGGATTCTTTATAGAATTCTTTGTCAATATTGACCGCATATTCTTCCGCTGTTGTCCCTGCCTGTTCAGCCATCTGGGCAATCCCTTCGTCTATTTCACTTTCCTCTACATTGATGTTTTCGGCATCGGCAATGGCCTGGTAGGCCAGATAAATCTTGGCGTCATTTCCCGCCTGGTCGGCAATGGCCTCTTCCGCAGTCTGGCCTTCCGGCAGCAGCTGCGAAATCATCATAAAGGTTTCGAGATCCACGCCATACATCTGCGCATATTGTGTATATCCTGTTGTCCGGTTATCCACTAATCGCTGCAGATATGCCTGAGGCAGTTCTTTAAATTCACAGCCGTCGACAACGGCTTCGGCAATCAAGCCCTGCCTCTCCATCACATAATTACTCTCGGCTTGTGCGATCATGTCCGTCCGATACTGCTCACGGAAATCCGCCACATTCGTATACTCGTCCGTCGTCAGCCAGGCTACATACTCATCGGTCATTTCGGTGATCACCGGAAAGCTTTGGATGGTGTTCATCGTTACCGTAAATACCGCCGGCTGGCCGGCCAGCTCGGTATTGTCATAATTATCCGGAAACGTTACCGGAACCTCTTTTACTTCACCCTTCGTCATACCGATCAGACCCTGCTCCAGATCGGCGATATAGGAACCGGAACCGATCTTCAGGGTACCATTTCCCGAACCGCCTTCAAACTCCACACCGTCTTTCCTGCCCACATAGTCGATATTTACTTCGTCACCTTCCGCTGCGGGCGCTTCCGAATCTACCGGCATGGGATAACTGATTAATAGATTGTCCATCTCAACATCAATATCTTCCTCGGTAATCTCTACATCCGCCAAGGTAATCTCAATATTCTTATAATCGCCCAAAGTAACTATGTCGCTGGTAACAATGTCTTTCAGATAAACCGCGTCGCTGTATAATCCGCTCTCAGCTGCCTTGTCCTCGTCATTTTCCCCTGACTCATTGCTTGTCTCATTTCCGCAGCCGGTCAAAATCATAGCCATCAGGGCTATTACTGTCAATAGAAATGTACTTTTTTTCATTTTTCTCCCATCTGCACGGTTTTTCGTGCCCAAACGGCGCAGTCGCCGGAATTCGTATGTTCTCCAAACAAATGATACGCTCTACTCTTTATACCATAAAAAACGCCCTAAAGAAAGACATTTCATAAAAATTTCACAATAAAGGTGAAAGTGTCCGGCAGATCTGCTCCTTAAATCTTACCCACAGCGGGCGGCTGAGATAGCGGTTTTGCGAGATACGGGTACTCTGCTTGACGTCTTCGTTAAAGATATCGGTCATCTCAATCGCTTTTTCCTGATTATAGATCGTTGCATTAACCTCAAAATTAAGGGCAAAGCTTCTGATATCCATATTGGCGGTTCCGCAGCATATCACTTCCTGATCCACCACCATGACCTTGGCATGCATAAATCCGTTCTCATAGGTATAGCATCTGGCCCCCGCCATCACCAGGGTACCTACATAAGAATAGGTGGCCCAGTAAACAAAAGGATGATCCGGCATGCAAGGGATCATAATGCTGACCTCGATTCCGGAATTGACCGCAATAAGCAGGGCTGACAGGATCGCCTCGTCCGGTATGAAATAAGGGGTCTGGATGACAATCGATTTTTGGGCCTTGGTAATCAGGCGCAGGTAGTTGTCGCGGATGTTCTGCATCCCCGAATCCGGGCCGCTGGTCACGATCTGGATGTCACACTCCCCTTTGGCGGGAAACCGGACATCGGAGAGATAATGCTCCATAGACATATGGTCTGAACGGGACGCGTAGTTCCAGTCCAGCATAAACCTGACCTGCAGTGCCTGTACCGCTTCCCCTTCTATCTTCAGATGGGTATCCCGCCAGAAACCGAAACGCGGGCTCAGCCCGATATATTCCCGGCCGACGTTTAATCCGCCGGTATAGCCGACCTGTCCGTCGATCACCACAATTTTACGGTGATTGCGGTAATTGATCCGCAGATGCAGCGGCCCCAGCAACGCCGGAAAAAAAACTGCCGTCCGGATACCGGCCTTGCGCAGTCCTTCCCAGAGCTTTTTCCTCACGCTGCGGCAGCCCATGGCATCATACAGAACCCGGACTTCCACGCCCGCCGCCGCTTTTTTCTTCAGCACCTCGCAGATATCGCCGAACAGCTTGTCATCCCGAATGATGTAGTATTGCATATGGATGCTTTTTCCCGCTTTTTCCAGATCATCTAAGAGGCTCTTAAACTTTTCATTACCATCCGTATAGATGGTGACATCGTTCCCATAAGTGAGAATAGAACCTGATGCATTGAGGTTAAACAGCACCAGATCCTCATAACGTTTCAGGACCGCGTTCTGATGATCCATTTCCTGGTTTCGGATACTGATTTCCTGCTTGCGGATAGAGCGGTTCAGCCGGTCTTCAATTTCCTTGGTACGGAACATCTTCTGCTTATGCATGTCCGTACCGACCAAAAGGTAAAAGATAAAGCCGGCAATCGGAATGAAATAAAGAAACAAAAGCCAGGTCCACACCGACTTCGGGTCTTTACGCTGAAAAAACACGATAATAACTGCCAGGATAAAATTGATAAATACCAGATGGTCCCAGATAAACTGCAGCACCAGCTGGGTATTCCGAAAAACCGTTTCCATGATTCTTCCCTTCGGGGTTATGCAACATTAAATTATTTTACCAAATAATTATTTTCGTGTCCAGTATATCTATTCAAGCTTATTCAAGCGGCTCATTCCATCCATTTGCCTCTTTTAGTTCCTTTAACTTATCTTGATAATCATAATAATCTGTTAATTCCATATAACTTTTATTTTCGTCATATGTGCCATCAGGCTGAAAAATCATTACAATACAGCGACCAACCCCTTCCGGTCTCATCTTTGCAAATTTCGAATATATGGAACGGCCATATTGGTCAGATGTCAAATAACTTACATATGTGCTGTCATCTGCATCTTCTGCCATTACTTTTTGATATAAACTCATAATATTTTTAACATTTATTGGACCCTTTTCATCTTTAGTACCGGCAATATTTACTTTGATACATTTGTCCCTGTTAATTTCTTCATCCCAGTCATTATTTTTCTTTAGCTCGGCAATTTCTTCTGTTGTAAAGCTATCCGAAGATGATGAAATAAAATTATAATCCGGATAGAAATAGGCATACTCCGAATCGGATCCCTGGCTGATAATCAAGCTGTAGGTGCTAATAAGATTTCCCTCTGAATACAGAAATAATTTTCTGTCATATTGGTCACTTTCCAGAACCGTAAGTTCCGGTGAAAATTTAATTTCACCCAATATATAGCCACTCGAACCAAGAACCGAGTTGACAGCTATAGAATACAAATCCTCATGCTGTCCTTGATATACTGGCCTGTCTTGCCTGTTAAAACATCCAGATGTCATGACAGAAACTGCTAAAATAAATAATATCATTTTACTTCTATTCATATTAATACCCCATGTCCGCTTTAGCGGACGCTGTTAACTCTATATAACTTTTGCTTTCATCATATGATCCATCAGGCTGAAGCAGCATGACAATATATCTCCATCCTCCTTCTGTTTGTGACTCAGCATACTTCAAATATATAGCTCTGCCATAATTATCAGATGTCAGATATTCTACGTAAGCACTCTCATCCGCATCATCTCCCTTTCCTCACATTAATCTTTTTGCTTAATTGTCAACTATCCATCCTTATTCATGACTAGAAAATCCAAATTAATTGCCGAATAATACCTATTATAAATCTCAAGATTAATTCTTGTAAATATCTGATCTGCATCCATTCTATTTACTATCTTCATATATTTTTCGCCCATTTCTTCAGCATCTGGCCAATATGTCATATTCCGCTGTACTCCTCCTTGGACATCCGCATAAATTTCCCATGGCTGTGAATAATAATCTTCGCCGTGTGAATAGCCGTTTGACGCTGACGGAATAAAAATTCCAACTGCATATTTAAAAGGTCCAAGTTCTTGATATTGTGTGTAATGACCTGATTCGTGCTGCAAGGTATTGATTCCTTGCTGCACTTTATTCTGATTATTATAATATCCACTACTAAGTAAGATGAATCCCCCGACAGAAGCTGATCTTTCTAATGGTGATTTAATAACAATCTGCCCTTTATATGCCGATATATAGTTTGAACTCAACACAGCATTTTCATTTGTGTTGCTTACGTTTAAGTTTTTCAGATCTGTATACAAATCCTCTAAAAAAGTATATCCTGCAATATTAGTAAGCCCTAAATAGGGAGACAATCCTGATGCCCCCTTCGGATCAACGTATTTGAACGGATTCCCGTAACAGTAACCATACCAGTTCAGCCGGTCTTTCACCGGGTCTTCACTAATGAATCTGCCGGTCTCCGGTGAATACTGCCGGTACTGGGCATGACAGAGACCGCTTGACATATCGATCCGGTATCCGGTAAAACCGAAAGGATTATTAAAAGCCGTTTCCGCCTTTCCTTTTATGACAGGAACGCCAAATTCATCATAGGCCAGCACATCCTCGCGATGTCCGTCCAGCAGCCGGACAGGAGTGCCCACGTGATCACTCAGACTGCAGAAAGGGTGGTCACCTTCGGACATCAGCAATTCCCGGCCCCAGATAAATCTTTGGTTTTCCTGGCCTTCCGCTGCCAGCAGGGCATTGTAGGAGCGTGTCATGTCGAGGATATAGCGTGTATCGCGGATCGGATCCGCCGGGCCGGCGGCACTGTCTTGCTGACTGTCGCCAAGGTTTTGGTGTTCCGTTGATCTTATACATCTTAATAAACCATCGTAGAGATATTCCGTGCTGTTCCCGGCGGTGACGGCCCCGGCCAAACAACCGGCAGCATCAAAACGATAGTGAGCCTTAGTAATACCGTTTTCCCTTACCTCTGTCAGGTTGCCCCGCGTGTCATAGCCGTATTCCGTCACGACATCCCCTGTATGGGAGCGAACCAGCTGGCTGCGCAAATTATAGCCGTATGAGGTGGTGATGCCGTTTCTTTCGCTCCTGATGCGGTTGCCAAGGCTGTCGTACTGATATTTTCGCAAATCCTCTCCGTGCTGCGCTTCCGTCAGACGGCCAAGAAGATCGTAGTTATAATGGAAACGGCCGCTGTCCGCTGCTGCGCCGCGTCGGTATTTTTCTATTTCAGTGATATTTCCTGCCGGGTCAAAGTCATAATGAAAGCGATCGGTCAGCTCTCCCTTTACCTGATGGACGAGTTCCGTAACTCTGCCTATGGAATCGGTCATATAGCGGGTAACCGTGTCTCCCGGCATAATCCGTTCACACAGCCTGCCCGAGTCATTATAAACATAGCGCGTTGTCCCGGTATCTGAGGACACTTCCTCAAGCTGGCCGGCGGGACTGTAACGGTAGTTTACCCTATTCCCGTCTGGATAAGTGATTCCAGTGCGGCGGGAAAGAGCATCCCAGTCATAGGATACCATCTTCCCGTCATGGTCGGTCACCTTGGTCACGCGCCCGAGGGCATCTGTCTCGATAACAGTGGTTCCCAGCCAGTCTCGTACCTCCTGCAGCCGCCGCAGCGGGCCGTACATGAATTCTGCCGTCCGTCCGTCAGCATAGCGGACACGTGAAAACCGTCCGCCCTGACTGTATTCATACAGCGTCTCGTATCCATCCCCGTCGGTTTCGGCTGTCAAGCGGCCATTTCCGTCATAACGGTACGAGGTTACTTCCCCGAGCGGGGTAGTAATCTTTGTCGCTTCCCCGCGACGGCTGTATTCCCAGGCAGTGACCCTGGCTTCCGGTAAAGCGCCGGGGCGGCCGGCAGCTGTCGTTGATGCAGATTCCGATGCCGTCATGATGTCATCATCAGGATCTTCATAGGCAAGATATTGCTCCATCCGTGTCAGGCGGCCGGCATCGTCATAGCCGTACCGGGTGATGCCGCCCAGCGGGTCGGTCTCCTGAATGACCTCGCCGGCGGGAGAGTAGACGTAAGCAGTCGTACCGCCATTTTCATCGGTATCCGCCACCAGACGGCCCTGTGCGTCATAACGGAATGTCCTTCGGTGTTCCAGTGGATTGGTGACGGCAGTCACCCGGCCCATACAGTCGTAGGACAGCGCTGTGACACTGTTTTCGCCGTTCCTGATCCGAACTACATTGCTGTCACGGTCATAGGTGTAGTGCTCCTGGGCACCGTCCTGACGGGTGACAGAGCGCAACTGCCCGCCGGGATAGTACTCGTAGGTCTTTCTGGCACCCAAGGGTTCGGTGACGGCTGACGGCAGGCCCAGCGGGGTATAAGCATAAACGGTGACATTTCCCAGCGGATCGGTCATGCTTTCTATCTGGCTTGCGGAATTGTAGCAGAACTTAGTTACGCCGCCCTGGGGATCGGTGACTGTCTCAGGGTTCCCGAGGATGTCATAGGTATACCGGGTAACCGTGCCGTCTGCCTCACGTATCTCGCAGATTCGGTTCATCATGTCATATCCGATCTCGGTCCTGGCTCCTGTCGGGTCGGTGACGGCGGTGATGTTGCCGTTCTCATCATGTTCATATGCCGTAGCGTAGCCTTCTTGATCAATGACCCGGGACAAGCGGCCGGCTCCATCGTATATAAACTGCTGTTCATTGCCCAAAGGATCAGTCACTGCGGCCAAGTTCCACCTTAGGTCATAAGAAAACCGGGTCTGGCGGCCGCAAGGATCGGTGGCTTCCGAAAGCTTCCCCAGTTCATTGTACTCATAAGAGGTCACACTGCCATCAAAGTCGGTGATCTTGGTCACTTTGCCGGCGGCGTTGTATTCGTATTCCTGACTATTACCTTCAGCATTGGTGATTTTGATGATATTGTCATTAAGGTCATAAACATAAGCGGTCGGATGACCTTCCCCGCTGACAGTTCTGATGAGACGGTTCAAGGAATCATATTCCTGCTGCGTCACGCTCCCATTAGCCTCCGTCCGGGAAATAAGGTTGCCGCACCGGTCATAGGCCAGCCGGATCACGCTTCCGTCCGGCTGGCGGATTTCTGTCGGCAGACCTCTGTCATAGCGAACCTCCCGGGTGTTACCCAGCGGGTCGATCGACTTTAAGAGGTTACCATTATCATCATATTCATAGCTGTAGCAACTGCCGTCCGGCTGGCGAATCTGGATGATCCGGCTCTGCTCATCGTATCGGAAGCCGGTCTTATGGCGCAGGGGATCTGTAACCTCGATCACGTTGCCACGGCTGTCATATCGATAACGGATACGGCCGCCGTTCCGGTCAATGCACTTGCTCTTGCGGTCCTGGCTGTTATATACGTAGTTTTCTTCCGATACCGCAGCTTCTGTTCCATCATGATAGACTGTCCGGATGTGCCGCAGCTTTCCGTCATGCACATAACGGATCCGGCTGCCGTCCTGCTCGGTGAGGACGATGACACGTTCCCGCTTCGCCCCGGCATGATCGGGATATTCATAGCACATCTCGCCACCGTCCGGGAATATCTGGCTGACAGTGCGGTTCCTGCGGTCATAGCGGTTGGTAACGATGGGGATGCCCCGAGGGCCGGTGACGGTTTCTATCTTACCGTTCTCTTCGTAACTGTAAGTGCTGACGCCGCCGCCGAAGTCTGTGACACTGTCAAGACGGCCTTCCTGATATGTCAGCTTCAGGCTCCGGCCGACATGGTCGGTGACGGTTTCCAGCAGCCCCTCCCCGTCATAGGTAAAATACAGGGTACTTCCGGTATCTTCTTCTATCCTGGCAAGGCGAAAGGGATTCCGCTCGGCCGTCCGGGGAATATCCGGGAGCACGTCTTCGTAGATGAGCGTCAGACCGTTCCCGTTACTGTCTTCCTGACGGGTATTCTTTCCTGTTTCATCAAACAGGTAGAATTGCCGCTTGCCGGTGACATATCGATAGCCTTCCGCGCTTTTCTCCAGAATGCTCCCGCAGGGACGGACGGGCATGTAAGTGTCGTCCGCGGCTTTCTTGTAGATATCTTCGCGGCCGTCTTCCAGAAGGACGGTGGCAGTGCCCTTCTTTTCATTAATGTCAATATAAATCTCAAAATTATGGTTCCAGTCGCTCCCCAGACATCCGCTACGCCTGTTCAGGGCATTGTAAAAACGGCGGAACGATACCGGAAACCGACATTTGAGCGCAAAATCCTCTTTCTGGTAAATAAAATTACCAGTGACAAGGTTTACCGGATCTTTACTGTAGACGGCTGTGTAGAATTCAATCCCTTTCAACACCCGGCTGTAACTGTCCATATCCTCTACAAGGCCTTCCTTATCTGTCTTGAGGATATCTCTCTTTGGCAGAACATCATTTTCCATCCATTTTTCCCAGTCGGTACCGGGTCCTGTAGGGATGGTCGCAATAAGGTTGTCCACCATTCCGATGCACGTTTTGGTCATTTCAGTAGATTGCGCTATTTTATTAGCCAAAAGGTTATCGGCAACAGGAAAGTCGTACAGCATTTTTTCTAATCCGTAAGTAAGCTTGCGCCTCATCGTTTCAAAACCTTCTGCTTTAACTTCAGGATCTGCCGCCTCAAAATCTTCAATATCATTTATAAGGGCTGAATTCCGGGCATCGGACGGGAGTCCGTTATAAATACCCTGTAACTTGTTTATTTCATTTATTAATGACCGTGTCGTACTGTCAGCGCTGTCCATAAGAAAGGCACCGTTTCTTAACAGTTCAGTGACTGAACTCATTTTTGCTTCCACTGTTTGGTTTAATTTACTCATTTACCTGTAATCCTCCCACTTTTTCCTGCTCCCGTTACTACTTGTTTTTCTTTTTTTGCCAGATCATGCGCCTCCATCTCTGCCGAGACATCTTGGATCATTGTGGACATTTTCTGGAAGAACTCGGCAATCCTTTCACAAAGGAGCTGTTCTTCCAAAATATGATCCTTGATCCGGTCGGCACCATCGCCGGCCGATTTAGCCAAGGTTGCATAGATTTCCTGATATAAGGTTGAAATATCTTTTATCCCGATGGCACTTTTGGTTACTTGAGCTGTGGTACTTTGAACCTGGCTATAGTTAATATTTATATTGCTCATCTTATGCCTCCTGTTGTCATTGTAAGGTATCTATATTATTTATTGCATCAATGTAGGTATTGATTTCCTGCTCTGTCAGCAAGAATTTCTGTTCTATCACCGGCATGACATAGGCGTCCATCATTTCAATGACTTCTTTTACATATTCTGATGTCATAGGAGTATAGTAGTCCCCATCCTTTTTCACCATATCGGTCACCATTTTCGTCAGACTGCTGATCTCTTCCAGCTCCTTCTGATGGACTGCGAGAAGCTTCTCCACCACTAAATCATATTCATCTTTTTCCACATTTATATGCTCTGCCATGACTTCTTCTCCTTATGTACGTCATATTTACATTATATATTTACATTATAATAATTTTGTACTTAACTTTACATTGCCCGATACCGTGGCTTTAGTACTGCAGCTTTTACGAAACCGGGCGAAACAAAGAAGCGCGCAGGCTCTCAAGCCTGGACAGCTCCGCTTCCTGCTCATCAATAAACCGCTCAAGCTTATTGATCTGTGTATCGATACTGGATAACACGCTTTTACTCTTGCTCTCCAGATCTTTCATTTTATTAATCTCCTCATGAAATTCTACTGCCAGTTTATCGGCTATAAGGCCTCGGAATTCTCCTTCGATAACAACGTCAGTTGTGATCGTACTGCTGAGCATGCGGCTATTGTAGGTACTTTCCCATATACTGTGGCGTATATTCAGGCTTGATTTTGAGTGCCCGAGACTTACAATGCCATTTTCTGCCCTCCTGATTTTAGCTCTTATAATGTCCATCTGCAAAATAAGTGAATTTTCCATGACCCTTTCCTTTCTTGTGTTTTTACACCAGAATCAAAGATTTATAATTACTATTATAAATATTTTTTTAATAATTTCCATAAATAACCAAAAATAGACATTTTAAATCCAAAAATTGCACAATCCTTATGCTTTAACAATTGAATTTCGTGTCAATTTCTGATATAATGACTATCAGTTTTCCGCTACGGTTTACACCGCCGGGAAACACCAATAAAGCAAAGGAACGCAACCGTATATGAAGGAAAACCATACCCCAGGCAAAGAGAATCAGAATAAATCATCTCCTATCATGCTGCACAATACGATGTTAATCGTGTGGGACGCAAAATACAATCTAGGCATCCCCATCCTTGACGAACAGCACCGGGGAATTGTAACGACCATCAATTCTTTACATTTTGCCATTCAAAATCATTTCAGCGATAACATGCTGATGCCGGTCATCCATATGATGAACGACTATACGCGGATTCATTTTGAGGTTGAGGAGGCTTTTATGGAGCGGCTTGATCCTGTCCATGCCGGGCGGCACCGTGAGCTGCATAAAGAACTGTTAGAGAAGCTGTCATATATCGGCAAACAGAGCCTGATGAATCACGATCCCCAGCAATTTTTAGGCTTATTAAAAAGCTGGTGGCTCACTCATATTTGCAACGAAGATCTGATATACCGTGACCATCTGCCGGCACCATCGTCAAACCACAGTCTTGGGAGCTAATGGTTATAGTTCAGACCACCGCGAACAGTAACAGCTAATAACGAGCTTATAAATTCAGGGCTTATAAATTTATAACGTTAATACTTGTCTATTCTAGCTAAAAATGCTAAACTTATTGTTATACACCGATGGAAACAGGAGGATGACCGTGAGCACACCTATTATCGTAATGATTATTATACTGGCGGTTCTTGTCGTCGCTGTTGCGGCTCTTTATTTTTTTGGCCGCAGAGCACAGAAGAAGCAGGATGCCCAAAAAGAACAGATGGAGGCCATGAAGCAGACCATATCCATGCTGATCATCGATAAAAAGCGGATGAAAGTGAAAGAATCGGGGCTTCCTCAGGTAGTCATCGACCAGACCCCAAAACTTCTCCGGGGTTCCAAACTTCCCATTATCAAAGCCAAGGTAGGTTCGCAGATCATGTCTCTGGTATGTGACGACAAGATCTTTGATTCCGTTCCCGTGAAAAAAGAAGTAAAGGCAGTCGTCAGCGGGATCTATATTACCGAAGTAAAGGGACTGCACGGGAAAGTCGCCCCCGCCCCCGCCAAGAAAAAAGGCTTCTTTAAACGCACCTTGGAAAAAGCCCAAGAAAAAGCCGGTGCCAAGCCGATCAAATAACCGTACCGATAGCGATTAGGCCTGGAGCAGTCCGGTTCATCCCTGAAGGGAAAAGCCGCTGCTCTGCTGTGCCCTGACATCCACGCTGATGGTACAGTTTGCCATATGGATGTAATTGACATCTAGGCTGTATTCTACCTGAACCAGGATCCGTTCCTCTTCTTCGGTCATCCTGACTTTACCGGTATCGACCCCGACGATGATTTCACCGTAGGGAGTTGCATAATTGGTGATGTTTTTCTTTTTTTCCTCAAACACCATATGTACATTGACCATACCTTTTTTGGTGACTTCCAGATAGTCTTCACGGAACTTTATCCGGTTTTCGATGGCCTCTTCCGCTCCTTCGCTCACTTCGTCGTAAACAATATAATGATTACCGTCGATCTGAAAATATTCGGCCGGTGTGATGGTCTCAATCGCCTGGTTATCTTCTCCCGCTTCATACTGCAGACCTTTTAACGTAAGCAGCACTTCTTTTGTCATGATATTTCCCCCTTAGTATTCTTCAATGTTCACTATCTTAGCTGACAGAAATCCGTACTTTATTATTGAAGCCGCAAATTTCTTGAATTTTTCGGCACCGTCACTGACATAAAACCGGTACCGGTCTTCTTCCAGAGCCATTTCATTGGCATGTAAGGTTTCATTTGGTAATTTACTTTCTGTCTCATTCCGACTGTATAATAGCCGGCTTCTGACCAGCAATTCCTTCAGTTCCATGGCTGTTTCATAGGCCGGATTTACCAATGTTACTTTTTCGCCCATGATTTTGCCCACGGTAGAACGGATCAGCGGATAATGTGTGCACCCCAATATCAGGGTATCGATCCCGGTAACAATCAGCTCACTCAGATACCTCCGGGCAATCTCATCCGTCACCGCATCATGAAGCAGGCCCTCTTCCACGAGCGGGACAAACAAAGGACAGGCTTTGCCGATTACGGTAGCCTTATGATTCAGTTTGGTTATGTATCGGGAATAGATGCCGCTGGAAACTGTCACTTCGGTGCCGATAATGCCGATCTTACCGTTTCTGGTAGTATCTGCCGCTACTTTTGCGCCCGGCTTTACCACGCCGATCATCGGGATGTCCGATTTCTTTTCCAGTTCGTCCAGTGCTACCGCACTGGCCGTATTGCAGGCAACGACAATGGCTTTCACCTGATTGGCTTCCAAGAAACGGACAATCTGCTCAGAATATCTGGTTACGGTTTCCTGAGACTTATTGCCGTAAGGAACCCGCGCCGTATCACCGAAATATATTATTTTTTCATCAGGGAGCTGACGCATGATTTCCCTTACCACCGTAAGGCCCCCTATTCCCGAATCAAAAACCCCTATCGGGGATCCTTTATCTGCCATTGATATTCCTTTCAACGTTATCTGAATCGTATTGTTCATTTCCTATTATATTATCTTATTTCCATGAAGTATTCAATGATTTTGCTTTTCATGCGGATCCGTTCCGGCGGCGCGTTGCTTATGGCCCTGAATATATCGTTGCTTGTTTCCATTGCCTCTGATTCCGGCCATTTTCCCGATTCTATCCCCGCTACTTCTCCTGCCTTCACTTCCGGTATCTCTCCTGCTTCCGCTCCCGACGTTTCCGCTCCCAATGCTGCTTCCGCTCCTGCTGCTTCCGCTCCCAATGCTGCTTCCGCCCCCGGTGCTGCTTCCGTTCCCAATGCTGCTTCCGCCCCCGGTGCTTCCATGACTACCTTATAAGTATCGTCTATAAAGCATAGTTCCGGATATATAAATCCAAAGAATCCGCATACGGCGGCCAGCATAACGGCTGTTTCAATAAATCTGTTCATGTCATATCTCCTTTTCTTTTAGGAGTATGACCTTACTGCACGGTTTTATACGATAGTTACACCCGGTTTTTTTCAGTTTTAATATGATCAATAATAGATATTTCCTGATTATCGATATGTTTCTTGGCTGCCGCGGCAGCGATCTCCTTTTTTCTTTCCCGGATCCCGTCATATATGTCTGCATGTTCGATTACCAGCATATCATGTCGGATATCATCCTGCAAGTAAACAAACCGGTAGCGATAGATCTGCTCCGCTAAGTTATTAAGGAGCTGCTTCAGCCGCAGGTTCCCGGTAGCTTCCACGATAATATCATGAAATGCTATGTCCGCCTTGGCCATAACCGTGGCATTTCCGGTTTTTATCGCTTTGGCAAATTCATCACTTGCCTGCTTCAGACGTTCCAGTTCCGGCTCGGTAATCCTCTCGCAGGCCAGCTCTACACTTAGGACATCAAGGCTTCGGCGCACTTCCAAGACATCACGCATGCTTTTGACAGTCATTTCGGCAACTACGGCACCCCGCCGGGGAATCATCATGACCAGTCCTTCCAGTTCCAGCTTCCTGATAGCTTCCCTGATCGGTGTCCGGCTGACCCCAAGCTGATCAGCCAGATGGATTTCCATCAGCCGTTCGCCGGGCTTAAGGCGGCCGGTGAGAATGGCCTTGTGTAAGGCGTTAAAGACAACATCCCGAAGGGGGAGGAATTCATTTAATTCTACTCGCAGCGGCTCTTGTTCCATAGGGACTCCTTCATACCAACTCGGTCAAATAAATCGCTTTTTCTAATCTTATTTCCCGCAAATGATTATATGCCTTCCGGGCATCTCTATCATCAGCAAAAATACCAAATACCGTAGGGCCGCTGCCGCTCATCAGGGCATTTTCTGCGCCCAGCTCAAGCATCTTATGCTTCAGTTCGGCAATTACAGGATATGCCGGCACGGTCACCGTCTCCAGCACATTGCCCATCCGCCCAGTGATACCCGGCAGATCATTCTGCCGGAGTGAAGCTACCATCCCGTCTATGTCCGGATGCCAGGATAAACGATCGGCATGGAGGTTTTCATAAACCCATTTGGTGGATACGCTGATATCCGGCTTTACAATTACTATATGGCAGCCGGGCGGCGATGGCAACGGGGTCAGTTTTTCCCCGATTCCTTCCGCAAGCGCGGTACCGCCCATGATACAGTAAGGTACGTCGGCACCGATCCTTAAGCCCATCTTGCTCTTATCCTCTGATGACAAACCCAGCCCAAACAATGCATCCAGTCCATGAAAAACCGCGGCGGCATCGGCGCTTCCGCCGGCCATCCCGGCCGCGACAGGAATATTTTTCTTAAGACAGACTGTGACGCCCGTTTTAAGGCTGTATTGCTGCATAACCGCCGCTGCCGCTTGATATATCAGGTTATCTTCATTAACCGGCACTTCTTGCGACTCCGTTACTATATGAATGCCCGGTACCGGATTTTTTGCAAAGCCGAGCTCATCATAAATACCCACTGTCTGCATGAGCATCTTCACTTCATGATATCCGTCCGGACGCCTACGGATTACGTCAAGCCCCAGGTTAATCTTGGCATATGCTTTCCTGATAACTGTATCTGATTCCATATAATCTCCATATTCATGAGCTGTGCATCCTTTTAGTATACTGTATACAAGCTTATCCTTATTATAAGTATTTTACTTTCAAAATGCAATCCCGCAGTTTATAGAATTGAGAAGCGGGGGGGAGGGCTCGGGAACCGGAGCCGATGAGGCCCGGACAATCTGACGATGACCGCTTAGCCAGTCAGTTATTGGCAAAGAAGATATGCGCACCAGCGTTTAAATCTGTAAAAATTTATTTTTTCCTATAAAGTTCTGCCAAAATAATCCGATATAAATAACGTACTATACCAATCTACTACTATCCAAGGAGGGAAACCCATGAGCGTAAACGGAGTTACCACAAGCGGTGCCGACAAGGCATATAACGACTACTATTACAATAATCAGACCCAGGACAGTAAAGTAACCGAAGAAAAAGCAGCAGACACGGCTGAGAATACCAGCGGTGTCATTTATGAGTCCTCATCCGATTCCACTGCTTCCACTGCTTCCACTGTCAGCAACAAGAAATACAAACCGGATGCGGCGACGATTGCCAGACTGAAAGAAGACGCCAATAACCGCAAGGCTCAGTTAATGGAAATCGTATACAAGACGTTGAACGGACAGAACAAGGCCTATGGAACCGCCAATAGCATATGGGATACCCTTCGAAGCGGTGATTTCGAAGCTGATCCTGCCACGATATCACAGGCTCAGGCCGACATTGCTGAGGACGGCTACTGGGGCGCCTCCCAGACTTCGCAGCGGATCCTTGATTTTGCCACCGCACTGACAGGCGGCGATCCGGACAAGATCGAAGAAATGCGTTCCGCATTTGAAAAGGGATATAAGATGGCCGAAGAAACCTGGGGCGGCAAGCTTCCGGAACTTTCTCAGCAGACCTATGATGCCGTTATGGCCGGTTTCGATCAACTGAAAGCAGATGCCGGTATCTAAAGAAATACCGATTCTATTAGTATTCTTATGAGATGCCAACATAGAGTCTGCACTTGAAACGATTATGATTGCCTAAAAAAGCGAGCAAGCTCGCTTGGAAGAACGCAGAGCGTTCTTCCCGAATTTCACTCTTGCAGGAGCACTTTCTATAGAATGAAATAACAGTACCCTGACAGCTTTGATGCCAGGGTACTTTTTATTTAGATGATTTCGGGCTTGTTGCTTTTTTTGTCTTTTTATGCCTGACCCTTAACGATCAGTATCTTATCGCCGGGCTTCACTTCATCGGTCATCATCTCATTGGCTTCTTTCAGCTGGGAAATAGAAACATAATAGCGTTTTCCGATATCCCACAGGCTTTCTCCCGGTTTTACAATATAGACGGCAATCCCCGGAAGATTGCTGAGCATATCCATATCCGGCTCGGATACTACCAGCTGTTCGATGATTCTTTCATTCAATTGTTCATAGATGTTACTGCGGAAACATAATATCGACTTCACATCCACTTCCCTTGGTTCGATTGCCGTGACCGTAAGCTGTTCCAGTTCTGCCTGAAGCCGGAAAATACAGTTATCGCTAAGCTCATCGGCATTTAATGTGTAAGAGAACGGAAATACTGCTTTAGCAGCTCCATAGGGGCTTCTCTCACTGGTGCTCTCATAGAGGATCTGCAGGTTCAATGTGCCCTGAATCCCGATGCCGTTTTCAACTACCTCCTGATTGGAGACCTGCACCTGGCCGCTGCTGTGGATTACCTTCTTGATCGGTACGTTGCCGTCCGGGATCACCAGATGCTCGGCCAGCTTGCTTTTTCCTCCGCAGCGGCACTGCAAGCGGTGGAAAACGGCTTCTTTCTCCATCGCGGTAACATCCTTAGCTACCCCGTAGACATCAGACAGGATGTCAATCTCATCCTCTTCATAGATACAGATATCCATATCCATAACCAGTTCAAAGGCAACGACTCTGTCCTCGCCGTCAAAGTCCGGCCTGACATCTACTTCCTTCTGGCTTATCGTCCATGTGATTTCGGGTATCATGCCTTCATTGCAGCCGTTACAGTCAATTACCCCGGAAAAAGGCACGGTGGTCTCATGATGACAGATTTCGTTATCTTCCCCCTCACTGCGGTACATAAAGAAAGCTTTTATATCTCCCTGCACGGAAATCTTGTCATCAAGGACCTTAAACTCTACCTCCAGAAGACGGATATCTTCCCAGATGATATCCAGGATATTGGGAAAGCTGCTTGGTACCTCAACTTCTTCCTTAATCCGGAAAATATCTTTTTTCTTAATCGCAATCGAAGCGATATCCAAGGATTTCTTGCGGTATTCTACCGGTTCGTCGTATTGGAGATCAACAGCCGTTTCTTCATCGCCGATCTCTTCACAGGTAAAGATCAGCGAAATAACCGACTGGACGCTGATCTTACGGGAATTGATCAGGCCGATGCTCAGATCCTCCAGCTCCCATTTTACATGGACATTATCTCCGCTTTCCAGTCCTTCCATATAAGCCTGTTCATTGAACGGGATACTGCCTTCCATACTGGCAATATCGGCACTTTCACCTTCTGTCATATAAGCAGCCGTAAATTGCAGTTTGCCCTTAACCGTCACATGGTCATTGGTCACCTTCAATTCCTCTATACTTACATTCCCACGGTCCAATATCAATTGAAACGCATCCGGCTTGGAATCGGAAATATTGATATCATCTTCTAATGTAATCTGGGTAGAAGCCTTACTTTTCAACCGATCCATATGTATGTTTTTCTTAACTAACTCCACCAAAATACCTCCCTGCGTGTACTTATTGTAATTGTATTACGCTGGGAGGTATTTTATTCCGTTTTTGTTGGATTTGCCGCGCCACTTGTTCTCGCATCGCTGTTATCACGTCGACAATCGCGCAGCTTCACTTATACTACATGGCTGTTTCGCGTCGACAATCGCGCAGCTTCGCTTATATTTACATGGCTGTTTCGCCGCACGGCATCACTTATTCCTGCACGGCTCCGATTAACTCGCTGATCTGCTTTACTCCGTAGCGGATCATATATTCTTCCAGACCGACGATGATCTCTTCGGTCAGATAGGGATTGACAAAATTCATCGCCCCCGCGGCAACGGCGGTCGCACCCGCCAGCATAAACTCAATGGCATCTGCGGCGTTGGCAATACCGCCCATGCCGATCACCGGTATCTTTACTACCCGAGAAGCCTGATAGACCATCCGCACCGCCACCGGCTTGATGGCGGGACCGGAAAGCCCGCCGGTCTTATTGGCTAGGACAAAACTGCGCCGGTGAATGTCGATCTGCATGCCGGTCAGGGTGTTAATCAACGACAGCGCATCGGCTCCGCCGGCCTCCGCCGCTCTGGCCATCTCGGCAATATCGGTCACATTGGGGCTGAGTTTCATGATAATCGGCTGGCGGGATTTTTTTTTGATCTCTCCGGTAATGGCGTAAAGGGAATCGGCTTTCTGCCCGAAGGCAATCGCTCCTTCTTTGACATTAGGACAGGAGACATTGATCTCCAGCATATCTACACCAGTATCGCTTAGTTTTTCCACCGTTTCCAGATAATCTTCCACAGTTTTCCCACAGACATTCACGATGATCCGGGTGTCAAACTGCTTTAAGAAAGGGATATCCCGTTCTATCAGTACGTCGATGCCGGGATTCTGCAGGCCGATGGCATTGAGCATGCCGCCGTAGGTTTCGGCTACTCTGGGGGTGGGGTTGCCGGGCCACGGATGATTGGCAACGCCTTTGGTGATTACGGCCCCGAGCTTATTCAGGTCTACAAATTCCCCGTATTCCATCCCGGAGCCAAAAGTTCCGGAGGCCGTCATGACGGGATTTTTAAATAGGATGCCGGCTATGGTAACCGATAAGTCTGTCATATTTCCACCTCCCCGGCTTCAAACACCGGCCCTTCCGTACATATCCGAGCATTATTTACATGAGAATGGGGATCGGTTTCTTTGGTCTTGCAGACGCAGCCCAGACAGGCACCGATGCCGCAGGCCATACGCTCTTCCAGGGACAGAAAGGCTTTGATGTGGCGTTTTGCCGCAAAGGCTTTGATCGCCCTTAGCATCGGCAGGGGGCCGCAGGCCATGAGGACATCGGGGGATAAGCCGCTGCCGGCCAGCGCATCCAGGACATTGCCCGCCGTACCGACGCTTCCGTCTTCAGTCGTGATATGAACCGTTCCGTACTTTTCGAAGTCCTTCTGTAAAAAAAGCTGACTGTCCCGGTAGCCTAAGAAAATATCTGGGACTGATGTGGGATTCCGGCTCCGGAGTCCTTTGGCTAATTCCAGCAGGGGTGGGATTCCGATTCCTCCGCCCAGAAGCGCTGCCTGTTTTCCCTCTGCTTCTTCTAACGGGAAGCCGTTGCCTAGGTTGCCCAACAGTGAAATTTCTGTGCCCGGCTTGTAGGAGGCAAACTCAGCTGTACCTTTTCCTGCTGTCCGGTAAACAAGACGGAGCCTGCCGGTTTCTCCCTCGGCTTCGCAGACACTGATCGGCCGGGGCAGCAAAGTGGCGCCATTCTTCGGATAGATGCCGACGAACTGGCCGGCTGATGCATATTTTGCTAATTCTGTTTCGATCCAGAGACTGAATATTGACGGGGCTATTTCTTGCTGGCTGATAACGCTGCCACGTAGTTTTTGTTTTGAGAGCATAAATGCCGTCCTTTTCTTCTTTATTATATTCATGAAGATTAGTTTAATCTTCTTTTACTATTTTTTCCATCAACTGACTGGCTGCGCGGTCATCGCCAGATTACCGGGCCTCATCGGCTTGGGGGGCGGAGGGCTGGACGGTCGGTTTTCTCGGCGGACGCATTAAGTGCCAACGCAGAGGAAACCAATTCAAGTGGAGCCCCTCTGGGCGAGACTTGAATGCTTTGGGTTCCTCGGAGTGCTTTAAACGCCGCGTCCAGAGAGAAAAGCCGACCGTCCAGCCCTCCGCCCCCCGAGCCCTCCCCTGTTCTCTCCGATAAATTAATGCTCATTCTGATAAGCAATCCGGCCATTACATATCGTGGCATAAATCACCCCCGGCAGCTTTTCTCCCAGAAAAGGGCTATTATTGGACCTGGAAACAAATGCTTCCGCCCTCCATGTCCGGTCAGGATGGAACAGTACCAGATCGGCTTTTTTTCCTGCTGCCAGTTCCCCGGCAGGCAGCTTATATAATCTGGCTGGTGCTGTGCTCATCCGCTCGATCAGCTCAGATAATGTCAGGTAACCTTTTGCCACCAGCTCGCGGATACCAAGAGACAGGGCTGTCTCTAGGCCGATAATGCCGCTGGGGGCTTCTTTGATGTCCTTATCCTTTTCTGCCTTGCTGTGCGGGGCATGATCGGTTGCGATAATGTCAATAGTGCCGTCCTGCAGGCCTCTTATGATCGCCAGGCGGTCCGCTTCCGTCCGCAGCGGCGGATTCATCTTGGCCAAACTTCCTTTCTTGATGACCGCTTCTTCTGTCAGTGTAAAATGATGCGGTGTTGCCTCGGCATAAATATTGCCCATGGTCTTCTTGGCCTGACGAACCAGCTCTACCGCTTCTTTGGTGCTGATATGCTGTATCACAGTGACCGCACCGGTTTCTGCCGCTAAAGCGAGATCCCGGCAAACCAGCTCTATCTCCGCCTGCCGGGGAGAACCGCCGATGCCTAGAAACCCGGAAGCCAAACCGGCATTGATCCCGTTATTCTGGATGAAGGAAGGATCCTCTTCATGGAAGCTGACCGGTCTATCCAAACTCTTAGCCTGCTCCATGGCTTTGCGGACAATTTCTTCTTTTAATAACGGGAATCCGTCATCCGTAAATCCCACAGCACCGGACTTTGCCAGGGCTTTCATATCTGTCAGTTCATTGCCCCTCATGCCCATCGTCACATTAGCACAGCTTACAATATGAATATTTGTCTGACGGCCTTTTTCCAGGACATATGTCAGGGTTTGCACATTATCAACCGGCGGGGCGGTATTGGCCATTAACACTACCGTGGTAAAACCGCCCTTGGCAGCTGCTTTGGCACCGGTATGAATATCTTCTTTGTGAGTAAAGCCCGGATCACGGAAATGCACATGGGTATCCACCAATCCCGGCGCAACGATCAGATCTTTAGCATCAATAATATGTGTGCCTGAGGTGTTCAGAAACTCTTGGTATCTATTCCCCTCCGGCTCACGGATATCCTTTATCACATCTCCCTCTATCAGCACGTCAGCTTTTCGATCTGTTCCGTCGGCTGGATTCAGCACTCTGCCATTTTTTATTAGTATCACGATGTCATGTCTCCTGATTTTTCTAGTTTATCATACCTTGTGTGATTTTTCAGCAAGTTATCCCAATAATTTCTATATATTAATGGCTTATGAATGGGCAATGAAGAAGCTCTGTCATATAAAAAGACATATAAATAGTTATCAAGCTCCCCTACAGTCAGATGTCGCCGCAGGGGAGCTTTTACTATTCTGTCATTTCAGCTGCTAAATTAAGCTGTGAAATAAGCTGTCAATACAGTTGTCAATTCAGTTATCATTCAGCTATCAAATTACACCAGTTCCAATACCACTTCCATGGCGGCGTCACCCTTACGGGGGCCGATCTTAATGATCCTGGTATAACCGCCGTTCCGGTTGGCATATTTCACGCCATATTCATCAAACATCTTGGCAATCAGATCCACTTGTTTGGTATTGCGCTTTTTGCCGGCATTCTCTTTTGGGACTTCCTTGACCGGATACAGCACTTTGAGCATCTGGCGTCTTGCGTGAAGACGACCGGGAAGATCTTTCTTTATTTCTTTTTCAACGGTGTCATATTTCGTCATTTTCTTGCCGTCTACTATTTCTTTGATCCTCTTGCCGTTCTTATCCTTTACCGGGACTTTAGCTGTTACCTTTACCATCTCGAAATTGTCTTTTTCCTTAACCGCCATAGCAATCAGGCCTTCAGCAATTTTCCTGACTTCCTTAGCCTTTGATTCTGTGGTAATAATCTTGCCATGATACAGAAGTCCGGTCACTTGATTTCTTAATAATGCTTTTCTCTGGGACGAAGTCCTTCCCAGTTTTCTATACTTTGCCATTACAGGCTCCTCTCCGAAGGTTTCCCTTCTCTCATTTGATGGCTCATCCGGCCACGCCCGCGGACTTACTCGCCGAATGCTGCTTTGTGCCCATTTATGAGCGCACGTGCGTGCCTTTTGGACTTATCGCACATGCGTGTCTTTTGGACTATCGCACATGTGTTGCTTTTGAGTAATTGTTTTTGATATCTTGCTTTTGATATATCGCTATTGATTTATTGCTATGCCGGTACATGAAAGTGACTCATTCGTCAATTGCATTAAACTGCAGGCCCAGCTCTTTTAATTTGGCCAGAACTTCCTCCAGTGACTTACGGCCTAAGTTACGGACCTTCATCATATCTTCCGAGGTTTTATTGGTCAGTTCTTCTACCGTGTTGATGCCGGCTCTCTTAAGGCAGTTGTAAGAGCGGACGGACAATTCCAGTTCGTCGATGCTCATCTCCAAAACTTTTTCTTTTTCATCATCCTCTTTTTCGACCATGACCTCGGCGGTCTTGGCATTTTCTGATAAATCAATGAAAAGGCTTAAGTGCTCACTGAGTACTTTCGCGGCCAAGCTGACTGCCTCATCCGGAACCAGGGTTCCGTTGGTAAATACGTCCAGTGTCAGCTTATCATAGTCGGTAATCTGGCCGACACGGGTATTTTCGACCGTCACATTCACCCGTTCAACGGGAGTGTAGATGGAGTCGATAGCGATCACGCCGATCGGCAGCTCATCACTTTTGTTCTTATCGGCACCGACATAACCCCGTCCTTTGGTTATCGTCAGCTCAATATACAGTTTCGCTGTTTTGCCACATAAAGTTGCGATAACAAGTTCCGGATTTAAGATTTCAATATCCTGGTCGGCCTGGATATCCGATGCCCGGACTACACCTTCGCCTTCATATTCGATGTATGCTGTTTTGGGTTCGTTGGTATCGCTGTCATTTCTTACGGCGACATCCTTGATGTTCATGATGATTTCGGTTACATCTTCCTTAACGCCTTCAATAGAGCTAAATTCATGAAGAACGCCTTCAATTTTTACCTGGCTGACTGCCGCGCCGGGCAAGGAGGAAAGCATGATTCTTCTTAAAGAGTTTCCGAGTGTAATGCCGTAACCCCGTTCCAAAGGTTCCACAACAAATCTGCCAAATCTTTTATCTTCTGAAATCTCCATAACCTCGATATTGGGTCTTTCAAAATCAAACACTACAAATACCCTCCTTTACGAACATTTTAAGCATTTTCCAAGGTTTATTTGGAATAAAGCTCTACGATAAGCATCTCATTTACAGGCACATCAATTGATTCTCTTGTGGGAAGATTTTTGATGGTTCCTCTGAATGCTTCCTGATCTACATCAAGCCAATCAGGAGCGAGCCTTCCGCCTGTCGTTTCGAGGATATCTTTATATCTCTGCAATGATCTGGATTTTTCTCTGATTTCAATCACGTCTCCGGGCTTAACCAGATAGGAAGGAATGTTTACTCTTTTACCATTTACCGTAAAATGCTTGTGTCCGACTACTTGTCTGGCTTCCCTTCTGGTCCTGGCAAATCCCATCCGGAAAACGACAT
The DNA here is from genome assembly GCA_002293525.1 of Lachnospiraceae bacterium UBA935. Classification (GTDB taxonomy): domain Bacteria; phylum Bacillota; class Clostridia; order Lachnospirales; family Lachnospiraceae; genus UBA935. Next base: position 53,087 of record DBDJ01000040.1, read on the forward strand.
TATCCAGCCTGGTCTCCAGCATAACCATCAGGTTCTCACCGGTAAGACCCTTCATGCGGGTAGCTTTCTCGTAGTAATTTCTAAAGGGTTTTTCAAGAACTCCGTAGATAAATTTTGCTTTCTGTTTTTCCCTCAGCTGAAGACCATATTCGCTTACCTTCTTGCCTGCTCTGCTATTGGTCCGGTTAGATTTTTTGTCATAACCAAGATAAGCCGGCTCTAAGCCAAGCGCTCTGCATCTTTTTAACACGGGAACTCTGTTTACTGCCATTGGTATTCTCCTCCTGTTATTGTTTACAACGCATTGTGCGCCTTCTTCCAACGATAATTTACAACTTTCATAATTCTTCTTTCGTTATTCTTAATTCGGTACTAAACGCGGCGACGTTTAGGCGGCCGACATCCATTATGAGGTACGGGCGTCACATCCTTGATCGAGGTCACTTCCAACCCACAGGCCTGAAGTGCACGTATTGCTGCTTCACGTCCTGAACCAGGGCCCTTCACAAATACATCCACAGTCTTAAGACCATGGATAAGCGCTGCTTTCGTAGCTGTTTCAGAAGCCATCTGTGCAGCATAAGGAGTAGATTTCCTTGAACCTCTAAAACCAAGACCGCCGGCACTTGCCCAGCTTAAGGCATTTCCTTCGGTGTCTGTCAATGTAACAATAGTATTGTTAAAAGAAGACTGGATATGTGCCTGTCCGCGTTCAACGTTTTTCTTGACACGTCTTTTTGTCACTTTTTTAGTCACTTTTTTTACTGCCATTTAAACTAACCTACTTTCTTTACGTTTGTTTACGTCCGATTATTTCTTCTTATTAGCAACTGTTCGCTTCGGACCTTTTCTGGTCCTGGCATTATTTTTCGTATTCTGTCCACGCACGGGAAGTCCCCTTCTATGACGGATTCCCCGGTAACATCCGATTTCCTGAAGCCTCTTGATATTCAGCGCAATCTCCCTGCGGAGATCACCTTCCACCATGTAGGATTTGTCGATAACTTCACTGATGCGTTTTACTTCTTCATCAGTCAATTCTCTGACACGGGTATCGGGATTTACCTTTGCCGTTTCCAGAATCTTGTTGGAACTTACCCTGCCGATTCCGTAGATATAAGTCAGGCCTATCTCCACGCGCTTTTCTCTCGGTAAGTCAACTCCTGCAATACGAGCCATTTACGTTTCCTCCATTCTTCTTACTAAGTTGATTGGGGCATTATGCCCAACCGGAAGTTCATCTCCTGCCTCCGATCTGTCCGGATCCTTATCGTAAATAAGATTCCGGTATCAACAAGTACTCCACAGGCTCCAGGGTTGATTATCTATTATAATCAAACAAGGACCCTTCTGTTATAATAACCTGCCTGAATGACAGTTCAATAACAGGGGATCAACCTTGTCTTTGTTTGTGTTTCGGATTTTCGCAGATTACTCTGATACTTCCTTTTCTTTTAATGATTTTGCATTTTTCGCAAATAGGTTTTACTGATGATCTTACCTTCATGTTAAACCTCCTTTCAAAAAAGACCGTTTTACATTATATCACGTAGATTTGTAAAGCGCAAGTTTTTCCAATAATAATTAATAAGTTTTTCCAATAATAATTATTAATAGTTAATAACTAATAATAATTATTTATCTCTCCAAATGATTCTTCCTTTCGTCAGATCATAAGGGGATAATTCCAATGTCACCTTATCTCCGGGCAAGATGCGGATGAAATTCTGGCGTAGTTTACCGCTAATATGAGCAATCACCTTATGACCGTTTACCAGTTCTACCTGAAACATGGTATTGGGCAGTTTTTCAAGCACTACTCCTTCAATTTCAATTACATCAGACTTTGACATATAATACCTCCATTTCTTAATTTCTATCGTAACTGAACATTACTTCAATCCGTCAAAATTCCTAACTAAATCCTATCTAAACCAATCTAAATCCTATCCAAAATCAAATCAAAAATCATCTATTTAAAACGAGACTTAATCGTATATTTTATCTCTTCATTACTGACCGCCTGATTATTCCGAAGCTTTCCAATAAGCTCTACACTAGCTCCCTTCCTAATAATCTGCAAATGCTTACGGTTTTTTCGTTTCGGATTATCAATCCCTTTCAAATCACCATCCGCCAAATACACATCCCCCCCCATTTCCCGAATAATGACATAGACATTCCCGGCATCGTGCCCTGCCCTAGAAACAGCAAACATCCCCAAATCCTCATTACCGTTACAATTACCAATACCCATACTTCCCGCCATCTTCCATCAAACCAATCACCAACAGCACTTACATCTTGCTGCACCTACAACAGACCACGGCCGCTAGGGCTTACCTAGTCAAAAGTTCAGGCTCCCCCTCTGTGATTACTATGGTATTTTCATAGTGAGCCGACAAAGAACCGTCCTCGGAAACTACCGTCCAGTCATCTTCCAGCCACTCTACTTCCGCATATCCCATATTGATCATCGGTTCTATGGCAAGCGTCATGCCGGGCTGCAGGCGTAGTCCGCGTTTTTTCTGGGCAAAATTAGGTATCTGAGGATCCTCATGCATCTTAGTTCCGATCCCATGCCCTACCAGGTCCCTGACAATCCCGTATCCAAAGGAGGATACATAAGCATCAATGGCTCTGGAGATATCATACAGATGATTGCCCGCTCTGGCCATCTTTATTCCTTCAAAAAAGCTTTGCTTTGTTACTTCAATCAACTTAGCCGCTTCGTCACTGATCCGACCTACGCCGTAGGTTCTGGCCGCATCAGAGTGGTAACCTTTATAGATCAAGCCCGCATCCAGACTGACAATATCTCCTTCCCGCAAAATCCTGTCTCGGCGAGGAATACCGTGCACGACTTCTTCGTTTACCGAAATGCATAAAGAAGCCGGGAATCCATTATAGTTTAAAAAACTGGCCACGCATCCATGTTCTCGGATCAGCTGAGCGCCAAAATCATTGATCTCGGCCGTCGATATCCCCGGCTTGATAATCTTGCCAAGTTCATCGTGAACCAGTGACAGAATCCGGCCGGCCTCACGCATCAGCTCTATTTCTCTTGATGATTTTATTGTTACAGCCATTTAACTGCCTCACATCCTAGTCGTCGTGCCCCACACTATTGTTAAAGAATAGCGCCGCTACATAAGCGTCTACCCTAATATATCCACAATATCTTTTAAAGCATTCTTTACATCTCCGGTGCCGTCTACGCTTTTTAGGACCCCTTTCGCCTCATAAAAATCAATTAAAGGCTTCGTCTGCTCATGGTACACCTTCAGGCGATGGCTGACGGTCTCCGGTGCGTCGTCATGGCGGAGTACCAGTTCACCGCCGCATTTGTCACAGATTCCTTCTTTTTCCGGAGGAACATACTTAACATGATAAGTCGCGCCGCATTTCAGGCAGGCACGTCTTCCTGCCATACGATCCACGATTACCTCATCGGAAACATCCACATTTATGGCATAATCGACCGCATCTCCCAACTTATCCAGTTCCCGGTCCAAAACTTCCGCCTGCGGGATATTTCTGGGAAAACCATCCAGGACATATCCGTCACGGCAGTCATCCTGCGCTACCCTGTCTAAAAGAATCTTTACCGTAAGTTCGTCGGGAACCAAAAGGCCCTGATCCATATAGCCTTTGGCTTCAAGCCCTAAGGCTGTTCCTTCCTTGATATTCGCCCGAAAAATATCTCCGGTAGAGATATGGGGAATCTTATAATGTTCCGCAATCACGGCCGCCCGCGTTCCTTTTCCGGCTCCGGGTGCACCCAGCATGATTATCTTCATGTTACCCTCCTATGTAAAAATATTACTATGTTACTAAAAGGTTACTGTGCCCTCTATATTCTATTTAAATAATTATGTTCCTATTACGCATCTTTTCATAACGACATCGACCGCCTATGCCCAGTACGCTGGGCATTGGCAGTCTGATTGCACATCTCTTCATCAATACTTAAAAATAATTCATTAATCATTCAAAAAACCTTTATAATTCCGTACCAGCATCTGTGATTCAATCTGCTTCATGGTGTCGAGAATAACACTTACAATAATGATCAGGCTGGTTCCGCCAAAACTGACCGACGCATTGAACAGCCCGTTAAAAATAAAAGGCAAGACGCCGATTATCGTCAGGAAAGCGGCTCCGATCAGGATAATGTGGTTCAGTATCTTGGTCAGATATTCACTTGTCGGCTTACCGGGCCTGATCCCGGGGATAAAGCCGCCTTGCTTTTTCAGGTTTTCCGATACTTCCAAGGGATTAAAGGTAATCGACGTATAAAAATAGGCAAAAAAGACTACCAGTATCATATACACTACCATACCGATACTGTAAATCGGCGTTGCCAATCTGAACCAATATGTGGAAGTCAAGCCTTTGAGGATTTCTGACCACACCCCTTCACCCGTGTAGAAAAAAGAACTGATTACTACCGGAAACTGCATCAGTGACGAGGCAAAGATAATCGGGATAACTCCGGATGTATTTACTTTCAACGGGATACTGGAAGTCTGGCCGCCGACCATCTTCCGTCCCTGCACCTTTTTGGCATATTGCACGGGGATCTTCCGCACGCCGCTGTTCAATATAATAACGAGAACAATCATTCCCAAAATAATAGCCAAAATAATCACAGCGGATACTGCCCCCTTCGGAATCGGTTCGCCGATGACAAACATATCAAACAATCCCGTAATATCCTGTGGGATACTGGAAATAATGTTGATCAGCAAGACGATTGAGATACCGTTTCCGACACCTTTTTCCGTGATTCTTTCGCCGATCCACATCATAAAAGCACTACCTGCCGTCAATGCAGCGATTACGATGATGATATCCATGACACTGGCATTACCTGTGCTATCAAGATTCAATAAGCCTTGATTTCTAAAACCGATCGCCATGGCCGCCGACTCAATCAATGCCAGTCCGACTGTGACATAACGGGTAATGGACGCGATCTTTTTCCTGCCGTCTTCCCCTTCTTTTTGCATTTCTTCTAACTTAGGGATAGCTATCGTAAGCAGCTGCATGATAATCGAGGAGGTAATATATGGGGTAATATTCAATGCTAATACGGAAAACTGCATAAATGAGCCTCCCGTAAAAGCATTCAGAAAATTAAACGCATCCCCTGATTGCCCGGCAAACCAGTCAGCAAAAAAGTTGCGGTTTACCCCGGGCACCGGCAGCTGTGATCCGAAACGGATCACAACCAACATAGCTAACGTAAATAATATTTTCGTTCTGATTTCTTTGATTTTAAAAGCATTTTTTAAGGTCGTCAACATTTACATCACCTCTGCTGTTCCACCAAGCGCTTCAATTTTTTCTTTTGCAGTCGCACTGAATGCATTTGCTTTCACTGTAAGCTTTTTGGTAATCTCTCCGTTTCCGAGGATCTTTACGCCGTCACGGGGATTTTTAACAATCCCTGTTTCAATTAAAGTATCAACCGTTATCGTAGCACCATCTTCAAATCGTTCCAGAACACTGACATTAATCGCGACAATATCCTTAGAGTTTCTGTTCGTAAAACCTCTCTTAGGAATACGTCTATACAAAGGCATCTGACCGCCTTCAAAACCCGGTCTGGTTCCTCCCGAACGGGCTTTCTGGCCTTTATGTCCTTTTCCGGCAGTCTTGCCGTTTCCTGATCCGTGGCCACGGCCTCTTCTAAAATTATCGCTTTTCTTAGCGCCTTCTGCCGGCTGCAAACTAGATAATTCCAAACTCATTCCTGTAACCTCCTTCCAGCATTTAATCGTTTCTCATAATCCATCATACTGTACTGCTCATCTCTCTTACTAAAAACCAGCTCCACTGCCTCTCCTAATATCACCGAAACAGTTTCGCCCCTCAGCCCACTGCCAGGAGACACTCCCAACCCCTCAGCCTACTGCCGGAAAAATACTCCCAACCTCTCGGCTATCGCGGGAAGAACAGCTCCGCTGCACTTCAAAATATGATATAGAATATCTTAGGCGGCGTCCTTCGACGCCTTAGATATTCTTCATATTTTCTCGACCTTCACCAGATGTTTGATTTGATCAATCTGGCCTCTGGTTGCCGCATTATCAGGCAGTTCGATGGTTTTATTAAGCTTACGGAGTCCCATGGAAAGCGCTGTCGCTTTATGTTTGGGTATCGCTCCGATTGTGGATTTTACTAATGTTATTCTTAATTTTCCGTCCATTTTTCCCTCCTAGGCCATAACTTCTTCGGTGGATTTACCGCGGTTTTTCGCAACTTCTTCAGGAGTTTTAATTTGGCGCAGTCCTTCGATTGTGGCAAGCACGACATTCTGTTTATTATTGGAGCCCAGTGATTTGGTACGGATGTTCTTGATACCGGCCAGCTCGCACACGCTTCGGGCCGGGCCTCCGGCGATAACACCGGTACCATCCGGAGCTTTCTTTAACAGCACGCTGGCAGCACCGAATCTGCCGATAAAGTCATGGGTAATACTTGAATTATCATCCATGGCTACGCTGATCATGTTCTTGGCGGCGTCTTCTTTTCCTTTACGGATCGCTTCCGGGATTTCAGTAGCTTTTCCCAAGCCGGCGCCGACGTGTCCGTTGCCGTCTCCGACAACAACTAAAGCTGTGAACCGGAAGTTACGACCACCTTTAACAACCTTGGTAACCCGTTTGATAGTAACTACTTTTTCGGTCAATTCCATATTGCTAACGTCAATGTTAGTACGTCTCATGTGATGTTCTCTCCCTTCCTAGAATTCCAGGCCAGCTTCTCTGGCCCCGTCAGCTAAAGCTGCTACCTTACCCTGGTAGATAAAGCCGCCGCGGTCAAACACTACGGTAGTAATGCCTTTTTCAATCGCCCGCTTGGCTATCACTTTGCCTAAATATGCCGCTGCGCCGACGTTATTGGTCTTTTCCAGATCGGCTTTTAACTCTTTTTCCAGAGTCGAAGCAGCTACTAAGGTATTGCCGGCCACATCGTCAATAATTTGAGCATACATATGATTATTGCTTCTGAACACGGCTAAACGCGGTCTTGCAGCGGTTCCGCTGAAACGGTTGCGTATTTTCAAATGCTTTTTCGCACGAACTTTCTGTCTTGATTCTTTCTTAACCATTCTGCCACTCTCCTTATCTATTTTTTACCGGTCTTACCGACTTTACGTCTGATTACTTCAGTGGAATACTTGATTCCTTTACCCTTATAAGGCTCCGGTCTTCTCTTATCGCGGATTTCAGCGGCAAACTGGCCGACCTTTTCTTTATCAATGCCCTTTACGGTGATCGAATTGCCTTCCACGACAGATTCGATGCCGTCAGGATCGGTCATTTCCACGGGATGGGAGTAGCCCAGTGATAATGTCAGCTTATTGCCTGCTTTGGCGACTTTATAGCCGACACCGTTTACTTCCAATTTCTTGGAATAGCCTTCCGTCACCCCGACTACCATATTATTGACCAGGGTCCGGCTCAATCCATGCAGGGATTTCATTCTTTTCAGGTCATTGGGCCGTGCAACGGTAATGACTCCCTCTTCCAGCTTGATCTCCATCTCTGCGGGAAGCACTCTTTCCAGCGTTCCCTTGGGACCTTTTACGGTCACCTTGTTATTTTCTGCAATATCCACAGTTACGCCTGCGGGTACCGCGATTGGCATTCTTCCTATCCTTGACATGCCCGTACCTCCTTACCAGATGAACGCTAAAACTTCGCCGCCTACCTGAAGTTCTCTCGCTTTTTTATCAGTTACAAGCCCTTTGTTGGTGGATATGATGGCAACACCAAGCCCGCCCAATACTTTGGGCAGCTCTTCTTTGCCCGCATAAACACGCAGACCGGGTTTCGATATTCTTTTGAGTCCGGAAATGATTTTGGCATTTCTGTCCGCACCGTATTTTAAGGTAATACGGATGGTTTTAAAACTTCCGTCGTCAATCACATCATATTTTTTAATGTATCCTTCTTCCAAAAGAATCTGGGCGATTGCCGTCTTCATCTTGGAGGAGGGTACATCTACTGTATCGTGTTTTGCAGTATTTGCATTACGGATTCTTGTAAGCATATCCGCAATAGGATCGCTCATTGTCATCTTTATTGACCTCCTTCTTAATCGCTTTACCAGCTGGCTTTTCTGACGCCGGGAATCTGGCCTTTGTATGCTAATTCACGGAAGCAGATCCGGCAGATTCCGTATTTTCTTAAATAAGCATGAGGACGACCACATATTTTACAACGGTTATATCCTCTGGTAGAAAATAGCTGTTTCCGCTGCTGCTTAAGCTTCATTGCCGTTTTAGCCATGAATTTACCTCCTTATTTTGCAAATGGCATATTAAATAATGTCAACAGTTCTCTTGCTTCTTCATCCGACTTCGCAGTCGTCACGATAATAACATCCATACCCCTGACTTTATCAATCTTATCATACTCAATCTCAGGGAAAATCAACTGTTCCTTGATACCCAGGGCATAATTACCACGCCCGTCAAAAGCATTCGGGTTAACCCCACGGAAGTCACGCACACGGGGCAGAGCAAGATTGACCAGACGATCAAGGAATTCATACATCTTCTCGCCGCGGAGCGTCGTCTTACAGCCAATATTCATGCCTTCCCTGATCTTAAAGTTGGCAACCGAATTCTTAGCCTTGGTAATCACCGCCTTCTGTCCGGCAATCGTCTCCATATCCTTCATGGCCGATTCCAATACCTTAGCATTATCTTTTGCTTCGCCAACACCCATGTTAATAACGATCTTCTCTATCTTAGGCACCTGCAAAACGTTCTTATATCCAAACTTCTTAACCATCGCTTCGGTGATTTCACTTCTATACATACTTTTAAGTCTGCTCACGTTTTCAGACCTCCTTTCAGCCAATTATATCACCTGTTGATTTCGCAAAACGTACTTTTTTGTCCTTCTCAAATGTGAAGCCGACCCGGGTCGGTTTACCCTTATGGACATACATCACGTTAGAAATGTCAATAGGTGCTTCCTTGTGGACGATCCCGCCATTCTGATTGGCAGCGGAAGGTTTGGTATGCTTCGTGATCATGTTGACGCCTTCCACCAGCACACGGTGGTTCTTCGGGTCAACGCTCATTACTTTTCCTTCTTTTCCGTTATCTTTTCCGGCAATCACCTTAACGGTATCACCTGTTTTAATTTTCATTGTCGCCATGAGATACCTCCTACAATACTTCGGGAGCCAGAGAAACAATTTTCATAAACTGTTTTTCACGCAGCTCTCTCGCTACCGGCCCAAAAATACGCGTCCCTCTGGGGGTCTTATCATCTTTGATAATCACGGCAGCATTTTCACTGAACTTAATATAAGAACCGTCCTTGCGCCTCGCTCCCTTTACAGTCCGAACCACGACGGCCTTCACTACATCGCCCTTCCTGACAACACCGCCTGGTGTTGCATCTTTGACCGTAGCAATAATAATATCGCCGATATGTGCATATCTTCTTGTGGATCCGCCGNNTTACACGGATGCAGAGGATTTCTTTTGCACCGGTATTATCGGCAACCCGCAATCTGCTTTCCTGCTGAATCATTCGACTTCCCAACCTTTCTTGATTTTACTTACTAAACTATACCTAGAATATCTCAGGGAATATTCATGCCCCCTAGACATCCTTCAATCTTTATAAAATCTCTAACAATTGCGTAAATCATTCAAGAAGAACGCCCCGCGTTCTTCCAGGCGAGACATAGCAAATCTTAGGCGGCGTCCTTTGACGCCTTAGATTTTCTTCTCGCCTTTTTATTTGGCTTTCTCCGTAATTTCCACAAGACGCCATCTTTTTTCTTTGGACAAGGGCCTGGTTTCCATTACCTTAACAGTATCGCCGATGTGGCACTCGTTATTTTCATCGTGTGCTTTCAGCTTATAGGTTCTCTTTACGATCTTGCCATAAAGAGGATGCTTGACATGATTTTCAATCGCTACGACAATGGTTTTGTCCATTTTATTGCTGGTGACTTTTCCGATACGTGTTTTTCTTAAATTTCTTTCCACGTTAGATCTCCTTTCTTAGTTCTAGCGGTAAGATATTATTGGGCTTTCGCCTTCTGGGTAATGACCGTCTGAATCCTGGCGATATTCTTTCTGACATCTTTGATTCTTGCCGTATTATCCAATTGATTGGTGGCATTCTGGAATCTTAGGTTAAAAAGTTCTTTCTTGGCATCGACCAAGGCCAGTGCCAATTCCGCATCGGTCTTATTTCTTAAATCATCCACATATTTGTTAGTTTTCATTCGATACACCGCCTTCCAAATCTGCTTTCGATATGATCTTGCACTTGCAGGGAAGCTTATGCATTGCCAGACGCAATGCTTCTCTGGCGACTTCGTCCGTTACGCCGGCGATTTCGAACATAACGCGTCCCGGCTTGACGACCGCCACCCAGTATTCCAAGGTTCCTTTACCGGAACCCATACGGGTTTCTGCTGGTTTACTTGTTACCGGCTTGTCAGGAAAGATCTTGATCCAGACCTGACCACCACGTTTGATATATCGGGTCATGGCAACACGGGCCGCCTCAATCTGGTTCGATTTGATCCAGCAGGGCTCTGTTGCGATAAGACCATACTCGCCATAGCTGATGGTATTGCCGCGGTTTGCTTTGCCTTTCATGGTGCCGCGGAACTGCTTACGACGTTTTACTCTTTTTGGCATTAACATTATTTATCGCTCCCTTCCTTCGAAGATGCCTTATCTTCGCTATTTCCTTTAGCAGGAAGAATCTCGCCTTTATAGATCCAGACCTTGACGCCTACCTTTCCGTATGTGGTTGCGGCTTCCGCAAACCCATAGTCAATATCGGCACGCAGTGTCTGCAGCGGTATCGTGCCTTCACTGTAAAATTCGGTACGGGCCATGTCGGCACCGCCCAGACGCCCGGAACATGCGGTTTTGATTCCCAGAGCACCGGATTTCATCGTCCTGCCCATGCAGGATTTCATGGCACGTCGGAAGGAAACCCGGTTTTCCAACTGCTGGGCAATATTTTCGGCTACCAGCTGGGCATCTTTATCCGGTCTTTTAATTTCTTTAATATCAACCGAAACTTTCTTATCCGTGAGCTTAGATATCTCTTTTTTGGTCACTTCGATCTCATTGCCGCCCTTGCCGATGACAACACCGGGTTTGGCCGTGAAGATAATCACTTTAACGCGGTCGGAAGCTCTTTCGATCTCGATCTTGGAGACACCGGCACTGTATAATTTCTTTTTCAGATATTTTCTGATGTTATAATCTTCCACCAGATAATCAGAAAATTCCGCATCGGCATACCATCTGGAATCCCAGTCCTTGATAATTCCGACTCTGAGGCCGTGAGGATTTACTTTCTGTCCCATTCTTTTTCCTCCTATCTTTCATCCAGCACTATGGTGATATGGCTCATTCGCTTCTCGATCCGGTAAGCCCGGCCCTGTGCCCTCGGTTTTATTCTTTTCATCGTGGGACCCTTGTTGGCATAGCATTCGGCAACAATAAGGTTCTCCGGATTAGGATACTTCGTGGGATCCTGGCCATATTTGTACTCAGCGTTGGCGATCGCGGATTCCAGCAGCTTCTTGATAATACCTGATGCATATCGGGGATTATAGGCCAGAACCGCCAACGCGGTGTCCGTACTTTTGCCCCTGATGGCATCCAGTACAAAACAAGCTTTTTGTACCGACACTCTGGCATAAGATAACTTCGCCGAAGGTCTTATCGCTTTTGCATCTTGACTTTGTTTATTTCTTTCTCTTTTAATTTGGGTTCTATGTCCTTTTGCCATGTTAAAACCTCCTTTCTATTATCTTACTTTAGATTTCTTTTCATCTTTGCCATGTCCTCTATAAGTCCTGGTCGCCACGAACTCACCCAGCTTATGGCCGACCATATCTTCCGTCACGTATACGGGAACATGTTTCCTTCCGTCATGAACTGCAATTGTATGTCCCACAAAAGAGGGGAAAATTGTCGAACGACGGGACCAGGTCTTGACGACCTGCTTCTGTCCTGAAGCATTCAGAGCATCGATTCTTTTCAGTATGCTTTTGTCTGCAAAAGGTCCTTTTTTCAGTGATCTGGACATTGTCACTCCTCCTAAAATAATCTTTATTTGATAGTACGGCCATCCCTTCGTCTTACAATCAGCTTATTGGAAGCTTTTTTCTTCTTCCGGGTCTTTAAGCCCAAAGCCGGCTTGCCCCAAGGGGTGCTGGGTCCTGGCCGGCCGATCCCGGTCTTACCTTCCCCGCCACCGTGCGGATGATCATTCGGATTCATGACCGAACCACGCACCGTAGGCCGAAAGCCCATATGACGCTTACGTCCAGCTTTACCAATATTAATCAGGTTATGATCCCCATTGCCGACAACCCCTACCGTTGCCCGGCACAGAATCGGAACCATCCTCATCTCACCCGAAGGCAGACGCAAAGTAGCATATTTCCCTTCCTTCGCCATCAGCTGAGCCGAATTACCCGCCGAACGAACCATCTGCCCGCCCTTACCGGGTATCATCTCAATATTATGAATCTGAGTACCGACCGGAATCTTCTCTAACGGCAGACAGTTTCCAACCCTGATCTCCGCCTCCGGCCCGTTCATAACCTTCATCCCATCCGTCAGCCCTTCCGGTGCCAGAATATATCTTTTCTCCCCATCCGCATAACAAACCAACGCAATATTAGCCGACCGGTTCGGATCATATTCAATCCCAAGCACCGTCGCGATAATCCCATCCTTATTCCTCTTAAAATCAATAATCCGATACTTTCTCTTAGCTCCGCCCCCACGATGCCTGACTGTAATCTTTCCTTGATTATTACGTCCGGCCGTCTTCGACAAAGGCCTGCACAAAGATTTTTCCGGCGTCGTCTTCGTAATCTCCGAAAAATCCGACCCAGTCATCTGTCTTCTTGAAGGTGTATATGGGTTATAAGTCTTGATTCCCATGATTTTCTCCTTTCGGGTTTCTGTTACTGTGTAGCATTCTATCGTTCCATCGCTAACCGATGCTTCCTCTTTTTAGATGATAACTTTTAGATAATTCAATACCCATTCGATGCACCCTGCCTCTACACGCCCAGTTAGTTGATGCACCCGGAAGAACGCCTTGGCGTTCTTCCCGACAAGATTTTAGAAATCCTTAGCTGCGGTCCTTTCGCAGCTTAGTATTTCTTCTCGACGTTTTATAAGCCCGCAAATATCTCAATATCCTTACTATCCGCCGTCAGCTGCACGATCGCCTTCTTCGTCTTGGCGGTCCGGCCTACGACATTACCGCGCCGTTTCTTCTTGCCGTCATAATTCATGGTATTGACTTTCGATACCTTGGTTCCGGCAAACATTTTCTCCACCGCTTCTTTAATCTGGGACTTGTTGGCTTCCGGATGAACCAGAAAAGTATATTTCTTATCGCCCATACCTGCCATGCTCTTCTCGGTGATAACAGGTTTGAGGATTACGTCATAATATTGTAACGCTGCCATTATGCATACACCTCCTCGATCTTGGCGACGGCATCCTTGGTAACGATCAGGGTATCGCCTTTTAAGATATCATACACGTTGATTGTGTTGGTCAGTGCTGTTTTTACCTTCGGGATATTTCTTGCGCTCATCACCACTTTTTCATCCTTGTCGGCCAAAACCACCAGAGCCTTGCTTACTTTCAGGTTATCCAGCACCGCCTTGAATTGTTTGGTTTTGATCTCGTCAAAGGCCAGCTCTTCCAGGACAATAAGCTTATTTTCCTGTACCCTGCTGGTAAGTGCCGACTTAAGCGCCAGCCGCTTTTCTTTTTTATTGATCTTAAAGCTGTAATCTCTCGGGGTCGGGGCAAATACAACGCCGCCGCCTTTCCACTGGGGCGACCTGGTCGAACCTTGTCTGGCGTGACCGGTGCCTTTCTGTCTCCAGGGTTTCCTTCCGCCGCCGGATACTTCCGCACGGGTTTTTGCCTTCTGGGTTCCCTGACGATTATTGGCCAGCTGCTGAACAACTGCCATGTGTACCAAATGTTCGTTTATTTCGACTCCGAATACGGCATCGCTTAATTCCATCTTGCCGACTTCTTTGCCTTCCATATTATAAACAGATACGTTTGCCATCTGAGTGGTCCTCCTTTCATTCTGCAGAACTGATTCTATATTTATACGGTAGCCTTAACCGTTTCTTTCACGGTCACTAAAGCTTTTTTGGGGCCGGGCACCGCACCTTTTACCAAAAGAAGGTTTTTCTCGGCATCAACTCTTACCACTTCAAGATTCTGTACCGTAACTTTCACACAACCCATATGACCCGGCATGCCTTTTCCCTTAAATACGCGGCTGGGAGAAGAACAGGCACCGTTAGAGCCTTGATGACGATGGAACTTGGAACCATGGGTCATCGGGCCGCGGTGCTGACCGTGTCGTTTAATCGCCCCTTGGAAACCCTTACCTTTGGAAATGGCAGAAGCATCAATCTTATCTCCGACCGCAAAAATATCCGCCTTAATCTCATTGCCAAGGGCATAATCTGTGGCGTTCTCAAACTTAAACTCTCTGATATAACGCTTGCAGGATGTCCCTGCTTTTTCGAAGTGCCCCTTCACAGCCTTATTAACGCCATGCCTGCGGATCACTTCTTTCCTTCCGCTCTTATCCTTGTTGACGATCTTTTCCTTCTTATCAACAAATCCGACCTGAACCGCACTATAGCCGTCGTTCTCTGCCGTCTTAACCTGGGTCACCACACAGGGCCCAGCCTGAAGCACGGTTACAGGGATCAAGGAACCGTCTTCATTGAAGATTTGAGTCATTCCGACTTTTGTTGCTAAAATAGCCTTTTTCATTTCTACCTCCATTTTTTCTACAGCGGCCCAGGCGAACCCGTGCATCTAGTAGGGGTGTAATAAGTTTTAATCTCTTAAATCTCTTTCTTTTCAAACCTTCGGCAACTCCAGGAAGAACGCCCCGCGTTCTTCCCCGCGAAACTTTAGTTACACTTAGCTGTGGTACTTTCACAGCTTAGTGTGACTTTTCGCCGTTTAACTTTTCGCGGTTTTCATCTTAATGTCAATGTACACGCCAACCGGCATTTCCAGTCTCTGCAGGGCATCTACCGTCTTCGGGGTAGGGGTGATGATGTCAATCAGTCTCTTATGGGTTCTCTGCTCAAACTGTTCGCGGGAATCTTTGTATTTGTGAACCGCTCTTAAAATCGTGATGATTTCCTTCTTAGTAGGAAGGGGAACCGGTCCGCTTACCTGAGATCCGTTCTTTTTTACTGTCTCAATGATTTTTTTCGCAGATGCATCAACCAGCTGGTGATCATATGCTTTGAGTGTAATCCTCATTACTTGACTTGCCATAAAAAAAGTCGCCTCCTTTTCGCACTTTTTGATATAAGTACGACAAGCGGTGACTGTACACTCTCCCGTGTGTGTCATGTGTTTTGACAAAGCCTGTTTCTTTCTCTGGTTCAACACTTACATCAACACGTCGTTTCTGCGCATTGGCAGACATAGGTTTGTACAGTGACTTGCCGTCAGATTATAGCGCTAATCCTAACGATTAGCATTGACATTCGCTCCACGGAAAACCTGCCGCGCCTCTCGGCACTGCAGCAACCTCACGCTTCACAGCTATCATGTCACAGCAATAGGTAGTATACATGATAATTAGAGCAGGTGCAAGTGTTTTCTTAACTTTTTTATCTTTTTTTTTAAAACCGTCCCCATACCGCGAAAAACCGTAGTGCGAGCGGCTCTCTTCTATTTCATTTCAGCCATATATCCATATATATGGTAATCCTGCTTTCGATGACTGCTAAGACTTCCTCGGCGGTCTTGCCGCCATTGAAAAAGTATTGCGCCCTTCCCCTGATACGACATTAGGGAGTGTACAGGATCGAACAGTGAACAGCAACAGCTTACAGCGAAAATAATTCACAATATTCTTCCGTTGACACCCTACTTGGATTCAGAATATAATATCAGTACATGAACTTACGATAAAGGAGATTCCCGAATGCCCACGATTACCCCCTTCCGCAGTGTCAGGCCTGATAAAGCGCTGGCTGGTCGCGTTGCCGCGTTGCCCTATGACGTGTTTAATCGCCAAGAAGCCTGTGAAGCCGTATCCAAAGAACCTTTGTCTTTTTTACGGATTGACCGGGCGGAGACCGGCTTTCCAGATGACATGGACATGTATGACGACCGTGTCTATGCCAGGGCAAAGGCCCTCTTGGAAGAAATGATTGCCGACAAGATTTTTATAATAGAAGATAAGCCTTGTTATTATATCTATGAACTGACCATGGAAGGACGCGCCCAGACTGGGATCGTAGCCTGTTCTGCGGTATCGGATTATGAAAACGGGCTGATCAAAAAACATGAAAAAACAAGAGCCGATAAGGAAATGGACCGTATCCGTCATGTCGACACTACCAATGCACACACTGGCCCTATTTTCTTAGTATATCGATCCCGGCAACTGATTAATGACTTAATTGAGACCAAAAAAACCGCCGCCATGCCCGAGTATGATTTCACTTCTGATGACGGGATACAGCACCGGATCTGGGTAATTGATGATAGCCCCAGTATTGCTGCACTGCAACAGGTTTTTAGTGCTATCCCGTGTACATACATCGCCGACGGACACCATCGCTGTGCTTCTGCCGTCAAGGTAGGCATCGACCGAAGGTCACAAAATGAATATCATACCGGTCTGGAAGAATATAACCGCTTTCTTTCCGTCTTATTTCCCGATGATCAATTGTATATCATGCCCTATAACCGGGTGGTAGCCGACCTGAACGGTCTGGATGCCGATGCCTTTCTTGCTGCGATAAAGGCAAACGGATTTACGGTAGAATATTGCGGAACCGAGCCGCTTTCCCCGCCCCGGCGCGGAACCTTCGGAATGTATCTGGCAAACGGCTGGTATCTGCTGACCGCCGATGATAGCATTCTGTCCCATGACCCTGTCGCCGGCCTGGATGTTTCCCTCCTTCAGGATCATCTGCTGAAACCGGTTCTGGGTATCAGCGATCCCCGCACCGATAAGCGTATTGATTTTGTCGGCGGAATCCGCGGGCTACCGTATCTGGAAGAACGCGTGGCCACCGATATGGCAGTGGCTTTTTCCCTGTATGCCACTTCCATACAGGAACTGCTTGACGTGGCCGATGCCGGTCAGCTGATGCCGCCCAAATCGACTTGGTTTGAGCCTAAACTACGGAGCGGGCTGTTCATACATATGCTTGACGAATAAACACCTGATTCCCGCTTATGCCTTGAACAATGTGCCGATCTGGATTCCTTCCAAAATATCCGGGATATTATATACCCGGTCGCCGTTGGCGATGACCATGTCAATCCCGGCTTCCATGGCGATCTTGGCTGCCGCCACTTTCGTAGCCATGCCGCCGGTGCCGACATTGGATTTGACGCCTTTAGCCATTTCTTCCAGTTCCTCGTCGATCTGCCTGACACAGTTGATGAAAACCGCGTTTTCATTGACGCGGGGGTCATCCGTATACATGCCGTTGATGTCCGTCAACAGGACCAGCAGCTCCGCTCCCACCAGCTCGGCCACATAGGCGGAAAGCCTGTCATTGTCCCCGAAATTATCGTTCTGAATCTCGTCCGTTGAAATCGCGTCGTTTTCATTAAGGATCGGAATGACTCCCATCTTTAACAATTGCTCCAGCGTCCGTTGGGTGTTCATACGGGTTGACTCGTTGGTAATCACGTTTTTGGTGACCAAGATCTGGGCAATCGTCTGGTTATATTCAGCAAACAGCTTCTGGTAGATCATCATCAGCTGGGCCTGCCCTACTGCCGAACAAGCCTGAGTAACGGCCAGCTCCTTAGGTCTTTCCTTGATGCCCAGCGCCTTACGGCCCGCGCCCACAGCACCGGAAGACACTACGACCACTTCTTTATTACGGTTGCGGATATCGGTCAGGACCCGGACGTATTTTTCCAGCTTTCCTAAGTTGACATGCCCTGTTTCGGCATGGGTTATCGTCGAGGTGCCGATTTTAATGACCACTCGCTTCTTATCTTTTATGTAACTTCTATCGATTATGGTGTCCATGTCTTTTGCCCAGCCTTTCCGGTTTCTTTACCTATTTTACCATAACTTAATCAGGTTGCAACTATTAAATATACTTCCGCAGTTTACTTTAGTAGTTTCTTTAATAAGTGTAGCGCGGCTTTGCCACGCAGAACGCAGGGTTTGGGGCGGAACAGTACAAAACAGCCCGCAGAACATTGTTACTGTGGAGCAGTGGTTTGATGCACTTCGGCCAGGGTCTGAACAGCAACATTGTTTGAACATAAAACTGTATATTAGGCAATTCTCTTGATTAACTATCGATTACAGGTTATTATGAAATTGGGATTCATAAATAAATTTGATCTAAAGGAGATACTATGGATACAAAAGCAAAAAATAAAACGGATGTCCGAAGCATGACTAAAATCGCCCTGTGCATTACTGTTCTGTGTATTTCGTCTTACCTTGTCATCCCGTTACCGTTTACCCCCATCGTATTGAGCCTACATACAATTATGGTCAATCTCATCGGTCTGATACTTAAACCAAAGTTTGCCGGTTATACGCTTGCTGTTTACCTTCTTATGGGTTTGATCGGCTTGCCTGTTTATTCGAACGGAACTTCTGGACCGGGAAAATTATTTGGCCCGACAGGAGGATTTTACTTTGGTTTTTTAATAGCGGTAATCGTGATCAGCCTGTTTAAGGGTAAGAAAAATAATTTCTGGAGGTATGTGCTGGCGACAATTGCTTTGGGTTTACCGATTCAGCATGTCTGCGCAATAGTGATGATGTGTTTCCACAACGGATTTAACATCGCTGCGGCCGCGGCAACCGTGTCATTTCCCTTTATCCCCGGCGATATCATTAAATGTGTTATTGCATCTGGCTTAGGCGTCGTGCTGAATAAAACGCTCTCCTACTTGCCTGGCGAGAATTCATGAATTCGTATTTCGGTAAATTCGATAATTCAGACTTTAAAGAAGGAAGCGATGGACACGTTGGAATGAAGCGTAACACTAAACGAGCAGCCAAATGGGTTATTTAGTCATTCTTCTTGTATTTCTACAAATAATTTGTTATTATTATCAAACATATTATTTAAATATTAGATATTTAAATGCTAAAATATGCTTCATAACAGCGAGACAAATTATTTGCAGGAGGAATGCCATGATTATTTCATACGCCAAATACCGTGCTTTATTGAAAGAAAAGGAAGTGAACTCCTATCATGTTTCAAAAGCAACCGGCATTCATCAGGCCACGCTTTCAGACTGGAAAACCGGAAGAAGCTCACCTAAGACCGATAAACTATATCTTTTAGCCAAATACTTTGGTGTCAGCATGGAGTATTTTGTTGAGGAAGAGAATTGAGACAGTGAATGCCCCCGTATGAAGATTGAACCATTTTCATGCGGGGTTCCTTTTTTTCTGGCAGATAGGCGGACGCTATGGTATAATGTGTTTTACGACATTATCCCGCGCCGAACGCCGTGAGGGCGCAAATCTATCATGTGGGAAAAGGAAAAACTATGTGGATTGCCGACGAATGGAAAGATTATGAAGTACTAGCAACTTCTTCAAAAGAAAAATTAGAGCGCTGGGGCGATTTTATTCTCGTCAGGCCGGATCCGCAGGTCATCTGGAGCAGTCCCCGAAAACACCCCGGCTGGAAACGTAAAAATGCCCATTATCACCGCAGCACCCAGGGCGGCGGGGAATGGGAATTTATCGACCTTCCGGAAGAATGGAGCATTACTTATAAGGAACTGACCTTCCGTCTAAAGCCTTTCGGTTTTAAACATACCGGCCTTTTCCCCGAACAAGCCGTTAACTGGGACTGGTTTGCCGGCAAAATAAGAGCGGCTGGCCGCCCCTTGAAAATCCTGAATCTCTTCGCCTATACTGGCGGCGCCACCCTGGCTGCTGCGGCGGCCGGAGCGCAAGTGACCCATGTGGATGCCTCCAAAGGCATGGTCGGCTGGGCTAAAGAAAACGCGGCTGCCTCCGGGCTTCAAGACGCACCGGTTCGCTGGCTGGTAGACGACTGCGTGAAATTCGTGGCCCGGGAAATCCGCCGCGGCCATACTTACGACGGCATTATCATGGATCCGCCATCCTATGGCCGGGGTCCCGGCGGCGAGGTCTGGAAAATCGAGGACGACATCTTCGCCTTGATCGAACTGACCGCCCAGCTTCTTTCCCGTGATGCGGTTTTCTATTTGATCAATTCTTATACCACCGGTCTGCAGCCCGCTGTTTTATCCTATCTGCTGAACACGGTACTGGTTCCGCGCTTAGGAGGCCGTGTAGAAGCGGAGGAAATCGGCCTGCCCGTCTCATCCGACGGCCTGATCCTTCCTTGCGGTGCTTCCGGACGCTGGGAATCAGGTCACTGATCGGCATCTTTCTGTGGGATGCCGACTGCTTCTTCCAGTGCCGCGCAGAAACTCTGATACCAGCTTTCAAATTCCGCCTCAGTCATAAAATCCGCCGTTGCTTCATTCAAGCTCATGCCGCCCGCGATCCGGGCCCTGACGGTTTCCCGGTCAGTTCCCGCCTTCTCCCTCAGATGAAACTCCAGAACCCTGGCCGCATCGCTGATCCCTGCAAATACTGGAACGGGATAAAAACTCCCATTCTCCGCATATTGAAAAGCCGTTAACAGGGTTTCATAGGTCTGCGGCATTACGTCCAGTTCTCTTTCCGCAATCGCCAGATCTAACTTTAATTTTTGATAAGCCGTTTTTTTCACCGGCAGATAGCCTGACGGACAGCCGAAAGCGATATTATGCCCGTCCTGAGCCAGCCATTGCAGGAAAGTTACCGCAGCGTATTCTTCCTCCGGGGATGTCTTCATGACGGCCATCCCCGTCACCTCCTGCCCCATATAATGAGCCCCGTCTTCAAAAAGCGGAGCCGGCATTACGGCATAGTCAATCGGATAATGGTCCGTGCCCTTTTCTATCTCTTTGGGAAAAAACAGGGAACCCGCTGTCGATCCGGTGAAAGCAACGATCTCTCCGCTCCGGACATCGTCAGAGCGGTAATTCCCGAAAGCCTTAAAATACCCTTTAATGTAGGGAATATAATAAAAGTCCCAAATATGTCTCATAATATCCCGGTCAGCCTGCAGGGCCGCCTGATCAGCATCAACTTGAAAAAGCTCTTTTCCCAGCTGCATGGAACCGTTCATAAACAAGCCGGCGAGCGAATCCTGGCCGTAAAAAGCCCGGCCGTCTTCAACGAGCTCCGGCGTCTGGGCATCCGTCCACTCATAGTAAGACTGCGCTGCGGCCACAAGTCCTTCCTTGGTTTCCAGTTGTGCCAGCTCGGCTCCGGTTGCTTCGGCAAAAAGATCCCAGTCCGTTTTATTGATCATCAGCACTTCGCTCGCTGCGGCAAGGGGAAACAGCCGCAGCTCACCGTTCCTGCCTATCTTTCCCGCTTCGATATAAGAATCCATGTACTCACTTAATTCTGCTTCCGACAGGTATTGGGAAATATCGGCCAGGATACCAGTGTCTTCCATCTCCAGGACAAAATCTGCCGGAACGGAAACAAGATCAGGCATCGCTTCCCTGCCCGCTTCCGGCTTGATGCCGGCATTGATCTTTGCCTTAATCTCCTCCGCATCGGTAAAGCCCTGCGCGGCCACCAAAATACCTTTTTCTTTCCCTACCGTTTCGTTAAATTCTGCTGCCAGTTCCTCAAAGACGGCCCGCTGGATGCTGTTAAAATCATGCCAGACAGTCACCGTAACCGGATCGCCCGAATACATTTTTATCGTTTGTATCGGATTACATCCGCCGTTAGACCATATCACAGCCGACATAATGAATATCCATATTTTTCTTTTCATATCTGGCCTCTGTCATACTTTATCTCATTCTTCTCCTGTTTCCAGCTCGTCCACAAATGATTGAAACAGGCGTACCACCGACATGTCATCAACGCCTGTGCTCATGATCACCGCCACGATCTGATAGTCGGGTACCACCAAAATATACTGCCCGCCAAGGCCGGCCGCATAATACATCTGATACTCCTGATCGCCGTCCGGGACATCGATCCACCAGCCGTAGCCATACTCCGCGCTCGGTCCCTGTGGCTCAACGGATTGCGCTATCCACTCCTCTGAAATAATCCTTTCTTCGCCCCACAGGCCTTTGTTCAGATATAACTGCCCGACCCTGGCAGCATCCCTGGCCGTCATATAGATACCGAAGCCGCCGAACGAAATCCCCTGGCCATCCTCCCACCATATGACATCCCCGATTCCGATGGGGGCAAATAAGTTCTCCTCCGCATACTCCTTTGCCGACATCCCGGTGGCTTCGGTTAAAACCGCAGAAAGCAGGTGGGAGTCCCCGGAACTGTAGTTATACGCCTCTCCCGGCTTGCTCCTTATGCTGCGGGCAAGAACATAATCTACCTGATTCTCCGCTATCATCCATTCAAGGAGAAAAATCCCGTTGGCAATGTTTTCTGTCCATTCTATCCCGGAAGCAAGACTTAATAGATTCCCTACCGTAATCTCCTTCATGTCCTCGTCGCTGATACCGGGGAAAAAACTTCCCAGCTTCGCCTCTGTCCCCGCCAGATCGCCTTGATCAATCGCGATGCCCGTCGCCGCCGAAAGGATGCTTTTGGTACAGGAATAAATATCAAAACGGGTGTTTGCGCTATAACCTTCCTGATAGTATTCATAGACAATCGATCCATCTTTGATCAGCAAAGCGGACCGGATCGGCCTTTCGTTCATCTCCCGATCAAAATCATCGATCTGTTCGCCGCTGACCCCATGATTTTCCGGTGTGTCCGTCCCCCATTCTCCGGCCAGATATTCCTGGCCTTTTGGAGATGATTGTTGCGGAGATGGATGTTTCGGAGATGGTTGTTCTTTTGCGGTGGGATTCTCCGGCGGTGTTTCTTGGGCTTCTGGCGGTATCTCTTGGGCTTCCGGAGATTTTTCTTGCGCTTCCGGAGACACCTCTGCTTCCGGTGACGCCTCTTTCGTCTCTGCCTCTGTTTCGGGCCTGCTTGCGTCTTGTTCATTAACCCGGCATCCCATCATAAAAACCAGACATAGGAATACCCAAAACACTTTTCGATGACTTCGCTTCATTCCGAACTCCTTCCGCCGATCAACCATGTGTTATACAACGAACGCTTGCAAAGTTGGCGTTGCTTTGAGAACAGACAATATACTTCAACACTTATACAAAGAATAATAATCCGCTTCGGCATTATCCATCAGTCTCTTAAACCATGTCTGGCCATCATCCAGGGCTTTATTATAAATCAGATCGGCTATGCTGCCCAAAAAGAAATCCAGTATCTTCTCAGTAGCTATGATGCCCCATTCCTGCTCCATTTCATCCCGGAAAAAGGCTGTAATTTCATCGCGTAATTTTTGCTTTTCCACTTCTGTAAAACGATATTTTGACAATGACTCCCTGTTCATTTGCTTAATCTCCTAATAGTTCATTATAGTTATAGGGGGAATGCTGATTAATCTGTGTTTTCTTAGATTATACCAAATAGAAATTATTAACTCAACTTTTCCAGCTCAATTCTTCAAATAAAGTAGACTGGCTGACCGCCTCGGCGGTGGGATACATGCTGATGCAATAATTGACCGCATCGTACATAATTCAGTTTATTCTTTAACATGCCGTATACGATATTTACCAGACGTCTCGATATGCAGATCAGAGCCTGAATCTTGCTTTTCCCTTCCTGCTGTTTCTGTTGGTAATAGTCTAAATGGGAGAGAATTTTTGCGTTTTTAAGGAGGTTTCTTTCAATACTTACAATTATTGAATCGGGAGCAACACAAAACCCATAAGGTTCTATTCCTTTTTTCAATCCATTAATTATTTCTTCCTCCTTAATATCTTGTATTATGCGGTAAAATTCTTCCTGATCTATACCTGATTCCCTATATTCTTTTGTAATATTTGATGATTCTTTAATTTTTTTGATTAACTCATTATCAACATTTGTAAAATCTGTGAGGCTAAGTTTTTTCACATTTTCCAAATCAATTGTAATCGCATGAGTTGTAAACCATACATAATGACCTCCTTCAAGAACTCCCATTCCTGTATACAGTACACTTAAAATACCCTTCGTCTGCAGTTTTACTTCATATTTTAATTCCAAAGCAGGTTTAATATCATCATTTTTACTGTCTCCTAATATACCTTCTCCACTTTTTATTATATCTTCTTTTATTAGATCATTTATTTCATGTTCTTTTACATCATCCCCCAAATTGCGTATTTGGGGATATTCCAGAATAATTTGATTTTCTATGTAAGATTCGGAGGTGATTTTATATGATGATTCTTCTATAAATACCTCTTCCATTTCATCTGGAATTTGGGGGGATATAATCGGCCCTGCTTCTTCTATTTCTCTAGATTTTGTTTCTAAAGTCGGATTGATATTTTCGGAACACCCTGTCATTGTAATAAAAATCATAGCGAGCAAATACACCATTTTATTAAGTCTTTTCATTTTATCCCTTTTCCTTCAAGTTTTAGATTCAAAAATTCTTCCATTTCTCAGCTTGATCTTTACGCTCTTCTATTTTTTCTGGTGTTCGATTTTTCTCCGCTGGTCTTTCATGGCACAACATATAGATCTCTCACCATCTACTTCAGCTTGAATACACTGTAATTGTGTATCTATATCATATGGGTTCAGGTTGTTTTCATTTGCCCAATTAAATATTTGCTGGCAGGTGTCCATTGTGCCAAACCAAAACCAAGATTCATATTGCCTTCCGAATTATTCTGCCATTGCCCAGGATTTATCCTACACTCTACTTCCCAATTTGCCAAGCATGCAATTATGGCATTTTCACTTCATCCCATATCATTTAACTGATCTCGAATATAATGTGCATTTACCTGCATTTCTTCAAGGGTGAGAGCACCATTTTTGATAAATAAATCTGCCTTATCGACCCCGCTTCCCCCTCATTACTTGTCACACC
>DBDJ01000023.1:0-48505 GCA_002293525.1 Lachnospiraceae bacterium UBA935
TCCTGGGTTCCCGGCGTAAAAAATTGAATATCTGTAAAGTTTCCTCGATGCCCATGGAGGAAAAATATAACCGGCTGAATCAATTAATTGAACCTTTTGGTTACTGCTATAACAATTGCCAAGACGCTTTTAGTACCACCCTCGATGCATGGCAGAAGGACTTTGGCTATATATACGCCTATGATAAATTTTCTCCGTTCATCAATCTGGTCTTCGACTGCGAACCTGTCTACTTTTACTACGACAACAAGACCTGGCTGATCGAATTTTGGAAAGGCCAGTATGGTATCAATGCCGGCGGAGAAATCGGGATCTATTACGTGGATTACATCGTCCCCCGCAAGAAACTGAGAAAAACCCTCTTTTTCGGAGTTCCCGCCGACGAGATGATGCCGCTATCCATGGATCTGTGCCATTATAACGAGTCTATAGTACAGCTGTCCAAACGTCATTGGTGGCTGACTGCCTTCCGCATGGGGAGCTTTTGTGCCCCTAAAAAACTTACCATGAATATTTCTATTACTTTCCCTACCAAAGAAATGCTGGAAGCCTTTGTGAACGCGATGCTGGATATCGGTTATCGACCGAATGATATCTGTATCTGCGGATCGCAGGTGTTCTTTACTTTTGACAGACCCTTCACCAAAACAGGAGGCTGGTTCCGGAAGCTATGGGGTAAATTCTCTTTGCTGCAAGACCGTCTTTTATGCTGGCTCTACCGTGTTGTCACCCGACCTTTCTGCCTGACCGTGGATAAACTTATGTATATGTACTTTTATATTCCTTTCGGTTTCCGGCGGATGATTCGCCTTAAACGGTTAAGAGGAAATAAAAATCGGAAAGGTCGGTAACGATTATGGGCTACTATTCCAGAATCAGTAAAGCATTCGAGAATGTGCCGCACCTTATCCTTGACGATGACTCAAAATATATCCTGATCAGCGACTGTCACCGCGGCGACGGTACTTCCAATGACAATTTCCTCAAAAACCAGAACCTTTATTTTTCAGCCCTGCGGCATTATTATGCTTTGGGCTATACCTATATCGAGCTGGGAGACGGGGATGAGCTATGGGAAAACCGTGACATAAAAACAATCATGGAAATACACAGCAATGTTTTTTGGCTTCTTTCCTTGTTCCGGCAGAAAAACCGTTTATATCTGGTTTACGGAAACCATGACATGGCGAAGCGAAAAAAAAAGCTGTTACCCGACATGCCCGTCTTTTCCGGCATCATCATGGAGGATGCTTATAAAGAGAAAAATATTTATCTGCTCCATGGGCATCAGGTTGAATTGTTTAACTACACTTTCTGGAAGCTGGCCAGATTTTTATGCCGGTATCTGTGGCGGCCGCTGGAGCATTTCGGCGTGACGGATCCCACAGATGCCGCTAAAAACAATACTGTTAAATATCGAACGGAGACCCGTCTGACTCATTGGGCCAAAAAAGAGCATAGTATTCTGATCGCCGGACACACCCATCGTCCCATGATGGGAAGTATCGACTCTCTTTATTTTAATACCGGAAGCTGTGTACATCCCCGATGCATTACCTGTATCGAACTGGAACGGCGCTGTTTTTCTCTGGTAAAATGGACTGTGGAAACAAGGCGTGACATGGGACTTTATGTGGCCAGAGAAGTATTGGCCGGGCCGGTCTGTATTGATGAATTGATATAAAATCAATTACTGATTGACCATAATTCAAGCATGAGGAGATCATTCATGAGCAGCTATAGCAGACTGAACGGCAGTCAGACCTTCATTAATCTGGCAAATGCATTTGCCCGGGAATCGCTTGAATATCACCGATATCTATCCTATGCCGACATTGCCAGGCAAGAAAACCAAAAAGTAGTGGAAGCGGTTTTTTTAGAAACCTCTGACAATGAGCGGACACATGGCAAGATATTTTATGATTACTTGAGCGAGGGCATGAATCATACCGCACCGGAGCCGATCGTCCGCGTGACCATCGCTTTAGGTTCCATTGCCGATAATCTTTCTGCCGCTTCTATGAACGAGTACGAAGAATGGTCTGCTCTCTATCCGTCTTATGGTCAGACTGCAGAAGCGGAAGGCTTTGATACTATTGCCAGATCCTTCTTTGCAATTGCTTCCATAGAAAAAAGGCACGATACACGCTTTCGGGAATATCTTGAACGTTTTAATACGGCTTCTCTTACCCTTTCCGAAACCCCGACGGAATGGGAATGTCTAAATTGCGGCTACCGTCACGGCGGTAGATCGGCACCCGAGAAATGTCCGGCCTGTCAGCATGGAAAAGGAAGTTACAAGCTAGTATGCGACAGGATTTCCCCCCTTTAATAAGTAAAATAAGTATTGAGACAACAACTACAATTAAAGAAACCGGGAAGTATATCCTCCCGGTTTCTTTTGTTTGACTTAAGCACCTCTTTTGGTGGCTTCACTCAGTTTTTCCTCGTCAATGAATTGGGTAAAAGGCACTTCCAAAGTGACGCAGAGCCTTATGTACTCATCGATATTACATTTTCTCTTTCCTTGTAGAATGAGCGAGAGCTGATGCTCTGTAATATCCGCTTTCTTAGCGATCACTTTTTGTTTCAATCCTCTTTCCAGGATAAACCTCTTTAGTCTTTTTCTGTCAAACATTTCACATCCCCCTTTTCTGGTATTTATGTTATAAATTCACTATATAACATTTTTTCTATTATGTCAATTATCTAAATGGATAAATTTGATATTTTTCTTCAAAAAGTTTCTCGGATGATCATATTATGTCGATTCTTGCACTTATGATCATAGAACTTTTCCATAAACAATTCTATTTTACTTGTTATTTCTTTGATCAGGAAAGATTTATTTCATTATATTTGTTAAACTCGTTATTTCCGATAATAAGATTGAATATTCCGAACAAGCTTATTCATAATTAATCGGCCCATCCTCAATCTTTTTTCGGCAGGAACGGCAAGATGCGTTCCGCAAATCCCGGCATCGTTATGGTCTGTAGATAAACCTTGCCGGGGCCTTCCAAGGTCGTCAGAAACAAGCCTTCACCGCCGAACAAAACGTTTTTAAACCCCTTTACCACCTCGGCAGAATACTTGACCCCTTTTTGATATGCGGCAACATTACCTGTATTTACTTTTATTTTCTCGCCTTTCTTTAAATCCAGTTCGCGGACGCTGCCGTCAATTTCCAGGAATACCAGGCCGTTGCCTGCGACTTCCTGCATCGCCAGGCCTTCGCCGCCAAAAAAAGATCCCTTCACTCCGGGAGGGATATATACACTTAAGCTTACATCCGGCTGTGCGCATAGAAAAGCACTTTTCTGGCAAATATAAGCGCCTTCTCCCACATTCAGGGCAAGGATCGCTCCGGGAAAGCTTGAAGCAACCGTAATATACTGCCCATCCGCCTCGGCCGTATAGCTGGCCATAAACAGCGAATCCCCTGTCAGCATACGGCCAAAGCCTTTAAGCAAGCCTCCCTTCATATTTGTTTCCATTTTGATCTGATCTGACATCCATGTCATACCGCCTGACTGGGTATAAATGCTTTCGCCCCGGTCAAGATAAATGATTACCGCCGGCAGATTACCGCCGAAAACTTCATGCCTCATATCGAAACCTCCTTTCAGATCCCGCCTATTGAAACCTTAGCCTATCGAAACCTTAGCCTACTGAAATAGATACCTTAGCCTATCGAAACCTTAGCCTACTGAAATAGATACCTTAGCCTATTGAAATAGAAATCTTAGTCTAAAACAAAGCAGGACATTTTCAATCCATTATGTCTTGAAAACATCCTGTCACAGTTTAATTGATCAAATTTATCTCTTCGAAAACTGAGGAGCCCTACGGGCGGCCTTGAGTCCGTATTTCTTTCTTTCTTTCATACGGGGATCCCTGGTCAGATATCCTTCCTTCTTCAGTATCGGGCGGTAATCGGCATCTGCCTGGAGCAAAGCCCTGGCAAGACCGTGCCGGATCGCACCGGCCTGACCGGTCGTGCCGCCGCCGCGTACCGTTATCATCAAGTCAAACTTGCCTAATGTATCAGTAGCTACTAACGGCTGGCGAACGATAACCTTCAGGGTTTCCATCCCAAAGTAATCATCAATGTCTCTTTTATTGATTATAATACTTCCTTTGCCGGGCGCCAGAAATACCCTTGCAATAGATTTTTTCCTTCTGCCTGTTCCATAGCATTTTGCTGTTTTAGCCATTCTTATTATCTCCTTTCAGTCCCTTCCGTCTAAAATACCAGAGCTTCGGGTTTCTGTGCCGCCTGATTGTGTTCCGGTCCGGCATATACATGAAGCTTGGTGTACATTTGTCTTCCTAAAGGTCCCTTGGGAAGCATGCCCTTCACGGCATGTTCAACCACGTGTTCCGGCTTCTTCGCCAACATCTCACGCAGTGTGGTTTCTTTCACGCCGCCCACATACTCGGAATGGCGAAAATATGTCTTCTGATCCAGCTTCTTGCCGGTCACTTTGATCTTCGCGGCATTTACTACGATGACATAATCACCGGTATCCATGTGAGGGGTAAAGATCGCTTTATTCTTACCTCTTAACACCTTGGCAACTTCACTTGCCAGACGTCCCAAAGTCATATCAGCAGCATCCACTACATACCATTTTCTCTCAATGGTAGCTGGGCTGGCCATAAATGTATTCATTGTATTACCTCCGTTAAACTGTCTTTCTCGTAAGAAATGCCCTCCGGCTATCTCTTCCTGATACGGATGTCCGGGCCGTATGCGGGTCATCAAACCGGTAATCGGCCGATATCTGTTGACAGCTTGCCGGGGCTATTGGCTTAACTGACAAAAAATACCGCCACATTGCAATATTATAGTATACACGACCGGGTGTGTCAAGGATTTCTTTTGCTTTTGGCTTTTGGCTTTTTAAATTTAAGCATGGGGCTCGGGGGGCGGAGGGCTGAACGGTCGGATTTTCTCTCTGGACGCGGCGTTTATAGCACTCCGAGGAACCCAGAGCATTCAAGTCTCGCCCAGAGGGGCTCCACTTGAATTGGTTTCCTCTGCGTTGGCACTTAATGCGTCCGCCGAGAAAACCGACCGCCCAGCCCTCCGCCCTCCGAGCCTTGCGACCACCACTTTTTCGTCAGGACTCTATAAATAATTGATACAATTTGACTCTACTTAAATTGATACTGAACCAGCGTTAACCCGTTTGCCGGAACCGTAGGCCCGGCTGCCTGACGTTCCTTGGCATCAAGTATGTCGCGGACATGTTCGGCTTTATACTTTCCATATCCGACTTCCATCAGCGTGCCGACGATTATTCTCACCATATTGTATAGAAAACCGTTTCCGCAGACCCTGACCACGATTTCCTTCCCCTGGCGCTCCACGGTTGCTTCATATATAGTACGTATTGTACTGTCCACCACTGTTGCCACCGAACAGAAACTTTTAAAATCATGCTCTCCCACCAGAAAGGCTGCTGCATCGCTCATGGACATGACATCTAGCTGGCGGTACGTGAATCCTGCATAAAGACGTTTTGTCGGTAAGGGGAATTCTGCGTTGTAAATCCGATATTCATATGTTTTGCGGCTGTCGCAATGCCTCGGATGAAAATCACCCGCCACTTCCTCTGATTTCTGGATGCGGATGTCATCCGGCAGCCGCTGGTTCAGGGCATAGGCGATCTTTTCCCCGGGAATCCTTGTTGCCGTATCAAACACCGCTACGTTCCCCAGGGCATGCACCCCAGCGTCTGTCCTGCTGCCGCCGATCACCGTGATTGCTTCACCCATCAGTTCCGAAAGATGCCTGTTCAGTTCTCCTTCGATCGTCGGAACCTTCGGCTGAATCTGCCATCCTTTATAACCGGTTCCGTCATATGCGACAGTCAGCATGATCCGCTTTTTTTGCTGATTCATGGTTTCTCCTGTTTCTTGGTTGTTCTGGGTAGGTTATTGCCTTTTGTGGTTCTGGGTAGGTTGTCGCCGACAATAGACACGAACAGGAATTAGTATTTGGTTCATGTGTCCGTAATCTAAGAGATACTAAGCATCTCCCGTCATTAGTCGGCAAATCCCGGAACCGTCGGCAAGCACCCTCCTTGGTGCGTGCCGACTTGTGCGGACATCCATGTCCGCACATTCCTATACATTCGTATGGAGATGCTAAATATCTCTAAGATCACTCCCAAAATCACTAAATACTAATTCCTGTTCGTGTCTATTGCCGAATTTACGTACATCTGCTTTTGGCAAGTTTGGGAGCAGGCGCTGGGGTCTGCGGCTCCTGGCCTACAGGCTGCCACCTGGGCTACCGCGCCGTACGCTTGGCCCTGGTGCAGCTTGGGAGCGGGCTTTGGCGATTTTGGGAGTAGTCTTAGTGATACTTAGCATCCCCAATCAACTACATAGTAATGTGCGGACACGGATGTCCGCACAAGTCGGCACGCGCCATGGAGGGCGCTTGCCGACGGTTACGGGAGCCGCTGTAACCATCGGGGGGATGTTTAGTATCTCTTAGACTACGGACACATGAGCCAAAGCCCGCTCCCAAGCTGCACCAGGGCCAAGCGTACGGCGCGGTAGCCCAGGTGGCAGCCTGTAGGCCAGGGGCCGCAGACCCCAGCGCCTGCTCCCAAACTTGCCCTCCCCCCACACACAACCTACATAACTCAGCTCCACCAAAATCCCCCCCATGCCGCCGCTGCTCTCTCCGCCACGACCCCCGTAACCAGATAGGCCGCAACGACTGCATACGACAGATAATCCCTTTTCCGATAAACCAGCGGCTTCATCTTGCTCCGGTTCTCTCCTCCCCGGTAACACCGTGCTTCCATCGCCATCGCCAGATCGCCGGCTCTCCGGAACGCGGAAATAAACAGCGGTACCAGTAACGGAACCAGGCTTTTGGCCTTCTTGATCAGGTTCCCGCTTTCAAAATCAGCCCCCCGCGCCATCTGTGCTTTCATGATTTTATCTGTCTCTTCCAGTAAAATGGGGATAAACCGCAGTGCTATCGACATCATCATCGATACTTCATGCACCGGAACCTTAAAAATCCGCAGCGGCCCCATCAGCCTCTCCATCCCGTCGGTCAGGTTATTGGGTGTCGTCGTCAAGGTCATGATCGAAGATCCTGTAATCAGCATCACCAGACGAAGCGCCATGAAAACAGCCCGCTCAATTCCTTCCCAGGTAATCGTAAACCGCCAGAAACTCACTGCCGGTTCTCCTGGTGTCAGAAACAAGTTAAAGACCGAAGCGAACAAAAGCAAGAAAATAATTGCTTTCATGCCCCGGATAATATACTTAAAAGGAACTTTCGAGAGTTTAATGATAAACAGCAGGAAGCCGCCGGCTATGGCGTAGCCGATTATTCCATTTACCAGAAACAAAGATATGATAAAAAAGATTGTTGTTGACAGTTTGACCCGAGGGTCCAGACGGTGAATAACAGAATCCGTCTGATAATACTGACCCAATGTGATATCTCTTAACATAGCGGTTTCCGCTCCTATCTTCGCCTTATTGCCTGTAAAATATTTTGGCCGGCTTCTTCTATGGTAAAAAGATCCGTATCGACATCCAGCCCCCGCTGCCGCAGCCCATGCATAATATATGTCATCTGTGGCGCTCCCAGGCCGATTTTTTCCAGTTCCCGGTAATTCTTGAAGACATTGACCGGGTTATCGTCGTATACGACCCAGCTTTCGTTCATTACGACGATACGCTCTACATATTTGGCAATTTCTTCCATACTATGTGAAACCAAGATCACGGTTATTCCTGTTTCTGCACGCAGGGCTGTTATCTGGTTCAATATTTCATCCCTTCCTCGTGGGTCAAGCCCTGCCGTCGGCTCATCCAGAATCAGCACCTCAGGTTTCATGGCAAGGACGCCGGCAATGGCGGCCCGCCTTTTCTGCCCTCCGGAAAGATCAAAGGGAGACTGGTAAAAATACTCTTCCTCTAAACCCACCTGTTTTAGAGCGTGATAGGCCCGCAGATCCACTTCCAGCTTATCCAGGCCCAGATTCTTGGGACCGAAGCTGACATCGCTGAATACATCCGTCTCAAACAGCTGATGCTCCGGATACTGGAATACAAGGCCGACTTTGCTGCGCAGCTTTTTCCTGTCGTAATCATCGTCGTGGATATCTTCGCCATTATAATATATATTTCCCGAAGTCGGCTTCAGTAAGCCGTTCAGATGCTGCACCAAGGTGGATTTTCCTGAACCGGTATGACCGATCAGGCCAATAAACTGGCCGTCCGGAATCACCAGGCTGACATCGGTCAAAGCCGCCGATGCCATTGCTGTGTCCTTGTCATATATGTAATTGACGTGGTCTAGAATAATAGCCATGATATACTCCATCGTTTTTAAAACTATTTATTAACATTATAATTATTAAAATTAGCACGTCTAATTCCTCGGTGTTGCCAGGGCAGCATGCCTGAAGACAGCAATGGCAAGCTACGCCTGATCCTCCTGATTATAGGCCGAGGGCTTCCTCCAGTTCCTGCTGGGTAAGGATGCCTTTCGGCATCTCCAGCCCGTGTTTTCGCAGTTCATGAGCCAAAAGCGTAATCTGGGGAACATCCAGCCGCAAGCTTTGCAGCTGCTCTACTTGGGAAAATATCTGTTTCGGCGTTCCTTCCATGGCTATTTTCCCTTTGTCCATGACAAATACCTTGTCGGCGTGGATGATTTCTTCCATGTAATGTGTAATCAGGAGAACCGTGATCCCTTCCGCGTCATTCAGGGCCCTTACCGCTCGGATAACTTCTTTCCGGCCGTTGGGATCAAGCATGGCCGTGGGCTCGTCCAGCACGATACATTTCGGATGCATCGCCAGCACCCCGGCGATCGACACCCGCTGCTTCTGTCCCCCTGACAGCCGGTTGGGGGACTTATGACGGTATTCATACATGCCTACCGCTTTCAGGCTTTCTTCCACCCTGCTCCAGATCTCTTCCGTCGGAACGCCCATGTTTTCCGGGCCAAAGCCCACGTCCTCTTCGACCACCTGGCCGATAATCTGATTATCCGGATTCTGGAACACCATCCCTGCCATCTGGCGGATGTCCCATAGATATTGCTCATCAGCCGTGTCCTTCCCGTCTACCCAGACGGTTCCCTCGGTAGGATAAAGAATCGCGTTAATATGCTTGGCAAAGGTTGATTTCCCGGATCCGTTATGCCCCAGTATCGCCACAAAATCACCCTGCTGGACAGCCAGGTCCACTTCATCCACGGCCCGTACAATCCCCTCGACATTGCCTTCTTCGTCACGCCGTATATATTCAAACACCAGTTTTTCCGTCTTAATAATACTCATCTTATGTCCTATCCGCACCTGGTGCGCTCTATTATGATAAGTCTCTTATTTCCGTGAATCACAGTTCAAACCTTGACATCCATTGTACTAGAAAAAAAATTCAATTACAAGTAGGGCTTGATTTTATTGTTCCCTATGATTATGATAATATTGTCATTGTTCATTATTCAGAAGATGAGAACCGAAAGGAATCGATATGAAACAGCTTACAAAACCGTTAGTTATTCTGGCCTTTGTAATAATTATAAGCACTGCTATTGTGCGCATCTACTCAAGTGGCGAAACCGTGGCCGACTATGCCCGAAAAAATCCCGCTATTGCTTATGCATCCCCGGATGCGTCGCCTATGCCGTCTGCCATGCCGGTTCCCACGGAACTACCGTCTGCCGCCACCCCTTCTGGAATGCAATCGGCCACTCATTCCGGAACGCAGTCTGACGTCGCTTCCTCCGAATCTCAAACTGCCGCTCCGAGTTCAGGAACGTCCCTGCCTCCGTCATCCGACACGGCAGAACCTAGTCAAGCTTCTGCTTCCGACTATAGTGTACTTCCTGGTTCCGCACCTATGGAACGTGAAGTTTATCAGCCTGATTTTTATAAAGAACCCTTGAGCGAAAGCTTGATTGCTTATATTACCGGTATCTCTTATCCAGTTTCGGCGGCAGAAGCCGAAGCGATCGCCGGCAGCAGTAAAGAACTTCCCGACGGCACGGACATTGTTCCAGCCGTGAATATTATCAGGGATGGAGACGACATCGCCATTTCTTATGATCAGCTCCGCCACTTGAACATCCTCTACTATGATTTTAATGGAGAAGTGCAAATCGGCGAACTGATCTGTAATGAATCAATCGCCGATGACCTTCTGGAAATCTTTTATGAACTTTACCTGAACCAATATCCCATCGAAAAAGTCCGCCTGATCGAAGAATATAACGGTGACGATACCCTCTCCATGCTGGACAACAATACCTCCAGCTTCAACTACCGTCTCGTTGACGGCACTGCGAATCTCTCCAAACATGCCCTTGGCCTCGCTATCGACATCAATCCCTTTTATAACCCCTATGTGGTTTACCGCAAGGATGGTACGACCTATATCTCGCCGGAGGGCAGTGAGATCTATACTGACCGCAGCCAGGACTTTCCTCATAAAATAGATGAGAACGACTTATGTTATCAGCTTTTCACTGAACACGGCTTCACTTGGGGGGGGGCCTGGAATACGATGAAGGACTACCAGCATTTCCAGAAATCATAGTTATATATATGATATTATTGGGGGTCTATGAATGACATTACCTTTTTTAGCACTCCCTCTATCAAGGTAGGGTTTTTCACAAAATCATGGACATTCATGTTTATTTCTATCGTTTTGTATTCAGCCTTCCAGTCAGCAAAAAATTTCTTATAATAAAGGTTGATTTTATTGAGATACTCATAAGAAATATTTCTTTCCTCAATCCTGTTCCGATTGATTACTCTCTGATAAATCATGTCAGTAGAGCCAGTTAAGCATATAACGATATCTGGCTTTATCAGTTGACTTCGCAGGTATTCATAAAGATCCCTGAATATATCCAGTTCCTTTTCATTCATCACATTAGCATCAGCAAATAACTCATCCTTATTAAAAAAATAATCGCTGATGAGTATCGGACAACTGCCCGCCATCATTTTTAGCAATTGATGATAATGAATCAGTAAAAAATTCAGCTCTGTCTCAAAGGTATATCTGGGGTCAGAATAAAAATCCTTGAGAAACGGATGAATGCCGTAATCTTCCAGCAATAATACCGAGTCACGCACGGCACCAGCGAGCTGAGTAGCTACTGTTGTTTTTCCTACCCCTACACATCCTTCAATACATACATATTTCATTCATCTACACTTCCGTCTTTTAGTTGTATTTCATTTATTTGATTCTTTAAACCTGTTATTTCATCTTGCATAGTACTAATTATATTACTTTGTTCTATATTTTTTTCTTCCAATTCTATCGAGGAATTATATAGTTTTTCATAATCCTCTATAGCCTTTTCATAATCAGTTAATAGTTCTTCAACGCGGATATTTAAGTCATTTACTAAAGCACTGGAGTCATGTACAAGTGCCATTACAGCTATTATAATAGGCACAAACGCTAACATAAACGTTAATATGACAGCAAAACTAAGTTTATCTTCAGAATGTTTTACATCAATCCTTATTTTTTCAAGTTCTAATCCTGTTTGAGTCGTTAATTTTTCTACAGTTTGTTTTGATTCCTTGGCATCCTGCTCTGCCTTTTTTATTGATTCTGGTATCGAGCTCGCAATACTATAGTAATCTGCTGCTTTAGCCAAATCTTTATTCTTATAAAATGTTCTGTCATCATCGCACAAAGCGCTTTCTATATATTTATTTAAATCTCGTTTTTTAAATCGCCTGTAAATATAAGGTACATGTTTAAAATCAAAACCTTTGGTCATTTTAATTAATGCGTAATCATTCAATTTATTAGCATAATTTCTACTTAACTTTGTAAACTCTACGGATATTAATGGTGCATTTTTTTTAATTATATACTCATTTGAAGTGAGATTATGAAGTGGAATATATAATCTTCCTTGAAAACCAGGATCAACAATAGGTCCTGTCCCTAATAGTAATCCTTTAAAAACGTGTTTTACATTTAAATTGAACCTTAAAATTATATACTCAGGTATACGAAAAATGGGTTCTATTTCTAAAAAAGTGATAGAATTGGGCGGCAGTTTCAGTTCTTCTCCATCATTATCTGACTTTTTCTCTTTACCACTTTCGTCCCAATATTTATACTTGCCCGAATATTTACATGTATAGGTGGCTCCAGCAAGATCTTCTGAATAAAATGGATCAATCATACCAACGGTTGTTACATACTTTAAAATATCAGTAGCGTTCAATAAGGATCCTGGTATCTGCGGAAATGGATCAAGCCGGTAAAATTCCTCATATTTTTTCTCTGCTGGCTCATTGAGATATTCATTATTTTTCCTATTTAAGAGTTCAAGGTATTCTTCATGCTTGAATTCAATTTTTCCAGTATCTTTCCCCATAAAATTCTTAGTTACTCCTTATATTCTTTCCATCTTCCTTATGTAAAATACACTGGCCGCTTTACTTTGCCGTGGAACCATCATATCTTTCCCTGTTCCGACATAATCAATCGGCTGGTCAATTTCTAGTTCTATCTTTCTGATAAAATTGTCGATAGAACTACTTAACATATCTGAATCATGACATCCATAGTCGATATAATCCGCATGATTTAATACCAAGATATTGGGACGGTTGCTTTGAATCGCCCTCTTTACAACCTCCGCATCAAACTGGGCAACCCGGCGAATTCTTTTTGTTGCAGAGGAATATTCCGTTAAATCTTCTGCCGTGCCGGCGGCATCTGCTACTTCCTCCCAATCTGTCTCATTCGGGAGCGGGCCGGAACTGCCGCTGACGCGAATCGGATGCGCCCTAATTACCATGATGACATTTTCAACATCCAGGGGACTAAGTCCCGTTTCCATTAAAAATCCGGCAGCTGTTGTATCCCTGCTTGTGCAGTAGGGGTAATAAGCGGAATTAATCGGCGATAAGCCAAATCCCTGGGTTCCTTCAATGACGATATGCTGGTCATGATCAAGCATATTCCGCATCAGTTTTTTTGTATCCGTGATATATGATGACAATTCTTTCATGTCTTTTGCAAAAGTAACCGATTCTTCACGCTTAATGCGATTCACTACTGCCGCACCCGTTCCGCTCAAAGTTGAACCAATCCTGTTTCGTAAATCTGACTGCTGCTCCTGGTCAATCATAGTCTGGTTAATAATGACTGCATATGGGTCTATTTTAAGGTTCGCCGCCGATATTCCGGAACAGGTTATTTCTCTTTGTAAGATTTCGACGTCGATATAGGCTCCGCTTGGTATTATGCACAGTATGGCCGAATCTATTGCTGCCGTAGGTAGTGTACGGAAAATATACTCTGTCCCAGTATCATCTATAACGGTATGGCCGGAGTTTGTGCCTCCTACCCTGACCACCGCTGCCGCACCTAATTTCCGGGCAAAATAGTAGGAAGTTTTTCCTTTCCCTTCCGATCCAAATTGACCTCCAACTACAATTGATACAGACATTTCTTTCCCTCCGTTTACTCACTGATTTTTTCTAAATATGTCTCAATCTTTCTAATAAAATCTACATATCCTTTATTATTCACAATACGATCGTCACTCTTTAATGCCACTTTTTCAATGGAACTTTCCGACAGATGTTCATCAGTTTCTTTAAAATCCTCCAGTGTTTTGCCCAGACAAAGTTTACAATAGCGAGCATAACGGGATTTCTGCGAGGAGTCAATATGAAGCAGCTGAAATCTATCTTTAAGAGCGGATGACAGATTTTCATAATCTATTTCTTGCCGCAAGCCATCAATTATATAATTTTCATCCGGTTTTATCCGACTCAGCATAATATCGGAAAGCTCTTTTTGTCTTTCGGGAACGCTTCTTATCTCATTCCCTTTCCTTTGCAATTCTTTTCGTCCTATAGTATGATACTTCTCTTCAATCACTTGACTAAAACGCATTGACTGAAATCCATGCTTAAAACGCATGTATTCTGCCATGGTAGTTTTTCCTGCGTAAATTCTGCCTACAAGGCCGATCACAATCCCTTTGCCAGACAAGGATGTTTCAAGTTTGGGTACAATAAGATAGCCTTCTTCTTCATTTCCCATACCTACGTAGTTATTGTTTAAGTAAAAATATCCGACCAATGCAGAAGTTATGGCATCGGCTTCATCATGAGAAATCCCTTCCCGCATTCCCTCAATGCCAAAATTCCTCATGCCGCTAAGCAAAAGCTCCAGCCCTCTTCTTTTTCTTGGTATATGCAGCAAATCCTGGGCAACCCCCGGATAACTCTCAATCACCATAAAACCGAGTTCCCGCAGCCGCTTGGCCAGATTGATTCCCCTAGTGGTCAGATCTACCATAGAATCAATCAGGCAAGGATAAACTCCTATGCCAAAATGCCGCAATAAAAGTTCACAGTCACGCATAATCCCCATTTTCCCACACTCAGGGCAGTTTTTATCCCCACAGCATCGCCCCTTCGGCAAAGCTAAAGGCGAATCGATGGATATCACCTCAGGCTTGATCTGCTTGATACGCTCAACCATCTCATCATCTGAAAGAACAAGGGCGGTTTCTACGGTTGTTCCTGATAACACAGCAAAGCCACTGGCTTTTTTTTCACTTCCCGTTAAATCTATACCCAAAGCCTGCACTTTGCCGGATATTATCCCTTCGTTATTACCGAAGTAATGCGCAAAATCCTTAAATTTTTCTTCCAGTAATTGATCGATTCCCGACTCACTGGCATCACGTTTTGCCGCCAAGAATTTCTTCAAGCTGTTATATGGCATGCAGTTTAAAACAGCACTTGCGGGAATATCCATGAATTTTAAAGCATCTAACACGTATTTCGCACTTTCCATATGATAGGCGGAGTGAGCATCCGTTCCAATCGATATCTTGACGCCGTGTTTTATTGCTGCTATGGCATTTTCCATAGACAAGTCGAATCGCTCCGGAAAACAATTTATCTCTAAGGCCACACTTTGATCCAGACAAAGCTGTAACAGCTTGTCAAAAAATATCGGCAGCTCCTCTCTCTTAACAGTCGGCTTACTCGGACGTCCCAACAGCTTCCCGGTAGGATGCGCAAAGATATTGACATATGGATTACTTAATGCTTTAGATATTCTGTCCCATAATTCCAAGGGTGACTGATTAAAATGTGAATGTATCGAGGCGATGACAATATCAAATTCCTTCAATATACTCTCTGGAAGATCCAAGGTTCCATCTGCCAGTATATCGACTTCAATACCCGCCAATACAGGTATTTTGCTGTTTTTTTTATTAAATTCACGGATTTTCTTGATTTGCTTAAGGGTATCTAGCTCAGACATTCCAGAAGGTTTCAGTGACTGTGAATGATCGGTTATTGCCAAATAACGATAACCCATATTGACAGCTTGATCATGCATTTGCTCAATGGTATGGATTCCGTCGCTCCAGTTCGTATGTAAGTGCAAATCCCCATAAAAAAAATCGACCTTTTTCTTACGGTGGCTTCCTATGCCTAGTTTCTTGGCTTCTGACTGCTGCTTATTCATGATTACTGTATAATCGTGGTCAGAAAGAACTTTGATGTGAAATGGTATGTCAAATCTTTCAAGGAAGAGATCTTGTCCTTCACAATTCACAAAATGAAATAAGGGATGTGTCTTAATTGCAGTAATTAAAGCACTCATGTCCTTTGCTGTACAGATTATGTTGCCACAAGCCAGGCTCTCCTTATGAAGAAACAATCCATCTGATAAGCTGATCAAATCTACTGCTTTGGTACTCTCCAATAACTGTACCAATTCATCGGCCAGCTCGAAAACCTGAGCGTATTGAAATTTGCGGCACTGATAATTCTGTACTGCCGTTTCCAATGTTCTTAGTTCGCTAAGAGACCAGTCATCTCTTAATCTGATAGCTTCTGAAAGATTGGGGAAACTAAAGACTTTTTTTTCAATTATTTTCTTAATTAGTTTGTCGCTGAAACTAGCATGCTCATAGAGCTCAAAGATGGTATAAGGTATTTCCCCCAACAAACTGTCAATTAACAATAAGTGCTGGGTTTCGATAATCTCACTAATATTTTTTTCAATACTTACCCCTATAGAAGGCAATGACTTTAAGTTGCTTGCATGATATAAGCATTCAATATTTTTCGAATAACCGTCTACGGATAACGCTGCCTTAAAATAAGCCCGCGCTTTATACTCTCTATCGCAAATCTTTTCGTATAGAAACGAGACTCTATATAAATACTGTGCAATTTCAAAATCAAACATATATCAGCCATCCTTTGTCATATCTAGCTTTCGCTAATATCACGTTTAATCCCTTCTATATCACAACTCCTACTAACCTCTTAGTGCCAAGAAATTTTCTTAACTATTATACTATCATAGATACTTTTATAATACAACCTAGTTGCACTGGTATATGTACAAAAAGTTATTATACCGATTACCGTTCATACCGCCGCAAGATATTTTTCGCTGTGCGAAAAGTATTAAATACTTTTTAGTATGGAATACTTTTGCGCCTGTTCACGCCGCATTATACAAACACCACCGACTTCTCCAGGTACTCTGTCTTCAGCACAATAACCGGATAAGACGGACTGTTCTTTTTCGTCAGGTCGATCGCCCCCGGTTCCGGCCCAAGCAGTATCGTGTCCGCATAAACCGCATTATCCGCCTCATACAGGTCATTCACGCTGATACTGTAGCCGCCGGTCGCCTGCTTCCCGTAGCCGACACAGATATAAAGGAAGCCGCTGTCCTGGTAAGTCATTTTAAAAGCCTGTTCCCGCTTCTCATCAATCATCGTTTTCAGCTCTGCCGGAAAATCATCCTCACTTAAAACCGTAAACTCCAGATCCTTTATTTTCTTTATTTCCTCACCGTTATTGCCGCAGCCTGTCATGATAAATGCTGCCGCCAAGAAAACCGCAATCCCTCTAAGCATAAATCCCATCACTTTTCCAACTGATCAAAGATCAGTTGCTGATCTTTTTACCAGTTTATGAAAAAGCAATGGGATTATTCCGACTAATTTCCGATTAAATGAATCCAGCTTCTATTTTGATTCCTTTACGCTTGATTCCCTTACGCTTGATTCCCTTACGCTTGATTATCTTACGGAGTTTCCGTCGGCTGCTCACCCAGCACGACCTCGATCTCTTTTTCTTCATAGCCGCCCATGGCGTCTCCGGACATGACGATGAGCGTGACGCTTTCGCCCACCTCATAAAAGCTGAGGCGCTTCGCCAAGGTCTCCATACTGTAAATCTCAACCCCGTCAAACTCGGTAATGATGTCGCCGTATTTAAGACCGGCTGCCTCTGCTGCCGTGTCAGCGAACACGTCGGTTATAAAGACACCCTGAGGAATATTAAATACCTCCGAATATTCCGTATCAACCGTAATGCCGTAGATTCCCAGATATCCGCGGTCATCCTCTTCCACCGCTGTTCTTGTTTCCATCAGCATCAGCTCCTCAATGATCGGGCGGGCCGCTGAAATCGGTATCGCATACCCCATGCCTTCGATCAGGTCGCCGCCTACCTTGTTGGAATTGATCCCGATGACTTCACCTTTGATATTCAAAAGGGCACCGCCGGAGTTTCCCGGATTGATAGCGGCATCGGTCTGGATAAAAGTCGTGTTTACCTCGGATTCTCCGTTATAATAGGAGGATTCTCTGTCCAAGGCACTGACCACGCCGGTAGTCACTGACTGTCCATAACCCATGGCATTGCCGATCGCAATCGCCGGTTCTCCTACCATCAGCGAATCGGAATCGCCCAGCTTGGCAATCGCGATGCTTTCCCGGGTCTCGTTGCTGATGTCTTCCAGGGCTACGGCCAGTACTGTCAGATCCATGCTGGGGTCGCTCCCTTTTACCTGAGCTTCCAGCATGCTGCCGTCAACAAATTGTACTTCCAGCATATCATTTTCGTATACTACATGATAATTGGAGACAATCAAAATCTCCGTTTCATTCTCTCCAATAATAATGCCCGAACCGCTCGCCTGACCTTCATTGGAAAATTCCCTGCCAAAATACTGATATGTCTCGGTATA
The DNA here is from genome assembly GCA_002293525.1 of Lachnospiraceae bacterium UBA935. GTDB lineage: Bacteria > Bacillota > Clostridia > Lachnospirales > Lachnospiraceae > UBA935. The sequence goes on from DBDJ01000023.1 coordinate 18,070, forward strand.
ATTATTATTGACGGAAACTACCGCCGGCATGACATTGCTGACGACATCCGTCACATCCGTCACCACCGCCGTAATATTACCTGCATCAACCTCATCGACGCGGACAGCGGGAGCGGCGGCCTCGGAAACATCGCTTTCTGCCTCGCCCGTTACTTCTATCGCTTCTTCTTCCTGCGGTTTCAGCCTCAGCCCGGCCTGTTCCATGCCGCTCCGGAGAATTTCGGTTGCTGATGTCGCTGCCATAAAACCGAGCCCGCCAAAAACCCCGAAAAACAGCCCCAGGCAAACCGTCATTAAAATCTTTTTCCCCATTCCCAATTTCGTTTTCTTAGGAGCTTTTTCCGGATTCGGATCAAACCTCATGTCCGCTCCCGGACCAGCCGGCCGATTTTCTGAATGAGCATTGTACGTGTAATCATCTTCATACATAAGTACTTCCTCCTGTTTTGATCAAATGCTTGACTAATGTGCGGGACAGCTGCCATACAGCTGATATACCGGAAATTTTGTTTGCAGATTAAGTATATCTGCCAATTGTGTCTTTTATGTGTAAATATTTTAAAAAAAATATGTTTCTTCTCATCTCCAATAATATGGATTCATGGTAAAACGCAAGATTCGCTTACGTGATAACTTCTGATAGCGTTTACCCAGGTAATATCCCCTATATTTGGATAAACTCTGAGTAAACAGTTTCAGAATCAGCCACGGCGCGCCGTTTTTCAACAGATACACCGCTGCGCTCCGGATCATCCGGAGTCCTTCCGATTCCGATGAAAGTCCGTCAAACACTTCCGGATGATCGGCATGGGAAACACCGAGGTCAAAATTACGGCAAAACTGTTGCCTGTTCGTATAGTTATGGGCATGAATCACCGCAGCTGCCGGAACATACTGGACAGCGTAGCCAGCTTTTATTGCTGTAGCGGCATATATCATATCTTCATTAAAGATCGTCCTGCCGACAAACCCTCCCAAACGCTCAAAAACCTCTGCGTTGTATGCGGCGCATACATTGGAACAGAAATAAGTCTTGATTCCTAAGCTTTTCAGATCCTGTTCCGTTTTGTACAGAGGTTCTTCACCATAATTAAAAGCGCGGACATACCGCTCTAATTGATTGCTTTCTTCCGTTGGACATTGCCTGGCATAAGCTACTGCAGTTTTTTTATCATCCAAAGCCTTCAGCAGATTGCCGATCAAAAAATTATCGGACGGAACCGCATCCTGAGTCATCATAATAAAACTCGGTGACTGCGATAAAGATACTGCCAAATTACGGCTGCCGCCATGATCAAATTCTGGTTCCCCGACATGGACTATGACGGCATTGTCATAAATATCCAGAAAAGCCTTTTCCGTAATCAATTGCTCGAAATAAGCCTTTCCGGTATTTATAATAATGATCTTGTCCGGTCTGACCGCCTGTTTCTCCAAGCGGTCCATCAGCAGCAAAAACTGCTGATCCGGCTTGTAAGTAGGAATAATTACATCAACAGCCATTTTTATGTCTCGATATCTATTTGATTTGATTTGTTTTCCGTAAATCCGTGCGCATCCCGCGGAGTATCTAAGGAAATACTGATGCATCAGTGTTTCCTTAGATACTGTCTTGTTACTTTAACTATTGATATACTGTTCCGTGTCACTCCTGATTTTCTGGCTGTATTGCTTTACTTCATCTGAAGGAACGTAATTCTGTACCCCGAATAGGAACTCATGCAGCCAGATAACATTTTGTTCTAGGTCTACCGGAACGACACAGCTGCCGTTTTTACCGATTACTCCCGTGGCACGCATGGATTCTTCCGGAAATCCGCCGTTATCGGTTACTTCATATTGGGTAATATCGCTTAACAAGGAAATGATTTCGTCTAAATCCAGTGATGTTGAGATTGATCCGAAGATGTCGCTGGCTATTTGGTTCAGCTCAACCGGGGTTGCACTTTTTGCTTCCACTAAGATAGCCATCAGGACTTCCCTTTGACGCTCGGCTCTTCTGAAGTCATCCCCTGCAGTATAGCGGATACGGCAGTAGGCAGTTGCCTGAAGGCCGTTCAGTCTTTGATAACCGGTATTGGTAACCTCCACATATTCATAGTTCAGTTCATCCGCCATGGTTCTCTGATAACTATTGATATGCTGCAGTTCAGCTGAATCGACATCGATCATAACACCGCCTAAAGCGTTAACTGTGTCCGTTACGCCCTTGAAGCCGACCGTTACAAAATCGGTGATATTCAGATCCAGGTTCATATTCAGCATGTTAATGGCCAGTTCAGCACCGCCGTTAGCATAGGCGCCGTTGCATTTATTATAAGTATCATTACCCCGGTTCAGATAGGTATCCCGGTAAACCGATACCAGTCGGCATTCACCAGTATCCTGATTAACGGAAGCAATCATAATACTGTCACTTCTGGTTCCTTTGGTTAGCTGGCCAGAAGTTGAATCAACCCCGAACAGAGCTACATTCCGGTAGCCTTTCATGCTTGTGGCCGCATATTCCTTGACGGTTTGATTAATGACGATGTCTTCTTCAGGGATATTGATCTTACCGGTCTGCTCCACTTTCAATACTGTATAGAGAAAGAACAGCATAATAGTCAGTACAAAGATCTCAGCAATAAATAAAATGATTTTGCCGCGCTTTTTCTTTTCCCGGCTTTTTCTTGAGGCTTTTTCGGAAGAACGGTCCTCCGAATAGCTGTTTTCATATGAATCCCTATCTGACCTTCCATTTTCTGAACTTCTATTACCCGATCCTCTATTTACCAAATTTCTATTAGTTTCTGAATTTCTATTTCTATTTGAACTTCTTCTATTTGAACTTCCGTGATTTGCGCTTCTGCTTCGTGTTCTGTTATCTGTCGCCATCTTACATTACTCTCCCTTACTTTTCATTAGTATAACCTAATCAAGAAATAATTCTCTCATAGACACGCGGAAAAAACAAGCATTTTATGTCAAAATAAATAAAAAATTAATTAATAGGCATTTTTACTGATGAATCCCTTAAAGATAGTCAGCAGTAAAATTTTGACATCAAACAAAAACGTCCAGTTCTCTATATAATAAATATCATATTCTATTCTTTTTCTGATAGAAGTGTCCCCTCTGTAGCCGTTGATCTGAGCCCAGCCCGTCAGTCCCGGCCGGACCTGGTGCTTAATCATATAGCGGGGTATCTCTTCCTTAAACTGTTCCACAAAAAGAGACTGCTCCGGCCGGGGACCCACCAGGCTCATTTCTCCCCATAAAATATTGAAAAACTGCGGCAGTTCATCAATGCTAACTTTTCTAAGAAATTTCCCGACCCTGGTAACCCTCGGATCATCCTTAACCGTCCAGGAACGCTGGGCCGTACTGGGTCTTTGCATCTCCATGGTACGGAACTTATAGATATGAAACGGCTGATTATGCAGGCCGACCCTTTCCTGCTTAAAAAGGATCGGGCCTCTGCTCGTTAACCGGATCACGATGGCAGTAATCAGCATGACCGGCATAAATAAAATAATACCGAACGAAGCTCCGACAATATCCACTGCCCGTTTGGCGACCCAGTTCAAGGTATTGGTCAAAGGCACATAGCGGATGTTAATGACCGGCAGCCCCATCAAGTCTTCCGTATAGGGGCGGCTGGGCACCAGTGAGTTATAATCCGGGATGAATTTGGTATGCACGCCGGATTTTTCGCACAGATCCACAATATCCGCCAAATGGTCGTAATCGCGCAAGGCCAGCGTAATCGCTATTTCATCCAGCTTATTTTCCGGCAGGATGTACAGGATGTTTTCGATCCGGCCTACTACTTTTACCCCCTTATACATCGTTCCGCTAGGCACGCGGTCATCTAATATCCCCCTGATCACATAGCCCCACTGGGGATTGGACTTGATCCTGCTGATATATTCTTCGGCCGCCCGAGAATAGCCCACGAGGAGAATATACTTCAGGTTATAGCCCCGCCTTCTGAAGTACTGCAGGATGCTTCTGATCATGGAGCGGCTTAATGTCGTGAGGATGATATTGATGGCATAAAAGATAAAGAGCATCTCACGGGAAAAGTCTTCCAGCTTGATAAAAAACAGCACCACCATGAAAAGCATAAGACCGGCGGAATTGGACTGAATGATGCCGATTATTTCGTACTTCCGCCGTGTGGCCCGCTTAGGCGCATAGATATTAAAGAAGTAATAAAGAAAGATATAACCGGGGATTAAAAAATAGAGCGCACTGAAATAGGTACTTGTCGGAAGCGCTCCCGCATTTTCATCCATCAAAAAGGTATTAAATTTGAGATACCAGGCCAGTATATAGGAAATCGCCACGATAACTGCATCTAACAGGAGGTGGATCCTATTAAATATTTTTTGATTATCTTTTATCATTTCTGTACCTATGGCTCTGTGTCAGGTTAGTTTTAATAATTTACCAATAATATCTCCCCAAAGTCATTTTACAATACAATATAGGAAAGAACAACTTAAATTTCTCTAAAGGCAGCGAGATGGGTCATCCTCAAAGCCATCCGAATCATAACTGATTTCTTTGTAAATTCATAAGGACAATAAAGACCCTACATGAAAATTCTACAATTTCCATGTAAAGTCTCCTTATTGTTGTAATTCCGAATCATTGTATTTTCCGGTCTAGTCAATTGTAATATAATAGCTGCCGGCTTTACCGGAATCCGCTTTTGCCTGCAAGGTATAAGTTCCGCTGTTAAAAGGAACCGTATCCATTGTCACACTGTATCCGTCAATACACACTTTTACGCTGCCTATTGGTTCTCCATCTTTATCTACAATCCTGAAACTAAGCTTGCCGGCATTTCCGGCACTATTGGTCACTTTGGGATTATCATCAAACAAATTATTGGATGATGTAATATTTGTATAGGCAGTATCTGAAACATAGGCTGTCCCGCTCCAAAAAACCCGCCTCAGTTTGATCGGCTCCTGTTCACCGACATTGTCTACTGGGTTATCAGCACTGGCCATTGCTGTCACGGGACTTGCTGCCAACGTTATACATAAAAGCGATATAAGAATTTTTTGAAATAAACTCATAATTTTTCTCATAAATTAATCTCCTATTCTGCGACAATAAATGTCTCAATCTATTTTTATCGAGTAATTGCCGGCTTTGCCTGTTGCCGCTTTTGCCTGTAATGTATATGTACCGCTATTAAAAGGGATTTCGTCCATTTTTACGCTTGATCCCACCGCACATGATTTGGCCGAACCCACAATTTCTCCTTTGTAATTTACGATTCTAAAGCTTAATGTCCCGCTATTCCCAGCACTGTTCGTCACCTCTGGCCGATCATTAAATAAGTTGTTTGAGGATGTAACATTAGTGTAAGACGCATCTGATATATAAGCGGAACCACTCCAGTTTACACGCCTTTGACTAATCGGCACCTGTTCTGGCTGAATATTTTGTTGATCAGCCTTTGCGGCCGTTACCGTCATCGGGGTTACCGCAATTGAACAAATAATGATCATAGCTAATATTTTTGCTGACTTTTTCATTATAACTGCTCCTTTCTATATTTGATTTGTACAATGATTGGGCTCATCTATTTACCGACTCATCTATTTACCGACTTATCTATTTACTGACTCATCTATCTTGATTCTAATTGATATTAACAAAATATTTCCCTTGGACAGCTGAAATCTGTAACTGGTAAGTTTTATCATTTTGTAATTCTTTCAGAGAATATGCTTCTCCCGGATTTACTGAAAAAGGCCCCACTATTACATTATCCCTTTCATCAACTACTTTGATGTTTAATGGCCCGACACTATTAGCATCATTCACTAAAGATTTTTCATAGAAAATACTGTTAAAAAGAATATCGCTATCGATTTCTTCCCATTCGTCACCTACTTTATTGATTACTAATTTTTGTTCAGGGAAAAATATGCTATGAATGCTCCCTACATGCTGTAACATGAAATAAGCTGCCCCGGCTGTGAGCGTAAACGCAACCAATATGGCTGTCAGAATGATTCCCTGACGCCTTCGCCTAATGCTTTTCCCTATTTTATGAAAAATAGTATGCAAAGACGAATGATTCTCCTCTGTCTTTACAGCTGCATTATCTTTAGCAATTATTATGGATTCATATATATTTTTACATTCATCACAGTTCCCAAAATGTTCTTGCATAATTTCTTGTGTATATTCACTACACAATCCGTTAGCATATGATGGTATCAAATCTCTGATTACCTCACACTTCATGATGTTTACCCTCCTCTTGCAACTTGTTTAAAACACTCCTTTCTGCCTGTTATATGTTGTTTAATAGAAATTTTAACACATAACATATCCGTAGTCAATATAATATATTATATATTACTTCAATACCATAAAAACACATTATATTACAAATTACAGCAATTAGTTGTTTTATATATGTTTTTCTGATTAAACATTTTAACGTCTATTGGTTTCATTATTATACAGTTTTAATGATTAGTTATTCGGATACGGTATTGATTATACCAGTATATGGAATCCATAGTCCTTATACTTCCTTCTCAGCTTCTATCTTATTGGCACGAAACGCTGCCGCGGCGCCTTTTTGCGTTTTCGCAATTCCCGGGGCAAAAAAAATATTCTCTAGCCTATCTCTGGGAATACCCAATACTTCCGCTATTTTTATCGCTTCTTTTACAGTTAGTATTTCCCCGTCTACGTTATTAATCTTCATATTAAGGGCTTCCGGATCTAGTTCTATGGCTCGGGCAAGCCCTTCCAAAGTTAATCCCGCTCTTCTTATCCAAATCATTATTTCTTTAGTATCGACCATACTTTCCCTCTCTTTCTTGCGGATACGCAAGTCCGTATTTTCATAATACCATAATTGCAGGTATTGTCAATAACTTTTATAAACCGACGGTTGCTTGTAAAAATACGAGTTTTCAGGTATATTATTACTAAGGTGGTGATCGTATGGATATTCACGAAAGAATCAGAAAAAGAAGATCGGAAATAAAAAAGAATTTAGCTGATGTGGCAGAGGAAATCGGCATCAATACAGCAACACTGTCGCGATACGAAAGTGGCGAAATACAAAATATGGGAATCGATAAAGTGGAACCTTTAGCCAAGGCGCTGCAATGCAGCACCGGTTATATCATGGGCTGGACTGAATCCATTGGCGATTCCAGCCAAAGCAGCATCCACAATGAAGAAATGGTAAAGATAATTCATGACAAAAAGGCCGAGCCGGTTTTCAAGGTCTTACAGAATGAAAATTTGCGTCAGCGTCTGATCAGCTATGCCCGTTACCTGTTATCTGAGCCTGAAGAGTGAGAGGCTTACCCCTTTAATCGTCTCAGGATATTGTAATATAGCTGCAGCTGAATGACAAGGTAACGTCCGGTATTTTTCCAGTGAAAGGGGGTTTTATGGCTTCTTCCGGTTTTGCTCAGGGACAGGCGGATTCCGCTTAATAAGCCTTTCAGATAGCGGGGACCCATACCTTTCAAAAGGAAAAAAAGATATTTAACGGAAAATCCAACTATAAAGAAGGGCAGGTTCCAGACGATCTGCAGCAGGGGCATATTCTTACCGATCAGATAGATACTGTTACGGGATGTATAGTCCGTCTTGAACCGGTTATAGCGTGAGCCGCTGGCGCCGCTGCCGGCATGGAGGACGGTGGCAGACGGGGCAAACAGATTATAATAGCCGGCAATCTGGGCCCGGTAACCGATGTCGATGTCTTCAAGATAGGCAAAGTAGGTTTCATCGAAACTGCCAAGCTCTTCCAGGATATCCTTGCGGTAGATGGCCGCCCCGGCACAGGCGGCAAAGATGCGTGTTTCTTTGGTATGGCGGGCGGATGGCCGGTTTTTACCGCGGGCGAAGGCCCAGCCCAGGGCACAGTAATAATCACCGGCATCGTCTATCTTATCAGGATCGGACATGGTCAGCATTTTCGCGGCCACGGAAAATATCCTGCGGTCCTGCTTGATGGTTCTCAATAATTCGGAAACAAAGGTGGGCGACGGTTTCGTGTCATTGTTCAATAAGATCACAAATTCTGTCGATGACTGGCTTATGCCGGCGTTGACCGCATGGCAGAAACCGGTGTTGTGATCGAACGCTATCGTTCTGACCTGTGGATAATGCTCGGCAGTCCAGGAAACGCTTCCGTCCGTTGAGGCATTGTCGGCCAGAACGACCTCCGGGATTAAGTCTCCGACATAAATTGAGCGGAGGCAATCCTCAAGATAGCGAAGCCCGTTATAATTGGGGATCACTACTGTCACCTCCGGCCGGCCAAGATCCGGCTTTTTTTCTTCGTCATTAATCGCGGTTTCCTGCATAGTCATGTCTCCGATTAATACTTCAGGCGTTCAACCATATTAGGATCCCAGATAATCAAGAAACCGGCATCGCGCACCTTTTTACAGAACTGTAAGCTGATTTTCTTATAGTCGGCGTCTTCCTTTAAGCCGCCCTTCCAGTCGAAGCGTCCCTTTTTGGTATTCTTAAGATAAGGCAGGCCGATCACCTCCTCAAGATACTGCTCTGCGGCGGAAGAGACCTGCATGCAGCGGATATCTACGGCCTCGGCCTCCTGACGGAGACTGGCGCGGTGCATGTAGCCGCTGTATTCTTTGTGCAGACCGTTGTAAAGCGGGGTGCCGTCGGCCTTATAAATACCGCCTGCTATTTTATTATTCTTATTGAGCAGTTTGCCGCCGATAATGCCGATCTCCGGCCTGAGACTCAGTTCATCAGAAATATAGTCAACCCGGTAAAAACCCAGATGCCTGGTGTGGCTGACCAGACTGTTCCACCCGCGCTTACGCAAAAAGTCCTCAATGGCGCGTTTGCCTGCTTCATAGGCATATTCCTTGCTCTGGGGATTGTCAGCTGTGGAGTTCGGATGGCAGCGCCAGTGATACAGCACTTTATCAATATGTCGGACTCCCTGTCTGACATGCCGGTGGCTGATGATCCATTCTTCGGCTGACCTCTTGACGGCTTTGCCCAGCATCGAGTCAATGGCCCGGAGTACCAGGTCATAATCCTGGGCACCGTCATAGGAAGACCGGAGCTCCAGAGTCTGTAGCAATTCTCTTCTCATGACCAGGAAATGACAGATATAGTTGTTTGATAATAGTAAATCCAGATTTAATTCCGGTTTCTCATGGTGTTCAAAGAAGTTCTTGCCCTCTTTATCGCATTTGTCTTCGTCAGAATATAAGAAATATGGTAAAAACCCTTCTTCTTCACCCTTCCGGATCGCCATTGCCATTTCATACAGCGCATCGGCTGTCAGCAGGTCGTCATGATCCAGAAGCCCGATATAATCTCCGGTAGTAAACTGCAGCGCCTGATTGGTATTACCCGATATTCCTTTGTTCTCCGGCAGTCTGCGGGAGCGGATACGGTCATCTTTCTTCTGGTATTCCTTGATGACGGCAGCTATTTCTTCACTTGAGCCGGCGTCGGCGAGAATCAGCTCCCAATGGGGATAGGACTGGCTTAGGACGGATTCCAGCATGGCTTTGAAACAGGCCGGGTCAGGATCAAAAACCGGGACTGCCAGACTTATTTTGCAGGTCAAGGCGGTACTGTGACGGCGCTGGTTTGCCAATGCCTGCTCAGATAACGGCTGATATCCATAGTTATCCCTGATTTCCCTGACAGCACGTTCCTTGGCGGCATAGTAAGTCTGCTTGACCCCGTTCTTCCGCATATAATATATTGTTTTTTTTAAATTGGCTATTCTGAGAATCTTCCCCATTTTAATCTCCAAGCGGGGTATTATCCGCTTTATAAATAATCTTTGAGCGCTTCCGTAAGCTTCTCCACCTTCTCCTGAGCATCAGCAAGGCTGTTTCCTTTTACGCCCATGTAGAACTTTATTTTCGGTTCGGTTCCTGACGGGCGGGCACAGCACCAAGAATCATTCGTCAAGGCAAAGTACAGCACGTTGGATTTCGGCAGGCCGGTGGTGCCGCCTGTTGCTCCGGTACTCATGTCGGTAATCACGTCATTATCATAATCGCGAAGTTCCAGTACTGCAAGCTCGCCGAAATTCTTCGGCGGATTGCTCCGCCACTTATCCATGATCTCCTGGATCTGCCGGGAACCGTCGATGCCCTTCAGGGTAATGGCATATTGTGTTTCTTTGTAATAGCCGTATTTTTCATACAGGGTAAGCATCTGATCCCAGACGGTCTTGCCGTTCTTCTTGCACCAGGCGGCCATCTCACAGAGACACATCACCGCGACGATGGCATCCTTATCCCGGGCATGGGTTCCTGCCAGGCAGCCGTAGCTTTCTTCCAGCCCGAAGACATAGCTGTTGGAACCGCTCTGCTCGAAGAACTTGATCTGCTCGCCGATGTATTTAAAGCCGGTGAGGACTTCAATGAATCTCACATCATACTCTTTGGCGATGGCCGCTGCCATATTGGTCGTCACGATGGTGGAAACAAGCGCCGGATCAGGCGGCATGGTGCCGGTTGCGGTTCTTTCACGCAGGATGTATTCGGCAATCAGCATCCCCGACATGTTGCCGGTAAAGGCTATGTACTCGCCGCTTGCACGGTCCAGCGCATAGATCCCCAAGCGATCCGCATCGGGATCGGTTGCCAGCACGATGTCGGCATTCTTTTCTTTAGCCAGCTTGAGAGCCAGGGTAAAGGCCTTAGGATCTTCCGGATTGGGGTATTCCAAGGTGGTAAAATCGGGATCCGGCTCCTCCTGCTCCGGAACCACGTACACATTCTTAAACCCAAGTTCGCTTAAGATGCGGCGTACCGGTATGTTTCCGGTTCCGTTAAACGGTGTATAGACAATCTTGATGTCGTCGGCCTGGTCGCGGATGATCTCGGGATGGATGATCTGTTTCTTTAGTTCCGCCATATAAGCGTCATCGATCTCTTCTCCGATCACCTGATAAAGTCCGGCGGCTACGGCGGCTTTCTTATCCATGGTCTTGACATCGGCATAATCGGTCACCCGTAGGACCTCGGCGATGATTTCTTCATCACGGGGTGCCGCAACCTGGGCACCGTCCTCCCAATAGGCCTTGTAACCGTTATATTCCGGAGGGTTATGGCTGGCCGTGATCACGATGCCGGAAATACAGCCAAGCGTCCGCAAGGCGAACGAGAGCTCCGGTGTAGGCCGCAAGGCGTCAAATACATAGGCCTTGATGCCGTTTGCTGCCAGGCAAAGAGCTGCCTCGTCGGCAAATTCGGGAGATTTTCTTCGGGAATCGTAAGCAATAGCCACTCCCTTTTCCTGTCCCCCTTGCCTGATGATATAGTTTGCCAGTCCCTGCGTGGCTTTTCTTACGGTATACAGATTCATCCGGTTGGTGCCGGCCCCGATCACGCCGCGGAGGCCGCCGGTGCCAAATTCCAGTTCTTTATAAAAACGGTCTTCGATCTCCTTTTCATCACCGCTGAGTGCCTGCAGTTCCCTGTGCGTCGCCTCGTCAAAATAATCATCCTTCATCCAATATTCATACTGATCCCGATAACTCATAAATGCACCTCCAAAAATGTAGTAAATAGAATATATCGTTTTAATATTTTAATATTATAGCATAGTAAAGCGAAAATATCAGTATTTTTTCGATATGAATTATTTCGCTGTCATTAAGTTTATTAAAAAAAGAGCAAGTGGAGGGCTCGGGGGGCGGAACCAGAGCCGATGAGGTCCGGGCAATCTGACGATGACCGCGCAGCCAGTCATAATTGTTGCGCTATAGACAATAACTAAACCTTCAGGGAAAAATCACTTCGGTCCAGTGAAAAGTTAATATTGTAATATGGATCTCCCTTATCTAGTACCGCCCGCCACCTGTCCCGGAAGCGGGACGATTCCTCATCATACCTGCGGGCATTTTCCCCGCTGTCATCCAGACCGCGGGACTTTGACTCGTAGTGATACAGCTCGGCAAACGGGGTGAAAATATTTAGATAACCTTTTTCTCTGACTTTCAGACAGAAATCAACGTCATTGAGCGAAACGGCAAAGGATTCATCCAAGCCGCCTGCTTCCATAAAAAGCTTTCTTTTTATCATCAGGCAGGCGCCTGTCACTGCCGATACATTCTGGGCATAACATAATCGTCCCATATACCCCAGATTTTCGCGGTGCTGGCGGTAGTGGGAATGGCCTGCGGTGCGATGAGCTCCCAGTCCCAGTACGATACCGGCATGCTGGATGGTCTTGTCCGCATAATAAAGCTTTCCGCCTACGGCTCCGACATCTTCCCGCTGGGCATACATCAGCAGCTCTTCCAGCCAGTTGACGCTGATGACCTGCGTGTCATTATTCAAAAGCAAGATATATTCTCCTTGCGACTGATGAACGCCGAAATTATTTACTAGTGAGTAATTAAAAGCCCCGTCATAAGTTACCACCCGCACCCTGGCCTTGCCTTTCAGTTCCTCATAATAAGCAAAAATCTCCTGAGACTCGCTGTTGTTTTCCACCACAATAATTTCGTAATTCTCATAAGTGGAACGGGACAGGATGGAATCAATACACCGCCGCAGGTCGCTTTCGTGATCCTTATTGGCGATTACTATTGATATCAAAGGCTCGCCGATAAGCTCATAACGAATCTTGAAAATAGTCTCAAAGGCTTTCGTGCCGCTGATCTGAAAATGATCAAAGCCATGCTTGCGTAAATGATCTGACACCGCGCCTTTGGCCGCTTCGATCGCATAAGTCTTGGCATTGATGCCGGCCGCCGTGCTGCCCGGATGGGAACGCCAATAATACAGCAATTTCGGCACATGAACAATTTTTTCGGCAGCATCGGTCAGGCGCAGAATCATGTCATGATCCTGGCTGCCGTCAAACCGCGGCCGGAATAGTTCGGTACTTTTAAGGAGCTTTCTGGCAAACACGCTGAAATGACAGATATAATTATTAGCCCTGAGATTGTCAATGGCATAGTCGGGCTTGAAATGCATGGTGACCATTCTGTTGATGTCGTTTTTCTTAAAGGTTGCCTCATCACAGTAAATATAGTCGGCACCCTGTTCGTTGATTGCTTTGGCATATTCGTATAGGACACAAGGATGCAGGATGTCATCATGGTCAAAGAGTCCGATATAGTCTCCCGTAGCCAGCTTAAGGCATTGATTGGTATTGCCTGATATTCCCTCGTTTCGTTCCAGCTGGCGATAAATAATCCTCTTATCGAGTTCGGCGTACTCCCGGCATATCGCGCCCACACTTCCATATCTGCCCTGTGCAGAGGAACCGGCATCTAAGCCGACATCTGATCCGTCCGCCAGGCAAAGCTCCCAATTGGCATAAGTCTGTGCCTGTACCGATTCGATCATTTCCCTCAGATAGTCTTCCGGTGTATTATAAAGCGGCACCAGGATACTGAACTTTATCTGATGCTCAAATGCAGTATTGCTCTGCCGTTCCCTTTCTTCAGCCGATGGAAAGCTTTCTGTTCCATGATAAATCATGGCTTTTTTTTCAAACTGTTTATACCGGATTTTACCTAAAAAACCTTTGAGATTGCCGGTATTCCTGAGCCTCTCTTTTTGCCTGATAATAAAGTGCACCCCTTTACGCAAAGGTGCCGACAGTTTCCACAAAGGATTGCTTTTAATACGGTTCAGTCTGAATGTGAGATCATCCTTTTCCGCTTCCAGTATAGCTATTCTCTCCGCAAGCTCCGCGCATTTTTGATGCTCCTTACGATATGCCTCTTCCATGCTACCTACTATGATATTGTCAATGCTGTTCTTTTCCATAACTTGCGCTATTCCTTTTAGCTGGATTTTTACCTACTCATCATAGCATAAACCTTTGACTTTGTCTGCCTAAATCCTACTTGAGTTTCCACAAGCCTTTACTCTGTCTGAATATATATCACGTTTTGATTTTAAAAAAGCTGTCAAATATACTTCGTGACGATCACAATCCTTTTCTCACTCCAGTTCACGAATCTCTGGCGTGAGCAGCGGTCTTTCACCATCATACCGATGAGATAATTCCCCGGCGGGACGGCATCATCGCTTATCTTGGCCGCAAAACCGGTTAAATCTACATTTAATTGATCCACTAGTGCTTTCCCGATGTCCGGCCGGTACCTTGGTTTGATCGGAATCCTCCAAACCGCTCCCTTTTCCTGGTCCTTTAAAAGCAGTGTTCTTTCATAACATGCGTTATCTCCCCCGATCACAAACACATAGCCATGAAAATAATAACCCCTGTCCTCCCGGATCAAGCTCGCAGGCCGTCCGCTTTGGCCGGCAGCTTCAGCCGCCACACCATATTTCCATTTAAATAAATCCGTTGCGCATTCCACCCCTACCCGCAGGACGGCATCTAGCGGACAGGCTGCCACCTTCCCGCGGTCGGCCGCCGCTTCTGACCAGGGGAGCCCCAAATCCGCTTCGTTATATAGGGCCGGCAGATACTCCGCTGACGGAACATCGGCTATCAGATACTTGTGGTAAAAAGGATCTTTGGCATAAAGACCGCGATGCCGCTGATACAGAAGATCTTTTTCTTTCTCCAAGCGAATGATTTTTTCTTCGTCCTCGCCGTCATTTCCACGGCTTAGAGACTCATGATGATAAAGGAAAATATGATTCAAGACTACATTTACATACCCGGCTTCCCAGACTGAATAACACAGATCCACGTCATTAAAAGCGACCGCAAGCTTTTCGTGAAAACCGCCGACTTCTTTAAACACTGATTTGCGCACCATCAGGCAGGCACCGGTAACCGCTATCACATTGTGGATGCCGCGGTTTTTTCCGAAATAATGCTCATGATCATCAGACTGATATTGCAGCTTATGGATCGGCCCGATCCGGATATTGGTGATTCCCGCATGCTGGATGATGTCCGAACCGGGGTAGCGAAGCTTGGCCCCGACCGCACCCACGCGGGGAAGAATTGCCTTGCCGGCCATTTTTTCCAGCCAGCCCTTCTGCACGATTTCTATGTCGTCATTCAGAAACAGCAGTAAATTTGATTCCGCAGGAGCAGCAGCGGCTCCCATATTACACATCTGAGAAAAATTAAACGGCATCTCCTGATATAGATAAACTGGCGGATAGCTCAGATTTTCTTCATTATGTAATTTCTTCAGGAAATTTATCGTCTCATTTTTATTGATTTCATTGCTACCATTGTCAACCACAATAAAATGATAGGTGATATTTTTAGAGTTTCTGACCAATGAGAGCAGGCATCTCTTAAGAATATCCGGTTGATCTTTAGAGGGAATGACGACAGTAATCAGTTCATTATGGATATCTCCATATTCGCCGTCAAATCTTCCTTTTAACAGCGGTGGAACATTCTGTCCATGGAATAGTATTTCCGAAATATGGCCGACCGGAAAACTGTCATGATCTTCTGGCGGGCGGCGATCGAAGCCGTTGCTCTTTGCTACCAGTCCATGGCACAGCTGATACAGGTTTTCCTCCGGCACTGCGGAAAGGAAGCCGGCCTCCTGCATTTCTTCCAGCACGTCAGCCGCCGTAGCCCGCCTGGCGGCAAAGATGCTGCCAAAGTAAAACCGGTCCAAAAAGGTATCCGGGGACCAGTCCGGCTTGAACCATGGATCTGTCCGTTCGTCTTTCCGCAGCTGATCTTCGTCACCATACAACAGCCTTACTTCCGGATGAGCTGACATAAATTCGTCGACTAACGGCGCGGCAAGTTCTGAAACACATCCGTCATCGGCATGAAACACTATGATATCTTCGGTGAGTTCTTGAATTTTTCGG
Source organism: Lachnospiraceae bacterium UBA935 (assembly GCA_002293525.1). Classification (GTDB taxonomy): domain Bacteria; phylum Bacillota; class Clostridia; order Lachnospirales; family Lachnospiraceae; genus UBA935. Next base: position 33,843 of record DBDJ01000023.1, read on the forward strand.
TAAATATCTGCCCCGCACTCACTAAATGACAAGAATGTCAGGGATCGACTGCCGGTTTGTCTTACATCCAGACGACTTTCTTTTTCCTTGATCCAGCTGTCATATTCCTTTCTCTGCACACAAAGAATCTCATCATATTGCTTATGCTGTCTGTCAACCAATATCGATTTTATATGGGCTTTCAAATACCCGGCTATACTCATGATAACCTCCGTAAGATAGTGGCCTTCGCAGCAGCCGCCAGTTCCGCTGCCATAGGTTCCGGTAAGCGGATGACTTCCAGCTGGACTTCCAGCTGATTGTCTGCCTTCGGTTCCGCGACGGCATTTTCCTTCCAATTGGGTAGATGGAGCGTTATGTTGGGATCTGGCGTCGCAAAGACATAACTCCCTTTCGCAAGTTTCCTGCCGTTAACCGTGAGCTTTTTCTTCGACAAGGCAAGCGTCTTCCCGTTCCATGCCAGTTTCTTTATCTTAACTAGGCAGGCCGCATCGGCCGGGTCCAGCCGTAAAGCGCGGACGCTGCCGTCAATCTTAAGTTCCAGATTTACTCCGGTATCAGAAACATAGACATCGGGGATATAGCGGGAATCAGCTTCATTGAATCCCTGGCCGCGGTCAAAGTAAACCTGGACGCGGCGCTTCAGGATTTTCTCCGAGATTTTCTCCAGATACTGTCCGGCCAGGAACTTTACATCAACCAGCTGGGTTCCGCAAGCAGCGCGGATTTCTCCCAGAGAACGGCGCTGTCCCGTTACCATCCGCTGAAATTCTTTTTCCCTTTCCTGATATCGTTCTACTTCTTCCTGGGAAATCCCTATTTTTCTCAAAATACTGTCCAGGCCGATCTGATGGCGTTTTTCTTCTTCCAGCAGATAGCAGTGTATGGCCCGGAAGGCCAGCTCAGCGGGAGACGCTTCCTGTTCCAAGACCCATTCATAGTCGATCAACGTCCACTCACCGGCATCATCAATCATGATATTGGAAAAAATGAAATCATAATTTGTCCCGCCTTCTAATTTTCCGTAATTTACATATTCCAGAAAACGGTCGAACAGCTTATCAAAACCCTTCTGGTCACCTTTTTTCAGGCAGCCGTCCATCCGTTCCGCCAGTGTCGTCCCTCTGATAAACTCAAAGACACAGCTTCGGCGATCTTCGCCTTGCCGACAGCGATTGACAGCCAGTCCGCTGCCCTGATACTGATTGCATAACGCCCGATATGTTTTCTCCATCCCCAGCACATGGGCCGCAGCCTGGGGCAGGAGCGCTGTTTTACGCACCTGAGGCTTATCGCCGCCAGTGATTTCCGTACGGATCCGATATTCCGGCGCGCGGTCGTTGGAATATTTGACATAAGCCATAGGCAGTGCTTTGCCGATCACCGCCACATAGGAGTTGGAAAAATCGGGGAACATACCGTCTTCGATGATGCCGTCATAAGCGTATTTCTCATGGAACAGCAGCAGCCGGTCGCGGTCAAAATTACGGATATTGTCGGTGAGTTCTCCTTTTAACGGGAGTCTTTCATCGGAATACAGTACCGTCATAAATTTATAGTCAGGGTAAGGATAATAGAATTCATATTCGCTGATATCGCAGGCGGCAAATATTTTTTCCAGCCCTTTCCGGGAAAAGGTTCGGGCGCTGCCGCCTTCCGGATAACCTTCGATACCGCTAAAATACGTGCCCAGATGATCTTCGCTGCAGCCGGCCCAGTATTTCAGCCCCAGCCGGTTCTCAATCGCAATCACCAGATGGCCGTCCGGCTTCAGGTGGTTTTGCATGGTCCGGAGCATTTCTCCATACGGATCCTCCGCACCCATGTAAAGACAGCTGTATTCAAATACCCCGATCAAAAGTATCATGTCAAAGTCATCCGGCAAGTCCGGCTCGATATCTTTAAAATTCCCCAGATGAATCAGGATGTTAGCTTTGTCTTTATTTCTGCAGGCATTGATCTTGCTGCGCCGTTCCGACAGCTCCACACAGACGGTCTGCCCGGCTTTTTCTGCCAGCATGTCGGTAATCGCCCCGCAGCCGGAGCCGACCTCCAACACTTTGTCAGCTTTGCCGACCGGCAGCCATTCGATCACATTGCCCCGTAACGGCGACAGATGATAGAGAACCGGCCAGCTTCTGCTTTCCTCAATCACGCGCTGATACTCTGAGCGCGGATAGTTTTCCACGATTTCAAGGAGCTGCTCCTCGATAGTGCCGTCCGAATAAAGATCCTGGCCGGAATAATGTTTATAGTCAAGCTTTACCTTGCCGATCTCAACAATCTGTGTCAACTTACTTCCTCCCCGTCGGTCACCGTCACCGCCGAATTGCAGTCAAAGAACCCTACCGTGTCTTTATCCGAAATAACCGCTATATTCATGACATCATATAGCCGATGATAAACCTTAAACTCATCCTTGTCAAAACCGGTCACCCCCAGCGAAAGCAGATACTCGCCGCCCTGCAGGTTCATGACCTGCGTAAAGGCAACATCCTTGACTGCTCCCGCCGGTACGCCCTCAAGGAATGCCTTTTCCACCATTGAATTGGTTCCGGTGATTTCCGTTCCTTTACTGTTTTTTACCGTAAAGGCAAAGATCGGTGCCGCCAGCTGCGAATAAAAACGGATCTTCATATGTATCCCGAACTCCTGACCTTTCATAACCGCATTCACGCGGTTCCCCCGATCATCACAGATATAGTACGATTCAATCACGGCTTCCTTTGACCCGTACTCAAGGGCATCCGGGTTGACTCCGGTGCCTTCGCGGTTCCCGAAAGCAGCCGGGACGATTCCCGCTTGCGCTTCTGCGGTTTCCGTCGTTTCGTTGTCCAAAGCCTGGTACGCTTGGTTTTTTTTCGGCATTCTTTCCGGCAGATACTGCCCGACCAGAACCTGCTTGTAAACATCAATCATCTTCCGGGGCGCGCCTTCTCCGATTTTCTCACCGTTTTGCAGCAAGATCACGCGGTCGCAATATTTGCTGATGCTGCTCAGGTCATGGCTGACAAACAAGATGGTCTTGCCCATCTGCCGGAACTCGTCAAATTTGTGATAGCACTTGGCCTGAAAAAACACGTCGCCGACCGAAAGCGCCTCATCCACGATCAGAATCTCCGGTTCAATATTGATCGCCACTGCAAAAGCCAGCCGTACAAACATGCCGCTGGAATAAGTTTTCACCGGCTGATAGGCATATTCGCCGATATCGGCAAATTCCAGGATAGCCGCTTTCTTAGCATCGATTTCTTGTTCGGAAAATCCCATCATGGTTCCGTTCAGATACACATTTTCGATCCCGTTATATTCCATATTAAAACCCGCGCCAAGCTCAAGCAGTGCCGAGATACGTCCGTTCACCTGAATTTTCCCGCCACTGGGGCTTAATACTCCGGTTATGATCTTTAGAAGCGTGGACTTTCCTGCCCCGTTCGTGCCGATGATTCCGATCGTTTCGCCTTGATACACGGTCAGATCCAGTCCCCGCAAAGCATAGTGCTCCTTATACTGCTTTTTCCTGCCGAACCCCAGCGCCTCTTTCATGCGATCCGAAGGCTTGTCATACAGCCGGTATATCTTCTGAAGCCCTTGGATCTGGATTGCCTCTTTCCTGTCGTCCGTCATAACCATCCTCACTTGCTAAACACTAATTATTATGCCCCTAGTAATTATTATACCTCTTGACAGAACCTTGCCACAGAACCTAACCCATTACAGCACATCCGCAAAATGCGGCTTCAGCCGTTTAAATACCAGCGACCCGATGCAGAACATCATCACCGTAACAATCCAGAAATATGTCGAAGAATAAAAATGTTCAAAAAACCACAGATCACCGTAAATCGCGTTCCTGAACCCTTCTACAATATATACCAGCGGATTCAGCTTGAAAATAGGCTTCAATCCATCCGGCACCACGGAAATATCCCACAGTATCGGCGTCGCCCACATCCCGATCTGCAAAGCGATATTAATAATCTGAGCCAGATCCCGGAAAAAAACCACGATGGCGCAAGTCAGATAACTCATGGCCAGCACGAATAAAAAAAGGCAGAAACTGTAATAGATGAGCTGCAGGGTATATAAACCCGGAAAATAACCATAACCTATCGCCACCGCTATCAGGATGACCATAAAAAACACATGGATCACCGTCGCCGCAATCAGTTTAATAATCGGCAGGATACTGATATTAAACACCACCTTCTTGACCAGGTAGTTATATTCCAGAAGCGCCATTGTCCCGTTCACCAGCGTTTCCTGAAAATAAAACCACGGCACCAGGCCCGCTGTCAGATACAGTACATAAGGAACCTCGATACCTCCTGCCACCAGCTGGCTCCGGGTCTCAAAAATCTTGTCAAATACGATCCAGTACATCAGCACCGTCACCACCGGCTGCACCATCGCCCATATAAAGCCCAGATAAGAGCCGGCATAGCGTTTTTTGAAGTCATTTTTCGCCAGCTTCCAGATCAGTTTCCGGCTCTGCCAAAGCTCTTTGGGCAGTATCGTCAAGCGTTCATAGTATGCCCCGAATATAAAGCAGGCCAGTCCGAGCAGCACGAAAGCGCAGATTTTTTTGAGACGCTCCGTATCCGGATCCGCCAGCGGATTGCGGTGAAACAGGATAAGTGCCGCCAAGGCACAGCAGACGATGATGAAGAGAATAATCCGCTTTAGCTTGGTTTTCATCCATTCAGCCCCTTCCATTGCCTATCCCGCTCCGACAGTATCACTTCCATTCCTTCCGGAACCGGCCATGCCACACCGATATCAGGATCGTTGTATAACAGCCCGCCCTCATCATTAGGATGGTAAAATTCGGAACATTTATACGCAAACTCGGCGTATTCTGAAAGCACCAGAAAGCCGTGGGCAAAATGCTTTGGTATAAAGAACTGTTTGTGGTTCTCGGCTGACAGATGCACTCCGAACCACTGCCCATATGTCAAGGATTCCGGACGCAGGTCTACCGCCACGTCATATACCGCGCCGCTTAAGACTCTGACCAGTTTGTCCTGGGGATGGCTGACCTGAAAGTGCAGTCCCCGTAAAACGCCTTTTCCGGAAGCCGACTGATTGTCCTGGACAAAAATACAGTCAATACCGGCTTCTTTGAAATCATGATAGTTATAGGTCTCCATAAAGTAGCCGCGCTGGTCGGCGAATACTTCGGGGGTGATTACTTTCAGCCCTTCTATGTGGCATGTTTCTACGGTGATTTTTCCCATGATATGTTTCCTTTCTGGTTTCCTTTATTCTCAATGCAAGTAACTGATATTTAAGTCCACGTTGCCGTTTATTCCATCGATACTTCCCTTTGAACTGTACTGCCACATATGGTAGTAGCCTTGGTAAATCGGGACTTCACGATATTCAGCCAGCCATATGATGTAATCCTCCAGCTGGTCCATCTGGAGATTGTTGCCGAACCAGTTGCGCGCCCCGTAGATTCCGGCTTCATATCCGGCGTTTTGGATGGTTTCCAGGAAGGCCACGCTCAGTTCGGTACGCTTTTCGGCACTCAGGCTGTCGGCCCGGCCATTGGCACCGGTGCTTTCGCTGTCCAGGAAGACCGGATAATTCAGGTAGTAATTATCACAGAGTTCAATTACCATACTGGCCTCTTCCACAGCCTCCAGAGGGGTTACCGCCTGAGAGAAGAAGTATACGCCGACGGGGATGCCGGCATTGGTAGCTCCACGTATATTGGCCTCGAAATAAGGATCCATAATAAGGGATCCGGATGTATAGCCGCGGTAACCCACACGGATAATGGCAAATTCCACGCCGGCGGCTTTTACTTTGTCCCAGTCGATTTCCCGGTTCCATTTGGAAACGTCGATGCCTCTTTTGGCACCGGCCCTGGGTGCGGTTCCTTCGGTCTGCTCGGTTGCATCACGGTCGGCTTCGGCGGTTTTATTGGCGGTATCTTCTTTGGCCGTGTCGATTTCATCTTCGGTCAGGATAATCAGGTCGATGGCGTTCAGAGCCACATATTCAATGGTCTGCTTGACGTTGATAACGGAGGGCTCCTCCGGTGTCAGGAAGCCTTCGCAGGGATGGAGCGTCACGCTGTATTCCCCGGCCCGCAGCGGCTTGACATAAATAATGCCGTCCTGGTCACTGTCCTTATAGTCGCCGACCCCTTCGACAGTGACAGCAAATTCCTCGCCTTTGATATTTTTGCCAAGACTATCGACAATATGAACTTTCAGATCTTTTTCTGCTGAGCTTAAGATCAGGGCGGCAGTGCGGCCATAAGTGACGGATATCTGGCTTTCTTTCAGATTCTCCTTATCAAAAAAAGCAGCATCAGACATAAATCCTCTGAGGTCAGAGCCGACCTGGCTGGCTGCGGCAGGCGGATTCTCTCCTTCTGTGAGCTCTTCTTCAGCGGCTAGTCTGTTGTCTGAGCCGGAAATGCCGTAACGGGCTTTGATATCCGGCCAGTTGCCGATAATCACCGCAAGGAGGATGATCACCGTCATACATAGCGATATCATGATGGCATTTCTGATTAGTCTAGAGTCCATTGGCAACCTCGGTCATATATTTACCGTAATCGGTCTTGAGCAGCGGTTCTGCTAAGTTGATTAATTGTTCTTTGGTTATGAAATGCCTTTTAAAAGCGATTTCTTCTATACAGGAAATATAAAGGCCCTGTCGTTTCTGAAAGGCGGCCACAAAGTCTGCCGCATCCAGCAGGGAATCATGATTGCCGGTATCCAGCCAGGCAAAGCCGCGTCCCAGGGTTTCGACATGCAGGGTACCGCGCCGCAGGTATTCGTTATTGATACTGGTTATTTCGATTTCTCCCCGTGCCGAAGGCTTGACGTTAGCGGCAATCTCCACCACTTCATTATCGTAGAAATAAAGGCCGGGAACGGCGTAATTGCTCCTGGGATACTGGGGCTTTTCTTCAATGGAAAGGGCTTTGCCGTTTTGGTCAAATTCCACCACGCCATACTCCCGGGGATCGCGGACATAATAACCAAAAATCGTGGCGCCGCTCTCACGGGCCACAACCTCTCTGAGCATCCGGGAAAAGCTCTGGCCGTAAAAGATATTGTCGCCCAGGATCAAGGCCACGCTGTCGGTACCGATGAAATCAGCGCCGATAATAAACGCGTCGGCAAGGCCCCGGGGGTACTCCTGAACGGCATATTCAAAGCGCATCCCCAGCTGGCTGCCGTCTCCCAGCAGCTCGGTAAAGACCGGCGTGTCCCGGGGCGTAGAAATAATCAGCACTTCCCGGATGTCAGCCAGCATCAGGATCGACAAAGGATAGTAGATCATCGGCTTGTCATAGATCGGCAAGATCTGCTTGCTGACGGCCTTCGTCAAGGGATAAAGTCTCGTTCCGGCACCGCCGGCCAGGATAATTCCTTTCATGTACACCTCCGAAATATATCGTAGTCTATTGCTGCCTAGGCAAAGCATAACCTGCGCAATACCTGAGCTTTACCTGAGCAATACCAGTAGTATACCACAAAATGGGAGCGATTGTAAATCGGCTCCCATAATGAATCATAATGAAGATATTATTTTGTTACAGTTCAGATCTGAACAGTAATTAGATGCTAACTGATAAATTTATCTTTGCTATATTCACGTATAATTGTATTCAAATCATTATACTCGTGTACTATTTTTCCTATACTTTGTAGTAACCCATCCCTGATATCGGACTGAAAGATATTTCTACCAATTGATATACCACTTACTCCGCATTCGATTGCTTGCTTAATCATTTTCAAAAGTGATATTGCATCCATTTGCTCACCGCCGGCAATAACAACCGGAATCTGGCTGCTTTGAATTACTTCCGAGAAATCTTCCCCTTCTATGCAATAATTGACTTTCACCATATCCGCACCAATTTCATTAGCAATCCTTACCGCATGTTTTATATCTTTTATAAATCATATCCCAACCGTACTGCGATATCAGCAAGAATGATCGCCTCTGAGGGATTACATGCCAAAACGGTCGCTTTCACCCTCTTCATTATCTCAAGCACTCTTGGATATGGTGTTACAAGGGATCCACGGCTAATTGCGATTACTACTGCCCCCATCGCTTTCATCATTCCGGAGTGTACTACTTCTAAATCAGCCGAAAGCTGTTCATATGGTTCACTTTCTCTCAACTCTTCTTTCGTAGTTGGCAAAATAGACTCAAATTCACTAAGAGCATTGATATGACTTATAATTCCCCTCTTTTTATAAAAAGTACTCTTACAAGCTATCTGCAAAGTTCGGTTTAAACTGTCAAGCAGCGATTCTTTCATATACTTATTCCCCCTTCATCTGGCCTGAATAAAATGTGATCAATCAGCCCATGTTCTATCCTTTCAGCAGAATCCTGTTTTAATTCTTTCAATTCTTCTACGTCGATTTTGCTTTCAAGCATACCTTCATTATCTCCGTTTAATCGATCAATGACAAAGTCTTTCGGTTGACAGCAAACGATATCATCTGAAAGATTTTTACTGAATAAAATGCTTGTCAGACCAATAAAATCGATTCTTGAGATACTACTTGTCCCTACGATTGATGAGATGATCAAATACATTGGCATATCCATTACCCGTGATAACGCTACAGTTCTAATCACCTCACTGAATTCAAATGGCACTTGCGTTAGATATACCATTATATCAATATCCTGTGCCGCTAATATACTACAAACTCCCAGTGAATTAATATCATTTCCAATTACCATTCCGATCCTGCCTAATTTTGTTTCAAAAGCTTCTGCTTGCTCGCCTCTGGTTATAAAATGCTTTTCAAAGCTGTTTAGTCCAATTTTTCGGTGTTTGCCGGCCAAATTCCCTTCGTCATCAATTAGCAAGGCGGTATTGTAATATTTCCCATTTGATTTTTCTAAAATACCACAGATGATAAAGGTTTTATTTGTTTTTGCTATTGCAGACATTCTATGAAAGGTAACTCCACTTACTTCCTCAGCATTTTCATCAAGATTTATCAAATTAATTTTAGAAATAAATAACTCCGGCAGACAAATCAAATCAACTTCCTTTCTTGTTCTTGATGCAATCATCATTTCTGCCTCATCCAAAGATTCCTCCTTTGAATTTATGTTAGCTTTGGTCTGGATTACCAGCACTCTAATTTTTTCCATATTTCTCTACCCATCTACGGTTTCACCGTCTGAACATACTTAATTTTTTTAAAAACTAGGTATTGCGTTATATTTTCCTCTGTAAGATTTTGATATTTATCTAACTAACAATTTGACTGAGTCTTCTTTGAAAATATCAATAAGTGCTTCAGAATAGACACCTTTATCTAAATCTACGATTGCTATTATAGATTTTTCTAAAGTAGGTGTTTCAAAGTCACTTTTCAGGGCTGTGCCAACAATTAAAGCAAGTATGATCGGAAATATAACCATTAGGAACATAAATACTTTATCTCTGATTTCTCTTATTAAAGTATACTTAAAAGTATAAAAAATCATATCATCCCCCTAATCCCTTAATTTTCTACCGGTCAGCAATAAAAATATATTTTCCAAATTCATTTTCTTCATATCTATAGATATAAAATCAAATTTTTCCTTTTCCAGTAGTTCGATTATCATTTTTAGAGCATTTCCTTCTATTGATGTGGTAATCTCCAACAAGCTTCCTTCACTTTTACAATTTTTTACCCCGGAAATCCCATTTATTTTAGATAGAATTTTCTTGTCAGGATTTTTAGCAAGCATAATGTCAAATTTTCTTTCATTATTATATTTGCTTATCAGAGCTTCTTTTTCACCCTGTTCAATTATTTCACCCTGATCAATAATAATGATATCATCACAGATAGCCTCGACTTCTTCCATATAATGGGATGTATATATTACTGTTGCCCCGCGTGCATTAAGTTCCTTAATGGACGCTAAGATATGATTTCTGGACTGGGCATCTATTCCCACCGTCGGCTCATCTAATATAATAATTCTTGGCTGATGGACAATCGCGCAGCCAATATTAAGCCGCCGCTTCATTCCGCCGGAAAATGTCCTGGGAAATTTCTTCTTAACGTTGGTTAAACCAATGAATTCCAAAGTCTCATCAACTGACTCTATTAATCTATTTCCCCGAAGACCATACAAAGAACCAAAATACTCCAGATTTTCTTTAGCCGTCAGATCTTCAAATATCACAATATCCTGAGGAGTCACACCCATATTACTTTTGATTTCTTCTTTATTCTTTTCAAAATCTTGCCCCATGATTTCAATTACACCGCTGTCTTTTTCGATGACACCGCTCAGAATATTAATGGTGGTACTTTTACCCGCACCGTTTGGTCCTTCTTATTTTGTTTTCATCGAATTTCTACAGATAAAAATTTTATTACATAGAATAGACAAATGCTTATGATAAATTATTCATTCCTTCACCCAACATGTATGCCAAACTTGCTTGCTTTTTCCTTATTTTTAAGTCTTTCTAAAATCTCTTGGGGAATCTTTTCTTCATATAAAAAGAACCAACAACGTCCATCCACAACAGCCTGTGTCGCCACAAATGCTGCTTTTGCAGCCATTGATAAAGCTAATTTTTTCATAGTAATCTTCAAGAGTAAAAAAAATGTGTTACATTACTTACACTAAATGTAACACATCTTTTTTTTAACTTATTCTGTTTGTAATAATTTACTATGATTATTGTATCTTTTTATAGTTCCCACATATTTAACTGTAACCTAAACGAATGATCATTCATTTTAAATTCGCAATCCCCATGATATTTCTCCATGATAGATAATATGCTTTTTATTCCCAGTCCATGCGCTTTTACATTTGTTTTCCTAGTGGCTAAATCCCTCACTTTACCGTCTGTACTATTTACAATTTCCAATATAATTGCACTTTTATGAAATAGTAACATGGTGTTAAAGTAATTCTGGTATAATAATTCAAATTTTTCATAAATATGATATTGTGCTATATTTATTATCACTAAAAAAGCAATAATATACGCTGTATTTTTATAATTGATATTACCATTGGTTAATTGCATTTTTACTACAAAAAAAATGCTTATCAAACTAATTAATGGAATAATAATCTGTTTTAAATAAATGCTAATTTCTAATGATATTTCATTACGAATTCGCTTATGTTTTAAACTCCAGATAATCACAAATTCAACGAAGTAATAAAATAGCAGTGACAAAATAGGTATATCTGGATTATCTACAATATCTAACAGACTTTTATTAATAAAATATACCGTCATAAAAGTAATTAACAATTCCAATACTAATGAAAAAAGAATAAAAACAATACCAAGAAATATCTTCTTAGCAATCCCCCCATAAAACATAGTAATGCCCACAATGTATAATGTTAAAATTGTAACTGTTGAATTTATTAAACTATTGGAACTAAATAAATTAGTGGTACTTCCCGCCAGACCCAGAGTGCCAATGATCATGACCATCTTCAATTTATTATTATCAAACTTAGGTTTGAAATAGGAAGTAAAAAATAAATAGTTGATTACAACCCCACCAATACTTAATATTATTTTTATTATTACATCCATCTATTTGGCCCTCATTAAAACAAAATTACGATAAGCTGTATTAAAATCTTTATAGAATTTTTTCGTAATAGATATTTTTTCTCCATTTGTCAAAATAACATAATTTGCATCACTGGTTTTAATATATTCCATATTAACAATATAAGAATTATGAACCCGAACAAATATCATCATGTTTAATTTGACCAAAATATCAGATAAATTACTATAAAATTCATATGTATCAATTTTTTCTAACTCACCTACAATTTGTATATTATCTTCACATATAGTAATATTCATTAATATAACCTCTCATAATATTGAGAAATAAAAAAACCCTATGAGCATATACAATTTCATAAGGCGACAAATAATAAAAAATATTGTATATTCCCCTTTTTCTATTATAACATATATTATTTTTTTTGTAAATTTATTTATAGCTCCTTCCATCGGCACAAATAATCCGGGGTTACTGTTTAGGCCCTAGTCGAAGTGCATCAAATCACTGCGGTTTTGTATAATTTATTAAGATAATTCCCAATATACTTACACCGATCCCGATAACATTGACAATATTCAGCCTTTCCTTGAACAGCAACAGCCCGACCGGGATCAGGACGATGGTCAGCAGGATATTGGATATAATCGAGGCGGTGCTGATGTTCCACCCGACCCGATAGACCAGCAGATATCCCAGCTCCAGTACTACCAGCGCCAAGCCCAGCAGGAATGCCGACCAGTTCAGATCCTGAATATTTTGTTTTAAGGTATTCTCATGCTTATAGAACAAGAGAAGAACCGCCGTCAGTATCGTCGCCACCAGATAGGTGACAAACAGAGAAAAGACGGGATTAATCTTATGCGAGGTGTATTTCTGGGCAATATGATAGATGATGTTTGCTACTACAGTTAAAATAAGCGGTAAATAGTAGGTCATGTCATACTTGATACATTTCTTCATAATATTTTTGGTAATCCCCGCTGGTTACGTGTTTCATCCATTCTTCATGCTCAAAATACCATTGGATGGTCAGCCTGATGCCTTCGCTAAACCGCGTTTCCGGCTCCCAGCCGATCTCCGCCTTGATTTTATCGGGGGCAATCGCATAACGCCGGTCGTGGCCTTTGCGGTCTTCCACATAGGTGATCAGATCGTAGCTTATGTGTTTCCTGCGGGGATCCTGCTCGGGGAGCATGTCCCGAAGCGTGTCCAGAATAATTTTGACGATTTCGATATTCTGCTTCTCATTATGGCCGCCGATGTTATAAGTCTCATACAAACGGCCTTTTTCCTGAACCAAATCGATCGCCTTGACATGATCCTCCACATACAGCCAGTCCCTGACGTTCTTGCCGTCCCCATAGACGGGAAGGTTTTTTCCCTGCAGGGCATTGTTGATCATCAGGGGAATCAGCTTTTCCGGAAACTGGAAAGGTCCGTAGTTATTGGAACAGTTGGTGATATTGGCCGGAAAGCGGTAGGTGTCCATATAGGATCTTACCAGCATGTCCGATCCCGCTTTGCTGGCCGAGTAAGGACTGTGGGGATCATAGGGGGTGGTTTCATAGAAATACGTCCCTTCTTCTTCCAGTGAACCATAGACTTCATCCGTGGAAACATGAAGGAATCTTTTATCTTGCTGATACGTGCCGTCAGGGTTTTCCCAAGCATTTTTCGCACAGTTCAGCATGACTAAAGTTCCTAGTACATTGGTCTGTACAAATACCTCCGGATTCTTGATGCTTCTGTCCACGTGGCTTTCCGCCGCAAAATGGACCACCCTGTCAATGTCGTTGGCAGCAAAGATCGCCGCGATGGCGCTTTTATCGCATATATCAGCCTTAATGAAGGCGTAGTTCTCTCTTTCCGCCACGCCCTTAAGATTCTCCAGATTACCCGCATAGGTAAGTGCATCCACATTGATGATCCGGATGGCATCGCCGTACTTCCGGAACATATAATGGATATAATTGGAACCGATAAATCCGGCTCCCCCTGTAACTAAGTAAGTTTTCATTTGACCCTCCTCAGGTAGATTTTATTTTCCTGAATTAATTATTTTCCTTTTTGCCCCGCTCTATTTGCCATTGTTAAGTATTAACGATTACATATAGCTGATGTTCATGTCCACATTGCCGCTGATTCCGCTGACAGAACCTTTCGATGAGTATTGCCACATATTGTAAGGACCGTTGTAGGTCGGCGCGGCGGCATATTGAGCCAGCCATATTCGATATTGGCTTAAGCTTCCGGCATTGATATAGCTGGTAAGCCAGTGCTTATTGGCATAGATCCCCGCCGTATATCCACTGTTCTGTATCGTCTGGCAGAAAGCCTTACACACAGCAGTCCGGGTATCCCGGCTGATGCCGTCGGCGCGCCCGTTGTTTCCGGCAGTGGCTTCCACATCCAAAAAGACCGGGAAAGATATATTATAGCCCCTGATCAGTCCCAATACCATGGAAGCTTCCTCGACCGCCTCGACTTCATTGACAGCCTGGGTAAAGAAGTAAACCCCTACCCTGATCCCTGCTGCCGTCGCTCCCTGGATATTGGCCCGGAAAGTAGGGTCTTCTACCATTGCGCCCGTGCTGGAACCCCGGTACCCGCAACGAATGATGACAAAAGAGATACCGGCATTCTTCACCGCATTCCAGTCGATTGAGCCGTTCCACTTAGATACGTCAATCCCCAGATTCCCGGAACTCTTACTGAGTGCCCCGTTACTTTCAAAATAATACTGTGCTCCCTGGATAATCTGATTCCCGGTTATTTTATTGCCGTTCTTATCAAAGAAATATGTATTTCCGTCTAATACTTGCCAGCCGGTATATCGGTATTCTACTGTTTTTTGAGTAGTTTTTTTATAAAAATGACTTTTTTTGAAGTAGTCAGCATAAACCGCTTCAACGTAATTCCCCGAGTCATCCTTAACATAAAGTTGACTGCCACTTTTGTCTTTCAGCTTGCTTTTCGTATCTTTGGTGGCATCTTTGGGCGTCGCTGTCGGCTTCGCCGTTGGCGTCGGCGACGGGGATGTCGACGGGGATACTGATGGTGTCGGCGTCGGTATTTCTGTTGGTGTCGGCGTCGGTATTTCTG
>DBDJ01000023.1:48630-75562 GCA_002293525.1 Lachnospiraceae bacterium UBA935
GGTATTTCTGTCGGTGTCGGCGTGGAATCCCCTGTCAACGGTACCCTGCTAAAAGGCATGGAACGCCCATTTTCATATCCCCTGCCAGCCGGCACCGCGACGGACCGAACCGGATCATTTTTCCGAATATCCATAGGCATTGTCGTCGGCACGGATGCGCTTTCAAGGTGTTCCTGTGCGGAATTGCGAGTTGCCTTGGCTGATTTTGAGGGATCGGTGATATTGGATTTGGAAACTTCCTCATATTGCTCCTTGCTGCTTTCAGAAACGGGAGTCTTGGTTGACTCAACCCACTCTACGGTATCGGTGTTTACCGACTCCACGATGGTTTCATTAACTTTGGTATCTTCTACTGCTACATTGATTTCTGATTCTTTTTTGACTTCATCCTCGACATTTACTTTCTTATATTCGATAGAATCACGTACCGTTATGATCCCAGACGGCCTGTCAATAATATAATCCTTCATGTCGGTACCATCTGTCAATGCTACCTTGTATTCGCCGGTGGCGATGTTCGTCAGATAAATAATCCCGTCTTTATCGTCATCTTCTGCTTCCATGATCGCTTCTTTCGGCCCCGCTATTTCTACCTGAAACTCAATATCTGTAATTAATTTGCCAGTGGATTCGTTGGTAAACTTTATTTTCAGGTCGTTTTGGATCGAGGAAAGGCCCATACGGATTCTTTTGCTGTCAACGACTTCTTCTACCTTCTCTTCTTGCGTCACCTCAAGCTCTGCCGCTATATTCTTTGCTATTTGTGCATCAGCCACCGCAATCAGGCCCGCCTCACCGATCACGGTAATATGCTCGGCCAAAGTCCCAACCTCCAAGAAGGCTTCTAGCTGGCTGTTTTGGTTTCTGGCACCAAGATACATGGAACCGGTGAAAATAGCAATCAGGAGCACGGCCAGACCCGTCATCATTACGACATGGTCTATCGTACTCATGTTCATCAGCTTATCTTTTAATCTGATAAAAAAAGGATTGCCTCTGCGCCGGGGGCGGTATTTTGTCCGGCTTTTACTATGGCCGGAATATTCTTCGTCCTCAAGGTATTCTACGCCATCCTCTTCATCGCCGTAACCATCCTCGTCCCCGGCATAATATTCTTCATCCGTATCGTATTCACCAGCATAATCATCATCTATTGTATACCCGTCACCCTCGGCATCATAATACTCGCCTTCTTTGTCATATGGTTCGTCACCCGGAACGAAATCATCATACTCTTCGTAATCTACATACTCTTCAGCTTTTTCATACTCTTCGTATTCCTCATACTCTTCGTATTCCTCATACTGATCAGCTTCTTCATACTCTTCGTATTCTACATACTCTTCAGCTTCGTACTCTTCAGCTTCTTCGTACTCTTCATTCGCCTCGTAATCCGAATTCCCGTCCGGCTCAAACCAGTCCAGCTCAGCCTTCTTGAATTTATTTACACCTTTTTTACTTTTTTTACTCATTCCGACAACTTTCCTACGCACTTTTATGTAAACTCTCCTATTTAACATTTTTGTAACATTATATCATCTCAATCCGACAAATACAAGGTTTTTATACCAAAAAATATATAAAAAAGAATTAACATAAGTTCCAATTTTTAACTTTGCGCGATAACTTAAAAAATAAGTGGTTGACTTTTTTTGCAAAAACTGCCACAATTTACTTGAAGCACATTTGTATCATTTAAAGGGGGGAATTATATGATGTATATGCATTATTGCCCGCATTGTAAACGTATGTTTATGCTAAATGGACACCATTTAACCTGTCCCAAATGCACGAAGTCTATTTCTGAACTTAAAATCTCTTACATAGACTATGTAAAATTGGACATAGATGAGCGGGCGGCTTTTAAGATCAAATGCGAAAGCGAAACTCATTTGTCGGATCTCAGTATCACTTACCGGATGCATAAATACAGTAAATGGTACCGGGAACTCCAATGCACCATTGCCGGACAGGCAGATGAAGTAAATGTAGTGCTAAAATAGGCCGCTAAGGCCTATTTTTTTCATCTTTTTCCTGGTTGATGATATCGGCAATTCTCTGGGCCAGCAGTTCTCTTCCGGCATCATTATAATGCATATGATCAATCATATATTCCTGATAATTTCCTTCATGAATCGTACCAAAGTAATTATCTATGAACGAGATGCCGCAGCTTAAAGCAACATCATAGCCCATAATCAGATAATGGGGAACCGTGCCGTTACCCAGATCGGTTATGGTGCCATTGTGGAGCTTGCCTTTTTCATCACGGTGCTGGGCATAGGTATGTGACATCAGAAAAATACGGATATGGGGATATGCTGCCTGCACATTCTCAATTGAGGTGCGCAGCGCCCCCGTAAATGCCGTCACGTCATATTCATTATTGGGATTGTCTGCCGTCGAAAGCGTGTTATAATCCGTTGTGTCATACATTAGGAGGATGATATCGACCTTATCCAAGTCTATTTTGATCATTTCCTGTACGGCTTCTTTGTATTTGCTGTCCTCTTCATATTCCGCGGCGGAAGCCTGAGGACTGTACTGCCCATTAATCAAAGCTTGGGTCACATAATACAGGTTAAAGACATCCCTTGTATAGTAGGGATCATACACGGGGTATTTACAGACCACTACCGAATCGGGGAAGGCGGCGTTGTATACGGTCGCACCGGTTTTTTCCGCGATCTGCGCCGCCAGGCCGTTCTCACCCCGTTCGTCGGTAAAAGGGTTATTGCCCAGACAAACAATCGTAGTCTCCCCGTCGTCAAGCTTGCCTTCCAGGTCAGACGCCAGCATGGGCATGATAATATCCAGCGCTTCCTCATCAAACTCTTCCGATATCACGGAAGGATCATAGTCTGAATCAGTGCCGACATTCCATCTGAGCAGGATAAATATAGCTGTTCCAAAAATTACCACAATAATTGCCAGAACCAGTAAATGGATACTGAATTTAAATTTCATCTTACACCCCTTGCATTTCGCAGTCTGTGCTTTTTAATTCCTTACGGATTAGTTTACTATTTTTGGAAAAAAAAATCCATGGATTCATAAAAAATTAATAACTTTTAAAATATGTATTTATTTTTTGATTGATCGAAATTGGGATTTTTGTTATTCTTTATATATATTTCAGGGGCGTCCTAATTAAACTCTTTAATCAGGAACGACAGGACTTCCAAATAAACTCAGAATTGTGAGAAAGAAAGCCTATGAAGAAAAAAACCAAGTTCAGAGACATCCTGTTGCTGCAAGGAGTATTTGTTATTTATAGTATTTCCAGTATTGCCGCCAAACTGGCTTCCAGCCAATTAGATTCGCTGAAGTCGGTTTTTTCAGCCGGATTTGTTCTGGCAGCAGTCGGCGTTGTCGTCATCTTGGGAATATACGCCTTGCTTTGGCAGCAGGTCATCAAAAAATTCGAACTATCCATTGCTTATGCCAATAAGGCTATGACGCTATTGTGGGGATTGTTATGGGGTTTTCTTATTTTTGATGAGAAGCTTACACCGGCTAAACTGATTGGTATTGCGATTGTCTTTGCCGGCATAGTGATTATGAACGGCGGAAGGGAGGAACAAATATGAACCGATATTTCGTGGCCCTGATGTTTTCTATAATCATTTCATCCTTTTCCCAGATCCTGTTGAAAAAAAGTTCTGCCAAAACCTACGATTCCGTGTTACGGGAATATGTCAATCCTTATGTCATCTGTGGGTACGGCATGATGTTTATTGCTTTGTTCCTCACGATATTGGCTTATCAGGGACTGGATTTTACCAATGTTCCGGTAGTGGAAGCGTCCGGTTATGTACTGATTATGGTATTGAGTTATTTCTTCTTTAAAGAAAGATTTACTTTTCGAAAGATACTGGGGATGGCACTGATTTTGGGCGGAATCCTAGTTTATCATTTATAATACCCAGGATCCCAAGGGAGCAAATTACATATAAGGCAAATATTCTTCGATGATGATCTGTTCAACTTCAACATCCTTATAGATAAGATAACCGTCAATATTACTCATAAGCTCCATCCGGTAGGTTGCCGGATCATCACTTAATGGCTGGTTTTCGTGCAAGATTACATAATTGCACAATGTTGCCCTTGTAGCTTCCAACAATGCCTCCACATCAATAACTTCCGATTTTTCCATGGCCTCATGTACCGCATTGTAATAGCCCCATTGCGGAACCAGCATGGAGCGGCCATAAGGCATTCCGATATCTGCATCATACTGCCGCACGAAATGCACCAGTTCTTCCGGAAATACTGCCTGGATATAATCCGTCTCTTCATTTTCCTTAAGATAATCGCATACCGCCACTACTGTCTGGGGGATATGATATAGATTTTCCGCTTTTGATATATACTGACTGTTATACACATACGTACCGCCTAACATAACCGCCAGTGACATCACGATCAGACCGATCCGCTTATGGGCTGCAAACAGCCGGCAGCCGGCATAAGTAATCGTTATCCCCATCGGCAGCAGCCATAGCACCCGATAATACGTCTCGCCGCCTTGATCCATCCAGACAAAAAACCAGCGGAACAAAGGACACAGATAAACAGCCAGGATTGCCATAGGAACATATACGATCAGTGTTCTGATCCGCTTTTCTTTTTCTGTAATCAAAAGATAAATCAGACCTGCCAGATATAATGGAGCAAGATATCGAAGGCCGGTATAAAGTTTCAGGATTACAACACTTTCCATGAAAATTCCGTACACGGGCAACTCCTTTCACATGTGAACTAAGATAAGAACATATATAATAAAACGTAAATCGCACTGGGGATGCAGGCTAGTCCTGTTTTCACTAAGATCATGAATTTTCTTTTCCTGATCATCATAAAGAAACCCAAAGCCCCCGACAGCATTGCTGTCAAAAAAATAGCCATGGAACTTGACATACCGGCAGCCCAGTTGGCCGCTCCCAAAAGGATCCATAAAATGCTGACTTTTATGTTCCCTTCTGTGTTCTTTTCTGTATTCTCTTCAAAAATCCACAGGAAAAGCCAAAGGACTGCCGGAAGAATAAAATTACTGGCAAAAGATTTACCCTGCCAGGTTCGTGTCATCAGGAAAGTCTCATTGGTATAGATTGAAACATTACCGAACATCTGGATCAAGGCCATTATTACCATGAACATCGGCAGCATATCGCGTTTCCGGCCAAGCAGGCTCCTGCCAATCTGAAAGTACAGCAAATAGCTAAGTGGCAGCAAAATCAACGGAATGATGCTATGGGCTACAATCGTTGCATGGATATCGCTTTTGACGGCTATGAAAGAAAGCCAAAGCGGAAAAACTGCCAATGCATGCCGCATATCCAGTATAGTGCTGATTCCGGTATCCGGTTCGCGGCGGTATAAAACGTCCTGTTGCTGTGCTGTCAGCGACTGTACTACATAATAGGCATCATCACCGTCAAACGAGGCTCTGGTAAATGCCATATAGAGCTGAAACCCAACCAGCAGCAAGAAAATAAGCCATACTATTTTTTCTTCCATAGTGATTTTATGCCGTTGGCCGACATCCAATAGCTGCTGACCTGACAAGGTCAGTAAAGGCTTTCCGGTTTTCCTTCGAACATAAGCCTGACTGACCATACCTGCCACCGCCAAACCCAGCGTTGTCACGGTAAACCATGATGACAGGACCGTCATTCCGTGATAGTTCACCGTCAATACTACCGGTATAGCCATTAACTCAAATACCGCAAACATAATAAGATAACCAAATAGCAGAATTACACCCGGTTTTTGCTGACGACTGTTTAAAAGTGAAGCCGGCAGCAGCCCTATTGCCAAGGGTACCAGAAGTAGCCAGATTATTAAACTAAGTACCTGAAATACAATCATCCTTCTTTCCTTTCATGTATCAATTCCTAGTTTATCCTAATTTTTTCGGCATGTCCACTGCTTTTCCACTTTTCATTCCTGCCTGCGCTTTTCCATTCCTGCCTGCTTTTTATTCTTGATATATTTCATCCTTATTTGTTTTCCATTCCAGCCCGCTGCCTTCATATCCAACCGCCCAAAGCTTTTTGATTCTAATGATTTTAGTAATGACACAACTGGCAATACATGCTATAATTTTGTAATATTGAGATACCAACATTATGTGAGGGATATTCTAAATGAAAAAAGTTCTTGTCATCGGTGCCGGCCCTGCGGGACTGACCGCCGCCTACGAATTACTGACGAAAAAAAATGCGCAGGGCAATCCGGAGTTTGAAGTAGTGGTCTTTGAAGAAAGCGAAGCCATGGGCGGGATATCTAAAACCGTTAATCATAAAGGAAACCGGATGGACATGGGCGGCCACCGCTTTTTCTCCAAGATACCTGAGGTAAATCAATGGTGGAACAATATGCTGCCCTTACAGGGCGGTCCGGCTTATGATGACATCCTGCTGGATCGTAAGGTAACGGTTATCCCGGGAGGGCCTGATCCGGAACAAGTTGACCAAGTTATGTTAACCAGACGCCGTGTATCCCGTATTTATTTTAATAAAAAATTCTTTGACTATCCGATTTCCTTAAAGTTTGAAACGCTGGCAAATATGGGGTTAGGCACTACCATGTCGGTAGGCTTCAGCTATCTTCAATCGGTCTTCCACAAACGCAAAGAAGTCTCCTTGGAGGATTTTTATATCAATCGCTTCGGCAAAAAGCTTTATTCGATGTTTTTTGAGAATTATACAGAAAATCTCTGGGGGCGGCATCCCAGTGAGATCGACCCCAGCTGGGGTTCACAACGCACAAAAGGTCTTTCTATTGCGGCCATTATCAAGGATATTTTCGGTAAGCTGATTCCCGGCAACAAAAAGCGTCAGGTAGAAACCTCCCTGATCGAAGAATTTACCTATCCCAAACTGGGTCCGGGCCAGTTATGGGATGTAACCGCCGAACGGATCACCGAGCTTGGCGGTACCATCTTAAGAAGCCACAAAGTAACCGGTATCACCAAGAATCTGACCAATCAAATCGCTTCCGTGACTTATGAAAAAAAGGGCGGCTTTGACAGCATGAAAGGGGATTATGTCATTTCTTCCATGCCCATCAAGGATCTAGTCGGCGGCATGAACGACGTTCCCCGAGACATTGCCGACATTGCGGCTGGCCTGCCTTATCGGGATTATATGACGCTTGGCGTTCTGGTTCCGAAAATTAATCTGGTCAATAAGACCAAACTGAAAACAGTAAACAACATCGTACCCGACTGCTGGATCTATGTCCATGAAAAAGCAGTTCAGATGGGACGTTTCCAGATCTATAATAATTGGTCGCCTTATATGATCAAAGATCTGGAGCATACAGTCTGGCTGGGCCTGGAATATTTCTGCAACGAAGGCGACCGTTACTGGACCATGAGTGACGCTGATTTCAGCCGTTTTGCCATCGCTGAAATGGTTACCCTGGGCCTGATCGACAGTGCCGGCGAAGTGATCGACAGCCATGTCGAACGCGTTAAAAAAGCCTATCCTGCTTATTTTGATACTTACAAAGACATCGATAAGCTGACCGCCTATCTGAGCAGCATCCCCAATCTGTTCTGCGTCGGGCGCAACGGCCAGCACCGCTACAATAACATTGACCATTCCATGTGCACTTCCTTTGAAGCGGTAAAGAATATTCTGGGCGGGATTACGGACAAGCAGAATATCTGGAGCGTGAATACCGAACAGGAATACCACGAAAAAGCCAAAGAAAGTGAAATCGACTGACCCGGGCCGGGTCAGTCGTTTATATCCAGTATTTTCAGCCCGTATTTATTTTCTAATCAGGCTCTGACGTGCCCCGTGCATTTCTTTATGCTCCAGGACATCCCTTACGGCATCCATCCGCAAGCCCGCATCGATAAAGTCACAATATTTACAAAAAGGATAATCCTGCCTGCCGTTCTTGATTGCTTCCCGCAGCTTCTGATATTTGGCACTGTTCCACGCTTCTTTCACATCGACCTCGTTCAGATCGGCAAGATTACTCACCTCAAAATTGTCGCAGCAGCAGATTCCCAATTTGCCATTGGGAAAAATAAACATGTCGGTATAGGGCATCAGACAGGTTTCGGTGATGACCTTCTTCGTGTTTTTTTTGTTTGGCGCGCTCCCGGCGCGGTTGGTCAGAACCGCTTTCTTATATCTTAGCTGAATCAGGATATCCACATCCCGGAACTCATCCGGATGTGCTTTTACATATTCGTAGATAACCCGTATATTGTCAAAAAGCTTCATGTCTGTACAGTAATTATTAATAATCAACTGATTCACATAAGGCGCTATCGCTTTTACCTTGTCAATATCCAGTAATAATCCGTTAGTGGAAAGGAAAATAAAGCTCTCCGGAAGCTGCTCCCGGCAGTACTTGTGAAATTCTGTAATTCGAGTATCTAAGTAAGGTTCATTATTTCCATAAAGAGTCAGATGTCCCTTATATCCCCAGTCCTTCAGCTGATCAATAATCCGGTAAAATAAATCATCTTCCATCCGCATATAGGGACGCTTTTCCGCATTTTTATTAGCCGTACAGAACTCACAGGTACCGTTGCAGCGATTGATCGTTTCGATATTAACTATGCAGGGGTAGGGGCTTTCTGATTTGTCCGTAAAAAAATCAATGTATTCCCGCTGCGATTTTCGCCGGCTGATAAACTGCAGTTTGAGATAGCTCTCACTGGACAGCTTAGGGAAAAGCTTTTGCAGATTCCAGCCGATTGCTCCGCCGAAATTATGAATTCTGATTGGCATATTGGACTCCTGTCGTATGCTGTATTATGACCATTTTGTCTTCGTGTGACAAAGTTCTTACGTGTTAATTGACTTAATTTTCTCGCAGATATCGTACCATAATATCCGCAGATGGTCAACTTTATTGTTCCTGTATTGTTCCTTCCCTGTTCCTGTATTGTTCTTTCTATGCCAATTATAGTTATTGTCAAGGTGAGGGCTCGGGGGCCGGAGGGCTGGACGGTCGGGTTTTCTCGGTGGACGCATTAAGATTATAGCTCAGACCACTGCGAGGCGTTTTGCGCTGTTCTTGCGCAAAATCCCGAGTTACGTAAGCGCCAAATCGCTTTTTAGCGATTTGTGTGCATAAAGTTACTGTGGAGTAACGGCGTATGCACTTCGGCTAGGCTGGAACAGTAACGCATTAAGTGCCAATGCAGAGGAAACCAATTCAAGTGGAGCCCCTCTGAGTAGACTTAAATGCTCTGGGTTCCTCGGAGTGCTATAAACGCCGCGTCCAGAGAGAAAATCCGACCGTCCAGCCCTCCGGCCCCCGAGCCCCCCCCCTGGTAAACTTAATAACACGGTATTGGAGTGAACAGTAACAAACAGCTTACAGCTAAAATAATTCGAAAAACAGTGACATTTTCATCATGATATGTTATTCTGCTAATAATAAATAGTTAATAAAGCTATAATAATCCTATAATAATCCACAGTATATACATAAGGGGAGAAAATGAACACCAAATCCATCTCAATCGGCATTGATCTGGGTACCACCAACAGTCTGATCGCCTGTTTCGATGAAGGCGAAACCAAAATAATACCCAATGCACTCGGCAATTATTTAACACCATCAGTAGTAAGCGTCCTGGATAATGGCGAATTTATCGTGGGAGAAGCGGCACGGGAGCGGCTGATTACCAATCCGGAGAAAACAGCAGCCCTTTTTAAGCGGAGCATGGGGACATCCCGAAAAATTTCCTTGAACAATCAGTTTTTCAGTTCTCAGGAACTATCGGCTCTTGTCTTGAAATCGCTGAAAGAGGATGCCGAATCCTATCTGGGGATGCCGGTCACCGATGCGGTGATTAGTGTGCCGGCCTATTTCAACGACCACCAGCGCCGTGCCACCATCGAAGCCGGCCACATCGCCGGACTTACGGTGGAACGGCTGATCAGCGAGCCGACTGCGGCCGCCTTGGCATACGGCCTTCATACTCGGGAAGAAGAACTGAAATTCTTGATCTTCGACTTAGGAGGCGGAACCTTTGATGTTTCCGTAATTGATTTATTTGATAACCTGCTGGAAGTACGCGCCGTATCCGGTGATAATTTTTTAGGCGGCGAAAATTTTGACCAACTAATTGTTCAGGCCTTCTTATCAGAAAACTGTCTGGAAACCGGAAGCCTGTCCACACAAGAGCAAGCCCACATTATAAAACAGGCACGGAATCTGAAAATGGCGCTGTCCGTGTCCGTCAGCGCGGAAATGACCTGCCGGATCGGCGACAAGGATTATCAACTGCGATTAACGCAAAGCCAGTTCGAGTCACTGTGCGAAGCTTTGTTGGAAAAGCTACGTATTCCACTTAAGCAGGCGCTTGCGGATGCCAAAATCCGGACACAGGATCTGGATGAACTGATCTTGGTGGGCGGCTCTACCAAAATGCCGATGATCCGTTCCTTTGCCGGCCGAATATTCCGCAAATATCCGTTATGCAGCATTAATCCTGATGAAGTGGTCGTGACCGGAGCCGCTATCGCCGCGGCTATGAAAGACCGCAACGAAACCCTGAAAGAAAATATCATGACGGATGTATGCCCGTTTACTCTGGGGATAGAGACTGCACACCGTCATGGGCGCATCCTTGAGAGTGACATCTACTTCCCGATCATCGAAAGAAATACCACGATCCCGTGCAGCAAAGTAGAAAGGTTTGGTACCCTGACGGATAATCAGACCGATATCCGGTGTGCCGTTTACCAAGGGGAATCACGCAAAGCAAGTGAGAATATTCTGATCGGTGAAATGGAAGTCCATGTGAAAGGAGCACCGGCAGGACAAGAAGTCGTAGATATTCGTTTTACGTATGACATCAACGGCATCCTGGAAGTGGAAATCACCATAGTTTCTACGAATGTCACCACTCGGCAGGTCTTCCTTAGTAACGGTAACACCATGACGGAAGAAGAGGTGGACGACTGCCTTAAAAAGCTGGCCGCCCTAAAGATTCATCCGCGTGAAAATGCGGTATACCGTCATCTGATTGAAAAAGGGGAAAGGATTTATCAGGAAAGCCTGGGCGACAGACGCCAATATATATCCCGAGTCTTATCCGATTTTTATGCTGTTCTGGAAAAACAGGACCTGAATGAAACAGAACGATTCGCCACTAAGCTCAGTAAAATGTTAGACGAATGGGATCAAGGCGGCGAACTTGAGTAAGTCTGGTATCATAGTTAAAAATAACCGAAATCCGTGGGCCATACTGGCAATCGATCCGACGGACGATGCCCGGGCCATCCGTAAAGCCTACAACAAAGCCGTCCACATGCATCATCCGGAAGAGGATCCCGACGGATTTATGATGGTCCGTGAGGCATATGAGAAAATCCTCAAACTTTTGGAACACAGCATCCGGGTTCCGTCCGGAAATGATATCCCGGTCACGGTTTTCCCATCGGCTTCTGCCGATGAAAGCGACATTGCCCCGTACTTTCAGGAGGCATATGCGTTATATCATAGCTTCTGGGACAGAATCCAGAAATCCAAGTGGAAACAGCTTTTCCTGTCGATGAATTTTGAGTTCTACGACATGTTTAAAGCAAATGCCGGGCTTTTTTTTAATGAATGTTATCACCTGCCTACAGATGTCTGGCGATACCTGAACGAGAAATTCTATCTACCTGATTCCAAGCGGTTTATACGACAGAGCGCCTATCAGAATCAGCTTGATTTTACCTTCCGGATCTTTACTCCGGATATTACATGGGATTATGAGAAGTATATTGAATTGCGCTATCAGGGAGCCTGCGCCCAAGCGGAGAAACAGTATAATAAGGCTTTGACCTATTTTCAGGAAGCCATGGCAATTTATGACGGCGAATGGGCGCTGCAGCAAAGAATCGACCATATCCTATATGAATTGCAGCGTTTAGAAGAAGCAGCCGACATGTTTGGGATCAGAATCGGCGAAAAAATGGATCCTGAGGTTTCGCGGCTATTGCTCCTGATCAAAGAACAGGCTCAAGCAGACGGATATCAGCTGCTGAATGATCAAAACCCCAATGATGAGAACGAAACAAGAAATCTGCTGTATCTGTGCTTATATGACATGCTGCTGCTCTATCGGGATTTTTTTCAGCGGATCGACAAAAGCTGCTGGAAATATCTCATTGTCAATCTCCCTCTAACGGTGCGAGAAGAACTGGAGATACTGGCCCCCTATATTTTTAATATCTGCTGCTATCTGCCCCGTTCCGTCTGGGCCTTGGTCGCCAGTGAGTTTTCACTGGAACAGAAGCCGGCCTTTTTGAAACGCTGGATTCTTCATTCCTATGCCAGACTTGATTTTTCCCTGTTTCATCCAGATATGAATTGGGATTTTGAACACTATGTCGAACTATGGCACGACGGCATGGAGGCCTATGAGCAGAAGGAATATGAAAAAGCCCTTCCCAGCCTGCAAGCGGCTTACAAGATTTATAGCAGCGACCGGAAATTAGCCGAGGCACTTGCTGAGACATATCTGGCCACAGGTAATATTTCAGCTGCCAAGAAATGCCATATTGATGGCTTCCACGCCTCCGAACTGACTAGAAAAAAGTCCTCTCTCTTTGAAATGAAAAGCATTATTTTTGAAAAAGAAGCAAAAGCCGGACGCATTGCTTTATTATACGAAAAATGCTACACCTGCCTTACTCAAAAGGAATACCGGAATCTGTTCCGCTTAAGCCTTGCTTTCTGGTTCCGTACCAAAGGCGCCGCGATGGCTCAGATCTTTCTGCTTCAGTCCTTGTTCATGCAGCAAAAATATCGCCTTTTACATTACGCCTTATTCTTTTGCCATACCGCAAAGCATGACAATTTTATGGGCGCTTTATTATATGCCCAAATGGAACAAGCTGAGGCCGATGCCCCGTTTCCTTTTATGGTGACAGAGCGGCAGCTCTTCCAAATAAGGAAAATGAAGTCGGACTTATTGACTTGCGGCGGGCTGATTCTGATCGCGGTATCGGCACTGATTGCCTTAGTCTATGTATTGTTATATTTTTTAGGGTTTTTATAAATACTCCTGGATTTAGTACAAATATAGAAAAGAACCCTGCTCAAGTAATAGGAAATAAGAAATTGGTATAGAAATTGGAATGGGAATAGGTAAAAAATCGAAATGTCACAAATCTCAAAAGATATTCTTTTCAGCCTTTTATTAGGCTGGCCGGCCTATCAGATCAACGATATCAGAGAACATGGACTGATTCTGAGACAGGACAATGCGGGGGAAGCTGTCGCGAGTGGACTGAAAGGCCAGGCGGCTCTTTCGCCGAGGTTTCTATCCGGTTTTGCGGAAGATCTTGCCCCTGATCAATTCAAAAAAAGGCTATTGATCATGAATCAGTTCTTACGAGAGAAATTCAACATCCGTAACCGGGATTTGCTGCTTTCGGCGATTCGTTCCTGTCGTCTGGGCAGCCATTCCCGTGCCCAGTTAACAGATTTGTTTAAGAAGGCCGCTCACACCGGGCATAAGGATCAATTTTACCGGAAAAATAATCCGAATCTCGTATTTGACGAAGTGCTGTTTGTCCAAAAGAACGGTTTTCTTTTGAAAGACACTGTTTTTCAGGCCTTTGATGTCAGTATGCTGGTTTTATTATGCCGGATCGGATTGTATCTTGAATGGCTCGGCTTTGAAGAGGCCGTACAGATGCTGGAAGAGACGGCAAAAGAAATAAAGGGGCATTATACCTCCTATGAAGAGTATTATACCGAAGCGGCAGTCGCATACGCATTTTTCAACCGGGAAATCCAGGTGAACGAATCGTATTTTGACGCGATAAGAAAATACCGCCCGTTCCGGGAGGCTTTCGCAGAATACTTTATGTGAAAGAACGCACTACTAGTTATCACATTTCCAGCTCAACCAGCATCTCAATTTCCACGGTGATATTCCCCGGCAGCACATTAACGCCGATGGCGGAACGGGAAGGACAGCCGATCTCCTCGCCAAATATCTCCGCCAGCAGTCCGGTAGCGGCATTGGCAACCTTGGGCTGGTCATAAAAATCATTGCTGCTGGCCACAAAAACCAGCATCTTCACAAAACTCTTTATGCGGCTCAGATCCCCCAGCTGCGCTTTCAACACTGCCAGCACATTAAGCAGGCAATTCACTGCTGCCTGCGAAGCTTCATCAAAATCAACCTCTGCGCCAGCCTTTCCGGTGATATTCTGTCCGCTGACTGCCGGACCGCATCCGGATACATAAGCCAGCTTCCCTTGGCAGAATTCCTTACAAGGGGTATAAATACCTCCCTTAGCCGGTGCCGTCGGCAGCTCGAAACCCAGCTCCCGGATTCTTGCCTCAAGCTGTTCTCCGGTGAGCTTTCCGGCTCCTTTTTTTTCGGCTCCGGTTTTTTCGGCTCCGGTGTCGGTTTTTCCTGCTCCGGTGTCGATTTCTGACATCGGGTTCACTTTGTTTTCGTTCATGTATTCTGCCTCCTTAACCGTGCGAATTAAATTTTACACTTTCTTCCTAGAGACCAATAAATCTCCCTTGCCTCCCATCAATTACCTGCTGATCCTTCCAAACGGTCTTACCGCCGATCAGCACTAAGCCCATTCCCTCGGAAAGCCGGCCGCTTTGGCGGAAATCAGAACAGTCCTTGATCTCCTCCAAGGAGAAAATATTCAAATCGGCATAATAGCCTTCCCGGATAACCCCCCTGTCTTTGATATGTAGTTTTTCTGCCGGCATGGCGGTCATCTTCCGGATTGCTTCGGGCAGGCCAAAAATCTTCCGTTCTGCCACAAGATCCCGCAGTATCTTGGAAAAAGCCGCATAAAGCCGGGGATGAGCCAGACCGCCTTCCCCATATAGGGCATCAGAAATCACCAGAGAATAGGGTAAGCGGGCCACTGCATCCACATCGGCCTGCGACATGCTCATCACGATGATGCCGACCTTGCCCTGCTCACTTGCCAGCAAGGAACAGATAAATTCATAGGGATTACGCCCGGTCTGCCGGATGTCAGCCAAGGTCTTGCCGATATACTGCTGATTTTCCGCCAAAAGAGCCTGGGTGATCAGAATCCTCTCCATACCCAAGGATTCGATATAATTATCCCAGCCCGGATGTGTCTTGGCAAGAGCCTGTTCCAGTGCCGCCGGAGCCTCGGGGCCGGCCATCTCGTTCCACATCGCTGTTTCTGACGCCCGCCGGAACTTGGGCGGAATCAGAGACAGCAGCGTAGTAGCGCCGCCGGTATAGGGATAAAAGTCCACATGAATATCCATCCCCCGATTACGCTCCCGTTCAATCAGCTCTATCGCCCGATAAATCTCACGGTGCCAGTTCCTAGCCCCACAAGATTTAAAATGACTGATCTGTAAGGGAATCTCCGCCGCCTTGGCAATGCCGATAATTTCCGCCACTGATGCCACCAGGCTGTCTCCTTCTCCCCGGATATGGCAGGTCAGCACACCGCCTCGTCTGGCCGCCGCCCGTGCCAAAGCCGTCAGCTCGTCCTTGGTGGAATAATACTCCGGCAGATACATGAGGCCCATGGACAGCCCTAAAGCTCCCGCCTCCATAGCCTCATCCACCAGTCCACAGGCCTCATCGAGTTCTTTTTGCGTAAAACCGCTCTGGGAATATCCTTTTACCGCAATGCGGACAGAACCGGAACCGATCAGATTCCCGATATGAAACGCTAACGGAACGGATCTGAGATAGGCCGCATAATCGCGGTAGTGCCCAAACAGCTCCGGCCTGACGCCGGCTCCCAGACAAGGAGAAAGCAGGGCGGCAAGCTGTTCCCCGGTCTCCTTGCGTAGCGGAAAAGGGGTCAGGCCGCAAGAACCCGACACTGCTGTCGTTATGCCCTGCGCCAGTTCGGCTGCTCCGAATCCGTCTTTCAGCACTGCATAATCAAGGTGGCGATGAATATCAATAAAACCAGGGGTCACCAGCCGGCCGGCGGCATCTGTCACCTGTACTCCTGCAGTATCTGTCACCTGTATTCCTGTACTGCCGACATCTGCTGACACCATATCTGCACCGGCCGCCAAGGTGCCGTAGCATCCTGATTCGCTGCTGTCCGTTGCACGAATTGCAGCTATTTTACCATCCACAATCAAAATATCTCCAAAAAAAGGCGCAGCGCCGGTTCCGTCGACGATCCATCCGTTCTTAATCAGTGTCTTTTCCGGCATCTTATCCACCTATCCCCCTGCCCCGATCAGACCAATGCTCCTCTGGCATCTACCGGCATCTGTCTGATCCTGTTTTCGCTTACGCCATAAAAATGATCCTGCAGATTCACCGCTGTACAGATATGCAGGGGAATCATCGCTACCACATCACCTACTGACAGTCCTGTCGGTCCTTGACGGGAACGCAATATGCCATGCTCTTCATTCATCCGCTCCAATAGCAGATGAGGATGATCCGGCAAAAAAGCGTAGCTGTCAAAATAAAAAGGCGGACTTGCCAGTACCACATCACCGGAAAAGGTCTTGCTCCCCCCGTCCACGACCGCCATCGACGGTTCCGGGGTACTGACAACTGTAGCATAAACAGCCGCCGCAATCTCTTCCGCCGCACAGGCTCCCTCCAGATAAGTCATCCGGTCGTAATAAATATACGAACCCGGACGGACTTCACTGACCATGCCGGTAGCAGCACAAGCCTCCGCCGTAGGAGTAGAGCCGGCACTGACTTCCCGGATCGCAAATCCTATTTCCCTGAGCAGCTTTGCTGCTTCCGCCATCATAGCACCCTCTTCCGCTCCGGCAAGTCCGGCATCCTTCGTCGGCTGACCACGGTAAATAAGGCTTTTAAACGTATAGATCCCGGTCACGGCAAGCCCTTCCAAGCCCCTGATCTCCTGACCGGTTTTCTTAAGCTCCGCCATGGGAATGCCTGTCCGTCCGGCACCAGTGTCAATTTCCAGCCGCACCTCCAGGATAAGCTTACTGGACACTGCCAAACGGGACAACGCCTTGGCGCCTTCCACACTGTCCACTGCCAGGATCAACCTTTTGACCCTGCGGTAAAGCTGTTCGGCACGAATCAATTTATGGGTGCCGACCAGCGGATAGGCGATAAATATATCCTCTATCCCCGCCGCCGCCATGATTTCCGCCTCCGATACCGTGGCGCAGGAAATGCCGCACGCTCCGGCTTCCTGCTGCATTCGGGCAAGCTCCGTTGACTTGTGGGTTTTTATATGCGGCCGCAGGCAACACCGGCGGCGGTCGGCAATCTCCTGCATCTTGCGGATATTGCGCTGCACCTGCTCCATATCTACTACCATACAAGGGGTTTCTAACCCTTGCATCTGCTCATAAGAAAGGGTTTTCATCAATTAATCACCATATAATCTCAATTGCCTGTCCCAGCATAAAAATGATCTTAGATCGTAAATAGCTGGCTCTCCAAGCTATCTTGTATGCGTATTAAGCTAGCTTACTTGCATTCTCCCGGCTTTATATCTTTTAATTACTATATTATCATCACTTTTTTTAGTGCGCTATATGAAATTTATACAGGACTATTGTGCTATTTTTAGTGATAATATATATAACATCTCTGCTTACTGAGTACTTTATTCCTTGAATATTTTCCGTCTTTCCATTACAATAGTTTACAGAAGTCAAACTAAGACAAGACGAGGACAAAGTTATGGACATGATAATGAAACAAATCCAGGACATCGGCATCCTGCCGGTGATCGAGATACAAGATGTGAAAAATGCCGAGCCGTTGGCCAATGCTTTACGGAATGGCGGCCTTAACTGTGCGGAAGTGACATTCCGTACCGCCGCTGCCGGTGATAGTATTAAAGTAATGACGGAGCGTTTTCCGGACATGCTGGTAGGTGCCGGAACGATTTTGACAACGGCACAGGCTGAGCAGGCCGTTCAGGCCGGTGCCAGGTTTATTGTCAGTCCCGGCTTGAATCCCCATGTCGTCAAATATTGCCTGAGTCATCAGATCCCCGTGATTCCCGGCTGTGCCACACCAACCGAAGTCGGGCAGGCGATTGAGCTGGGCCTGGATGTCATCAAATTTTTTCCTGCGGAAGCGGCCGGCGGACTAGCCATGATCAAGTCCCTTGCCGCCCCCTATCCCCATATAAAATTTATGCCGACCGGGGGAATCACTGCCGATAACCTGCATGAATACCTGGATTTTGACCGGGTAATTGCCTGCGGCGGCAGCTTTATGGTCAAGCCTGACATGATAGCCGCCGGCGAATTTGATAAAATCACGGCCCTGACCAAAGAAGCCGTAACTGCCATGCTTGGACTTGAACTGCGTCATGTCGGGATCAATACTGCCGATGACGGAGAAGCAAGAGCGGTCACCGCTGATTTTTCAGCCATCTTAGGCACAGACATCAGAGAATTACCCGTATCTTTTTTTGTCGGGAGAGGATTTGAGATCATGAAAGGCCCTGGCCGCGGCACCAAAGGTCACATCGCCATCAGCACCAACTATATAGACCGGGCTGTTTATCACTTAAAAAGTCGGGGTTATACCTTCGACCATGAAAGTGCTGTATATGATGAAAAAGGAAAGCTGACCCTCATTTACATAACACCGGAAATTGGCGCTTTTGCTGTTCATCTGTCACGAAACAAATAATGGGACCGCTGCAACGGTCGTTCAAATAACCGGACCGCTGTAACGGTCGCTCAAATAACCGAACCACTGTAACGGTCGGTCAAATAATCGGGTAAGTATATGAGAGCTATCAAGGAGGTATTGAATAATAAAAAGAATCTGATCTACCTCATACTGTTCATTGCGGTATGTGTGCGGGCCTGGAGCTTCCCTGACATCCCCGGCGGGTTAAATCAGGATGAGGCTTCCGCCGGATACGACGCATGGTCAATTGCCCATTACGGTATCGACCGTAACGGAACTTTTTTGCCAAGCTATCATATTTCATGGGGCAGCGGAGCCAGTGTTCTGCTGAGTTACCTTTTAGTTCCTTTGATATGGGTGTTCGGTCTGTCGGTATGGGTAGTCCGTCTGCCCAGCTCATGCCTGAGCCTTGCTTCCGTTTTGGTGTTTTATGTACTTTTAAAGCGGCTGCACAATGAAAATACCGCTCTGTTCGGGGCCTTTTTCTTCAGCATCTGTCCCTGGCATATTATGGCGTCGCGGTGGGCGCTTGATTGTAATCTCCTTCCCCATATGCTGCTGTTTTCCTTTACCATGTTAGTATGTGCGCTTCAGGATAATAAGCCCTGGCAGTATGCCTTAACGGGCGCCTTGTTTTCCTTATCGGTCTATGCTTATTCAACCGTAGCATTTGCCATGGTGGTCATCGTGCCCGGAATAATCCTTATCATCTTATCAAAAAGAAATGACGGTAGCAAAATAAAAAAGGCGGTCTCATTTTTAGTTCCGCTGCTCCTGTTATCCATCCCGATCGGTTGTTTTTATCTGGTGAATATCTTTGACTTACCGGAGATCCGTTCCGGAATATTTACAGCTCCCAGACTGACGCAGCTTCGGTCCGTAATTGACTTTCCGGGATTCTTAAGCAATGCCGGCTCGTTGCTGAATCTGGTGATTCATCAAAACGACGGCTTGCCATGGAATCAGATTGAAGGCTTCGGTATTACTTATAAATATATGACCCCGTTTGCACTGTTTGGACTCTTTTACTTGAACCGGGCAGCGCATCCGGAACACAAAGCCTCTGAAACAGCCTTAACAGATAAGGCTATGTCAACAGCGGAAAACCAAAAATACAAATGGGTTATGCACTTATGGATGATAGCGTCAGTGCTCGTCGGTTGTGTAATTCATACGAATATCAACAGGATCAATATGATATGGATTCCGCTCATTTATTTCTGTGTTACCGGAATCTCAATATTATCGAGCTATTTTAAACAGATATTACCTGTGACGGCTGTGATC
Organism: Lachnospiraceae bacterium UBA935; assembly: GCA_002293525.1. Taxonomy (GTDB): domain Bacteria; phylum Bacillota; class Clostridia; order Lachnospirales; family Lachnospiraceae; genus UBA935. The sequence continues at coordinate 68,540 of DBDJ01000023.1, forward strand.
CTGGGAATATCCTTCTTAAGCTTCACATCCGCATATTTCGGCGAAGGATACCGGAGTATGATTGCCGGCATTTTTTATGACGGGTATGGCGAGGCCGCTATGTACGCCGACAGCCTGGGCTTTCCCGTGGCGGACTTATCCGGTGTCCCTTACACGAATGCTTTGTTCTACCTTAGACCTGATCCCTGGGACTTCCATGAAACTGTCGTGTATTCCGATCCCCATGCTGAGTTCAGAGGGGTCACTCGGTTTAATGAATGGTACTATCAGGATGCCCCTCCCGACAGTGTCATGATAAAACCGGGAATCGCACCTGATAGCCCACATACAAAGCAATTCGGTAATTATTATGTAGAGACCGCTATTTCTTCCCGATCTTCATCGTCAGGCTGATCCGTTTCTTCGCCTCTTCCACGCCGAGAACCTGGACGTCCACAATATCTCCGACGCTGACCGCTTCCAAAGGATGTTTGATGAACCGGTCAGTGATCTGGGAAATGTGTACCAGTCCGTCCTGATGGACGCCGATATCCACAAAAATACCAAAGTCGATCACGTTGCGGACAGTTCCCTTTAAAATCATGCCGGGCTTCAGGTCTTTCATGTCCAGCACGTCATGGCGGAGAATGGGAGCCGGCATGTCTTCACGGGGATCCCTGGCCGGTTTTTCCAGTTCTTTTAAGATATCTGCCAAAGTAATCTCGCCGATGCCAAGCTCCGCGGCCAAGGCTTTCTTATCGGGTATTTTTCTTTCCAAGGTTCCGACCACGCTGTCGCATTTTCCTGTAGGGGAAACTCGACTGCCTTTGCCGTTTTCAGGCTTGGCCATACGGTTTCCGCCGCTGGTTTTTCCCTTGCTTTCATTCTCCGGCACCATGCCTCCTATAGCGGCGGCAAGGGCTTTGCCCATCGCCGTATCGGTATTATGGATGACGATCCGCTGACCCTGCGATTCCCTTTGCTTTGACGAAGATCCGGCGGTACCGGTCGGCTGAGCCGCAGTACCGGACGGCTGCCTGAACACAGCACCGGACGGCTGTCTGGCCGCAGTACCGGACGGCAGCTCGGCAGCAGCGATAGTAGTCGGATGGCCTTTGCGGGAAGCTGCTTTCTTTTGCAGCTCTTTCAAATCTTCCAAGGGTAATCCGAGGCGCTTCAGGATCTTCATCGTGGCATCATAGGATTCGGGATGGACACTGGTGGCATCCAGCGGATTGCTCCCATCGATGATGCGCATAAAACCGGCGCACTGTTCATATGCCTTGGGACCCAGCTTAGCTACTTTTAACAGCTGCTTGCGGTCGGAAAAACGGCCGTTGGTCTCACGGTATTCAACGATATTGCGGGCAATCACCTTCGTGATCCCGGAGATATATTCCAAAAGCGAAGCGGAGGCAGTATTGAGATCTACCCCGACTTTATTTACGCAGTCTTCGACGACACCGCTTAAGGCATCACTTAATTTCTTCTGATTCATGTCATGCTGATACTGGCCTACCCCGATCGACTTGGGATCGATTTTCACCAGTTCCGCCAAGGGATCCTGAAGTCTGCGGGCAATAGAAACCGCACTTCTCTGGCCGACGTCAAACTGGGGGAATTCTTCGGTAGCCAGCTTGCTTGCGGAATAAACCGAAGCACCGGCTTCATTGACGATAATGTACTGGACCGGGATATTCAGTTCCTTAATCAACGCCGCTATGATCTGTTCGGATTCCCGGGAGGCGGTGCCGTTACCGACACTGATCAGGGAAATCCCGTATTTTTTGATCATCTTGGCAACGATTTCCTTGGACTCCGTCACTTTGTTCTGCGGCGCGGTCGGAAAAATTACGCGGGTGTCCAGCACCTTACCGGTAGGATCCACAACGGCCAGTTTACAGCCGGTACGGAAGGCCGGATCCCAGCCCAGAACCACCTTGCCGGCAATCGGCGGCTGCATCAGAAGCTGCTCCAGATTCTTACCGAATACGCCAATGGCTCCCGTTTCTGCTTTTTCGGTCAGCTCATTACGGATCTCCCGTTCTATGGCGGGAGCAATCAGGCGGCTGTAGCTGTCCGCTGTCACATCGGTCAGAATCGGCTTGGTATAGGGGTTGTCCGCCGTAATGACCTTTTTGGCAAGGAACTGTAAGATCCGCTCTTCCGGCGCTGCGATCTTCACCGTAAGGATCTTTTCCGCCTCACCGCGGTTTAAGGCGAGAATCCGGTGACCCGCCGCCTTTTTCAACGGCTCTTCATAGGCGTAGTACATTTCATACACGCTCTGTACTTTCTCATCCTTGGCGGCACTGATAATACTGCCTTCCGCCATGGTGGTTTCACGGATATAGATGCGGTAATCGGCTTCGTCAGAGATGCTTTCCGCGATAATATCTTTCGCACCCTGAATAGCCGCTTCTGCTGATGTCACTTCTTTTTCTTCATTAATGTAGTTTGCCGCCTCTTCTTCCACGGGTACCTTGGTCGTCTGCGCCAGGATAAATTCCGCCAGGCCTTCCAGACCCTTTTCTTTAGCCACGCTGGCCCTTGTCTTCCGCTTGGGACGATAAGGACGGTACAGATCCTCCACGACCACCAAGGTCTCTGCCGCCAGGATCTTTGCCCGCAGCTCTTCTGTCAGCTTGCCCTGTTCTTCAATGCTTCCCAACACCTGTTCTTTCTTTTCTTCCAGGTTGCGCAGATAGATAAGCCGGTCGTGCAGGTCGCGCAGCACTTCATCATTCAGCGAGCCGGTCACTTCCTTACGGTACCGGGCAATAAACGGTATGGTATTTCCTTCGTCAATTAAGTTTACAGCGGCTTCAACCTGCCATTTCTCTACTTTCAGTTCTTCCTTTAGCTTTAATAATATGTCCATCCGTAACCCTCTCACTTTAGTTTTCTTTTTTCTTAATACCATTTCTTCCTTTATAAACCATGTCATGTCAATAAGTTTAGATATGAGTAGCTGGGGGCTCGGGAATTCCACAATTTAGACGGAACTTGCACAAAAAGAAGCCAATAAGTTTTCTATTCCTTATCAAGTCTTGCCTACTCTGCTCCCGATCCGTCGAATCCTGCTTCTCTAAGTAAATGACATTGGCTGTGAACAGTAACTCTATTATAGATAGAATGTCAATATTTTTCAATATTGAATTATTTTCGCGAATTATTTCGCTGTAAGCTGTTTTCGCTGAAAGTAGCCAGTCAGACAGCGAAATTAATTCACATTTGATTTGTATTTTATTCTTAAAAGTGATAAAATAAAAGCACTATCAGAAACGTCACAAATATGGAAAGTATTAATGGAGTATTTTTATAATCAAAACAAAAACTACGGCTACTATGACCAGCCCACTCACCCTACCGGTCAAGTGATGGCTGGCGCGGCGATGATACTAGGCATTGCGGCGTTAAGTACCTGCATGACTTTTTACCTTCCGATCGTCTTAGGCTGCATCGGAGGGATTTTGGCACTTTTATCTAAGGGTTTCGATCGCAAGCTGTCCGGCAGTGCCAAAGTAGGCTTACTGTGTTCTGTCGGCGGAATCGCAGTTTCCTTGATACTGACAGCAGTTAACATCATTTATTTAGTCAATAATCCCGAAGTTCTGTTAGATTTCGGAAGACAGACCGACCAGACGATGCAGCAAGTTTACGGACAGTCCTCGGAAATGTTATTTGGTGATTCCTATGAGAACATGATGCGGCAGCTGATTGAATTTTTTCCTCAATAGCTCATTAATAAGGACATTAATTAGTACATTTATAAGCACTTGAATAAGCACATGAATACGAATTACTGTTTTGCAAGGATTCATACATTCCGCATACTATATTATCAGGAGGGAGACGGCTATGAATATCGGGAACCTGGGCGCATATAGTTTTTGGGGCAATCCATTTGCCACCGGCACACAAAGCTCCGGTGCTGTTTCCGGTACGGAAGCTGCCGGCGGCGTCAAAAATCCCGGTGAATCTACCGTGGCCACTCCCGGCAAAGCATCTTCTCCGGCGGAATGCGAGACTTGCGCCAACCGCACATATCAGGACGGTTCCGACGAAAACGTTTCTTTCAAATCACCGACACATATTTCCCCGGAAGCAGCTCCGGCCGCTGTCCGCGCTCATGAACAGGAACATGTGTCCAATGCCTATAGTAAAGCCGCCGAAAATAACGGCAAAGTGATCTCGGCTAACGTATCCATCAAAATGGCAGTTTGTCCCGAATGCGGGCGCAACTATGTCGCCGGAGGACTCACAAGCACGAAAATAAGATACAGTGACGAATCGAATCCATACCAAAAGAATAAAAAAGCTGCCGATGCCGCCGGGCTGGTCGGCATGAATATGGATTTGGCTGTTTAATCAGGAGACTTTTATCATGCAGACAGGACCCACTCAGAGAGGACCCGCACCGGCCGGACACACGCCAGCCGGACAGGCACAAGCAAGCTCTACGCCGGCATACCGCTCTGTAGCCATGTTGAAAACTATGGCTACAGGACAATTGTTAGGAAAGTACCCCATAGCCGCTGCGGCTTTTTTAATTGTCGTACTGATCTCGTCGTTTCTGCAGACGATCCCCCTCGCTTTTGTAGATCAGAGCACCCTCATCGGGGTCATCTTTTTTTATCTGGTTTCATTTATTGTCAATCTTCTTGCCGGTGTCGTCCGGATCGGCGTGTTGTTTATGTCGCTGAAGATCTGCTGTAACGAGCCGCTCAGCATCCGCGATCTCTTTTACGGCTTTACTTATCAGACGGAAAAAATCGTTATTATCCAATGTGTCTTAAGTGGAGCCAGTTTACTTGCCAATCTACCGGCATCTGTCCTTCTGATCGTATATCGTAGCACCGGCCAGTATCATTTTCTCATCCTAAGCTTGGTTTTCACAGCAATCGGTATCGGCGTTTATTGCTATATTTCTCTGGTGTTTTCACAGGCCATGTTCCTGCTGCTGGATTTTGCCGACCGCACGCCTAAGGATATCCTGCGGATGAGTTCTGTCTTAATGGCGGGCCACAAAGGACGGCTGTTTCATCTGTGGATTAGTTTTATACCGCTGTTTTTACTGGGATTATTCAGCTGCTGCATAGGTTTCATCTGGGTCATGCCTTATTTGCGGGTGGCACTGGCTAATTTTTACATGGATCTCACGCAGAACCGCCCGCCTTCATAAGAATATAGCCGCTCAGACACCGACTTCTTATCCGATCTCATTTCCCGGAAACTGCGGAATCTTGGCAAAGCCTTTGTGCAGCTCCTCATCCGTCGGAACCGTGTCTTCCATCTTACCGTCGTGGAATTTTTCATAGGCGGTCAGGTCAAAATACCCGGTACCGGTCAAACCGAACAATATCGTTTTCTCCTCACCGGTTTCCTTGCATTTCAACGCCTCGTCAATTGCTCCCTTAATGGCATGGGCACTTTCCGGCGCCGGCAGGATGCCTTCCACCCTGGCGAACTGCTCTGCGGCTACAAATACTTCCTTCTGTCCTACCGCTCTGGCTTCCATCAGTCCATCATCATAGAGCTGAGAGAGGATCGAACTCATGCCGTGGAAACGCAAGCCGCCCGCATGAGTGGGGGCCGGTATAAACCCGCTGCCTAAAGTATACATCTTGGCAAGCGGACAGATCATTCCGGTGTCGCAGAAATCATAGCGGTACTTCCCTCTGGTAAAGCTGGGGCAGGATGCCGGTTCCACGGCAATGATCCGATAATCGGCCTCGCCCCGCAGTTTTTCGCCCATAAACGGCGCGATCAGACCGCCAAGATTGGAGCCGCCGCCGGCACAGCCGACGATTACGTCGGGACGGATCCCATATTTATCCATGGCTACCTTGGCTTCCAGGCCGATGATCGACTGGTGAAGCAGCACCTGTGACAATACCGAGCCCAGCACATAACGATAGCCTTCATTGGTAACCGCCATTTCAACCGCTTCTGAGATGGCACAGCCCAGGCTGCCTCCCGTTTCGGGGAATTCCGCCAAAATCTTCCGCCCTACGGCGGTTTCTGCCGAAGGCGACGGTGTCACGACGGCACCATAGGTACGCATCACTTCCCGGCGGAAAGGCTTCTGTTCGTAAGATACCTTAACCATATAGACCTTTAAATCTAAGTCCAGATAAGAACAGGCCATGGAAAGTGCCGTTCCCCACTGGCCGGCACCGGTCTCGGTCGTCACTCCCTTCAGTCCCTGTTTCTTGGCATAATAAGCCTGCGCAATGGCCGAATTCAGCTTATGGCTTCCGCTGGTGTTGTTTCCCTCGAACTTGTAATAGATCTTAGCCGGGGTTTTCAGTTTCTCTTCCAGGCAGTACGCCCTTACCAGAGGCGCCGGCCGGTACATCTTATAAAAGTTAAGAATCTCTTCCGGAATATCAAAGAAAGCCGTGCTGTCGTCCAGTTCCTGCTTTACCAGCTCGGCACAGAAGACTCCCTCCAGCTCTGCTGCTGTCATCGGCTGCAGCGTACCGGGATTTAGCAGGGGGGCCGGCTTATTTTGCATATCAGCACGGAGGTTATACCATTGGCGGGGCATTTCCTGTTCTTCCAGATAAATTTTGTAGGGGATCTCTCTTTCCACCGTCTTTCCGTTCATTTTTTCAGTTGTTCCTTCCATCACCTTATCACTCATCCTTTCTCCTATCCGCACGCTTAAAGCGCACTCATCCTTTTTAGTATGGGATAAAAGGACATAAAAAAACCCTTATCCCAATAATTGCTGGGACAAGAGTAAACTCCTGCGGTGCCACCCGGCTTGATGCAATAAACATCCGCTCATAGCATACTGACATATGCTTGTGTTGTTAACGAAGTACCTCTCCGTCTCATCTACTAGACCTTGCGGTCATTCAAATCGCCCTCAGAAGCCCATTCCTACCCGGCATCTATACCGCATTCTCACCCTCTGCGGCTCTCTGAAATACATGTTACGGGAAGTACTTGCTCTTCTTCACAGGTTTTTATCATTATATACTCAAAAACAGCCCGTGTCAAGCTTCAATTGTTTGAGTTTCCCCATTTTTATCC